>NZ_JACVPM010000001.1 GCF_018881905.1 Polynucleobacter sp. MG-27-Goln-C1
CATCAGAAACGAATGCTTAAATCAGCCCAATTTATTGACTGATAGAGCTTAGCCAAAATTGCTGTTCTCTCCAGTTGCTGGGAAACCCCATGTGTACTTGTGAGACCTTAGGATTTTTATCGAGCAACTCCTGCAAGTGTTTAGCCCAATTGCTCGAAGGAGAGATTCTATTCATTAAAGACTGAATCACAATTAACTGAAAGTACAGCCTACGTTGTGGGTTCAAATATTGCTGAACACTATTTTTCGAACTTACCAAAACGGATGCGGGTATGGCTGGCCAATTTTTTGGAGGTCTTTTTGGGCATTCAGGAATACTTCCGAATTCCCGATTCCAGACCCTAGAGTGATGGGCGCATAAATTCCTCAAATCAGAAACACTACGAAACCAAGATTTAAGTAAGGTAAATTTCCAACCAAAATGTGCCTCTATTGCTTGGGTATCTCTTGGAAGCTTCAAGTTGCTAAATAAAGTGGATATCTCTTTAAATGTAAGTAGCTCAACAGCCATCCAAATAGGAGGATGCTTTGGCGCTCCGGTGTATTTTGTTTTGTAATGGCTAATAAAAGTTTCTAAATCACGACCTTTAGATTGACTAGCAATAAGCTCTAATAGTTTAGGATGATCATAGCGATTATCAAAAATACTTTGATCTAGGTAACCATGGGGTCCATGATGTTTGGCAAGCGTATTGGCTACTTGTGTGCGTAGCGCTACTTCAATTCTTTCAATTGCATCCAAAAGAAGTAGGCGTAATTCCTTGTCAAATAGATATAGATTGATGACATCTGAAAAGGCCGTTCCAAGCATAAAGGTATGCTCGGCGACATTTGGAAGGTAAAAGGGGCGGGTGTATGCGGAAAGCCTGAAGTAGCTAATGTTGCTTAGATAATCTATTGCTTCATCATCATTATTTATTAGAAGGTTTCGATTTCGGAGACGCTCAATATGTTCTAAATGTGTGAGTGCTGGCTTATTGAATGTAGTCAATAGAATCCCCCAATAAAAAAACCCGCCAAAGTGTGCTTCCAGGAGAGGCATGGCGGGTGTGTTGCGTCGATTATACATTTAATTACCGCAGATAAAAACCCTCTAATAGAAGCTTGTATTTTAGGTCTTCTGAAACATAAATCCAAAATTAGTCCTTTGGATGTGAGTCTGAATTTGTACACAAGATATGCCCAGCCAAAAACTAAAAACCATTTTTAAAAAATGGACTGCTCGCAGCACTCATGCGCGCGCTCACTGGGCAACCTTTCATAAACGCGCAAGGCATGAATATAATTCCAACCCTACCGGCAAAGACTTCTAAATAATTATCATGGGCCTAAAAAGAAAAAGCCCTCAATTAAGGGTTTTTGGAAGAGGTGCGGTACCCAAACTTGACGCGTTTAAAACGCGCTTACGATGGTGACGAAATTTGTCGCAAGCTACTTGGGTGTTTGATTACTTATACCGCTTCGTCATTAAATAAGATTATCCATTTTTATGTAAATCAAAGTCAAGCTAGAGCTGGCATCTATCAATGTAAATTGCAGCCCATAAGCCATTCAATTTATGCTTGCCTCCGTTGTATTTGATTCCTGAAAGCTGTCAAAAAAAATACTCCCATGCCAATTGCCAGAGCCATGAGCAAAAAGAGTGGGTAAGAAGAGTTCGGTGGAAGAGCTAAATAGCCTATGAGACTAGGAACCCCGAAAATCCCACAGTAAAAACTGGCATTAAACGCTGAAAGGGCAATTGGGCGCCGATCGATATCAAATGAATCAGAAACCCAGACACTCAGAATCGGGAAACCAAGGCTATAGCCAACCCCAAAGCAGATACCAGCCAAAATAATCGGTATTGGGCTATGTAGATTCAAGACCAAAGCAAATGCACACGCCATCAAGCCAAACGAGCAAGCTATCAAGACAGGGCGCGAGAATCCCCCTAATATGCCCAGCAGACCAAAACGTGAGCCAAAAAGGGCGAGGCTCATTGGTAAGAAAAATAAGCCTACTGAGTAATTATGTTGGCTTAGGTATAAAGCCATATACCCAGTAACAAAACCCCACAATACCCCAATAGAAAAAATGCCAAAACCTAAGGCATGAAATCTCTTTGCGCACAGAATTTGATAATAAGAGTGCAAGCTAATTGCAGCTGTTTTGCTGGAGCGGTCAAATTCCTTAAAGCTTATGGATAAGGCGATGAGTATCAGCAATGCTAGTAGTCCCGGTAATGCCATATACAAAAATAATCCATTAGATCCATGATTCTTAAAATACCACTGGGCTACTATAGGACCAAATGCATTGGGCAGCGGGAACATTGACGCATAGATCCCAAAGAAATAGATTATTTTTGGACCACTCAATAAGCTCCTTACATAAATCATAGAGGCGGAAAAGTAAAAGCCAGACCCAAAACCAATTAGCCCACGAAAAATTGTCGTCAGTAGGCTCGAGCTAAGGGCAGATTCAAGGCCTATAAATCCCAATATCATCAATGCCTGACTAATGATCATCAGTCGAATGCAGCTGATTTTTTGCAAGAGAGCGCCTGTGCCAAACAAGGCAATTAAGGTTGGAATGAGGGGTGCAGATAAGACTGAGCCAATAGCCTGTTGAGAGTAGCCTTCCTGATTTAAGAGCGCCGATAAAAATATCAGCGACGACAGGGATAGTGATCCAAGGAATGTCACCAAACATAGCAAAGAGAAGTATCTTTGAGATGTGTTATTCGCGAATGCTCTAGTCATAGGAAGCACATATCTCATGAATTACAGGAGAAAAGACTTCTCCTTGGAAAATTAAACAAACATCCAATATGCTTGTCCTTCTAAGTCTATCTTCTCTAAGATCGCAACTCAATCAGTAATATTGACCTCTTAATAAAGATGGAATTGATACCTGTAAATACATTTGTTACTTATAAAATTTCCATCACTTTATGGAAATATTTTGTAGTGAGCGAGTACGAAAACCCCGCCATGATAAATCCAAGATAAGTGCATCGATGCGAGATTCGCAATCTATAAATAGCATGTGCCCCAAGACTCAAAAGCCCTTCAACAAAAATGGACTGCCCGCATCACGCATGCGCGCGCTCACTGGGCAACATTTCATAAGCGCGTAAGACACAACCGCAATACCGTAGCTGGCTTTAACTGGAATGCCGACCCTACAGGCAAAGATTTCTATAGTCTTAGAGCCAACCTCATACACGGCACTATCTCAGCAGTTCTCCCAAACGTCTATGCACGTAACCCAGAGATCTCAACAACGCCAACCCACTCGGGCTCGGATATCAAACTCTTTTGTAAAACGCTAGAGAAAGTCACTAATAGAGCGCTAGAACATGCCCAATTAAAGAATCGAGCCAAGTCCACCGTAAGGGCAGCGCTGACCTGTAGCTTCGGAATTCTCAAAGTGATGTATCAAAGAGATCCCAGCAAGGATTCCTATATCCAAGGTCGCATCAATGATGCCCAAGAAAACCTCCTAGCCATAGAAGACTTAGCTCGAGATCTTCAAGGCGAAGATCAACATCATCATGATGCCAAGAGGGCGGAGTTGGAAGAACTCATCAAGTCACTACAAGAGCAAACCGAAGTGCAATCCGCTGAAGGCTTAGTAATCGATAGAGTCCTTACAGAAAACCTCCTCATCGATCCATCTATCTGCGAGTTCTGGGATTACACCGATGCGGACTGGATCTGCCAAATCATCCCCATGAAGCGTGGCCAAGCAGAAGCGCTCTACAAGAAGAATTTGGCTAATGCCAAAATCTACCAACCAGGCCAAGGCGAGCCATCTCATAAGAAAGCCAAGCGCCTAGCCTCAATACAAATGAATGCTGGTTCAGGCCCAGTCATTGATGACCAACAAATAGCAGTACTAGAGATCTGGGACAGAGCTACCCAGCGTGTTTACACCATGGTGGAGGGCGCGACTGAATGGCTACGTGAACCTTATTCACCACCAAGAGCCGGAGAGCGCTGGTACCCTTTCTTCTTATTGCCATACCAAGTAGTAGATGGTCAATTCATTGGCCCAAGCCTAGTTGATTTGACTGAGCGCCTACAGGACGAGCATAACGAAGCGAGAGATCGATTCAATCAACACCGAGATCTTTGCATACCCGGATGGGTAGCCTCTGCCGATATTAACGAGAAGACCATCAAAAAGCATTCAGATTCAAGATTCGGCGAGATCACCATTGTGGACACGGAAGGTAAGCCACTAAACCAAGTGATTATCCCCAGAGGCCATCCCAAGATCGACCCCATCGTCTATGACACCAGCGCAGTGCGTTATGACTGGGAGCAAGTCACAGGCCTTCAAGATGCCGCACGCTCCACGGTAGTAAGACCCAAGACAGCTACAGAAGCAAACATATTGCAAAGAGCCTTATCTGGGCGCGTATTTGAATTCAAAGACCAGATAGAAGATTGGCTACAAGAGATTGCTCAATACAGCGCCCAGGTACTTTTACAAGAACTCACCAAAGAGCAAGTAGAACGCTACATGGGGCCACCAAGTACTAAGACCACCATGGTCAATGGCGAGCTAGTCATGACTATGGAAAAAACCTATGACTGGCCAGAGCTCACCAAAGACCGAATCTTTGACATGGTCGATCTACGCATAAGAGCAGGTACTACTGGAGCGCCAGACGGCATAGAGGACAAAGAGAGTTGGCTCAAGGTTCTCCCCATGATTACCAATCTATCAATCCAGATACAAAACCTGCAAGCAAGAGGAATGGATTACGAGCATATCCGTAATCTCCTACAAGAGACCCTCTTGCGGTATGACGATCGTATCGATTCAAATCTATTTATACCGAATGTAGAAAAGCAAGCGGAGGGATGGTCACGCGATGACGACCCAAATTTAGGAATGAATTGGTTTTCTGAACGAAGGCAAAAGACAAGCGCTGAAATGAATTACAGCAGCAATTTATTAAAAGAGGAGACAGGCAATGACGCAAGTAGCAAATGGAGTGGAAGGCTTTAAGTCGGAGGTATTAAGCAAGGGTGGATCAATTCAAAGGGAGCAGGATAGGGAGGCTAAGAAAGAGCGTGAGCGACTTGAAAAAGAAGCCTATGAGAAGCACGCTGCCGAGAGCGCCGCAAGGCGTAATAAGGCAAGGGAAGAGCGTGCACTTGAATTAATTGCACAAGCAAAGGCTAGGCAGGCAGAGGCTCAATTGGATAAGGAGCGTAGCGCTCAGATTAGCGCTCAAATACAACAAACACAAAAGGCGGAACGTAAGAGACAGAGTCAGAGCCAAGCAGCCAACTTACTAGATGATCTAAGTAAGACCCCCAATGCATCTCTTGCCAAGCTATCTGAGGATATTGATGAGGGCGAAGTATTGGAGGAGGAGTTGGAAGCTCTGGAGCCCGAGTCTATATTTACACCCGTTAAAGGCGAAGTGCATGTGCCAGCATTTATGCCCGTTTTAGAAAGTAAGCCAGCACAACAAGCCCATGACCTAGGTGAAATATTGCCTGCACCAGTCGCCATTACCGTCGATACACTTCCGAAAGCCGAAATTCAAACCGAAACGGCTGAAGAGCTAATGAAGCGGGCTTTGAACCCCGAACCTGCGGATTCGAGTCCCGATGCCGACCCGAGCGTTAGTTCAGAAAATTCTAGCGGCATCAAATCAAAGCGAGGGTGTGAACGTATTCAGAAAGTGATTAACGAAAAACGCGACCTAGAAAAGCAGGTGGTTGATTTGCAATCTATGGTGGCTACTCTTCAGGATGCAGTTCGCAAATACGAAATAGAAGGCAAACTTGTAGGGAACGTGATGACTATCGCCGATAGCCAGAAAAAGCCTTCCGAATTGGTCTCAGAAGCAAAGCTGCAGATGCTCAAGTTTTTGAATACTCGTTCAGATGAAATTGATCACACCGATAAGGCGATCTGCTTTAACAAATACATGTCAGACCCTTTCTACATGCAAGTCTTTGTACAGAGCAATCAGCCAGAGCAGTGGCAGACCATGATTGAGTCTATCTATGAGGCGATTGGAAGGCCCGAACCTAGTTTTACGAGTGTCAAACCTATTGCAATCAATAGTCCTCAACCTATTCGGGCGCGAACCTCAACCCTAGGCGCGCCATTGGCTAGCGCAGGCAATCCCATGGATCGGATTGCTCAGCACTTAGGCAATATGGGGATATAGATGGCTGTAAATTACATGCCACTTAAAACTAGTGGCATGTAGACATAAATGTCTTTAGACACCCAAATCGCCTCATTTTGTCTACAAAACAGCCGATATAGTCATTTTTCGTCAACAACTTAGCTTATATCGTGAGGATCAAGCAATTGATGCTGTGAGGGGTTGTCTGTAAATGCGTTACAAGCCTTCATTTTTTCCCAAAGATTTGGGAAGTTCGAATAATCAAATCCAGCGGTCCAGCGCCATGCACGAGTCATGGATCGAATGAAGGGGCTGGGATCATTGTTTTGAGACAGCGCTTTTAATGGCAGCAAATAATCCTCACGATAAGCTGTGGGAATAATAATGCGAGAGGCGGAATGTTGAGTTAAGTAAGCATTCATCGTTAGGCGCGCAGTTCGGCCATTACCATCCATAAATGGGTGCACTTCAGTAACCACAAACATCGCCATCAATGCGCGCGCAAATGGATCTTCTAGTAAAGCGATACGCTTGAATCCTTCCCGCAAAGTGCCTTTAACAAGCTCGGGGTGAACAAAAATGGTATTTCCTGCTTGGTTACTTTGCTCTTTCCATTCGCCTGGATTTTTATCTGGGCGACTAGAGAGTATTTGTAGGTTGCATTGCAAAAGCCACGCTAAGAAATCATCTTCATCTTTTGGGGGCTTAGAGCGAAAGGGCTGCTCCATGATTGCTTTAAAGGTACCCAATACATCATGCGAATCTTCATTTCGTTTTGGAATCATCTTCCCATCGAAAATAATCTCGGAGGCCTCTTCGACAGTGAATGTAGTTCCTTCAATGTAGTTCGAAAAGTAGGATTCAAAGAATGCAAAATTAAATGCACTTTTGCTAGTCTTCGCCGGATCTTGAATGATTGAAAAAGGCTTTCTTAATGCAGAAAACAAAGTTTCGAAGATCTCAATGCGATCAGGATCATAAGGTTTACCAGCTGCGCGCGCTAATGCATCAGCTGCCCTTAAAGAGCGAGCCTTACCAGTTTGCATTAAGGCCGAAACAATCGTGTTCAGTGTTTTAAATTGAACCTCTAGACCCAATTGAGGGGCAATTGCTTTAGCGTCATCACGTAGTGCATTGAGCTTGTGTTCACCACGAATGGTGCATAGCTTACTCAAATAAGACTCAACCCAAGGGCGACCCATAGTGCGAAGATCTGAGCCTTTGCGGCTATAGAGGTTCTCCAGTAACCGCCTAGCCTCTGAGGATATAAAGAGTTTTCCATACTGGGTATCGTTTAGCGAATCTTTGTGCGATTGAACTGCAGCAGGGCCTGGCAAGATATTGAGAGTCAACCCTGGAAATGCTATTTGACGTGCTCTATTGCCAGACACCAAAAATATATTCCCACTATCATCCGGTTTGCAAAGATGAGCAGAGCGGTAAGCTACTACGGAGCCTGGATAAAGATATTCGGTAATTTGCCGCCAATTTGGCCGAATGATTTGCTCGAGTGGGCTATTGAGGTCGCTGGTGTAAATGCCGCGATAAATTTGACGCAAACGACCAGACCTAGCCAAGCGGGAAATTCTCTGGGCGTTGGTTTTGTCTTCTCTCGAACTAAAAAGCAAGAGGGGCAGCTGGTCAACAGAAGTGTTCATAGGGCCTCAATTTATCCATTAATGTCAACAACTATGCATATATTATAGTTTAATGTCAACAAAAGTGCGTATAGAATCAAAATAACCCTATTTTTAGGTATATAGATACGGCTATTTCAAAGCCTTGGCATCGTTTACCAGTTGATATATCCGATTGTGCCTGTGAAGGATTTCAAAGAAAAGCCTCAAGGTATTGAGTGCATCAACATCCGCTCTGTGTGGACTGCCTTCAAATTGAAGCTTAAAAGAACCCAGGCCTGAGGATAGACCGCCACTGGGTTTTTTGCCCATGGCAAGCATGTGCAGGCTATACCAAGTTTTGACATCGATCCATCGACGACCAAAATAGGGAAAGCTGATACCTCGATCTTTAAATTCAGCTTTCAGTTCAAGTGAATCGCCACCGCCCCAGGTAATGGGATTAACAAAGCAATTGCGCTTAGTAATAATTTCACTAATTTCTTTAGCTACTTGTTCATGTGGAACTGAATAGTCAGAAATATCCTGATTGCAAATGCCCGTTAATTGGGTGATGAACTCAAAAATAGGCTCTTTAGGATCTAAGAACCATTTATACGTAGATAGGGATTGATTGACATAGTCATGGTAGTTTCCGACTGCTAACCCTATTTGAATGATCTTTGGATTTACTGTGGAATTATCTTGGGCATTATTGAGTTCTACATCAAGCGAGAAATAGTTTTGTTCTTGATGCATTTTTGATGAACACGGTTTTTAGTAGTGTGTTGATAATGTAGAGTCCCCCAAGGCTAACGTCAATGCCAAGCTCAATTCCTTGTAGGACGTCATGGTTAATTTATTGACTACACTAGATCTCAATATCAAGATCATCATGGCGACATATCTAAATTATGAAAATTCATGTACTAAGTGATTTGCATTTAGAATTTGCCGACTTTTCACCTGCATTGAATGTGGCAGATGTTATTGTCCTGGCCGGTGATATTAGCCTGCGCTCCGAGGGTATAACTTGGGCTAGAAAATCGTTTCCGAATCAAGAGATTATTTATGTGGCTGGCAATCATGAGTTCTATGGTTCCCAGCGTGTTCACGCCATTGAACGGATGAGGAACGCATCCACTGAGAACGGAATTCATTTTCTAGATGATGATGTGCTGCAACTACAGGATCCAAAATCAAATGCCCCCATCCGCTTCTTGGGAGCTACGTTATGGACTGACTTTTTATTATTTGGTCAGGATCTGAAGTCTAAATGCTTATCGTATGGCGAGCTTTACTTAAATGACTTTAGAGCAATACGCGATGGAGGAAGAAATTTTTCCCCGAAAAAATCGATTCAATTACATGAAAAATCATTGGCTTGGCTACAGCAGGAGCTAGAGAGACCATTTGATGGCAAGACAGTTGTGGTTACGCACCATCTACCCTCAATGGGCTCAGTTGCAGAGCGCTATAAGCAAGATTTATTGTCCGCCTGCTTTTCTTCGGAGTTGGCGCACCTCTTTGGCAAGATGTCTCTATGGATTCATGGGCATACGCATGATTCCTGCGATTATGAAATGAATGGCACTAGGGTGGTTTGTAATCCTCGCGGTTATGTTCGATCTAACCACGCCGAAAACCCAGAATTTAATCCATCGCTTATTGTTGAAATCTAGTTTCCTAGCAAGATCTTCTCAATAAGTGATTAGCCTTTAGCTAGAGTCTTGATTAATTCAGGACTACAAATATCATCAATGTGTCTAAAGGCCCGGGAGATTCCTTCAATTTGATCTGCAGGAATTCCAAGGCTTTCGAAGTGTGTTTTCCACTGCCTAGTTACTCGCCATACACGATCGATAATGGAGCTTGCTTGCTGCACAGATAAACCAAAGCGCTCTTTAGCCCCATAGGCATTATCTAGGGTTGCTAGCTTGCCTTGAGGTCCAATGCCTAGATGTTGATAGCGTTCACTTGCGATGACTGCATGTGGCATCACATCATAGAGTGGGCTTAGGCTCCAGCCTTTAAGCTCCTGGTTCCATAAGAAGGCATGATTGCGTAGATGATCATCATCGTTACTGACAAAAAGGTTAAAGATCATGCGTGCATATAGTTCTTCTACATCTGATTTGACTGTTTGAACCAGGCAATATCTGCGTATAGCATCTGCAATATCCATATAGCTTTTTGTATTGGACTCTGATTCGTGGCAAGCAACGAGTGTGAGGGCGCTAATCACATGATGACGAATCTCTACTGAGCGAGCTGAAGCGGTCCAAGAGCGATCAAAACGTTTGACCATTAACACCTTTTTCTTGCCAACTTGCTCTAATTGAGTTTGCGCTACATTGAGGCCAGCTAATTCTGCAAGTTTGAGGGTGGCGTATTCAATGCTTGGTACATCTAAGACTCCATCAGTGTTGCCTGGGAACTTGGCCATCCATAAAATATTGTCATCATCACGTACGCTTGCCTTTGGGCGCATACCCCCTAGGCCGCTACCCACAATCAAAATTCTGGATAGTGCTTCTGATACTGGCAAGCCCGCCTCAATCTTCTGCGCACCCTCGAGTACGTATGACAGATTGTGAATACTTTCGTGAGCAGGGCGCTCCTCTTGATCTAAAGAAGATCGAATGTCTAAAGCCCCAACACGATCACTGCCAGCTTCAAGTAGGTAGGTTGATTCTGGCAGGCTATTAGCTGGAACCTTAAGCCTAGCTTCAATCACTCTTCTTCCCCAAGAATCAGGAGCAGCATCACGAATTCCACCAAAAGCTTCTAGACCATTTGGTGGAACGAGGCGCTTGCCTTTGATCTCGCTTTTATTCTTAAGGCTAAGGGCGACAGGATCAATTTCCTGTGCATTGCCCCTATCTAGGTAGCGCAGGCCATAAGCAAATGAAGAGGCAATAAGTCTTGAGCCTTCCTCATCTACTTGTAGTTGTCCTGCTGGTACAAATTCACCATCAAGATTGGCAAAGACAAACAGGTCTTTAGTTGTGTTTGCCATCAGAAATCAAGCGCTTTCATTTCAGCCGTACTTAAGTCACGGACGCGTTGAGGGCGCGAGCGACGCTCCAAGGCAGCGATCGCAGGATCATTGCCGCTTAAGAGTTGCAATAAGGTCATGCCTGGAGCGATTGCATCTAAGTAACGTAGCAGTGCGCCAATGGCAACGCCAGGATCACCCTTTTCAATGCGTTGGGCAGTTGCACGAGACAAGCCCGCACGAACCGCAGCCTCACCTTGGCGAATATGACGGGCAAGGCGCAACGAAACTAGGCATTGCGCTATTTCAGCGGATTGGCCAAGCTGCTTTGATGCTAGGGTCAGTTGTTGATCTACGCGCATAGTTGCCTCATGCTGTTCATTAAGTACAAGGCACTAATATACCTGTTTAAACCTGATTGGTCAATAAAAATGACTCATAAATAAGTCCTTAAGTGAATTAATGACTTATTTATGAGTCATTTATTGATTTTTAATGGGTGGAGTACAGGCGGTCTATTTCCGTCAAGGGCACCCCAAAGGGGTGGCTTGCGAACCCTTGACGGCCACAGGCAAAGAAACGCTTATTTATGCCCAAGGTGGCACAAAGACACATTGGGCATAAAGACTAGTGCGACTTAGTTATTGCCTACTGGTGGTATCGGTATTCCTGGGTCTTTCCACCATATCCATAAGAGGTGGCCCTGACATCTTGCACGTAGATATAACTCTCTTCATGCAGGCTGCCTAAGATGCGAGCAAACCCCTCAAAAGCCTCTTGGATGTATCTAGCCTTCTCATCCTTGGTATTGGTTTCATCGGTGATCTTGATGTCAAAGTAAAAGCTATTCATGTTTTGATCGCTCAATAGCTTCCCGCCCACCATCCAGCATTCAGGATCTACATATTCAATCGCAATTGCAGTTGCTTCCTTCTTCTTACCTAGAATCCGGTGAGTTAGGTCTAATAGTAGTTCATGTATTGCTTTGGTGGTGGCAGCATTCTTTTGTCCGCTGACCTTTACGTTCAAGATTGGCATATTTATCTCCTTGGTTAATTAAAAGTAATTAGCTATGCAACTATTACTTAAATAAAAAAACTCACAAATCAATACTTACTTCAGGGCTGATGCAATAGTCCTCATTTGGGTTACAACGGATTCAAACTCATGACTACCCAATAACTTCTTCATGCGCTTGGTAACAGCAGCGCTAGCAGCATTTAGGTCAGCCTTGATCTTTGTAGCGCTAGAGGTAGGGTGAATCTCTTGCTCCCGACCATCCTTAGCGGATGAGGCCCGTTTGATAAAACCTAGACGCTCCAAGCCATCTAACCCTCTAGTAGCAGTAGGGCGACTGATGTTCATCTCTAAGGCTAGTTCACTTTGTAACAGGGGTGCCTTATCTAAAACCACTCTAAGCATGAATGCTTGGGACGGGGTGAGGCCAAAGGGTTTAAATGCACTAGTCCATTCCCGCTCTAGCTGGCGAGCTAGGCTGGTGGTATTGAAATAGAGGCATTGTTCAAACATAGGGTTAGTGTAATCGATATTAATTAGCTATGCAACTATATTCAAAATATCAATAAAAACCCCACAAATATCCCAAGCCTATATCTACCGCCCCAATAATTGATCTTAGTGCTTCACGCCATCGCGTTAAAGCTAGGGTCGCGACTAGCAGCGTAGCAATGGATAGGTTCACGCTCTATCAATTGGAATGAAGCCAACCAATTTATTAAATAACTATTGATGGGGTGGCATATGCCAATTTCAAATACAGACTTGCAAGAGTTAGCTAAGGTTTCCTTAGATGAGTATCTTCGTAATCTACCAGTCGATCAAATCGCTGTAGAGAGGCCTTTCCTTAAAAAACTCATGGAGGGGCGTAAAAGCCTATTAGGCGCAAAACAGAACGTCGTCGAGAACATCCGCAAAGAACACGGTAGTAACTTTAGCTGGGCCTTTGGCGAAGAGACAGTCAAGTTCAACAAACGCAATACAACCGAGCAAGCCTCCTTCCCATGGCGCAGAGCAGTTGATGGTCTCTATATCGACTATGACCGCTTATTCAGTAACGGCATCAAAGTACGTGAGGGTGGCGCGCGCGGCTTTCAGCTGGAATACAACGAGCGCGTACAACTAATCAACCTCTTGGATGAGCAATTAGAGGTCTTGAGAGAAGGCTTTCTTAATAAGCTGGATCTTGAACTTCATCGCGACGGCTCGCACGGCGCCGATGCAGTAGTTGGCCTAGATAGCCTTGTCAGCCTAGCGCCAGATGCTGGAACAGTTGGAGGCATTGATCGAGCTAAAGCAAGTTACTGGCGCAACTACGCGGTAAAGGATATTGCATCAACAGCACCGGGTAACTTAGTGGGTGAGATGGAAACCGCCTGGCGCCAATGTATTAAGCATGGCGGCAGTCCTGATTTCATCATCGCAGGTGGTAAGTTCATTGATACCTATCGCAAACAGGTAACGGTGACCCATATCGCTGGATCGGGAGAGACCAAGTACATCGATGCAGGCGTAGGAGCCGGAGTAAACACAGGCCTTGCCTTTAAAGGCGTGGAGATCATCTGGGATCCGCAGTTTGATGAGCTTGATGCCATGGCGAATCGCACGGTGGAGTGGAGTAAGCGTTGCTATTTCCTTAATACTCGCTTTATGAAGCTGCGTGATGATGATTTAGACATCGTTGCTCCAATTCGTCCGCACGATACCTTGGCAATGTATGCCATGGTGAACCTACGTTGCGCTTTATCCATCTCACGCGCTAATGCCCATGCGGTATTGGCGATTCAATAAGGAGGAAGAAATGAATAACACCATGAACCATAAAGAACTCATTCATAGTGACTTCCAAATTAAAGAGGTGGAGGCGGTAGTGCGCAGGGATGCCTTCACAACCATCCATGTGTATGTACCGCCGTATGAGACTAATATCCTTCGCAACCTCTTTGGGCGCGAGAACGTCACGGTGTTCGAGCGCCCATCAAAGACCACGATTACTCCAGAGCAAGAGTACGACCGTCTATGCGCCAAGTATGGTCATGAGGTCGTGGCTAAAGTCTTTGGTGAAGATGATGGGGATCGCCTAATGGAGATCGTAGAAGGTTTGATGAAAGAGGGTCAGCTCCCAGCACAAGAGAAGGCATTAGAAGGAACTCTTGAGCAAGAGCCATCAGAAATCAAAGGAGTTAAGAAACGCTAGGAGAAGGGAAGGCCATCGCCATGACCACTAGCAGCAGGTGTTTGGGTGCGGCTGCGGGTATTGAAGTAACCATGGTGTGTGGGCGCGCGTAACTGCGCCCCACTGCCAACACCAATTAAAAGCCTAGGCGGTAGTGGGGCGGTGGACTTCCATATTCCAAGCATCAAGAAAAGAACCTATTACATGCTTCCAATTATTACCTCTCTAGTACAAACCTTGGCCGTCAATGGCCTTGGTCTACTTGCAGGCGCGGTTCAAGCCAAAGGTAAAGAATTCATTGAGAGCAAGATTGGGGCGCGCATTCCGGATAACCCTAGTCAGGAAGATCTGATCAA
The DNA here is from genome assembly GCF_018881905.1 of Polynucleobacter sp. MG-27-Goln-C1. Lineage (GTDB taxonomy): Bacteria > Pseudomonadota > Gammaproteobacteria > Burkholderiales > Burkholderiaceae > Polynucleobacter. The sequence goes on from NZ_JACVPM010000001.1 coordinate 14,309, forward strand.
GCTCAAGCAGTTAGAGATCGAGCAAGAGCAGTTACTGCTGCAATACACACTCAAACAGAAAGAACTCGAGATAGAGGAGTCCAAACTTCTAGCCGAGATGCACCGAGCCTCACAAGACAATGCCACCAATCGCTGGCAATCTGACATGGGTAGCGACTCCAGGTTATCGAAGAACATCAGACCAGGAACGCTGGTTTATATCCTCACGGCCTACCTGTTATTCGCCTTGCTATCCGCGATGGGTATTGATATCAATGAAGCCTATGTAAGGCTTCTTGGCGAATGGGGCCAGCTAGTCTTGCTCGCTTACTTTGGCGGTAGATCTGTGGAGAAGATCTTTGAGATGCGTATGCATGGCTCAAGTAAAAAAGAAGAAGCTACGTGAATACAAAGGTAAGTGGTCTAGTACCAGAGCAAGCTGCCTTTCTAATTGACGTCAGCAGACTAATCCAGTTTGCTACTGCGGAAGGGTGGGTGATTACCGGCGGTGAGCTTTGGCGTTCTCCAGAGCAACAAGAAATCTACTTCAAGACCGGCAGATCAAAGACTATGAATAGCAATCACTTAAGACGTTGCGCTATTGATCTCAATTTCTTCTGGAATGGAAAGCTAGTCTGGGACAAGGAGCTGATCCGTACGGTGGGTGATTATTGGGAAAGCCTAGGCCCTAAAAATAGGTGGGGTGGGAATTTCAAGGGATTTGTTGATGTGCCACATTTTGAGAGGGTGGTTTAGAACTCAGTTAAATGGCTGCTTTCGGCCATTAGCAGACCTTCTGAAGTTGTTGAGCCGCCTCTTCCTCCAAGTCATTAGGTATTCAAGGGTTTGTGGCAATACAGCAGCTATTTGAGTGATTAATCCATTTGACTTGCATGGAAAAGCTCTCAATGCGAAATAAAGGGAAATATGCTGTAATTGGCGAATGAGAAAAATCCTGATAATCCTAGCCCTGCTAGCTTTATCGATACAAACTTCCTATGCTATGGTCGCTGCTTACTGCCAAGAAGAGCGGATAGCAGCATCCCATGCTGCACATCACGAGCATGAGGAAGTCGCTAGTAGCACCTCTAGTAGTGACTCTGTAAGTTACGATTCTGATTGCGGAGTCTGTCATTTGGCACATTCTCCAGCACTAAATTCCACTTTTAGTATTTCGATTGCCTCTACTGCCTTACATTATGAAGATGCTCGAGTGGATTTCTTAGTTGATATTTCTCCTGCTCCTCCCGAAAAACCCAATTGGCTCTCTCTCCTAAGTTAGCGAGAGTTTTAACCTAGCCTCTCCTCTCGCTAACTCTGTTTTGAACAAACAAATGGAGTTTTTATGTTGCGAGAGCATACAGATGCAGTTCGTCGCTGCGTCATTCAACTATCGGGATTAGTTTTTCTATTGGTTTCGCCAATAGTATTGGCCAATGGTGAGCGCAAAGGTGAGTCGGCCTTAAAGTCCTTCTATGAGTCTTCATGGGAGCGGCAGCCTGATTACAAATCCTATCAATATCGCGTTGAGGCTGCGCTCGCTAAGCAGAAAATTGCTAGCAGTCTTTTGGTAAGCCCAGCCTCGGTAGAGGTATCGCAAAAGACCGATAGAACTAACACCAATCAGGGTGCTAGTGAAACCATGCTGGGTTTGGGTATTCCGCTGTGGTTATGGAATGAGCGATCAAGCTCAATCAATCTAGCCGATGCTGAATATAAAAAGCTTTTGTCTCAATACTATCTATCTCAACTGAGAATTGCGGCCGAGGTGAGGGATGCCTATTGGAATTACCAGAAGTCAAAAATTGAGTCTGATTTAGCTTTGCGTAGGTATGAGAATGCAAAAAACCTAGCTCTTGATGTTGAAAGGAGATTTAAGGCTGGAGACTTATCTCGCGCTGATCTTCATCAGGCTAATGGAGCGCTCGCCTCTTCGGAAGCCTATTCAGTCGAAGCGCAGGCCAACGTCATTAATGCTGAGCAAAGGGTACGCTCTTTACTGGGCAGTGAGTATCTAAAGAAAATTCAGTTCGGTGATATTGCTAAAAATATTGAACCGTTACCCAAGGTTCCTGAAAACTTGTCAGGACTAGATTCCAGTTTGCCGATTGTTGCGGCACTTGTAGATCAGTTGGAGGTTGCTAAAAAAGCAGTTGACTTAGCAAAGTCTCAAACTCGGGCATCCCCACAATTGCAAATATGGACTACTAAGGGCCGTGAAGTCTATGGCGTTCCCTATCAGCAATCAGTTGCTGTTGGGTTAAGAATTCCTTTTGGCTCTGATGCTCGAAATACCAATAGATTGGCCAGCGCTACAGCTGAGATGGTCGATTCAGAGGTTAGATTGTCCTATGAGCGAGAGTCTGCATTAAGTAATGTGGAATCAAATGTGGCTTTAGTGAAGTCGGCACAAATGAAGCTTGGCGCCGCAGATAAGAGGTCTAACTTAGCCAATGAAACACGTCAATTTTTTGACAAATCATTTCGCTTTGGTGAAACCGATTTGCCCACAAGACTGCGTATAGAGCTAGAAGCAGTGGATGCAAATAGACAGGCTGCGATTGCAAAAATCAATTACGCAGTTTCAGTTTCAAATTTACGACAGGCCCTTGGCCTGTTACCAGAGTAAGGTCACTTTAGCTATGAATTTATTAAACAAATATAGTCAGTTGGCGTCAAAACTATTAATTGCGCTATCTCTGACAATCGCATCAGCAGCTCATGCAGGACCTGGTCATGGGGAGGAAAAACCCACCACTGCACAAACTCAAACATTACCTCGCTTTTATGCTGAATCTGATCTCTATGAGGCGGTAGGAGTGATCAATGGTAAGGAAATCACGCTCTACCTAGATCGCTACTCCTCAAATGAATTGGTCAAAGGAGCTAAGGTTGAAATTGAGCTTGAGGGCTCTAAAATTAGTTCAGAGCCCCATGGCGATGGAGAGTATCTCTTTCGCCTAAAAAATAAAATTAAAGATCAGCCTACTGCGATCACCATCACGATTAATGATGATGATGTTACCGACATACTAGCAGCCACTATCGATCTAAGTTCCTTTGAGCGCTCCTCATTGATCACTTGGAAATCAGCAATAAAGATCTTGCTTTATTTCAGCCTCTTGATGGCAATTGCCTATTTTTCCTATCGCAAGAAAGAGGTGTTGATGACGCATGCAAAAAAATTAATCAAACAAATCAAGGAGCGGGTATGAATCGCAAACAAAGAGATTTTGTATTTCGCCCCTTTATTCTTATTGGTTTATCTGTGGCGCTATTTGCTTTTAAGGTTCATGCTGGGCCGGGTCATGGCGAGTCGGAAGCATCCCAAGTTCAGGGCGATGCCCCGAAAAGACAGTCGGACGGCAGCCTTTTTATTCCCAAGCCTGCGCAACGCCAGTTACACGTGATGACAACTCCTGGCCAGTTCGGCGAATATGCCAAAACCTATGATTTAGCTGGAAAAGTCATCATGGATCCTAACTTTGGCGGTAAGGTGCAGGCGATTGTTGCTGGCCGTATTACGCCGGGACCAGCTGGTTTTCCATTGCCCGGACAGAAGGTTAGTAAAGGCGATGTCTTGGCGTATGTAACGCCAGAGGCTGGCCCAGGAAAATCAAGATCACTCGCGGAAAGTCGACTAAAGCGTTTGCGAGATCTTAGCGATACGGTCCCTCGTAAGACTATTGAAGAGGCAGAAGCCGCGGTTGCTAATGAAGAATTAAGAGCCCCAGTCAGCGGAATTATTTCTACTACGGGTGTCGTATCTGGCCAAGTAGTGCAAGCAAGAGATTTAATCTTTGAGGTCGTTAATCCATCTAAGCTATTAATAGAAGCGCTTGCCTACGACTCAAATCTGAGTAAGAACATCGCTGATGGCAAAGTGGATGTCAATGGCAAAGTGATTGAGCTCAAGTATCTTGGTGGTGGACAGGCTCTCAGAGAGCAAGCTTTACCTCTTACTTTTTCTGCTAAATCGGACGATCTCCAATTTTTACCGATAGGCCAACCCATTCGAGTATTCGTAAATACCTATAGCAAGGTCACTGGAGTAAAAGCGCCTTCAAAATCATTAGTCAAAAGCAGCTCGAACCAAACAATTGTCTGGATTAAAAAGTCCCCAGAAATATTTGAGCCCAGAACAGTTGTATATGAGCCTTTAGATGGTCAGAACATTGTTATCACTAGCGGTATTAAAGATGGTGAACGAGTCATTGCTGATGGGGCATCACTCATCAATCAAATTCGTTAAGGACTAAGACATGTTTACTTGGTTATTAGATTTCAGCTTAAAAAATCGCATGATGGTGATTTTGCTTAGTGCTATATCTATGGTCTATGGTGCGTACACCTTAAGCAAGATGCCTGTGGATGTCTTTCCCGATCTGAATAAGCCTACTGTCACCATCATGACTGAGGCTGGCGGAATGGCTTCAGAGGAAGTTGAACAACTCATTACATTCCCACTCGAAACGGCTATGAATGGTTTACCAGGAGTAGAAGCCATTCGCTCAGTATCTAGTGCTGGCCTTTCTTTCATATACGTTACTTTTGACTGGTCTGTAGACATCTATCGCGCTAGGCAAATGGTTTCAGAAAGACTCTCATCTATGGACGGAGCAATTCCGGATGGCATTGTTTCGCGCATGGGGCCCATTAGTTCGATCATGGGCGAGATCATGCAAATTGCCATTCCGATTGATGAGTCAAAGATTTCATCCATGCAGGTTCGTGAGTATGCTGACTGGGTTTTGCGACCCAGGTTAATGGCTATCCCTGGGGTGGCTCAAGTTATCCCTATTGGTGGGCAGGTTAGGCAGTTCCAGGTGCAGCCCAATACCCGCCGCATGGCGGAGCTAGGGCTTAGCATCTTCCAGATCGAAGATGCACTGCGAGGCTACTCTGCAAATACGTCTGGTGGATTTCTTGAGTCCAATAATCGTGAGTATCTTATTCGTCATATAGGGCGAACTTCTAGCCTTGAAGATTTAAAGAACATTGCTGTATCGAACCGCAATGGACAAACAATACTTTTAAGACAAGTTGCTGATATTACTTTTGCGCCAGCAGTTAAGCGAGGTGATGCCGGTTATGAAGGTGGGCCAGCAGTCATTCTAGGTGTACAAAAACAACCTTCAGCAGATACGGTAGCGCTAACAAAAAAGATTGAATCAGCTATTGCAGAATTAAAGCAGGGCTTGCCAACTGGCATGGAAGCTCCAAAAGTAACATTTAGGCAGGCGAGCTTTATTGATGCATCCATTAGCACTTTAGAGGGTAAGCTCATCGGCGCATCAATCTTTGTTGCTGTAGTGCTGTATTTCTTTTTAGGAACAATTCGCCCGGTCCTCATCTCATTAACAGCAATTCCAGTTTCAATTCTCTTAACTGCCTTGGTTTTTAAGTATTTTGGTTTATCAATTAATACGATGACCTTAGGAGGCCTAGCCATTGCAATCGGCGGCCTGGTTGATGATGCAGTGGTTGATGTGGAAAACGTGATTCGTCGCCTTAGAGCAAATCTAGATAAAGTATCTTTAGATCAATTAAGTCCACTAGCGATTGTGAGAGCCGCCTCGCTTGAGGTAAGGACCGGCATTATCTACGCTACAGCCATCATCGTTTTGGTATTCATCCCATTATTTGCATTACCAGGCATAGAGGGGCGACTATTTGTGCCTTTGGGTATTGCATTTATAGTCTCTACTCTTGCATCACTTTTAGTTTCAGTCACTATCACGCCAGTACTCTGCTTTTATCTGCTGCCCTCAATGCAGTCCCTGAGGGATCACGATACAAAGATTGTCACTTGGCTTAAAAGCCATTATGAGGTTCAGTTATCAAGGTTGTTAGCGGCGCCTAAAAAGCCTCTGATGTATGCCTTTGCATCTGTCATAGTCGCTGCTGCCAGTGTTCCCTTTATGGCGAGCTCATTTTTACCGCCCTTTAACGAAGGGACTTTACTGATCGGACTGCGTTTAAATCCTGGTGTCTCTCTCTCTGAATCGGCAGGCGTAGCTAGCCAAGCAGAAAAGTTAGTCAGGCAGGTTCCCGAAGTGACTTATGTTGGACGCAGGAGTGGCCGCGCAGAGTTGGACGAGCATGCGGAAGGTGTACACGTTAGCGAGTTAGATGTTGGTTTAAAGCCTGCGGGTGATTTAGATCGCTCCATGGCTGAGATACAGGCAGATATCAGGTCAAGATTAGTTAACTTACCCGCTGCAATTGCGATCGGTCAGCCAATCTCACATCGAATAGATCACATGCTTTCAGGAGTGCGATCGCAAATTGCGATTAAGATCTTTGGCGATGATTTAGATGTGCTGCGTAGCCAAGCCGATCTTTTGAGATCCAAATTAGCAGGCATTGAAGGCTTAGTTGATTTGGAAATTGAAAAGCAGGTTTTAGCACCACAAATTAAGGTCCGAATTGATTACGATAAAGCAGCGCAATACGGAGTTTCAACTTCTCAGATTATGGCCACCTTGCAGGGCATGGTTGAAGGGGAGAGACTCTCGCAAATTATTGAAGGTAATCGGCGGTTTGCCTTAGTGATCAAGTTACCAGACTCAGCAAGAAACTTAGAAGGGCTTGCTGATATTTTGATTGATACGCCAAATGGAAAAATTCCACTCTCAAAAATTGCTAGCATTGAGGATGGGGATGGTCCAAATCAAATTAGTAGAGATGGCGGTAAGCGAAGAATTGTCTTATCGGCTAATGCCTCTAAGCGCGCCTTGTCAGATATTGTGACTGACATTAGAGCTGTTATTTCTAATCAGACCCTTCCAGAAGGTTACTTTATTACTTTAGATGGTCAATTTAAAGCGCAAGAAGAGGCATCTAAAGTAATTGGTTTGCTATCAATTGGATCATTTCTTTTGATGTTTGCAGTATTAAATAATCGCTATAAGTCCATGCGCCTATCTTTAATGATTATGTCTAACATTCCATTGGCTATGGTCGGAGCAGTGATTGGTTTGTGGATTTCAGGCCAGCCACTCTCGATTGCTGCATTAATAGGATTTATCACGCTAGCAGGAATATCTGTGCGTAACGGAATCTTAAAAATTAGCCATTACTTAAATTTGATGCAGTCAGAAGGTGAATCGTTTAGCCTGGCAATGATTATTCGCGGATCAATTGAGCGCTTAAGTCCTGTACTAATGACAGCTTTGGTGACGGCTTTTGCCTTGGCGCCATTGTTGTTTGAGGCAGAGCGTCCTGGTACAGAAATATTGCATCCAGTAGCAGTCGTTATTTTCTCCGGGCTCATCAGCTCTACCTTATTGGATACCTTTTTAACGCCAGTCATGTTTTGGCTTTATGGAAAAAAGGCATCAGAAACAGCATTAAGCAGTATGAAGACTAACGAAGTATTTTAATTTTAAGGGGTCTATATGAAATCAATGATGGTGATTGCAACCTTGATAATCAGTTTTATTGGTCCAGCCCATGCTGGAGCCGGCCATGATTTAAAGCCAATGCATGGCGGTGTCATAGTAGAGGCTAAGGACATTGATGTTGAATTGGTTGCAAAGCCTGATAGCTTGTCGTTGTATTTGACGGACCACGGTAAACCGATACCTATAGATGGTAGGACCGCAAAGCTGACAGTCTTAATTGGATCAGATAAAAAAGATTATGAGCTGCTGCCTAATGGAGGCAAATTCGAACTGAAAGGAAGCTTCGCTATTCCCAAAGGGGCTAAGGCCATAGCAGTTATCAAGATAGGGACGAAAGTGACTACAGCAAGATTTAATTTATAAGTTAAATTCCCTCAATTTAGCCTATAGACTGGGCCGTAGTGAAGTGATCAGATTGCTATCGTTGATTAGTGGAGCCATGTTCCGCCAAAGTCTGCTTTGGGTCGTTAGCGGACGTATCGCCAAAGTTTTTTATGCCACTTTCTTTGGTAACTCAATAATCTCAGCCCCATTCTGCGCATGAGTCAGTTTCTCGCCCCACCACTTATATAGCCCAACCCTTTGGGTAAATCGCTCACCGCGGTCATAGGCTCGTACAACTTCATTTCCATGTGCGTGATCAAGAGCTAACTCAACAACATCCTGTTCAAAGCCGTTATCCCTAGCAAGTGTTGAGAAGGCGCTTCGCCAGCCATGTGGTGCATGCTTGCCCGCCATATTGAGCGTTACCCGATAAGCCTTCTCAAGACTCTCGCGACTAATGAATTGATTGCCAGTGGGCGATGGAAATACATAACCTTTTCTTCCAAAAAGTTTTCCCCATTGTTTTAACTCTGCAGTAATTTGTGGGCCCAAAGGAATGCGGTGATCGCCAATACGCGTATGATCCTTCATCTTTGCACGAGGTATTACCCAAATTGGAATATCCGCATCTAGATCAAATTCTTTCCACTCGGCTTGTACAACATTGCTGATACGTGTTGCAGTAAAAGCGAGAAGACGATGAGCCGCTCTCACTGACGGAGAAAGACGTGCTGCATCTGCAGCGCGTAAGAGGGCGCCTAATGATTTCCAATCGAGTAATGCAGGCATGCGCCCATTAGTTTTCTTTCTAGGAAGAATTTCTTTTACGGGCGCGGCAGAATTCCCCTCACATAAACCTTTAGCCTGCGCATAACGAAACACCCCATTGAGATGCTGCAAAATTCTTGTGGCAGTCTCTAGAACATCTCGTTTGTTGATAGTCTCAATTGCCTTGGCAATAACGGATGGGGTAATGCTTTCAATAGGCAGCGCTCCCAGCGATTTATAAACATCGCGCTCAAAAGCCCTTTTAGATTTCGTGAAGTGGGTTGCACTCCATTCTTTCTCTTTCATGGAGAACCATTCTTCAGCTACAGCCTTGAAGGTGCTATCACTTTGAGATGCGGCATTGGCTCTATTAAGGCGCCTGGAGATGACTGGATCCTGGCCTTTGGTAAGACAAGCCTTGACCTCGTTTAGTTCTAGCCTTGCTTGAGCCAAGCTGTTTTGTGGATACCCGCCTATGGAATAACTTTTTTCTTTGCCTTCGATGCGATATTTGATTCGCCAAATAGCAGTTTGGGTCTGGGTGATAAGTAAATAAAGGCCTCGACCATCTGCAAGCTTGCTACCTGGGGCTGAGCGGTTGATGAAGCTCTTGATCCCTTTATCCGTAAGCTTTCCAGAAATACCCCCAACCATGTTTTTGATCCTGTTCGATTTTGCTCCGATACCCCCAATAATACCCCCAGCGTATTTGGATACAGCAGAATCCAGAAAGACCATGATGGGCGTACAGCCCTTTATCTACAAAGAAAAACGCCACCCTGGTGGGTGGCGTTAGACTGTTACGTACTACAAAATGGTGGAGTCGGCGGGAATCGAACCCGCGTCCGCAAATCCTCTACAACAAGTTCTACATACTTAGTCATATCATTTAATTTAGCTAGCTAGTCACAGACTGACATGTTCCACGCTGGCGATTCACTAAGTTTTCGAACCATTCCCCGTGACATGAAATGATCTTATCTCTTGTAAATGACCCTGATCTAGCTTGCGCTAGCTGACCCAAGAGAGAATCAGTTCAGGGGCAACCGCAATTAAGCGGCTAGTGCGAAACGTTCGTCGTTTGCAGTTATTACATTCCCATTGATTTACGAGATAACGGGTCCTCGGTATGCCCTTGATGCTTTGTAATCCACGTCGAAACCATGTCGACCCCGGAGTTCATGCATTGGAAACCTTATTTTAAGGCTCTTAGCCTTAAATTGTTGGATATCTTGCAGATTGTTAATTAAGCCCTACTGCGGGAAGATGATTTCTAGCAGTTCTTTTGGGTGGCGCACAAGATAGTCCGCGCCCCAGGCTTCAGGTGGCTCTTCGCAGCCGCAATAGCCGTAGGCTGCTGCAATCGTCTTCATACCCGCTGCTTTGCCTGCCACGATATCTCTAATGTCATCGCCAACGTATACAGAGTAACTCGGGTCAATATTGGCGATTCTGGCGGCATGCAAGATGGGCTCAGGATGTGGTTTTGAATAAGGGGTAGTGTCGCCGGAGACTGTTGACGCTGCTCTTTGGCGCAGGCCCATTAAATCAGTAAGCGGGTTGGTAAAGCGCTCACTCTTGTTTGTCACAATGCCCCAAGGAAGCTTAGCGCCATCTAGTTGATCCAATAGGTGATCTACGCCCTCAAATAGCACGCTGTTAACCAGCAAAGCCTTCTCGTAGTTCGCAAAAAACTCATCGCGCAAGGGAATGAAGTCAGGGTGGTCGGGATCAATTCCAAAAGCTCCGCTGATTAGGCCACGGGCTCCAGCAGAAGCGCGAGGGCGCAAGATCTCATATTGCTTGGGTGCGAGATTTCTGGCGATGAGGAGCTGATTTGCGGCAGCCACAAGGTCTGGGGCCGTATCAGCAAGAGTGCCATCCAGGTCAAAAAAGACGCCCTTGTAAGGGCTTGCTAACCCGTTACTCATTTGCGCACAACAATCATGTAGTTCACATCAACATCATCACCGAGGCTATAGACCTGAGTAATGGGGTTATAGCTCATACCCTTCATGCCGATCATTTCTAGATCTGCTTGGCGAGTAAATGCAACGAGTTCGGAAGGTTTGATGAATTTGGCGTATTCATGCGTACCCTTGGGCAGGAGTCGCAGGATGTATTCCGCGCCAATAATGGCAAATAGGTAGGACTTAGGACTGCGATTTAAGGTGCTAAAAAAGAGGGTGCCACCCGGCTTGCAGAGCTTGGCGCAAGCACGAACTACTGAGGCAGGGTCTGGAACATGCTCTAGCATCTCCATGCATGTCACCACGTCGTACTGTTCTGGCTCTTCTTCAGCTAGCGCCTCTGCTGATATGGACCGGTATTTGAGGGTAGCGCCTACTTCGAGGGCGTGTAATTCAGCTACCTTGAGGGCTTTTTCAGATAAATCAATGCCGCACGTATCAGCTCCAGATTGAGCAATAGACTCTGCCAGAATTCCACCGCCACAGCCGACATCCAGAACCTTCTTGCCTTGGAGATCAACAAAAGACTTAATCCAATTGAGGCGCAACGGGTTGATTGCATGCAAGGGTTTGAATTCGCTATGGGGATCCCACCAGCGATGGGCTAGGGCGCTAAATTTAGCGATTTCAGATTGATCGACGTTCATAGAGTTAAAGACGCAGAAGCGCGTGGAGATGAATGAATTACGAATATAGCGGAAATAAAAAAGCCCGGCAGAACCGGGCTTTTTTACAAGTAAAAAGAATTACTTAACTGCAGCTGTACCAACAACTTCGATGTCGGTGCGGCGGTTCTTAGCGCGGCCTTCAGCAGTTGCATTTGATGCAACTGGATTGCTCTTGCCTTTTGATTCTGTGTAAATACGGCTACCGTCAACACCTTTGCTTACTAAGTAAGCTTTAACGGACTGAGCACGACGCTGGCCGAGAGCCATGTTGTAAGCATCAGTACCAACGCTATCAGTGTTACCAACAGCAATAATTACTTCTAATTTGATCTTGTTCAAGTCAGCAGCGATCTTGTCCAATGTAGCTTTACCTTCTGGCTTCAATGTAGCTTTGTCGAAGTCATAAAGTGTGTCAGCTTGCAAAGTGATCTTGCTTTGGCTAATGCCAGGAGCAGCTTTAGGAGCTAACCAGCCATCGCAATTAGCTGCAGCAGTTGCAGGTGTCCAGTTGCTATCACGCCAGCACAATGCGCCGTCGCCGTTTTTCCAATTCAAGCCAGAGCTGTTTTCCCAGTTATCAGAAGCCATTGCTGCAGAAGCAGAAACAGTGATAACAGAAGCTAGCAACACTTTTAGGGTTTTGTTCATTTTTAGTCCTCAAAAATCTCTTTTTTAATTAAAGTCAAACTTAAATGTAATTCGCCCTACTTTGAAGCAAAAAACCGCAAAGCGACACATCTCAATTTCGTACAAACTGACAGAATATTAGCATAGGGGCTATCAGTCATCAAAATGATATTATTTCTAAATGGAACAAGCCGCTAAAGAAACACTACCAATATCCCTAGAAGACGAAATGCGGAGGTCCTATTTGGACTACGCAATGAGCGTCATTGTCGGCAGAGCCCTGCCAGACGTGCGTGACGGCCTCAAGCCAGTTCATCGCCGGGTCTTATTTGCGATGTATGAATTAAACAACGATTGGAACCGTGCTTACAAAAAATCTGCCCGTATAGTTGGCGATGTGATCGGTAAATACCATCCACACGGCGATTCTGCGGTGTATGACACCATTGTTCGGATGGCCCAGGACTTTTCTCTGCGCTATATGTTAGTTGACGGACAGGGTAACTTTGGCTCCGTAGACGGCGATAACGCTGCTGCAATGCGGTATACCGAGATCCGCCTTCGTAAGATCGCCCATGAGCTATTGGCCGATTTGGACAAGGAAACCGTGGATTTCGGGCCAAATTACGATGGTAGTGAGAAGGAACCCCTAATTCTTCCTGCAAAAGTGCCTAATTTGCTAATTAATGGCAGCTCAGGCATTGCCGTGGGTATGGCAACCAATATCCCTCCTCATAACTTGGATGAGGTGATTACGGCCTGTTTACACGTATTGCACAACCCAGAATGCACTATTGATGAGCTGATTGAGATTATCCCGGCACCAGATTTCCCGACCGCCGGCATTATTTACGGTGTTCAAGGGGTCCGCGAGGGCTATCGTACCGGCCGTGGTCGCGTTGTGATGCGTGCCAAGACCCACTTTGAAGACCTTGATAAGGGTGCTCGTCAGGCCATCATCGTTGACGAGTTGCCATATCAGGTAAATAAAAAGAACTTGCTCGAGCGCATTGCCGAGTTAGTGAATGAGAAAAAAGTAGAAGGTATTTCTGATCTGCGCGATGAATCTGATAAGTCAGGTATGCGCGTCGTGATCGAGCTTAAGCGTGGTGAAGTACCTGAAGTAGTTCTGAATAATTTGTACAAGAGCACTCAACTGCAAGATAACTTCGGTATGAACATGGTGGCATTGGTGGATAACCAGCCACGCTTGTTGAACTTGAAGCAAATGCTGGAGTACTTCTTACAGCATCGTCGCGAAGTGGTAACACGTCGCACAATTTTTGAATTACGCAAAGCACGCGAGCGTGGTCATGTCTTAGAAGGTTTAGCTGTTGCATTAGCAAACATTGATGAATTTATTGCCATCATTAAAGCTGCTGCAAACCCAGTGATTGCTAAGTCAGAATTGATGAGCAAGGCATGGGACTCTTCTATGGTGCGTGAGATGTTAGCTCGTGCTGAGACGGATACTCCGGGTGGTCGTAACGCTTATCGTCCTGAAGGTTTATTGCCTGAGTACGGCATGCAAACTACTGGTCTCTATCGTTTGTCGGATAGCCAAGCACAAGAAATTTTGCAGATGCGTTTGCAACGTTTGACTGGCCTTGAGCAAGACAAGATCGTCAATGAATACAAAGACGTGATGGCTGAGATTTCTGACTTGCTCGACTTGCTTGCTAAGCCAGAGCGTGTCACTCAAGTTATTGAATCTGAATTGAAAGAAGTGCAAGCTGAATTTGGCATTGCAGGTGGTGACAGTGGTCGTCGTTCATTCATTGAGATGAATGCAACTGAGTTGTTCACAGAAGATTTGATCACTCCGCAAGATATGGTGGTCACACTTTCGAATACTGGTTACATGAAGAGTCAGCCTCTGAGTGAATACCGTGCGCAAAAACGTGGTGGTCGTGGCAAACAAGCTGCAGCTACGAAGAGTGAAGATTGGATTGAAACTCTCTTCGTCGCGAATACGCATGACATCATTCTGTGCTTCTCGGATCGTGGACGCATGTACTGGCTCAAAGTGTGGGAAGTTCCACAAGGTAGCCGTAATTCACGTGGCAAGCCAATCGTCAACATGTTCCCATTGATTGAAGGCGAAAAGATTACTGTGATTCTCCCGATTAAGGGATATCAAGATGATCATTACGTCTTCATGGCAACGAGTCTGGGTACAGTGAAGAAGACACGTTTGTCTGACTTCTCTAATCCTCGTAAGGCCGGAATTATTGCTGTCGACTTAAATGAAAATGACTTCTTAGTTGGCGCAGCCATTACTGATGGTCAGCATGATGTGATGTTGTTCTCTGACGCTGGTAAAGCGGTGCGCTTTGATGAGAATGATGTTCGTCCAATGGGTCGTACAGCGCGCGGTGTGCGCGGTATGAACTTGGGTGAGGGTCATCAAGTAATTGCCATGTTAGTTGCCCCGGCTGAAGCTGCCGAAGGTGCTGAAGCAGTTGTCGTTGATGCGAATGGCCTCGCTATTCCAAACAGCGTATTAACTGCAACAGAAAATGGTTTTGGTAAACGCACTCCGATTGGTGAATACACCCGTCATGGTCGTGGCACTAAAGGCATGATCGCCATTCAGACAACTGAGCGTAACGGTAAAGTGGTTGCTGCCGCTTTGGTATCTCCTGAGGATCAAATTATGTTGATCACTACTGGCGGTATCTTGGTGCGCACACGTGTTTCAGAGATTCGTGAGATGGGGCGCGCAACTCAGGGCGTCACATTGATTAACGTTGACGAAGGCACACGTTTATCTGGCTTGCAGCGTATCGCTGAAAGCGATTCTGATGATGAGAATGATTTGGATGATGGTGAAGACGGTGAAGGTGGAGATGTTTCCGCTGATCCAGCAGTTGACTCCAATTCTGATGAAGCTGGTGATGCCTAATTGGCATTCATACAAGGTTAATTAATTCATCATGACGTTTGACCGCCGCATTTTCAATTTCGCTGCGGGGCCCGCTACCTTGCCTGAAGAGGTATTGCAGCAGGCTGCTGCGGAGATGTTGAATTGGCAGGGTTTGGGTGCCAGCGTCATGGAAGTCAGTCATCGCGGCAAAGAGTTCATGGCTCTTTATGAGGAAGTGCTGCAAGATTTGCGTACCCTTATGGGTATTCCAGATTCTTATGAAATCTTGATGCTTCAAGGCGGTGGCTTAGGCCAAAATGCCGCTATTCCAATGAACCTCATGCTCTTAGCCAAGAATGGCCCCAAAGCAGATTTTTTGGTAACTGGTGTGTGGTCTGAAAAGTCATATAAAGAAGCTGAAAAATATGGTGTCGCTCATTTAGCTGCATCTTCTGCATCAGAAAAATTTAATACCATCCCTCCAAGATCTTCTTGGCAGCTATCTGATGATGCTGCTTACGTTCATTACTGTGCGAATGAAACTATCGGTGGCGTGGAGTTTCCAGATGTGCCGGATGTCAATGGCAAATTATTGGTTGCAGATATTTCTAGCAATATCCTTTCCAAGGAAATGGATGTCACCAAATGCGGTGTGTGGTTTGGTGGCGCACAAAAGAATATCGGCCCATCCGGCGTAACCATTGTGATCGTGCGGAAAGATTTGATGGGTCACAGTATGAAGATCACGCCATCAATTTGGGATTGGTCTAAGCAGGCTTCAACTGACTCGATGTTGAATACGCCACCCACCTTTTCAATTTATATGGCTGGATTGGGATTTAAGTGGTTGCTAAAACAAGGTGGCGTCAAAGCGATCGAGAAACGCAATCAAGAAAAAGCAGACTTACTCTATAACTTCTTGGATCAAAGTAGCCTTTACGAAAATCGCATTCCTAAAGAATATCGCTCCAGAATGAACGTCACCTTCTTTTTGAAGGATGAAAATTTAAATGCTCAGTTCTTAGAGCAATCCAATGCAGCAGGCTTAGTTGCCTTGCGCGGTCATAAGGCGGCCGGAGGTATGCGCGCCAGTATTTACAACGCAATGCCGCTCGAAGGCGTCAAGACCTTAGTGGAATTTATGCGTGACTTTGAAAGGCGTGCCTAATGAGCTCTAAAGATCAGAGTACCGAAGAACAACGCCTTGCGCCAATCCGCGACAAGATCGATGCGCTAGACGCGCAGATTTTGGATTTGTTGTCGCAACGTGCAAAAGCAGCTCAAGAGGTTGGTCATATCAAAGGTGGTTTTTCATCTCCGGTATTTAGGCCTGAGCGTGAGCGTCAAGTTGTCGCGCGCTTACAGGAGCTCAGCAAAGGTCCATTATTGCCGGATGGTATCGCCGCAATTTGGCGTGAAGTGATGTCAGCTTGTCGCGCCTTAGAGGCTCGCCAGACAATCGCCTATCTTGGACCAGTGGGAACATTTTCAGAGCAAGCGGCTCAAACCTATTTTGGTCACTCGATTGCTGGCTTACCCTGCAATAGTCTTGATGAAGTATTCAAGGCGGTGGAGAAGGGTGCAGCTCAATTCGGAGTGGTTCCGGTCGAGAACTCTAGCGAGGGCGCCATTTCTCGTACTTTAGATTTACTTTTAGATTCTCCAATGCGCATTAGTGGCGAAGTGGTACTGCCTATTCGTCATCACCTCTTGACTAAGAGTGGCAATCTAGATGGTGTCACAACCGTATGTGCGCATGCTCAGGCTTTAGCGCAATGTCAGCAATGGTTGAGTGTGCACGCCCCTCAATTGAAGCGCCAGGCAGTCAGTAGCAACGCTGAGGCAGCGCGCATGGCCTCTCTTGATCCAAGCTTGGCAGCAATTGCTGGAGATCCTGCGCAGGAAGCCTATGGATTACAGGCGGTAGCTGCACAGATTCAGGATGATCCGCATAACCGTACGCGTTTTGTCGTGGTTGGCACATATGAATGTCAGCCAACCGGCAAAGATCAAACTTCTTTGGTGTTGTCGGTAGATAACCAGCCGGGTGCGGTACATCGTTTGTTAGAGCCCTTGGCTAAGCATGGTGTATCCATGAATCGCTTTGAGTCTCGTCCAGCTCGCAAGGGAACTTGGGAGTATCACTTCTATATTGATGTAGCAGGACATGCTGACGATGCGAAAGTTGCCAAAGCATTGAATGAATTAAAAACAACAGCCGCTTTTTATAAAAATCTCGGTTCATACCCTCATTCAGTATGAGCTCTAAGTCCAATATTGGTTTAAAGCATATTCATGCGATAGCGCCCTATGTCGGTGGGCGACCTATCAGCGAGGTTGCGCGCGAATACGGTCTTGATGAAAACAAGATTGTGAAGTTGGCCTCCAATGAGAATCCATTAGGTATGCCAAAGTCAGCGCAAGAAGCCATGCTAAAGGCGGCTGCAGACTTGGGTCGTTACCCAGACTCCAATGGCTTTGAATTAAAGAATGTATTGTCAGCGCGCTTAGGTGTTCCAACCGATTGGATTACCTTAGGTAATGGTAGTAACGATATCTTGGAGTTGGCTGCACGTGCAGTTGCTCAAGCTGGCGATGAAGTGATTTTTTCTAAGCATGCCTTTGCCGTTTACCCATTAGCTACTCAAGCTGTTGGTGCTAAAGCGGTTGAAGTAGCTGCAACTGAAATGTACGGCCATGACTTGTCTGCCATGTTGCAAGCGGTAAAAGCTGCTGGTGATAAAGCCAAGTTGGTATTTGTGGCTAACCCAAATAATCCTACTGGCAGTTATCTGACTGCAAAAGAAATTGAAGAGTTTTTAATCGCCGTTCCAGAGCATGTCGTTGTTGTACTAGATGAGGCCTATAACGAGTACCTTGCGGCTGATCAGCGCTATGACGCAATTGCTTGGGTAAAACGTTTCCCTAATATGATTTTGTCGCGTAGCTTTTCTAAGGCATATGGTTTGGCAGGTTTACGAATTGGCTACGGAGTAGCTCAACCCGCTTTGACCGATTTACTGAATCGCATCCGTCAGCCATTTAACGTGAATAGTCTTGCACAAGCCGCGGCGATCGCAGCATTTCAGGATTCTGCATTCTTGCAACAAGGCTTTGAACTCAATCGCGCTGGCTTTGCCCAATTAACCCAGGCCTTTGATGAACTTGGCCTGACTTACCTCCCATCCGCCGGAAACTTTGTGCTGGTCAAGGTTGGTGAAGATGATGGTGCTGGCGCTCGTATTAATTTAGAGCTCCTCAAACGCGGCATCATTGTTCGCCCAGTTGGAAATTACGGCTTGCCACAATGGTTACGTATTTCGATTGGCTTACCTGAAGAAAATGCAGCCTTTGTTGTCGCGCTTAAAGATATTTTGGCGAAGCAGTAATGGCCATCATTAATCCATCCAGTAATTACGGTACCGTCACTATTGTTGGTGTTGGCTTGATCGGCGCCTCTTTGGGTTTGGCATTAAAAAAAGCAGGCGTGGTGAATAAGGTATTGGGTGTTGGTCGTAGCGCTGCAAATTTAGATCACGCGCTCAAGATGGGTGCGATTGATGCTGTAGTCGATTTAGTCGAAGCAGCAAAACAATCTGATGTGATTGTGTTGTGTGTGCCAGTGGCTCAGATGCGCGCTGCTTTTGAAGTGATTGAGCCACACCTAGAGTCTCGGACCATGCTGACAGATGCTGGCAGCACTAAAGGTGATGTGATTTTGGCTGCCAAGGAAGTCTTAGGTAAAAAGGTCTGCCAGTTTGTGCCGGCACACCCAATTGCAGGTGGTGCCCAACATGGTGCCAACGCAGCTAAAGCTGATCTCTTTGAAGGCAAGCAAACGATTCTTTGTCCTCTACAAGAAAACTCTCCGCAAGATACCGATTTAATCGAAGGTTTTTGGCAGTCCGTTGGATCTATTGTGAAAAAGATCTCTTGTGTGCAACACGATGCGATCTATGCAGCGGTTTCTCATTTACCGCATATTCTTTCTTATGCTTTGATGGCAAGCGTAGTGAATTCTGAAGATGCCGATCAAAAGCTCAGTCATGTTGGCGCAGGTTTTAAAGATTTCACGCGCATCGCTGCCTCGAGTCCTGAGATGTGGCGCGATATTTGCTTGGGTAATCGCACAGCAGTTTTAAAAGAACTCGATCAATATCTACTTATCGTCAATCACATGCGTAAATTGATTGCTGATAATGATGGTGCTGGCTTAGAGAAATTATTTAATAAGGCAAGCAAAGCTCGTCAAGATTTGGATGTGCTTTGATGAGTGGCTTGCCGGATATTAAAATTGGACCATTCAAACGAGCGCAAGGCTCAATTGTTTTGCCAGGCTCTAAAAGTATTTCTAATCGCGCCCTATTGTTGGCTGCCTTGTCTTCCGGCACGACAACCCTTAAAAATTTATTGGATGCTGACGATACGCAAGTAATGCGTAATGCGCTTCGTCAGTTGGGTTTATCTGTAACTGATCAAGCTGACAAAGTATGCGTTGTTGAAGGTTGCGGCGGTAAGTTCCCGATTCAGAATGCAGACCTTTTTATGGGTAATGCGGGTACAGCGATTCGCCCCTTGACGGCGGCTTTGGCAATGCAGGGTGGTAACTACCGTTTATCTGGCGTGCCACGCATGCATGAGCGTCCTATTTGGGATCTAGTGGATGGCTTGAGACAAGTCGGCGCAACGATTGATTACGAATTACAAGAAGGTTATCCACCGATCAAGATTCTTGCTGCTGATATTGAAATCAAGGATATTGTGAAGGTGCGTGGTGATGTTTCTAGTCAATTCTTAACTGCCTTATTGATGGCCTTGCCTTTGGTGGCAAAGGAGCCCGTCAGGATCGAAGTGATTGGTGAGTTGATTTCTCGCCCTTATATCGAAATCACACTCAAGCTCATGGCGCGCTTTGGTGTCAAAGTGGCTTGCCCTGATGCGCAGTCGTTTGTCATTCCTGCCAAGACTTCTGACGCGGTATATCAAAGCCCTGGCGTCTTATCGGTTGAGGGTGACGCATCCTCTGCCTCTTACTTCTTAGCGCTTGGAGCGATTGGTTGTGGACCAGTCCGCGTCTTGGGTGTTGGTAGCGAGAGTATTCAGGGCGATGTTGCTTTTGCTGATGCACTCGCATTAATGGGCGCAAAGATTTCTTCCGGGGAAGATTGGATTGAAGTTGCTGGTGTGAAAAATGCCAATGGCAAGCTCAATGGGATCACGATTGATTGCACGGAAATTCCGGATGCGGCGATGACACTTGCTGTTGCTGCATTGTTTGCTGAGGGCCCAACCCGCTTAAATAATATTGCCAGTTGGCGCGTGAAAGAAACTGACCGTATTGCAGCGATGGCGAAAGAGTTGAAAAAAGTTGGCGCTATCGTTGAGGAGGGTGCCGATTACATTGTGGTGCAAGCACCTCAATCTCCATCCGATTGGAAATCTCCAATAGAAGGTATTGATACATATGATGATCATCGTATGGCGATGTGTTTCTCATTAGCTGCATTTGGCCCAAATACTTTGCAGATTAATGACCCTAATTGCGTTGCCAAAACCTTCCCCACTTACTTTGCTGAATTTGCAAAGATTGTTTCCTAAAAGTCTTTTTTGATGAATCTGCCTCCAGTCATCGCCATTGATGGACCCACTGCTTCTGGCAAAGGGACGGTTGCCTCCTTGGTGGCTGAAAAGCTGGGTTTTCATTATCTGGATAGTGGGGCGCTATATCGACTGGTTGCCTTGGGTAGTCAAAAAGCATCCATTGACCCCAAAAATGGCCCAGAACTAGGTATTTTGGCCAAAAAACTCGTGATTTCCTTCAGAAATGGGCAAATTTTGCTCAATTCTGAAGATGTGACGGATGCCATTCGCACTGAAAGTATCGGTTTGCGTGCCTCTGCAATTGCGGTACACCCTGAGGTTAGGCAAGCTTTAGTGGGTGTTCAGCATGGTTTTAGGTCTGCTCCAGGCTTGGTTGCTGATGGGCGCGACATGGCAAGTGTCATATTTCCGGATGCAGTTTTGAAGGTTTTTCTCACCGCAACAGCGCAGGCTAGAGCCGAACGACGGTATAAGCAATTGATAGCTAAGGGAATTTCTGCTAAACTAGACGACTTGCTGCATGATTTGCAGGAGCGTGATGCCAGAGACAGTAGTCGAGGTGCCGCACCCTTGCTAGTTGCAGACGGCGCCAAAGTGCTTGAAACATCAGAATTATCGATAGATCAAGCAGTTAAGACGGTTTTAGATTGGTATCAGTCAAAAATAGCTTAATTTTTGGTGGGCAGTAGAAGTTGTTTTGGTGTCTTAAGAAACTCTACAACGCGATTTTCTAATTTAGCGTGTTTCTTGGGGCTTTTTTAACCTAACCCGTCAGGCCTTCTGGCGGCACAAAGTGAATATATAAATGTCTGAATCATTTGCAGAACTATTTGAAGAATCATTAACCCGATCGAATATGAAGACCGGCCAAGTTATTTCGGCTGAAGTACTTCGCATCGACCATAACTTCGTCGTTGTTAACGCTGGATTGAAATCCGAAGCGTTTATTCCTGTTGAAGAATTCCATAACGACGCTGGCGAGATTGAAGTAGCTCCTGGCGATTTCGTTTCTGTTGCTATTGACGCTCTTGAGAACGGCTATGGCGACACAATCCTTTCCCGTGACAAAGCTAAGCGCTTGGCATCATGGATGAATTTGGAAAAAGCTCTCGAGCAAGCTGAAATCGTTACCGGTACTGTTACTGGTAAGGTTAAAGGCGGCTTGACAGTCATGGTTAACGGTATCCGCGCATTCTTGCCGGGATCACTCGTTGACACACGCCCAATCAAAGACACCACCCCTTACGAAGGTAAGACGATGGAGTTCAAGGTTATCAAGCTTGACCGTAAGCGTAACAACGTAGTGTTGTCACGTCGTGCTGTTGTTGAAGCTAGCCAAGGTGAAGAGCGCGCGAAGTTGATGTCTAACCTCAAAGAAGGTAGCGTTGTTCAAGGTATCGTTAAGAACATCACTGACTACGGCGCATTCGTGGACCTCGGTGGTATCGATGGCCTCTTGCACATTACCGATTTGGCATGGCGTCGTGTGCGTCACCCAAGCGAGATGTTGACTGTTGGCCAAGAAGTTACAGCTAAGATTTTGAAGTTTGATCAAGAGAAGAACCGTGTTTCACTCGGCGTGAAACAACTTGGTGATGATCCATGGGTTGGTATCGCTCGTCGTTACCCACCAAACACCCGTTTATTCGGTAAGGTAACTAACCTGACTGACTACGGTGCGTTCGTTGAAATCGAATCTGGTATCGAAGGTTTGGTACACGTTTCTGAAATGGATTGGACTAACAAGAACGTTGCTCCAAGCAAAGCTACTGCATTAGGAACCGAAGTTGAAGTAATGGTTCTGGATATTGATGAAGACAAGCGTCGTATCAGCTTGGGCATCAAGCAGTGCAAAGCGAATCCATGGGAAGAGTTCTCACGTGGCCAACAAAAAGGCGACAAGCTGACTGGCGCAATCAAGTCTATTACTGACTTTGGTGTGTTCATTGGTTTGCCTGGCGGTATCGACGGTTTAGTTCACCTCTCAGACCTCTCATGGAATGAGCCAGGAGAAGAAGCTGTTAAGAAATACAAAAAAGGCGACGAAGTTGAAGCTACTGTATTGGCCATTGATGTTGAGAAAGAGCGTATCTCTCTCGGTATCAAGCAATTGTCTGGTGACCCATTTAATAACTACACATCCGTAAGCGACAAGGGCAGCCTTGTAACTGGTACTGTGAAGGCTGTTGATGCTAAGGGTGCAACTATTCACTTGGCTGATGAAGTTGAAGCTTACTTACGTGCTTCTGAGATCTCAACAGATCGCGTTGAAGATGCACGCAATGTATTGAAAGAAGGCGATAGCGTAACTGCAATGATCATCAACATTGATCGTAAGTCACGTGTAATCAACCTTTCAATCAAAGCTAAAGACAGCTCTGACCAACAAGACGCTATGAGCAAACTCCAAGGTGATGCGCAGTCCGGCACAACCAACTTGGGTGCTTTGTTAAAAGCGAAGTTGGACAATCAAGGCTAAATCAATATCGCCGCTTTCCACTAGGAGAGCGGCGGTTTTTTATTGATAGATCATGTCAGATCAAGAGCAACAAGCAATTACTCGCTCCGAACTCGTGGAGAGCTTGGCGGAACAGTTTCCCCAGCTTTTACCTCGCGATGTGGAGTTGGCAGTAAAAACATTGCTAGACACCATGACTCACGCTTTAGCCGAAGGCAAGCGGATTGAGTTGCGGGGTGTTGGCAGCTTTGTTTTGCATCACCGTCCTGCACGAACTGGTCGCAACCCAAAATCTGGTGAGAAAGTATTGATCCCAGAAAAACGCGTGCCCCATTTCAAGCCTGGCAAAGAATTACGTGAGCGCGTTGATTACAAACCTCTGAAGCAAGTGAGCCCTAAAGAGGGTTCTGGTGCCTAGTCACATAGCGCATATCCAGTGGTCCATTCGGACCATTTTTTTATTTAAGATCTGCACAGCATGATTCAGATTGCAACCTCCTGGCTACTGTTATTACCAGTCATGTTTGGTATTGGTTGGCTGGCTTCGCGCTGGGATTTGCGTCTTGAGAATCGCATGGATGAGCGTGAGCGTATGCGTCAGCAACGCTCAACATTTAAAGGTTTAAGTCTGTTACTCAATGAGCAGCCAGATCAGGCGATTGAGACTTTGGTCAAGATCGCTCAACTCGATCCTGAAACAATCGAACTGCATTTTGCTTTAGGTAATTTATTCCGTCGCCGTGGCGAGACTGAGCGTGCAATTCGAGTTCACCAGCACCTTGCTAATCGCGATGACTTAAAGCCGCGCGATCGCGATCATGCTGCCTATGAATTGGGTCGTGATTTTCTGCGTGCCGGTTTATTAGATCGTGCCGAAGCATCATTAAATCGCGTGGGTGAAGGTAAGTTTGCTGCCCCAGCTAAAGAGAGTTTGCTTGAGATGTATCAGATCGAGCGAGACTGGAAAAAAGCCATCGTTGCCGCTAGTGAGCTTGAGGGTTTGCAAGGAAAATCCCACCATACTGAAATTGCCCAGTTTCATTGCGAATTGGGTCAAGAGGCATTACGCCGCAAGGATTTGCCAGAGGTAGAGCAATCCGTTCAATTGGCCTTGCAAGCCGTTCCACATCATGCGCGTGCGCTGATTTTGCAAGGTGATTATCTGATTGCAATGGATCGTCCGGCACAGGCGATCGAGGTATGGGCTGTGATTGCTAAAACACATCCTGCTTATATGCACTTACTCGCAGATCGTTGGATGGCGGCGCATGCTGCGTTGGATAAAGCAGATGTGGGTTTAAGTGCGCTTTGTGAGTTGTTGAAAACCCAAGCTTCTGGTGAGTTGCTCGACATTGTGCAAAAGCATATGACTCAAATTCGTGGTGCTCAAGCTGCTGAAGTGATGCTAGTTGAAGTGATGCAGCATTCACCAAGCTTGAGTGCACTTTCCAAGTTAGCTGAGACCCGTTTAGCTCTGGCGGAAAGCAACGGTACACCAGAGCGAGTATCGGATTTACAGGCAACACTCAGTTTATTGAAGCAGCGTACAACCAGTTTGGCCCGTTATACCTGTGGCAATTGTGGTTTCCGTGCGAGACGTTTTTACTGGCAATGCCCGGGTTGTAATCATTGGGAGGCATACTCCCCAAGACGCAGTGAGGGAGCCGTTCCTAGCGGCCCTTCCATGTAATCTGAATTACTTGGAGATATTTTGAAAGTCACCATCATCGGCAGTGGTTACGTTGGTCTTGTTACTGGCGCTTGTTTAGCAGAGCAGGGTAATAACGTCTTTTGCGTTGACGTAGATCCTAAGAAAATTGAGATTCTCAATTCTGGTAGCGTACCGATTTACGAGCCGGGCCTCAAAGAGATGATTGAGCGCAATCGCGCTGCTGGCCGTTTGCAGTTCTCTACTGATATTGCTGCTTCTGTTGCGCATGGCGATATTCAATTTATCGCGGTAGGCACCCCTCCTGATGAAGATGGCTCAGCTGATCTTCAGTACGTTGTAGCGGCTGCTCGCAATATTGGTCGTCATATGACCACCCCTAAAGTAATCGTTGATAAATCGACTGTGCCAGTGGGCACTGCTGATAAGGTTGGCGCTGCTATTGTTGAAGAGCTCCAAAAAAGAAGTCTCTCACCAGAGTTATGCTCCGTAGTCTCCAATCCTGAGTTCCTTAAAGAAGGCGCAGCAGTAGAAGACTTTATGCGCCCAGATCGTATCGTGATCGGTACGCAAAATACGCCAGCGGGTCTGCGCGCTAAGGAGCAAATGCGCAAGCTCTACGCACCATTTAACCGTAATCACGAGCGCACCTATTACATGGATGTGAAAAGTGCTGAGTTAACTAAATACGCAGCTAATGCCATGTTAGCCACCCGCATTTCCTTTATGAACGAGTTGGCCAATCTGGCTGACTTAGTCGGTGCAGATATTGAAGCAGTACGCCAGGGCATTGGTTCAGACTCTCGTATTGGCTACGGCTTTTTGTACTCTGGTACTGGCTATGGCGGTTCTTGCTTTCCAAAGGATGTTTCCGCTCTATCCAAGACTGCTATTGAACATGGCAGAGATCTAAAGATCCTCGATGCCGTTGAAGCAGTCAATGAAGCCCAGAAATACATCTTGGTAGAAAAGATTGAAAAGCGCTTTGGTTCTGATCTTAAGGGTAAGAAGTTCGCTATGTGGGGTTTAGCCTTTAAACCTAATACCGACGATATGCGTGAAGCGCCAAGTCGTGTGATTATTCAAGAGCTGGTCAAGCGTGGTGCTCAGATCGTTGCTCATGATCCAGTAGCCATGCCAGAAACCAAACACTGCCTCGAGATGGACTTTAAAGGCAACCCAGAGGGCCTTAAACAAGTGACTTTGGTGGATGACCCGATGGCAGCAACCCAAGATGCGGATGCCTTAGTAATTGTTACTGAGTGGAAAGCCTTCCATAGTCCTGATTTTGAGCTTCTCAAAGCCAAACTCAAAAACCCCATCATCTTTGATGGCCGTAATCTGTATGAGCCTCAAGCTATGCAAGAATTAGGCATTGAGTACCAGGGTATTGGCCGTCATAATTAATTAGAAGTAAAAAAGAATCCATTCGAAAGATTAGAGAGATTAGTTACATCGTGGAAAAAGCTAACCGAGAACAATTTTCTAAAGCCCGCTTATTAGTGGTGGGTGATGTCATGCTTGATCGCTATTGGTTTGGTGATACGAATCGGATATCTCCTGAGGCGCCAGTACCTGTTGTTCAAGTGGGCAAAATTGATGAGCGTTTAGGTGGCGCTGCCAACGTGGCTCGCAACGTAGCTGCTCTCGGTGCGAATACAACGATCTTGGGTGTGATTGGCGATGATGAGCCGGGCAATCGCGTAACAGAGTTGCTGAAGTCTAGTGGTGTTGATAGCCAGCTTGAAATCGATAGCAAGGTGCCGACTACTGTGAAGTTGCGCGTCATTGCAAGACAACAACAATTGATTCGTTTGGATTTTGAAGAGGCTCCTAGTGAGGCTGCTTTGGCGCATAAGTTAGAGCGTTACGAGAAGCTTGTAGGCGATGCTGATGTAGTGATTTTGTCTGACTACGGCAAAGGCGCTTTGGGCCAAGTAGCTTTAATGATTGAGCAAGCTCGCGTTCAAAAGAAAATGATCTTGGTAGATCCTAAAGGCGATGACTACGCTAAATATCGTGGTGCCACCGTTCTCACGCCAAACCGTAGTGAGTTGCGTCAGGTAGTTGGTCAATGGTCTAGTGAAGAAGATCTCACTAAAAGAGCGCAGGATCTTAGAAAATCTTTAGATCTCGAGGCACTTCTCCTTACTCGCTCTGAAGAAGGCATGAGTTTATTTACCGATGCTGGAGTGATCCACGTTAAGGCGCAGGCACGTGAAGTGTTTGATGTGTCTGGTGCAGGTGATACAGTTATTGGCACTCTTGCAGTGGCCTTAGCAGCCGGCTGGCCACTTGAAAGAGCGATGGCTTTGGCTAATCGGGCCGGTGGCATTGTCGTTGGTAAGCTGGGTACAGCCACCGTTACTTCTGAGGAATTGCAATGACGATTATCGTAACTGGCGCTGCTGGATTTATTGGTGCCAATATTGTTCAGGCGCTCAATGCGCGTGGTGAGAAAAATATCATTGCGGTCGATGATTTACGTCCCGCTGACAAGTATCGCAATCTTGCGGATTTAGACATCATTGATTACCTTGATAAAGACGAATTTCTGGAGTCATTTAGAAGTGGTCGCTTTGGCAAGGTGAGGGCAGTGTTTCATGAGGGGGCTTGCTCCGATACGATGGAAACTGACGGCATCTTCATGATGGCGAATAATTTCCGTTACACCGTGGACTTGCTCGATATCTGTACAGAGCAAAAAGTGCAGTTACTGTACGCCTCTTCAGCTGCCACTTATGGCGGTTCTGATGTCTTTGTAGAGAGCCGCGAGCATGAAAAGCCATTAAATATTTATGGTTACTCTAAGTTTTTATTTGATCAAGTGATGCGCAAACGCTTTGCTGAAAAAGCCAATACTGCGCAAGTAGTCGGATTTAGGTACTTCAATGTCTATGGGCCACGTGAATCACACAAAGGTCGTATGGCTTCAGTAGCCTTTCATCAATACCACCAGTACAAGGCCAATGGCAAAGTAAAGCTTTTTGGTGAATATGGTGGTTATGGCGCTGGCGAGCAAAGTCGTGACTTTGTCTCAGTAGAAGACGTTGTAAAAGTGAATTTGTACTTCTTAGATCACCCGGAAATCAGCGGTATCTTTAATTTGGGTAGTGGTCGTGCACAGCCATTCAATGATGTTGCTCATGCTGTAGCAAACGCCATGCGCAAAATCGATAATGCCAATCCTGCTAGCTTAGAAGAGTTGGTCAAAGAAAAGGCGATTGAGTACATTCCATTTCCGGATGCACTTAAAGGCAAGTACCAGTGCTTTACGCAAGCAGATTTAACCAAGCTGCGCGCGGCTGGATACTCAGAACCCTTCCTCAATGTGGAGCAGGGCGTCAGTCGTTATATCGCCTGGCTATCAGCCAATGCAGATTTCTTGGCAAGCCCACTATAGGTAGTTAAAAACAGTCAACCGACTGAATCTCCATTCGTTGTAACTGATCCACTTGCACTTCGTGTAAGTGGATTTTTTATTAACCGATGGAGATTAGATGAATCAATTATTAAAGTCTTTGGTATTTTCAGTATTTGTAGCTGTTTCAGGATTAGCTGCTGCTTCGCCAGTCAATGTCAATACCGCCACTCAGTCTGAGTTAGAAAGTATTAAAGGGATTGGACCATCCAAAGCGAAAACAATTATTGCCGAGCGTTTGGATGGTGGGCATTTTCAGGATGCTAATGATCTGCAAAAACGGGTACGTGGTATCGGCATGAAATCCGTAGAAAAGATGGTGGATAACGGTTTAACCATTGAGGCGCCCAGTTCTTTTCGTGAACCGCACGGCAGGACTAGTAAAGAGGGCTCCAAGGCTAGCAGACGTGGCTCACGCGGTCAAAGCGGTTCGCGCCATTCTTCGGATCGTGCGGAACCAAGTCGCCGAAATTAAACCCTTTTACGTCTAGCCTGGCTTATGGCTAAAATGGTTTCATGAGCACACCTTCTTACTTAACTATTTCACAGACCGTGGGTAATACACCCCTGGTTCGTTTGCAACGCATTCCTGGCGCAGAAAATGATTCCAAAAATAATCTGATCTTAGGAAAGTTGGAGGGTAATAATCCAGCGGGGTCGGTGAAAGACCGGCCTGCGCTGTCGATGATCCTGCGCGCTCAAGAGCGTGGCGAAATTAAGCCTGGCGACACTCTCATTGAAGCTACTAGTGGTAACACTGGCATTGCTTTAGCAATGACTGCTGCGATGTTGGGCTACAAGATGGTTTTGGTGATGCCTGAGAACCAGAGTATTGAGCGTCGACAAAGTATGGCTGCTTATGGTGCTGAGTTAATTTTGACGGCAGCTTCTGGTGGTATGGAGTTTGCCCGCGACTATGCGCTGCAATTACAAAAAGAGGGTCGCGGCAGATTGCTTGATCAATTTGCAAATCCGGATAACCCACGTGCTCACATCGAAACCACTGGCCCAGAAATCTGGCGCGATACGGATGGCCAGGTTACGCATTTCATTTCAGCGATGGGAACCACCGGAACAATTACCGGAGTTTCTACCTATCTGAAATCCATGAATCCCAATATTCAAATTATTGGCGCTCAACCGGAGGAAGGTTCGCAAATTCCAGGTATCCGTAAATGGGCTCCAGAGTACCTCCCAAAAATTTATCAAGGTGATAAGGTTGATCGCATTGAATATGTGAGTCAAGCAGATGCCGAAGAAATGGCCCGCCGCCTCGCGGCTGAAGAGGGTATTTTCTGTGGGATTTCAGCTGGTGGCGCTTTAGTTGTTGCCTTGCGAATCGCTCGTCAGGTAGAGAATGCAACGATTGTCTTTATTGTTTGCGACCGCGGTGATCGCTACCTCTCAACTGGAGTGTTCCCGGCGTAATACATTCAGCCGAAAGTGAATTAAGTCTGCTTTTGTTTTTTCTTGCTAGGAGTCTTCTTGGGCTTGGATTTAACTGCATCACCTGACTTTACTTCTGGCTTCGCTTTGGTCGAAGCTACAGGCACTACGCTTTGGTTCTTGTATCCCAGCGCTTCTGCAAACTCAGCAACACTTTGTGCGTAAAAGTAGCTGCGGTTGTATTGCACAATCGTCAGGAAATTATTTAAACCAACAACATAGCGAACCTGATCGTTACCATCCTTATCGGGGTAGGGAAGATCGACAATGAGCGCCTTACTTTGCGGCTCAACTCCGCCCAATTGAAGGTCACCTTGGTCTTTAGCTAAGATGCCTTTTGCAATGAGTTCTTGAACTGAGTATTTCAGCTGAGGTTCACCGTCCGCCAGAGCTTTCGCTTCGCTAATGGCACTTTCCTGTACAGGGAAGTAAATCGGCATTCCTGGTTGCCAGCCATGCTTTCTCATAAAGTTAGCCACACTAGCAATCGCATCCTTAGGACTCTGCTTGAGGTCAATATGACCATCGCCATCACCATCTACTGCAAAGCTGCGAATACTGCTCGGCATGAATTGGGGTAAGCCGATGGCGCCTGCATAAGAGCTGTTCTGATTTAAGCAGGCATTAAAGCGAGTTTGATTCAGCCCTTGTTTACTATTGTTGGCAGGCAAACTGCCGCCGCCCTCGGTCCAGCACATGAGGATGAGTTCTTGGAGCTGGTCTTTAAATAGCTGTTCTCGGCTAGCTTTGTTAGGTGTATCTGGATAGCTGAAGGCCAATGTAGAAAGCACATCCTTTACCCGGAAATTTCCAGTTTGACGGCCATAGATGGTTTCGATCCCAATAATGGAGACAATGACTTCCGCTGGAACTCCTGAATCTTGCTCAACCTTGGTCAAGAAGGCCTGGTTTTGCTCCCAAAAGGCCTTGCCGGCCTTAAGTCGTACCGGTTCAATGAAGCGCTTGCGATAGGCAACCCAATTCTTTTTAAAGCTACCCGATGGGGGTAACACCAATTTGCGTATGGACGGAATCGTTTTAGCATCTGAGAAGCCTGATTCAAGGCTTGTCTGAGGGATTCCCTGGGTTTGTGCAATTTGGGTGATTAATTGATTGAGGTTTTGACTAAAGCGGGCTTCTGTTGCGGCATCCTCAGACTGGTTTACGATAGTCTCTGTAGGGCTAACTTGCTGAGTAGGGGTGCTGGAGCAAGCACCAAGCAGTAGCGCTATGAATAGTGTTGAAGCAAGGTAGGGGACGCGAAAATTCATGGATAAGAAAATGGGTTTTTGAAGGGTTGGCAGGTTTTATTAGATTATAAAAATTACAGTTTTGCTATTGAGGATTTCTAGTAATGACAACAGGATACATAACTCATCCAGATTTTCTAAAACATGAGATGGGCAGTCATCATCCCGAGTGCCCGGAACGCATTCAGGCGATCAATGATCAGTTAATTCGTAGTG
This sequence comes from Polynucleobacter sp. MG-27-Goln-C1, assembly GCF_018881905.1. Classification (GTDB taxonomy): domain Bacteria; phylum Pseudomonadota; class Gammaproteobacteria; order Burkholderiales; family Burkholderiaceae; genus Polynucleobacter. The sequence continues at coordinate 44,978 of NZ_JACVPM010000001.1, forward strand.
GTATCGATCGCTTTCTACATCATCTCGATGCGCCACTGGCAACTGAAGATCAATTGGAGTTAGTTCACAGTCCAGATCACATTGCCTTTGTTAAAGAGCGTTCACCAGCTAGCGGTTATTTCATGCTTGATGGTGACACCATTATGAACCCCCATACTTGGAGCGCCGCGCTTCGTGCGGCAGGCGCTGCTATTGCGGGTGTTGATGCAGTGATGAAGGGCGAGGTTGAAAATGTGTTTTGTGCGGTTCGCCCCCCGGGTCATCATGCGGAGCCAACCCGCTCGATGGGCTTTTGTGTCTTTGATAACGTCGCTGTAGCTGCGCGGTATGCGATGGAGACATACGGTATCGAACGTGTGGCCATCATCGATTTTGATGTGCATCACGGCAACGGTACTGAGGCGGCATTTTTTAATGATCCCAATGTGCTGATGTGCAGCTTCTTTCAGCATCCGTTTTATCCATACAGCGGCTTGGATGGAGCGAATAATATGGTGAATGTCCCCTTGCCGGCTTCTACTCGAGGCGATGTAGTGCGCTCGATAGTAGAGGAGCAGTGGTTGCCACGTTTACGTGATTTTGAGCCAGAGCTCATCATTATCTCCGCAGGCTTTGATGCTCACCGTGAGGATGATTTGGGGCAGATGGGTTTAGTAGAGGACGACTATGCCTGGATTACTAAGCAGCTTAAAGGTGTTGCTAGTCAATTTGCCCAAGGTCGCATCGTCAGCTGCCTGGAGGGTGGCTACAACCTCTCCGCGCTAGGGCGCAGCGTGGTCGCGCACGTCAAAGCACTTGCTGACATTTAAATGTCATAGAAATGTAGATTAAATAAGATCAATATCTAAGGAACGCATGGCTAATATTTTTGAGCAGGGATTAGATCGCAACCCAGCGAACTTCACCCCGATCACTCCACTATTATTTCTTGAGCGATCAGCTGAAGTATATCCAGATCGTTTGGCAATTATTCATGGCAAATTGCGTCAGACTTGGAGTCAGACCTATGAGCGTTGTCGTCGCTTAGCAAGCGCGCTGCAAATGCATGGCATTGGTTTGGGGGATACGGTTGCCGTCATGTTGCCCAATACGCCACCCATGGTTGAAGCGCATTTTGGCATTCCGATGGCTGGGGCGGTACTAAATGCCTTGAACACGCGCCTTGACCCTGAGTCTGTCGCCTTTATGCTGAATCACGGCGAAGCAAAAGTCGTGATCGTGGATCCTGAATTCTCTGGGGTAATGAAAAAAGCCCTCGAGATCGCCAAGAAAGAAAGTGGGCGCGAGTTTTTAGTGATTGATGTCGAGGAAAAAGAATTTGATATTCCCGGTGAGAAGCTTGGCAAACTCACTTATGAAAAATTCCTATCTGAGGGCGATCCTCAATTTGCATGGCAAGTCCCTGCGGATGAATGGCAAGCGATTTGCTTGAATTACACCTCGGGAACAACCGGTAATCCAAAGGGCGTGGTGTATCACCATCGTGGCGCAGCGATTAATGCCGTGTCGAATATTTTGGATTGGGATATTAATAAGCACCCGATTTACCTCTGGACACTCCCAATGTTCCATTGCAATGGCTGGTGTTTCCCTTGGACAGTAGCTGCACGCGCCGGTATTAACGTGTGTTTACGTCGTGTTGATGCCCAGCATATATTCGCTGCCATTAAAGATCATGGTGTTACGCATTACTGCGCTGCCCCGATTGTGCACAACCTGTTAGTGAATGCCTCTGATGAATTAAAAGAGGGGGTACCTGCTGGCGTAAAAGGTTTAATTGCGGGTGCTGCACCTCCAGCTTCGATCATTGAGGGTATGGAAAAGCTCGGCTTTGATTTGACACATGTCTATGGCTTAACCGAGGTTTATGGCCCGGCAGCAGTTTGTGTGAAGCAGGACGAGTGGAATGAAGTGGATATTGGTGAGAGAGCTCGCCTCAATGCTCGCCAAGGTGTTCGCTATCACATGCAACAAGCAATTGCCGTTCTTGATCCTGAAACCCTTGTACCTGTTCCAGCTGATGGCGAGACGATGGGTGAGATTATGTTTAAGGGCAATATCGCCATGAAGGGTTACCTCAAGAATGAGAAGGCAACCAAAGAGGCCTTCGAGGGCGGTTGGTTTCATTCAGGTGACTTGGCGGTGATGAATCCCGATGGCTATGTAAAGATGAAAGATCGTAGCAAGGACATCATCATTTCCGGCGGCGAAAATATTTCTTCCGTGGAGGTTGAAGATGTTCTCTATCGTCACCCTGCAGTAATGGCTGCCGCAGTAGTTGCGAAGCCTGATCCTAAGTGGGGCGAAACGCCTTGCGCCTTTTTGGAGATTAAGCCAGGCATAGAAGTGACTCCTGCCGACATCATTGCTCATTGCAAGCAGCATCTGGCTGGATTTAAGGTTCCTAGAGCCATTGTGTTCTGTGAGCTTCCAAAGACCTCTACTGGAAAGATCCAGAAGTTTGAACTTCGCAAGCAGGCTGGCTCGGCTTCAGCAATCGATGTCTAGCCCTAGTTGGGGCTAGGCGGATAAAATAGAAAAGTTACTCAAAAATAGAGAATTCAGCATGAAAATTTTAGTAGCAGTAAAGCGTGTCGTTGATTACAACGTCAAAATTCGGGTGAAATCAGATAACTCCGGTGTCGATCTGGCAAACGTCAAAATGAGCATGAACCCATTTGATGAAATTGCAGTTGAAGAGGCTGTTCGACTAAAAGAGGCTGGCGTTGCTACTGAAGTAGTGGTGGTTTCTGCTGGACCAACTCAATGTCAAGAAACGCTGCGTACTGCATTAGCGATCGGTGCGGATCGCGCCATCTTGGTTGAAACCGATGCTGAATTACAGCCTTTAGCAGTTGCAAAAATTCTCAAGGCGCTTTCTGAAAAAGAACAAGCACAGATCGTGATCTTGGGTAAGCAGGCAATTGATGACGATAGCAACCAGACCGGCCAGATGTTAGCGAGCTTGCTAGATATCCCACAGGCAACCTTTGCTTCCAAAGTGGTAGTTGCAGACGGCAAGGCAAGCGTAACTCGCGAGGTAGATGGTGGCTTAGAAACCATTGCAATTACTTTGCCTGCAGTTATTACAACTGATTTGCGTTTGAATGAACCACGTTATGTGACTTTGCCAAACATTATGAAAGCCAAGAAGAAGGCTTTGGAAATCGTGAAGCCTGAAGAGCTTGGTGTTGACGTTGCCCCACGCCTCAAAACCCTCAAAGTAGAAGAGCCGCCAAAGCGCTCTGCTGGTGTGATGGTGGCTGATGTAGCGGCTTTGGTAGATAAACTTAAAAATGAAGCGAAGGTGATTTAAATGGCCGCACTCGTTATTGCTGAACACGACAATCAATCCTTAAAAGCAGCTACGCTCAATGCGGTAGCAGCCGCTTTGCAGTGCTCCCCTGAGGTGGACCTATTGGTGGCTGGTAGCGGCGCTGATGCTGCTGCTTCCGCCGCGGCTCAAATCGCTGGAGTGCGTAAAGTGATTCAAGTGGACGCCCCATCTTTAGCCGATCAACTCGCTGAACCTTTAGCTGCGCAGATTCTTTCTATCGCTAGTGCTTACAGCCACATCCTGGCACCTGCAACTGCCAATGGCAAGAATGTATTGCCACGCGTTGCTGCTAAGTTGGATGTAGCGCAGTTATCGGATATCACCAAAGTTGTTTCATCTGATACCTTTGAGCGACCGATTTATGCTGGTAATGCGATTGCTACCGTCCAATCTACTGATCCAGTTAAGGTCATTACGGTTCGTACTACTGGGTTTGATCCGGTTGCTGCAAGCGGTGGATCAGCTGCAGTTGAAAAGCAAGCAGCTATTGAGGCTCCTGGTAAATCATCGTTCGTAGGTCGTGAACTCACTAAGTCAGATCGTCCTGAACTCACTGCCGCCAAAATCATCGTATCCGGTGGTCGTGGTTTAGGTTCTGGTGAGAAGTATCAAGAGATTGTTGTGCCTTTGGCTGACAAGCTCGGTGCTGCACTTGGCGCCTCACGCGCCGCAGTAGACGCTGGTTATGTTCCAAACGACTATCAGGTGGGCCAGACTGGCAAGATTGTTGCTCCACAGTTATATATCGCAGTAGGCATCTCTGGTGCGATTCAGCATTTGGCGGGCATGAAAGACTCTAAGGTGATCGTAGCGATTAACAAAGATCCTGAAGCACCAATCTTTAGTGTTGCTGATTACGGTTTAGTTGCGGATTTAAATACTGCCGTACCTGAGTTGACTAACTTACTCGGTTAAGGCGATTCAAGATATCTTTTTAACTATCTTCACCTCTGATTTATAGGAATACTTATGCCGTATGTAGCCCCAGTAAAAGACATGCTATTTGTGATGAACGAACTAGCGGGGCTATCTGAGGTGGTTTCCTATCCCTCCTATGCTGAGGCTGGCGCCGATGTGGATTTGGCCCCAGCGATTTTGGAGGAGTCTGCTAAATTCAATCAAGACGTTGTAGCACCTCTCAATTGGCCTAGTGATCAAAGTCCTAGTTCACTAAAGGATGGAGTTGTAACAACTGCGCCAGGCTTTAAAGAGGCTTTCGAACAATTTGCTGCAGCAGGTTGGCAGGGTGTTGTTCACCCTGCAGAGTTTGGCGGTCAAGGCTTGCCTAAACTCATTGCTACTGCTTGCTTTGAGATGGTGCATTCAGCTAGCTTGTCGTTCGCCTTGTGTCCGATGCTGACCGATGGTGCGATTGAGGCTTTATTAACTGCAGCAAGCCCCGAGTTGCAAGAGCGCTATGTGCCTAAGATGATCTCTGGAGAGTGGACTGGATCCATGTGCCTCACTGAGCCTCAAGCAGGCTCTGATTTATCAATGGTGCGTTCTCGCGCTGTGCCTGATGCTGACGGCACATACAAAATTTTTGGTACCAAAATCTACATCACCTACGGTGAGCACGATATGGCAAAAAATATTGTCCATCTCGTACTGGCTAGAACGCCAGATGCGCCAGAGGGTGTGAAAGGCATCTCTTTATTTGTAGTGCCGAAGTTCTTGGTGAATGCAGATGGTTCTCTTGGCGAACGTAACGACGTTCATTGTGTCTCGATTGAGCACAAGCTTGGCATTAAGGCCAGCCCAACTGCAGTCTTACAGTTTGGTGATCATGGTGGCGCCACCGGTTACTTGGTAGGCGAAGAAAATCGCGGCTTGGAATACATGTTCGTCATGATGAACGCCGCTCGTTTTGCAGTTGGTATGCAAGGTATTGCAGTTGCAGAGCGTGCATATCAAAAGGCAGTTCAGTATGCCAAGGACCGAGTTCAGAGTCGTGACCTAGCTGGCTCTCCAGGTCCTGTAGCCATTATTCATCAGCCTGATGTGAAGCGGATGTTGATGACCATGCGTGGCTACATTGAGGCATCTAGAGCATTGGCGTATTACGCTGCAGCTGCTTATGATGCACAACATGCATCGCCGGATGAAGTGGCTCGTAAGCAGAATCAAGCGGTATATGAATTCCTGGTCCCGATTGTGAAGGGCTTCTCGACTGAGATGTCGATTGAGGTTGCAAGTTTAGGTGTGCAGGTTCATGGTGGCATGGGTTTTATTGAAGAGACGGGTGCAGCACAACACTACCGTGATGCTCGTATTCTGACAATCTATGAAGGCACCACAGCGATTCAGGCAAATGATTTGATCGGTAGAAAAACAGTGCGTGATGGTGGCGCAACTGCAAAGCTATTCTCAGAAAAAATCCAGCAAACCGAAAAAAATCTTGCAAGCAGTGGCACCGCGGATGCAAAAGCAGTGTTAAATCAATTAACGCCAGCCCGCTTAGCTTTTGAATCCGCTTTTGCATATATCGTGGCGAATGCTAAGACGGATATCAAAGCAGTATATGCAGGTAGTTTTGCTTACTTGCGTTTATGTGGTTTGGTAATGGGTGCCTGGCAAATGGCACGCGCTTTACTGGCTGCGCAAGAGTTACGTGCGGGTGATCCTAATTTCTATGATGCTAAGATTGCAACTGCACGCTTCTTTGCAGAAAATCTATTGCCACAATCTCAAGCTCTCGCAACATCGATCCTGGAGAGTGGGCAATCTACTAACGCACTGACAGCGGAGCAGTTTTAAGATTTAAATAACTATCGCAGCCTATCAAAAGCTACACATCAAAAAAGCTATCCGCATTACTGGGATAGCTTTCTTGCTTCTTGAAGTTGGGAGATGAAGAATTGTTCAAATGCAATTGCCAAGAAGGTCATCATGACACCCGCACCAAACACCAAAGAAAAAATCACTGTCAACACAACTGGCCAGCCTGATTTAGTTGCTCTACTGGGTTCTAAGTCTGGATTAAATTGCGCATCCCATTTTTCATCAGCGCGTAAGCCATAGGCAATAGTAGTTAACCAGCTTGCCTCAAGAGTGATGAAGCCGAAAGTAACAAGAACCCAGCCCGGTGCAGAGTGGAAGTGCGCCTCTTTGAGAATCAGCCAACCAGCGATTCCGCCAACAAATGAAAATAGTTGAGCCCATCCCCAAAAGGATTTAATTCCTTGTAGATAAAAACAGTTCAAGCCGGTCCCAGGAAAAAATAATCCAAGTGAGCAAAATAGGAGTTTGTATTTTTTCATGAAGACTTTCGGTGATGTATTTATATAAAGATTGAATTATTTTGCTGAATTATTTTTTTGTATGAAGCTTAAAACTTCACGATCTGCGCCAATCATCAGGAGTTGATCACCGTTGCGCACAATTGAGCGGTAATCATTTAACTCATAGAGAAAGTCATTTTCTAGCTCCATGCGTTGTGGTGAGCAGGCCATTTTTGTGGCGGCGATTTGATCCAACGTAAAGCCTCTGGCATCTTCAGTAATGCGTGCAGTAAAGCGATTGCAGCCCGTGGATCCACTCACGCGCTCACCATTGGCATCAAAGATGATTTGGATTGGGTTGCTATTGTCACCCTGAGGGATTTGTCGGGAGCGAACTTCGCCTTTGGCATTGGGTGCGAGATTCCAGCGGACTAGCTCCCATTTGGTATTGCGGAACTCGCTACTAGGAGGGCTTGTTTTGGCGTTGCATGGCGGAATGACATTGGCGCAGGCGGTCAAAAAACCCAAGCCAAGGAAAGAAAGAATCAGAAAAAAGCGCTTTATAGGGCCTCTGGAGGGTCTAAAAATAGCAGTTTTCATGGCGATATTTCTGTAAGTTATTGTTTTTAATAATTATTTTATGATCTACTGAGTTCTATTCTACTGTTGATGCCAAAAGGGTGCCCGCTTAAATAGGTGGATCAAGTAGGGGTTTTCGTCTAGAATATGAGGTTTTCCGCTATACCGTGCATTTGTTTTGTTAATTTGCTCAGTTAGTTGGAGCCCAAGATTTTGTAGTAATTTCATTGGGTTGTAATCAACCTGTTTTCATTTTAGATTTTAAGGAATAAGTATGGTCGTCATTCGACTGGCACGCGGCGGTTCAAAGAAGCGCCCTTTTTATAGCATCGTGGCTACAGACAAGCGCAATCGTCGCGACTCGAACTTTATCGAGCGTATTGGTTACTTCAATCCACAGGCAGCAGCGACAGAGCAAGCAATGCGTATTGCTCAAGATCGTTTGACCTATTGGACTGGTGTTGGTGCGCAGATCTCTCCAACAGTAGTTCGTTTAATCAAAAACAATCCTGCGGTTTAAAGACTTCAAATCCAAAGACTTTTTCTTAGCGATGAAGTCTTTGGTAGCAGAATTTACTTGTAGTGTTATTTGGGGAGTTGAGGTGGCTTCAATATGAATACACCTTCCCTAGATGATTTGATTGAGCTCGGTGCAGTTCAGGACGCTCAAGGCTTACAGGGTCAGATTAAGGTTCGCCCTCATTCTTCCGATCCCGTAGCGCTCTTATCTAGCAAAGAACTTTGGTTATCTCTCATTCCTCGTCGGAGTGAGGGTGTTGCTGCGTCTCATGAGCAGGCCTCATTAAAGCTTTATAAGGTGAAGCAGGCCAAGATGCATAGCGGTACCGTAGTGATTGCCTTAGATGGCATCACTGATCGCGATCAGGCTGAGGCTTTAAAAGGTGCTCGCATCTTAGTTGCGCGCGAAGTATTTCCAAAAGCAGAGAGCGATAGCTATTACTGGGTCGATCTGATCGGTTGCAAAGCAATTAATATTCAAGGCGAGAGCCTGGGTGAGGTGATTGATGTTAACGATAACGGTGCTCACGGAATCATTGCTCTTGGCGATCCAGAAACCAAAACAGTAAAACAGCTAGTGCCTTTCGTAAAAGAAGTGGTGCAAAACGTTGATTTACCCAATAGGCTAATTACTCTAGATTGGCAGGCTGACTGGTAGTTGGCACTAAATGCAAAAAAGTAATTGATCTTCTATTTCCAATATGCGCTTTGATGTAGTTACCTTATTTTCTGAAATGTTCCCAGCTTTAACTCAGTGGGGCATTACTGGGCGCGCTTGTGAACAGGGCCTTGCCAGCGTCAATCTCTGGAATCCCCGCGATTATTGTTCTGATCCACGCAAGACTGTGGATGATCGCCCCTATGGCGGTGGTCCTGGCATGGTCATGATGGCAAAACCATTGGAAGACACGATATCTGCTGTTAGAGCGGCACATCAAACTCAGCAAGTCCAGTCTGGTCCAATTTGCCTCTTGGCACCTCAGGGAGAGGTCTTTTCTCAGAAGATAGCGACAGATATCCTTAATTACGGCAATTTAATCTTTATTTGTGGTCGATATGAGGCTGTTGACCAGCGTTTTATCGATCGAAACGTCGATTTACAGCTTTCTATGGGTGATTTTGTGGTTTCTGGTGGTGAATTGCCAGCCATGACCATGATGGACGCGGTCATTCGTCTCATTCCAGGGGCCTTAGGGGATGGAGAGTCTGTCATCCAGGATAGCTTTATTAATGGCCTTTTGGACTACCCACACTACACTCGCCCTGAAATATATGAAAATTTATCTGTCCCAGACGTGCTTTTGGGCGGACATCACGCTAAAATAGCGGATTGGCGTCGGCAGAAGTCTTTAGAGCTGACGCTAAGGCTTAGACCTGATTTAATTAAATCAGCAAGAGCTAATGGGTTGCTAAGTAAAGAAGATGAGCAATTTCTTCGAACGCTGTAAGTAATTATGGTTTTGAATGAAGTGTTTGTGTTTTGATTTAGTGAAATGGTTTTAACTGCATCCTCTGTCTGGTCCGTTGATGAAAGTCTCGGGATTAAACGCTGACAAGATGTTTAAGGATTAATAATGAATTTGATCGAAAAAATTGAGCAAGAAGAAATTGCTCGCTTAAGTGCTAACAAAGTGCTCCCTACTTTCGCTCCTGGCGATACAGTAGTTGTTGGCGTAAACGTAGTTGAAGGTACACGTAAGCGTACCCAGGCCTTTGAAGGCGTTGTGATTGCTAAGCGCAATCGCGGACTGAATTCAAGCTTTATCGTTCGCAAGATTTCATCTGGCGAAGGTGTAGAGCGTACATTCCAAACTTACTCACCATTGATCGCTAGCATTGAAGTGAAGCGTCGCGGTGATGTACGTCGTGCCAAGTTGTACTACTTGCGCGATCGTTCAGGTAAGTCTGCACGTATTAAAGAAAAACTTCCTGCACGCAAAGTTAAAGCAGTTGCTGAGACAGTAGCGGAATAAGGTTTGCTTTAATCCAAAAAAGAAGGCGACCTAGGTCGCCTTTTTTATTGCCCTAAAATAAGCTAATGACTCAGAATCAGAAACCCCAAGAGCAAAAATTGAGTGCAGCCACTCCATTGAGTTTTGATGCTCAGGCAATTCCGATTCATGAGGTGTGTACTGATCAGCCCATCGTAGCTGCACATCATTTGCATCCAGCGAATCTAAAGAGTCGTTTTTTCAATCCCCCCGCTTGGCAGCCGGAGATTACTGATGAGAATCGACAGGTCATTGCGGCAGGCATTATTCAAAATCGCCAAGCTGCTGGAAAAATAACCCAGGCGGCGGTGCTGATTCCTTTGCTACTGAAAGCTGACGGACTGTCGGTGTTGCTGACTCAAAGAACCGATCATTTGCATGACCATGCTGGTCAAATTAGCTTTCCGGGCGGACGGATGGATCCGGGTGATTCCAGCCCTAATGACACCGCTTTGCGAGAAAGTGAAGAAGAAATTGGCTTGGATCGACACGGAGTGGAGGTCATTGGCCATTTGCCCCAGTATTTAACGGTTTCGGGCTATAGTGTGACGCCAGTTGTGGGATTGGTAAAACCTCAGGCAGAATATGTCTTAGATGCTTTTGAAGTCGCAGATGTTTTTGAAGTGCCTTTACATTTTTTAATGGACCCTGCAAATCATCAAGTGCGAGTCTGGGAGAGTGATCAGGGTAGTCGTCGGTTTTATTCAATGCCCTATGAAAATCGTTTTATCTGGGGTGCTACTGCGGGCATGTTGCGTAACCTTTATCATTTATTAAAAGTATGACTTTCTTTTCTATTCTCTTTGCCCTCATTGCTGAGCAATATCGCCCAGTAACTTCGACTCATTGGATCGCGCGCATGAGTGCTCGCTGGTTAGATTGGGTCGCCGGTGAATTCGGTGGCAAGACCGAAGAAGGCGCGAGCCCTGTGGGCGCTCGTATGGCATGCTTGGTCGCATTTATTCTGCCAACGTTTCTTGTCTTCGTGCTTTATGTGGTCTTCATGGTGACTTTCCCAATTTTGGGATTCCTGTGGAACGTATTAATTGCTTATCTATTTTTTGGCTTTCGCCAATTTAGTCATTCCTTCACACTGGTTCATGAAGCGATTGCAAATCATGATTTGCCAGCAGCGCGTGCGGCCCTGGGCGAGTGGTATGGCCCTGAATTAGATGCTTCCAATCTCACAGAGACTGAAGTGATTTCTCTTGCGCTAGAGCGCGCCATTATTGGTTCACATCACCATGTATTTGGTGTGCTGTTTTGGTTCTTAATGCCAATGGGTCCAGCAGGCGTGGTCTTGTATCGCTTGGCTGATACAGCCGCTCAGCGCTGGTCGGAAAAAGGTGACTTCAATTTAAGTGAAGCAGCGCGTCATTTCTTCTACGTATTGGATTGGGTTCCTGCACGTATTACCGCGATGGGCTTTGCGATCGTGGGTAACTTTGAAGGTGCAGTCTATGCATGGCGTCACTTAACTGGTAAATGGTCTGACTCTTTATCAGCAGTGATCTTGGCATCCGGTAGTGGCGCCTTAGGTGTTCGTTTGGGTGAGCCTATGAGCGAGCCTGATAGCGATGAAGCTTTGCGTATGGCTGAAGCTGGTGAGCCCGTTGTTTACGAAGTGGGCCTTGAGCCGAATGAGCGCACGATGCGCTCTGCAATTGGTTTAGTTTGGCGTTTAGTTATCGCTTGGATGGCTTTATTGCTAATGCTGACCATCGCTCTTTGGCTTGGCTAATTCCCTGAATCTGCGTATCGGCTGTTTTTGAGTCGGACCGCAATTGTCTAAATAGCGCCAGTCTTTCTGGCGCTATTTCATTTCTATCTACAGCTTCACGTATCGCACAATCCGGCTCAGTTTGGTGGGCGCAGTTATGAAAGCGGCACTTGCCCAGTAAGTCATGAAACTCCCTAAAGGCATGCTCGAGTTCGCTCACTGACATGTGTGCCAAGCCAAACTCCTGAAAGCCTGGAGAATCGATTAAAGCACCCAATTTGCCATTAACATCCCGCCCCCAAGCTTCAGGCAGCTCAAAGTAGCGGCAAGCGGTGGTGGTGTGTTTGCCGGTATCGAGGCGAACTGAGTACTCTTGAGTAATTGCTGCTGCATTTGGAACCCAGGCATTGAGTAGGCTCGATTTGCCCATGCCGGATTGGCCTACAAACACCGAGACTTTGCCGCAGATAGCGGGGCGCAATGCTTCGATGGAGGCTTCGTCAAACTTGGCGGATACCTCTGTTACGGGATAGCCCATGCGCGCGTAGGGTGCAATGATCTTGCGAGCGTGCTCTAAGTTATCTTTAAGATCGCACTTATTTAATAGGATATGCAAACCAATATTATTCGTCTCTGCAGCAACAACAGCTCTTCCCAAAAGATCGGGGGAGAAAGCGGGTTGCGTAGCCAGGACGACTAATATTTGATCTACATTCGAGGCGATCAATTTGCTTTTAAAAGCATCGGATCGATAGAGTAAATTTTCTCGTGGCTCAATGCGAACAATGCGTGCCTGATCTGCTGAAGTCATCTCCAACAGCATACGATCGCCTACCGCACCAATATGCTGCTTCGCTGGAGTGCTTACCTGAATTAATTCACCGACAGGAGATTCATTTCCACGCTCATCTTTGACTAAGCGTTGCGCTAAATAATGCCTTCCGTAGGAGGCGGTAAGTAGCGCATGAAATTGTTCCATTAACTAAATATGTTCCGGGTTACTCAGTTAAAACGCTTGAGATTGGCAATGCGTAATGGAGCAGGAGGATGTGAGCTATAAAAAGCGGTATAGATCGGATCCGGTGTTAAGGTCGATGCGTTGTCTTGATAGAGTTTGACTAAGGCGGAGATCAAATCGCTTGCAGAGGATTTATCTGCAGCAAAACCATCCGCCTCGTATTCATGTTTACGTGATGCCAAGCTCGATAGCGGAGTCAGGAAGAAGCTAAAGACGGGCGAAACCAACATGAAGAGGGCTAAGGCCAGGCCACCGTTATAGCCATTAGGGTTGGGCATTACACCAAGATCGCTGTAGAACCAAGGCTGAGTACTAATCCAACCTAGGAGTGCAAATGTCGCAAAGCTCAAGGCAAAAGAAACTAGTAGACGTTTACGGATATGGTTGCACTTGTAGTGGCCTAGTTCATGAGCTAGTACGGCTTCCACTTCACCGGGATTGAGTTTCTCAATCAAGGTATCAAAAAAGACGATACGCTTGGCTTTACCCATGCCAGCAAAAAATGCATTGCCATGGGCGCTACGTTTGCTGCCATCCATGACAAATAGACCTTGGCTTGCAAAATCACAACGCGTCAACAGAGCTTCAATTTGGGTCTTTAGTGCACCTTCTTCTAGTGCTTCAAACTTATTAAAGATAGGTGCAATAAAGGTTGGAAATATCCACTGCATTAACAAGCTAAAGGCGGTAAGAACGCCCCACGCCCATAGCCACCAGAAGTCACCTGCTTGAGCCATTAAACTGAGAATGACCCAGAGGAGTGGAGTGCCAATTGCGCCACCAACACCTAAGCCCTTGAACATGTCGCTAAAAAAGAGTTTGGCATTCATGCGGTTAAAACCAAAGCGCTCTTCTAAATAAAACTGTTTGCACCAGGAAAAGGGTAGGTCAATAATTCCGGAGATCAAGACAATGGATATCAATAGCGCCATTTGCTGCGCAATACCTTCTCCCAATAGCTGCAGAAGAGAGAAATTCAAAATTTGCAAGCCACCCAAGAGCGTGAAGCCCATCAAAACAATTGCGCTGAAGCCATTCTCTAAAATACCCAGGCGCAGTTTAGCGATCGTATAGTCAGCAGCCTTTTGGTGCTCGGCTAAAGAGATCTGAGAGGCGAACTCAGCTGGTACCACATCACGATTAAGTGCAACGTGACGAATTTGGCGTTGGGATAACCAGTGGCGTAGACCAAAGCTGGCGATGAAGGCGATTAGAAAAACAATTGTGAATGTCATGAGATGATTATAGATATGAGTGAAAAAACAAGTACCCCCGCACCAAAGGTAGCGCCAGCCAATGAACACCTGATTTGGGTGGATATGGAGATGTCAGGCCTAGACCCTGAAAAAGAGCGCATTTTGGAAATTGCCGTGATCGTGACCGATGCATACCTCAATACCATTGCTACTGCCCCTGTTTGGGTAGTCCACCAAGACGACGCCTTATTAGATGCGATGGATGCCTGGAATAAGGGCACGCATGGACGCTCTGGTCTCATTGATAAGGTCAAGGCATCAACCACAGATGAAGCCACGGCCGAAGCTGAATGCATTGCCTTTCTTAAGAAATACATCAAACCCGGTATCGCTCCAATGTGTGGCAATACGATTGGCCAAGATCGCCGCTTCATGGCTAAATACATGCCTCAGCTGGAGGCATTTTTTCATTATCGAAATATCGATGTTTCCACCCTCAAGGAGCTCTGCAAACGCTGGCATCCTGAGCTGGTAAAGGGTTTTACAAAGAAGCAGGCTCATACCGCCTTGGCAGACATTGAGGAATCTATTGAGGAGCTCAAGTACTACCGAGAAAAGTTTATCGTTCCTTTGCCGGAGTAAGTTGGCATTTAAAGGTGAGTAATGAGTAATAAAAAAGGGTCTAGAAATAGACCCTTTTTACTTTTCAAAGTGACCGTTCGCCTTATTTCTTAATTGCACTCTTAGGTCTAAAAGCCTTGACGATAGATTCATCTGTCTCGATATAGGGGCCACCAATCAAGTCAATGCAATAGGGGACCGCAGCAAAGATGCCGGGAACAATGGATTTGCCTTCGGCATCCTTTAATCCCTCAAGTGTTTCTTTGATTGATTTAGGTTGGCCAGGCAAGTTGATGACTAGGGCGGTATGACCATCGATTTCTCGTAAAACGGCTGTTTGACGGGACAAAATGGCGGTAGGTACAAAGCGCAGGCTAATTTGGCGCATTTGCTCGCCAAATCCGGGCATTTCCCGGGTTCCGGCATCCATTGTGGCCTCAGGGGTTACATCTCTACGGGAGGGGCCTGTGCCGCCTGTGGTGAGGACTAAATCACAGCCAAGATCGTCGGTCAGTTCCACGATGGTTTCGGTAATGATCTCCCGCTCATCTGCAATAAGGCGCTCATGAAAGACGCAGGGGGTACTAATAGCGGTCTGAAGCCACATTTGCAGGGCAGGGATGCCCTCGTCGGTATAGACGCCCTTACTCGCTCTATCAGAGATCGAGATTAGACCAATTTTGATTTCGTTTGGGGAGGATCTTTTCCAGGCTTCGGTATGCTTCATGTTTCTATTCTAGCTATTATTAGGGCATGTTTACATACTCATCAAATCAGTTTCAAGAAATCATTGATTTCATGCTCACAGAAGCCAAAAGGCGGGGTGCCTCAGATGCTGTAGCTGAGGTTTCTGAGGGGCAAGGTCTTTCCGTCACCGTCCGCAAGGGCGAGGTTGAAACCATTGAGCAAAGCTTGGATAAACAAGTTGGCGTTACTGTCTTTTTAGGCCATCGTCGCGGCAATGCCAGCACGAGTGATTTTTCTAAAGATTCTTTAAAGGCGACAGTTGAGGCTGCGTACCATATTGCCCAGCATACGGCTGAAGATCTTTGTGCCGGCCCTGCTGAAAAATCACTCCTAGAAAAACATCCGCTTGATCTGGATTTATTTCATCCATGGGATTTGGATTCGGCAACAGCAATTGATATTGCACGTACTGCTGAAGGTGCTGCCTTTGCGGTCAGTAAACAAATTAAAAACAGCGATGGTGCTTCGGTATCCGCACATCATGCGCATTTCATGATGGGAACTAGTCATGGGTTTATGGGTGGCTATCCATTCTCACGCCACTATATTTCTTGCGCACCGATTGCAAATGAAGGTGGCAAGAAGTCACTTATGCAACGAGATGACTGGTATTCCAGTTCACGCATCCCTGAAGAGTTAGCTGATCCGGCCGCGATTGGTAAGTACGCAGCAGAGCGTGCGCTCTCACGTCTTAAGGCAAGGTCACTAACTACTCGACGCTGCCCGGTGATTTTTGAGGCGCCTTTAGCTGCAGGCCTATTGGGTGGATTGGTGCAGGCGGTATCCGGGGGCGCTTTGTATCGTCGCTCCAGTTTTTTGTTGGATAGCTTGGGTAAACAAGTCTTACCAAAGCACGTTAGTCTTTTTGAAAACCCTCATCTGAAGTCGATGACAGGTAGTGCGCCGTTTGATGAAGAGGGCGTGAAGACAAGCGCAAGGACGGTAGTCGATAAGGGCGTACTGCAAGGCTATTTCTTATCCACTTACTCTGCCAGAAAACTTGGCATGAAAACTACTGGTAACGCTGGTGGCTCTCATCACCTGACATTACAAAGTCGCAAGACGCCTAAGGGTGGATTGCCCGCGCTCCTTAAAGAGATGGGTACAGGTTTGTTGGTTACTGAGCTCATGGGGCAGGGCGTGAACTATGTCACTGGTGATTACTCTCGTGGCGCTTTTGGTTACTGGGTAGAGAACGGTGAGATTCAGTATCCAGTGGAAGGAATTACGATTGCGAGCAACTTACGCGATATGTTGATGGATATTCAGATGATTGGTAGTGATTCATTAATCCGCGGAACCAAAGAAACGGGTTCTATTCTGATTGGATCTATGACGGTTGGTGGTAAATAATTTTGGAGGAGAAGAAAATGCAAAGACGTTCCTTTTTAAAGAAAGCCACTATCGGTGCAGGTGCGGCAGCATTAGCGGCTCCATCCATTGCACAGAGCTTACCAACACTCAATTGGCGTTTGGTCTCGAGCTTTCCTAAATCATTGGATACTTTGTATGGCACCCCAGAGGTATTTGCCAATGCTCTGCGTAAAGCTACTGATGGCAAGTTCAATGTCAAAGTGTTTGCTGCCGGAGAAGTAGTGCCGGCCTTGCAAGTATTGGATGCGGTTCAAAACGGTACGGTGGAATGTGGTCATACCGCCAGCTATTACTACTTGGGTAAGAACAGCGCATTTATTTTTGATACGGCCGCGCCATTTGGCATGACAGCACGCCAGCAATCTGCTTGGATGTTGCATGGCAATGGCATGAAGTTGATGCGTGAGCTCTATGCCAGTTACAACATTGTGAACTTCTTGGGCGGACAAACTGGTACTCAGATGGGTGGCTGGTTCCGCAAAGAGATCAAGTCTCCAGAGGACCTCAAGGGACTTAAATTCCGTATCGCTGGCTTTGCTGGACAGGTGCTTGCCAAGTTAGGTGTAGTGCCACAACAGTTGCCTGCTGGTGAAATTTATTCTGCCCTAGAAAAAGGCACGATTGATGCCGCTGAATTTGTGGGTCCTTACGATGATGAGAAATTGGGTCTAGCTAAGGTCGCCAAGAACTATTACTACCCAGCATTCTGGGAAGGAGCGGCCGGCCTCTCATTCTTGGTAAATAAGAAGCAGTGGGATTCATTACCACCTGCATACCAAGCAGCATGGCAGGCAGCGTGTTTTGAAGCCCACACGGATATGTGCGCCAAGTACGATGCTTTGAATCCACCGGCATTACAACGCCTTGTTCAGGGTGGCGCAGTATTACGTAAGTTCAATACCTCAGTAATGGATGCCTGCTTTAAGGCTAGCCAAGAAACCTATGCTGAAGAGTCTGCCAAGAATCCTCAGTTTAAGAAAATCTTCGAAGACTATCGAGCTTTTAGAAACATGGAAGCGCAGTGGTTTAACGTGGCAGAGCAAGCATTTGCACAATATAGTTTTGCTAAGAAGCTTTAAGGCTAGGTTGCCAAAAGCGCCGCATCAATTGCAGATAAAGAAAAGCCACCCTAGGGTGGCTTTTCTTATAAGGGCAGAAATAAAAATCCTTACTGCTTCTTAAATACCTGCTGTCCATTAACCCAGGTTTCATTCACTTCAATATCTCTAATCTTGTAGGCATCCGTTTTCATGGGGTTCTGATTCACGATAGCGAAGTCAGCATATTTACCCGCCTGAACTGATCCAACCTTGTCATCCATCTTCAGTTGATAAGCGGCATCAATAGTGACCGCTTTTAACGCATCATTAATGGATACCTTTTCATTAGCATTTAATACCTTTTGCGGCGCTACTTGCCAAAGTCTTGAGGCGCCCTCAGAAGCGTACTTCAATGGGTGGATAGGAGAAACAGGAGAGTCGCTATGGTACGCAAAATGCATGCCATTCTTTATCAAGCTAGCGCTTGCGTCAATACGATTAGCTCTCTCAGGCCCAAGCAGGTGGTCATGAAAAGCTTCGCCCCAATAATCTGTATGTCCAATAGTGAAGCCAGGAACAACACCTAATTTTGCTGCTTTTGTGATCTGTGCCTCAGTAGGTACAGTGAAGTGCTCAATTCTTAATCTAGTCTTGGCATCACTTGGCTTGGTAACTAGTTTCTGAAATACATTGAGAGTCTGCTCAATTGCTCTATCGCCATTGGAATGCACAGAGATTTGCCAGCCCTGATCAAATCTTGGTTTAGCAAGATCATAGAGTTCTTGCTCAGTAAAGTTGAGGCTGCCTGTATTTGTAGTTCCCGCAGGATATGCGTAGGGTTGAATCATTGCGCCAGTGAGACCTTGGTCGGATCCATCAGACACAATCTTGACGCCAATAAGCTTATAGACATCATCACCCTGACCTGGCTTATAGCTATTGTTAGTCAGTGGATATGCATTTGAGTACATATATCCCCTGACGCGAACTGGAAGCTTCCCGCTGTGAGTCATGTCGTTTAATAAAGCATTTTCTTTATCAACACCAAGGTAACCGCCGAGAGAAATTTCTGCTGAAGTGGTAACACCCTTGCGCACCATTTTCTGGCCAACCTTTGCAAGCGCTTGTTCAATTAAATCCTGGTTAGGTACAGGCATCTTTGATAAGAACAAATAGAAGGCTGGTACCTCATAAACTACGCCAGTTAAACGCCCCTTGCTATCTTTAAGCAATTTGCCACCTTTGGGATCTGGAGTGGAGTCAGTAATTCCTGCCATCTCCATAGCCTTATGGTTTACATAGGCAATGTGCATACTTTGATTCATGACAAAGATTGGCTTAGTCGTAGATACCTTATCCAAGATATCGGCCGTCAACTCAGCCATGAATGGATCGGTCCTTGAGGGATCAACACCGAACGCAGTGATCCACTCTCCATCTTTAACATTCTTGCTATACGTTGTCAGTTTTGCAACCAAACTGTCTAAGGTGTCATGCGGCATCTCGAAGTTGGACATGTTTTGCCAAAGCTCTTCTGAAAATGCTGTGCCAAAGATATGTACATGTGGCTCAACAAAACCTGGCATTAAGGTTTGACCATTCAGATTGATAAGCTTGGTGTCTTTACCTTGTAAGCTTTTAACTTGGGATAAAGAGCCGACCTTAGTGATCTTGCCACCCTGAATAGCTACAGCCTCTGCTGTAGGCTGGGCCTTATTCATTGTGACAATATCGCCACCATAAAAAATGGTGTCAGCATTCCCAGCGGCGCTAGCGATCTGGCCGGCGGAAAGTAAACAGATGGATGCGAGAGTGATGCGGCTTAAAAGATGCATTTTTTAACCTTGGTGTTGTGGGTGATTGAATAAAAAGCTTTTAATGGGGTGCGATTTTTCTATTTACGCTCAAGCGTAATGAAATTAAACGTAATTTCACCTTCAGATGCTGGAGTACGCTCAATTTCTTTCCATTCGGATGGATTGGGAACCTCAAAGAAGGTATCACCACCGTCTACATCGATTTCAATCTCGGTGATGTAAAGGCGATCTGCCATCGGAAAAGCTTGAGTAAAGAGCTGCTCTCCACCAATCACAAATACGCGGGGGAATTCATTCAAAGTGGCGAGTGCTGCATCGAGTGAGTTAACTACTTCCGCGCCAGTCAACTGGAGATTGGCGTTGCGACTCACAACGATATTGCGGCGTCCAGGAAGCGGGCGACCAATAGACTCCCAAGTCTTGCGACCCATGATGACGGGGTGGCCCATTGTTACTTTTTTGAAGAACTGCAAATCAGCAGAAATCTTCCAAGGCATTTGATTGTCGCGGCCAATCACGTGATTACGTGAACGGGCAACAATCATCGATATGGCAGGGTGCTTGGTTGCAGTCATGAGGATCTAATTTCTTAAACAGCTACAGGAGCTTTAATGGCGGGATGGGATTCGTAGCCGGCGATTTCAAAATCTTCGAATTCATAATCAAAGATGGAATCTGGCTTACGTAGAATATTGAGCTTAGGCAGCGGGAAGAAGTCTCTGGATAGCTGAAGATCAACTTGCTCTAAGTGGTTGCTGTAGAGATGACAGTCGCCACCAGTCCATACAAAGTCACCCACTTCTAAATTGCATTGCTGCGCCATCATATGGGTTAGCAAAGCATAGCTAGCGATATTAAAAGGTACGCCCAAGAAGATATCCGCGCTGCGTTGATAGAGTTGGCAAGAGAGCTTGCCATCGGCAACGTAGAACTGAAAGAAGGCGTGGCAAGGCGCCAACGCCATACGAGGAATATCGGCAACGTTCCATGCGGAAACAATTATGCGACGAGAATCTGGATTCTTTTTAAGGGTCTCTACAACTTCTGCGATCTGATCAATATGCTGACCATTAGGCGCAGGCCATGAACGCCATTGATAGCCGTAAATCGGACCTAGGTCACCATCTGGTGCTGCCCATTCATTCCAAATAGAAACACCACGCTCTTTGAGCCAGTTGTTATCGGTGCTACCTTTGAGAAACCAGAGCAATTCCAAGATGATGGATTTGAGATGCAATTTCTTGGTAGTGACCATCGGAAAGCCTTCAGCCAGATTAAAGCGCATCTGGTGGCCAAAGATAGAGATCGTTCCGGTTCCGGTTCTATCGGATTTTTGGACGCCCTTTTCGAGGACTTCCTTCATAAGATTGTGATATTGACGCATAGGTATATTCAGCTAAATGATTCAGTGATATTAAGAGCTTACTCGAATGTTGGTGGGCTCACCCCAAGCGCTTTATGCAGCTTTGGAGAGGTGGTGGTGTACTGGAGTTGAATCTGCTTTTCAGGGGCTATATAGGCTGCTGCCGCAAATGCCGCCAAGGCTGCCTCATGAAAGCCTGACAGAATCAGTTTTTTCTTGCCTGGGTAGATATTGATATCGCCAACGGCGTAAATACCGGGCGTATTGGTCTGAAAGCAGGCGGTATCCACAGCAATTTGCTTGCGATCAATATCCAAGCCCCAGTCAGCAATTGGACCTAATTTCGGGGAGAGGCCATAAAACAATAAGAGCGCATCTAAGGCAATGTTTTGAACTTCACCATCAATGTTGGTGACGGCAATACCAATGAGTTTGTCATTGGAGGATTCAAGGCCGGTAATTTGTCCGATGATGAGTTGCATCTTGCCGGCTGCGCAAAGCGCGCGCATCTTAGTGATAGATTGAGGCACTGCTTTGAATTCATCTCTGCGGTGAATAAGGGTCACACTGGCCGCTTGATCAGCGAAATGTAATGCCCAGTCGAGTGCAGAATCTCCGCCGCCACAAATCACCACACGCTTACCTATAAATTGCTCAGGATTTCTGACTCGATAAAAAACTTGGCTATCTACAAATGCCTCAATGCCATCCAGATTAAGTGTGCGCGGTTGAAATGCGCCAACGCCGGCAGCAATAAAAATAGCTTTACTCAAAAATTGTTGATCTTGGGATGTGCGAATCAGAAAGCGGCCATCAGCCTGCTTCTCAAGGGTGGAGACCTCTTGATTTAGGTGGAACTGTGGCTTGAATGGCTCAATTTGTTTAAGCAGATTAGCAACCAGCTCGCGACCAGTGCAAACCGGAATCGCCGGAATGTCGTAAATCGGTTTATCTGGATAGAGTTCGATGCATTGACCACCTACCTCGGGCAGGGAGTCGATGACATGCGCTTTAATTTCTAGGAGACCAAGCTCGAAGACTTGGAAGAGCCCCACCGGACCGGCGCCAATAATGACTGCATCGGTTTCAATGGGGGAGTGCAATTTACTTTACCAGTTGGTCAAGTTTGTTTTTAACGTCTTTCCACTCTTCTGCTTCTGGAAGAGCGGCTTTGGATTTGGTGATGGATGTCCATGAAGGAGATAGGTCGGCATTCAACTTAATGAATGCCTGTTGGTCTCCCGGTACATCATCTTCGGCGTAAATCGCATTGACTGGGCACTCAGGCACGCAGACTGCGCAATCAATACATTCATCTGGATCGATAACTAAAAAGTTAGGGCCTTCGCGAAAACAATCGACTGGGCAGACATCAACGCAATCAGTGTATTTGCAACGGATACAGGCTTCGGTAACAACGTAAGTCATGATGGTGTACAGGTGAGGAGTCCGGATTAATGGACTGCCAAGTTATAAAAACTCAATTTTAGCCGAATCAGCCTATTTTTCAGGCAAAAGCCCCAATTTACTTGAGGTAAAGTCACGCTATGAACACTCCAATCAATACCTCCACAAGCCATTCCAAACCAAAGATTTTGGTCGCAAGGGCCATATTTCCTGAGGCCCTAGCCAAATTAGAGGAATCCTATGAGGTTCACTCTAACCAGTCCGACAAGATATTGACCCCAGAAGAGCTTCAAAAGGCACTCTCAGGGGTGGAGGGGGCTTTAGTTGCAGGTAGTGAGCGAATCGATGCTGCTGCCCTCGCTCAGGCTAAAAACCTGAAGGTAGTTGCCAATATCTCTGTCGGCTATAACAATTTTGATGTCCCAGCGATTACCGCTGCTGGTGTCATGGCTACCAATACCCCTGATGTTCTTACGGATACCACAGCAGATTTTGGCTTTGCTTTATTGATGGCAACTGCTAGACGTATTGTGGAATCGGAGCATTGGGTGCGAGCAGGTAAGTGGGATCAATGGTCGATTGTGAATAACCCACTCGGCATGGATTTGCATCACAGCACTGTTGGCATTATTGGTATGGGTCGTATTGGTCAAGGGATCGCTAAGCGCGCTTTAGGTTTTGGGATGAAGGTGATTTATCACAACCGCAGCCATCTTTCTGATGCTGATGAAAAAGCTTGTGGTGCCACTTATGTTTCAAAAGAAGAATTACTCCGCACTGCTGATCATGTGGTGTTGGTGCTGCCTTACACCGCGCAAAATCACCATACGATTGCTGCTGCAGAAATTGCGATGATGAAACCGACTGCAACCCTGATTAATATTGCCCGCGGCGGTATTGTGGATGATGTGGCTTTGGCACAAGCATTGCAAAGTGGCAAGATCTTTGCAGCTGGCTTAGATGTTTTTGAGGGTGAACCTCAAGTGCATCCAGAGTTACTCAAGTGCAGCAATATTGTGTTGGCTCCGCACATTGCGAGCGCTACAGAAAAGACACGAAGAGCGATGGTAGATCTCGCAGTAGAAAATCTACGAGCAGCCCTTGATGGAAAAAAGCCACCAAGCTTAATTAATGCTGAAGTACTAGCGGGTAAAAGTCAGGCTTAAGAAATGAAACGAAGTCGACAGAGTGATTAGTCGGCTTCGATTTCTTCTGGGAGCTCGCGAAGAGCAAGCTCAATCCCACCAAATTTACCTGCTACCCAGTTGTATACCTTGCAGGCAATCCAAAGCAAAGCAAAACCCAGTAAAGCATTGAGGATCAGTGCGGAGAGAACGGTAAATCCAGGAATAGCACCGTCACGAATGAAGGCCACAAACAAGGCCAACAACACAATCGGTACGGAGAAGCAGAGATAAACCAAAACCAGGGTTTTGGCGGTATGCATTGGATCTACGTAGACAATTTCTTTTTTGGTGAGTTTCATGAGGTGCAATCTTAAAGCAGTCCGTCGAAAAGCGCCACATCTACCCAGTCACCAGCGGCAACATTTCCTTGGTCATGGGGTAGGATTACAAAACAATTTGCCTCGCTCATGGATCGCAAAATTCCGGCGCCTTGGCTGCCAGTTAGTTTGACTGTAGGCTTTCCATCTGGGCCGCGCCCCACAATAGCGCGCTGAAACTCAGTCCGACCGGGCTTTTTCCGAATCGGCGCCTCGGCAATCGCTTGAGTCATTGGTGGCTCAGTCTGGCTTGCACCATTCAGTTGCAACAAAGCGGAGCGGACAAATTGGTAGAAGGTCACCATGACTGCAACGGGATTTCCGGGCAGACCAAAGAAGAGGGTTTTTCGGCTAGACCCTTCAACTGGCTTGAGCATTCCAAAGGCCATGGGACGACCTGGACGCATAGCAATTTTCCAAAATCCTACATCGCCCAAATCCTGCATGATTTGCTTGGTAAAGTCTGCTTCGCCAACGGAGACTCCGCCAGAAGAAATCAGAACATCCGCTTTAGAGGCGGCATCCATAAAGGCAGCTTTAAGTGAGGTGGGATCATCGCGCACAATGCCGCAATCAATGATTTCTAAATTAAGGCGATTGAGTAGACCAGTCAGGCTGTAACGATTGCTGTCATAAATGCTGCCGAGGTCTAGGGCCTGCCCAAGTGGGCGCAGCTCATCTCCAGAGGAAAGAATAGCAACTTTGAGTTTGCGATGTACTTTAAGGCTCGCAATACCCAGCGAAGCAGCTAGACCAAGATCGGATGGTCGCAATAAACGACCGGCTGCAATAGCAGCTTTTCCGCTTTGCAAGTCTTCGCCACGTAAGCGACGATTCTCTCCGCGCTTCACTTGATTTTGCTTAAAACCTACAGCTGACTCATTTGCAGATTCTGTAAATTCTTGAGGTATGACGGTATCGCAGTCATGAGGCATGAGTGCGCCAGTCATGATCTTGATACATTCACCCAGACCAATAGCCCCCTCATAAGGTTTGCCAGCATAGGCTGTGCCAACAATCTTCAAGGTAATTACGGTTTCATTATTTCCCAAGCAATCACCATTAAAAGCGAAGCCATCCATCGCAGAGTTATCAGCAGCGGGGACATCAATCGGGGAGAGTAAGTCTTCTGCCAAAATGCGGTTGATCGCTTGATCCAATGTGACCAACTCAATATCACTCGCGTTATTCAGCTTGCGAGACTCCTGAATCAATTCATTAACGAGACCGGCGATTGCCTTGCGTGCTTCGTCCACATGGAGAGAGGCGGTCAAAAGAATGGGGCTATTGGGAGAGTGCTTCATTAAATCTGTCATGACGATACTTTTTCTAGGGCAGCCAACTCTTCCGGGGTATTAACGTTGGCAAATGATTGCGGGTTTTCAAAAACCACAGTGCCAGAACGTAACTCTTTAAACCAGCGATCAATCTTCAAATCCCCTTTGCTTAAAAAAGCATTCAAAGAATCTTGCAGGCTGGTTTTCATTAAACAGAAAACGGGTTGCGACCAAACCTTTCCATCAGCCTCTTTGGAGGAGGCAAAGACGAGCTCTAAATTATTGTCTTCCAGCTCGGCTGACATCGTTTTGGCAAGATCCGTTGGCAATAGAGGTGAGTCACAAGGTGATGTCAGTAGGTAGGATGTTTTGCAATGCTTTAGACCAACCGAGAATCCAGCTAAGGGGCCAGAGAAATCTGGCGTTTCATCCATGAGCACTGGGTAGCCATAATACGAATACTTCGTAATGCTGCGGTTAGCATTAATCAGAATGGTGCTGACCTGGGGCTTGAGTCGACTGATAGCAGATTCAATGAGGGGTTTGCCATGAAAGGGGATTAAGCCCTTATCAATGCCGCCCATTCTTTGGGCGCGGCCACCTGCCAGAATAAGTCCCGTAATTTGTGCTGAAGTAATCATTAGCCGCCGATGTAAGACATTTCTACTTTTCGAGCGGATTTTGATCCAGCAGTATTGGATCCCCGAATTTCTGAATAGTGATCATTGCGTCCAGACCATGTGGACATGATGGCGTTGGCAATTTCTAAATCACTTCTATCGGAGCGCAATAGCGTTTTGAAATCAAAACCTTCGTTTGCAAATAGGCAAAGATAGAGCTGACCATCTGTAGAGATGCGAGCACGCGTGCACTCGTGACAAAAAGTTTGCGTGACGCTAGAGATAAAACCAATTTCGCCGGAGCCATCAACATAGCGCCAGCGCTGAGCCACTTCACCGGGATAGTTGGCCTCAATAGGCTCTATCGGGAAGACGGCATTAATG
This sequence comes from Polynucleobacter sp. MG-27-Goln-C1, assembly GCF_018881905.1. Lineage (GTDB taxonomy): Bacteria > Pseudomonadota > Gammaproteobacteria > Burkholderiales > Burkholderiaceae > Polynucleobacter. Next base: position 70,713 of record NZ_JACVPM010000001.1, read on the forward strand.
CGATTGGCCACTTCTTGTGAGGGAAGTACTTGCGACATATCCCAACCGTTAGAGCTACCTACATCCATGAATTCAATAAAGCGCAGTGTTACACCGCTACCTTTGAAGTGCTTGGCCATGCCAATAATCTCTTGATCGTTTGTACCCTTCTTAACAACCATATTGACTTTGAGATTAGTGAAGCCCACTTCTTGAGCTGCAGCAATTCCGTCGAGTACATCGGTGACTGGGAAGTCGACATCATTCATTTTCTTGAAGACATCATCATTCAAGCCATCAAGGCTAATGGTTAAGCGATGCAAGCCTGCTGCTTTTAATGCAGCTGCCTTCTTACGCAAAATACTGCCATTGGTAGTGAGCGTTAGATCAAGGGGTTGATCTGCTGTAGTGCGAATCTTCGCTAGCATCTCAATCAGCACTTCGAGATTTTTACGTAGCAAAGGCTCACCACCAGTCAGACGAATTTTTTCCACGCCTAGAGAAGCAAAGATATTCGTTAAGCGAGTGATCTCTTCAAAGCTGAGTAATTCATTATGAGAGAGATAGGGATAGTCTTTGTCGAAGATTTCCTTGGGCATGCAATAGGTGCAGCGGAAATTGCATCGATCGGTTACGGAGATTCGTAAATCACGTAGAGGACGTCCCCGAGTATCTTTAGTTGAAGTATTAGCGGCAACAAGCTGTCCAGGAATGGACGGCGCAAGGCCTTTACCTTCATCTAAACGTATGGGGATTACTTTTTCAACCATGCCTAATTATGGCTGTGAAACGGTGTTTCTGCCAAACTGCCAAATATCCTTGTGGGATAAATAGCAGTCTGGAGAAATTGGATTAAACCGTTTTTTCTTGGCCGCCGGTTTCAACTAAAACCATTGGACCATTTTGCAAGCTAACCGGAGCTTTAGGAGTTCTGCCCATTGGCAAAATTTCTGGCTCAGCTTTGATTTGCGATTGCGCTTCTTGATGCTTGCTTGAGTCTGTAGCTACCCAAACCATGCCAGCAGATTGAACGACGCTATGCAATGGAGTTTCCTCGAGTGCCTGGAAGGCAACCTTAGGAAGCTCAGGCATCGGCTTTGCAATTACCTCAATAGCTGGCGCTGGCTTAGCTGCTGCCTGTGGGGCAGGAGTTGTGGCAGCGTTATCAGGGCGATTGCTTTGACGTGGTGCACGTTGCTCTCTTGGCTCTCTAGGTGCGCGGGGTGCGCGCTCTTTTACTTCGTTAGAGGCTACAGGCGCAACAGTATTTCCAAAGCTTTGAGCAATATTCTGAATCGGCATTGAAGCAGACGCTCCAGCCATTCCTACTGGTGGGCCTGAGAATGAAGTTGCTATTGCAACAACAGAAGCAATTGCTGCATCACCGTTGGACTCAGTGCGCTCGCCACGTTGACCACGGCCACGACCACGACGGTTGCGACCACGACCACGACGCTCTTCGCCATCCGCACTTGGTGCTGCATCAGTACCAGGAGCAGCCTCAGTTGCAGGAGTTACCGCAGCTTGATTTTCTGGTTTTGGATTTTGATTGTTCTGGTTGCGATTGCCGTTATTTCCGTTGCGGTTACGACCATCTTGACGACCTCTACCGGCACCCGCTTCGCGTGGAGCATTTCCACCTTCAGTGCTTACTGCACCTTCGGCTGGACGCTCAGCACGATCGTTACGTTCGCCACGACGACCGCGATTGCGGTTATTGCCGTTACGATTGTTTTGATTGCGGCCACGTGGTGCGCTAGGAGCAGGTTTCACTTCTGGCGCAGGCGCTGAAGAGAATAGGCTCTTAATGAATCCGAAGAATCCACCAGTGCTTGCAGTTTCAGCATTCGCTTTTTCAGTACGCGCAGGACGTGGCTGACTTACTGGTGCTGGTGCATTTGGCGTAATACCTTTAACAGCAGCTTCAGGGCGAACTTTAACGTCCGCATCTTTACGGCTGACTGCAGTATCAGTCTCGAGTTCGGCAGCAGCTTCTTCAGCCATCACATAACTCGCTTTTTGATCATCAAGACGTGGATCGTCATGACGCAAACGCTCAAGCTTGTAATGTGGAGTTTCTAAATGCTTGTTTGGAATCATCAAGACATTGACTTTGAAGCGTGTCTCAATCTTGATGACTTCAGCGCGCTTCTCATTGAGCAAGAATGCAGCCACTTCGACTGGAACTTGACTATGAATGGCGGCAGTATTCTCTTTCATTGCCTCTTCTTGGATGATGCGCAAGACTTGCAATGCAGAGGATTCAGTATCGCGGATATGGCCTGTGCCATTACAGCGTGGGCAGGTTACGTGGCTGCCTTCAGAGAGGGCAGGGCGTAAACGCTGGCGTGACATCTCCATCAAGCCAAACTTGGAGATCTTGCCCATTTGAACGCGAGCACGGTCATGACGTAGAGCATCGCGTAAACGATTCTCAACATCCTTCTGTGCCTTGCTCGACTCCATATCAATGAAGTCGATCACGATTAAGCCACCCAAGTCACGTAAACGCGCTTGACGGGCAATTTCATCGGCAGCTTCTAAGTTGGTACGAGTAGCAGTCTCTTCAATGTCAGAGCCGCGGGTTGCGCGTGCAGAGTTAACGTCAACTGAAACCAAGGCTTCAGTGTGGTCAATCACAATTGCGCCGCCAGATGGCAATGGCACAGTACGTGAGTAAGCAGTTTCAATCTGATGCTCAATTTGGAAGCGAGAGAACAATGGAACATCGTCCTGGTAACGCTTCACTCTTGGCAGATTATCCGGCATCACTACGGACATAAATGCCGCAGCTTGCTCGTAGATGTCGTCCGTATCGATGAGGATCTCACCAATATCTGGTTGGAAGTAATCACGAATCGCACGAATCACTAAGCTGGACTCGAGGTAGATCAATAGCGGTGCTGAGTTGCCTTTAGCGGCCTCATCAATCGCTGTCCACAACTGCATGAGATAGCTTAAGTCCCATTGCAATTCAGTAGCGTCACGGCCAATACCAGCTGTACGAGCAATGATGCTCATGCCATCTGGTACTTGTAATTGGGACATTGCTTCACGGAGCTCTTGACGGTCTTCACCTTCAATGCGACGAGAAACGCCACCTCCACGAGGGTTATTTGGCATTAATACCAAATAGCGACCTGCTAGAGAGACAAAAGAGGTGAGGGCGGCGCCTTTTTGGCCACGCTCTTCTTTTTCTACCTGAACAATGATTTCTTGGCCTTCGCGTAAAGCTTCTTTAATAGAGGCATTACGGACATCAATGCCTTCTTTGAAGTAGGTGCGGGCAACTTCTTTAAATGGCAGGAAGCCATGACGTTCTTCGCCGTAATTTACAAAGCAAGCTTCGAGCGAGGGCTCAATGCGGGTAATAACACCTTTGTAAATATTGCCTTTGCGTTGTTCACGACCGGCAGCTTCGATATCGATATCGATGAGTTTTTGACCATCGACGATGGCAACTCGCAACTCTTCTTGTTGAGTTGCATTAAATAACATGCGTTTCATAACACTCTCCTATTGGGAGTGCGTCGTTGCGCGCTGCGTTAGGGACAGGTTATATACCGCTTGGGGCATAGCCCATTGGCGGCTTTGGAGTGTGGATCAAGCAAGTCCAGGCATTTCTTGCCTGGTACACCAAGTTCAATGTTGTTAAACCGGTGCCACACTTGACGATCGCCGCAGAGACCTCCTTTAGGTCATCAATGCAGGCGCGCGCCTGAAAACTGTCTTCTAATCGCGGGTCGCGGCATACGGCACACCAACCCTGCGCCTCATTACAACGGGGGAGGGGCAACCCCGGGAGTCTATTAAGGGCGACTCCAAGCTCCACGATTCGAACCTGAATCAGGTTAGTCTCGGGCCAATAAATTGGCTAGAGCGTTGATTATACGGCACAAGTTGAACGACAATGGGGTATTGTTAAGTCCCTTGTCGACCCCTGTCGAGGCGACAAGAGAGATAAATCATGAAATCCGAACCCATTTCCAAGCCTTCACAGGTAAAAACCACCGCTCCGGCCGCCGTCCACCTCCAGACCATTGGTCCAGAAGAGGCTGGCCAGCGCTTGGATAACTACCTCTTGCGTTGGGCTAAAGGGGTCCCCAAAAGCCACGTTTACCGGATTATTCGCTCTGGCGAAGTCCGGGTGAACAAGAAAAGAGCTGAGCCAACTACGCGTTTAATTGAGGGGGATGTGGTTCGAGTTCCTCCAGTTCGGATCGCCGAGCCCGCCCAAATGGCGGCAGTCAATACCGCCCAAACCAAGTCACGGGCGCAGGGATATTCCGACAAAATGCCTATTTTGTTTGAAGATGAAGCGTTACTAATAGTCAATAAACCAGCAGGTTTGGCAGTTCATGGTGGTTCAGGTATCGCTCTAGGCGTTATTGAGACTCTGCGCATTACCCGCCCTGAGCTCAAATTCTTGGAATTGGTCCATCGTTTAGATCGAGATACCTCGGGTGTCTTACTTTTGGCAAAGAAGCGCAGTGCTCTGGTGGAATTACATCGCCAAATCCGCGAAGGGCAAACAGATAAGCGTTATTACTTGCTAGCCCATGGGGAAATTGCTCAGGGTGCGGGCACGATGCAACTCAAGTTTGCATTACATAAATACTTATTGGCCAATGGCGAGCGTCGTGTTCGGGTTGATCCAGATGGTCTACCAAGTCATACCGCTTTGCGTGTTACCAAAGTAATGAAGCGCGGAGAGCTAGCTATTACCTTGGCTGAGGCTCAATTGAAAACCGGGCGTACCCACCAAATCCGCGTACATCTCCAAAAACTAGGACACTCGATTTTGGGTGACGATAAGTACGGCTTTGAAGATCAGGACAAGATTGTGAAATCCAAGCGCCTTTATCTACATGCCCATTTAGCTGGCTTTACTCATCCACGTACTGGCGAGAAAATGCGTATCGAATCACCCCTACCTGCTGAATTTACAGCGATGATGAAAACTTTTGAAGTGCCTAACAATGCTTGAAGAGCAAAAGCCCGATAGACGTTACGACCTGATTGTGTGGGATTGGGATGGAACCATTATGGATTCCACGCCGACAATCGTGGATTGTATTCAGCAAGCGTGTCGCGATTTGGGTTTCAAGGAGCCTGATGATACTTTGGCTAGCTCTGTTATCGGCTTAGGTATTCAGGATTCGCTGAGAAGAGCGGTGCCGTGGATTGAGCCGGCACATTTCCCAAAATTAACCGAACGTTTTCGTTATCACTACCTCGCTAAAGATCACGAGCTTGATCTATTTCCAGGTATTCGTGAGTTGCTGCACAGTTTGCGCGAGGATGGTTACCTTTTAGGTGTTGCCACAGGTAAATCCCGTGTTGGATTAGATCGATCTTTAAAGCACCACCAGCTTGAGCAGATGTTCCATGAAACACGTACAGCAGACGAATCCTTTTCCAAGCCCCATCCTGGAATGCTTCTAGAGCTTTCGGATGTCATGCAAGTGCCAATGCGCCGCATGTTGATGATTGGCGATACAACCCATGATTTAGATATGGCAGCCAATGCAGGCGTAGATGCCGTAGCTGTAACGTATGGCGCGCATCCTCCGAGCACTTTAAAAGAGGCGCCATCACTGATTCATGTGGATGATGTCTCGCAATTAGGCCAATGGCTTAGCGACAATCTCACTGTTAAAAATTAGTTAGTCATTAAGGGTTAAAAAGATGGATCAGAATCAATCCGAGAACGTGAATCAAAATTGGGAACGTCAAGCTCTTGAGCATTTATTGCTCGAGAATTTAAAAGAGACTCGCAAGGCACGTCGCTGGAAAGCGGTGTTTCGTATTCTCACTCTGATTGTCTTTGTTGGCGTAGTGCTATCAGTTTTTGATTTCCATCTACCGGGGCGCGGGATGGGAATGGAAAAGCACACGGCTTTAGTCACGCTAGAGGGTGAGATTTCTTCAAGCTCGATGGCCAATGCTTTAGATATCAATTCATCGCTTACCGCTGCTTTTGAAAATCAAAATAGTGCGGGCGTAGTTTTGCGCATCAATAGCCCTGGCGGCTCTCCGGTTCAGGCGGGCATGATGAACGACGAGATTCATCGCTTGCGCAAACTTTATCCAAGCAAGCCGTTTTATGTCGTCGTGGAAGATATCTGCGCCTCAGGCGGCTACTATGTCGCTGTTGCTGGTGATCAGATTTTGGTTGATAAGGCCAGTTTAGTGGGATCTATCGGCGTGATCATGGAGGGCTTTGGTTTTACTGGCTTGATGGATAAGTTAGGCGTAACTCGCCGCATGATTACTGCAGGATCAAATAAGGGAATGATGGATCCGTTCTCTAAAGAAAACCCGCAGCAAGTTGAAATGATTAAAAATATGATCGATGAGATTCATCAGCAATTTATTGCGGTGGTCAAAGCAGGTCGTGGCGATCGCTTAAAAGAGACTCCAGAGATGTTCTCGGGCCGTGTATGGAATGGCGAACAGGCAATCAAAATTGGTTTGGTGGATGGCTACGGAACAGTAGAGACTGTAGCGCGCGATATCTTTAAAGCGCCGGATATTCTGGACTACACCATGAAAGAGAATTTCGCAGAACGTGTTGCTAAACGTTTTGGTGCTGAGGTGGGTTCTGCAGCAGGCAAGGCATTAATTAAGACACCTGATCTAAAGTAAAAAACGATAGATCAACAAGGTAGCAAAAAAACATCTAGGCCAGCAATAGAAATACTGCTGGCCTATTTTGTAGTGAAGCGCAGGCAGCCTCATTCGGAAAGCGCTTACGCCAGTCTGCAATTGATAGAGTAGTGACCATCTCCGTTGGTAGGCTCAAATCCATTCCCATGCAAAGCATCGATTGCGGTGACAGTGCACTCAGGCAGGCCATCAGCATGGCAGTATTGCGATAGGGTGTCTCAATCCAAATTTGCGTCTGCTGTAATTTTCTAGATTCCACTTCCAGCTGTTTTAGTCGTGCAATGCGATCTTGCGCATCATGCGGAACATAGCCCTGAAATGCAAAGCGCTGACCATTCAAACCGCTCGCCATCAGGCCCAACAAAATAGAGCTTGGACCGACCAAAGGTTTTACTTTGGCGCCTAACTTATGTGCCGCAAGGACGAGCTCAGCACCGGGGTCTGCAACACCCGGAACACCTGCCTCTGACATGAGCCCCATGTCTTTACCGGCGATGAGCGGCTTGAGTAAATCCATTGGTTTAACGGCATCACCGTACTTAGCATTACGGGCAACGCCACGCCACTCACTCATTTGCATTTCTTGAATAGTGCAGGCTAAAGGTGAAACGCTATCGACTGCTTTTAAAAAAGCACGGGCTGTTTTTGCATCCTCAACAATCCAGTTGGTGAGCTTGGCGGTTTGGGCGATGGTTTCGCTTGGCAAGACCCAAGGCAACTGCTCAACTCGAGAATCATCACCCAAAGTGTTGGGAATTAAAAAGAGGGTGCCTAGTGTCGAACTCATGTAGTTGCTTAGCTTTATGTTTGTTTTATTTCTTTGCTGGAATAACAAAGCCAGCTTCACGCAAGAGGCCGCTGAGAGCAATTAATGGCAAGCCAATTAATGCAGTAGGGTCATCGCTCTTAATGGATTCCAAGAGTGAGATTCCTAAGCCTTCGGATTTGGCACTACCAGCGCAGTCGTAGGGTTCTTCGGCGTGAAGATATGCCTCTAAAACATCATCCGATAGTTTGCGAAAGCTCACTTCCGTAGGAATATTGATTGTGGTTTCGACATCGCCATGCATCAGACATAGAGCTGTTTGAAAAGTCACTGTTGCACCGCGCATGAGTTGGAGTTGCGCCATGGCACGCTCAAAGTTTCCTGGTTTGCCAATCGCCGCACCACAGAGGTCGGCGACTTGATCAGAGCCAATGACCCAAGCCTCGGGGTGATCTTTCGCTACTGCGGCAGCCTTGGCTTTTGCTAGGCGCAAGGCTAAATCTAAGGTGCTTTCACCGGGCAAAGGAGTTTCATCCACCTTTGGGGAGATGACGTCAAAAGGAATGCGCAGGCGTTCTAAGAGCTCTCGACGATAGACCGAGGTGGATGCCAGAATTAGTTTTTTTGCAGAATTACTCATCACTACTTGTACTTTCGCTGAAGCCTTCATTTAGACTGATGTCATGAATCGTAATCAAGTTTTACCTCAAGTTGAGCTATCCACCGATCCCAAGGCTTTGAGCCGGATCGATTTTTGTGCCCCACAGTCCTATCAAGGCTCTGGTTTTTTGGAGATTGCAGCCTTACCGAGGGTGGCTGAGGAGGCCTCCAGCATCGAGCCGGGTGATGGCTTCCATTGGCAGGTAAAGACCCATTTTGCGGATTCTCCGGGTTCTGAGCCCCAACAAATTCTGGAATTAGCCGTAAAAGGGCGTATTCATCTGGTCTGTCAGAGCTGTTTGCAGGATTGCGGCCTCGATTTAACTCAAGAAAGTCGATTTGTCATGGTGGCTACTGAGGAGGAGGCAGAAGCCTTCCCTATGGAGGACGACCAACAAGAGCCTTTGGTAGCAAGTCAGCACTTTGATCTTTTGGGCTTAATTGAGGATGAAATTCTCCTGTCTATGCCCTTAATTCCAAAGCATCCAGAGGGTACTTGCAAACCACATGCCTCTTCATTTGGGGAGGGCGGGGAAGCTGCAGATGCCTCTGAAAAGCCCCAAAATCCCTTCAACATATTGAAAAATATGAAGAAAAATTGAATAGACCACCCGCATTGGGGGGTGGCTTTTCAAACCCGTTTTATCAATTAATCAAGCATTTAGCCCAATTCTCATGCTAGAATGTCGCCTTGCTTAGGAGTTCAATATGGCCGTCCAACAGAATAAAAAATCCCCATCCAAACGTGGCATGCACCGTGCGCACGACTTTTTGACCGCACCTGCTACGGCTGTTGAAGCCACAACTGGTGAGGCCCATTTGCGCCACCACATTTCACCAAACGGCTACTACCGTGGTCGTAAAGTGGTTAAAACTAAAAACGACTAATTCTTTAGTCTAAAAGATAGAAGCGGCTCCAATAAAAGCCGCTTTTTTCTTTGAAAAATACCACTTGCAGCAATACTTGATTTTATGAGTGTCACTCTTGCTATCGATGCTATGGGCGGAGATCACGGAGCAGTTGTCACGGTTCCCGCTTGTTGCGATTTTCTCGAAAAACATGCTGATGTGAAGATTGCCTTAGTCGGCAATCCGGAAGTGCTCAAGCAAGCCTTGAGTAAATTTCCCAAAGCGCCAATGGAGCGCATTCAAATTATTCCCGCCAGTGAAGTTGTCTTAATGGATGATCCCATTGAGGTGGCACTGCGTCGTAAAAAAGATTCTTCTATGCGCGTTGCTATTGAGCAAGTGAAAGAAGGTCTGGCTGATGCAGTCATCTCTTCTGGCAATACGGGCGCCTTAATGGCGATCTCCCGCTACATTCTCAAAACCCTTGAAGGTGTTGATCGCCCTGCAATTGCTACTGCGATCCCGAATGAAAAAGGGCGCGGCACCACCATGCTGGATCTCGGTGCCAACGCGGATTGTGAGCCAATGCACTTGGTGCAATTTGCACAAATGGCTAACGTGATGGTTCAAGTGGTGGATGGCACACAAAATCCTTCAATCGGTCTTCTCAATATTGGTGAAGAAGTGATTAAGGGAAATGAAGTAGTCAAGCAGACGAGTGAGTTGCTGCGCCAAGCAAACTTAAACTTCTATGGCAACGTAGAAGGCAACGATATTTTTAAAGGCACTACGGATATCGTGGTGTGCGATGGTTTTGTTGGTAACGTAGTCCTCAAGGCAAGTGAAGGCTTGGCGAAGATGATGAGCGGTTTAATCAAACAAGAATTCAATCGATCATGGCTTACGAAGCTAATGGCGATTTGCGCTATGGTGCCATTGTTGCGTGTCCGCAAGCGCGTGGATCATCGTCGTTATAACGGCGCAGTACTTTTAGGTTTGCGTGGTTGTGTGATCAAGAGTCATGGGTCAGCAGATCGTTTTGCATTTGGTTTTGCGCTCGATCGCGCATATGAAGCAGCAAAAAATCGCATGGTAGAGCGCATAGCTCAAGCTTTTGTGGCGGAGACAAAATAATCATGGGTACTTATTCACGGATAGCTGGAACTGGAAGTTACCTTCCAGAGCAGCGTTTAAGCAATCAAGATCTGGTTGAGCGTTTAGCGAAGATTGGTCTTGAGACTAGCGATGAATGGATTGTGACTCGTAGCGGCATTTCTGCTCGTCACTTTGCGGCAGACAATCAACTTACGAGTGACTTGGCGGTCAAAGCTGCTGAAGCCGCATTAGAGGCGGCTGGCTGCACCTCAGAAGATCTTGACCTCATTATTTTGGCAACCTCTACGCCGGATCATTTGGGCGGCTTTCCAAGTACTGCTTGCGTAGTGCAAGATAAATTGGGTGCTCACACAAACTGTGCGGCATTCGATGTCCAGGCGGTATGTGCCGGCTTTACTTATGCTCTGGCGATTGCGGATGCATTTATTCGTACGGGCACTTACAAAAAAGTTTTAGTTCTCGGTGCAGAAACCTTTTCCCGTATTTTGGATTTCCAAGATCGCACGACCTCTGTTTTATTTGGTGATGGTGCTGGGGCAGTGGTTCTTGAAGCCTCGAAAGAGCCAGGTATTTTGGCAACTGCCTTACATGCTGACGGCAGTCAACGTGACATCCTCTGTGTTCCAGGACGTGCAAAGCAGGGTGGCGTAGAAGGCTCTGCTTACTTAACTATGGATGGCCCTGCAGTCTTTAAGCTGGCCGTTAAGGTGCTAGAGCAAGTTGCGCATGAGGCTTTAGAGAAAGCCAATCTCAAACCAGAGCAAATTGATTGGTTGGTGCCACACCAAGCCAATATTCGCATCATGGAGAGCACGGCTCGCAAGATGGGTATGTCGATGGATAAAGTGATTGTGACTGTGCATGAGCATGGCAATACTTCTGCTGCATCTATTCCACTTGCCTTGGACGTCGGCGTGCGCTCTGGTCAAATTCAACGCGGTCAACACCTTTTGCTAGAGGGCGTGGGCGGTGGCTTTGCTTGGGGCGCAGTAGCAATTAAGTATTGAAGCAAAGCACTAAAGCTAAAAATATATTCACAACTATTATTCAGCGATTATTCCTATGACATTTGCATTTGTATTCCCTGGCCAAGGTTCCCAATCTGTTGGGATGCTCAACTCCATTGCTGATCGCCCAGAGGTTCGTGCAACTTTGCAAGAAGCCTCAGAGGCTTTGGGTGAAGATGTTGCAAAACTGATTGCTGAAGGCCCTGCAGAAGCATTGTCTTTAACAACCAATACACAGCCCGTGATGTTGACCGCGGCGATTGCGTTTTATCGCGCTTGGTTAGCCTCTGGTGGTGCCGTTCCTCAGATGATGGCTGGTCACAGTTTGGGTGAATACTCTGCTTTAGTTGCTGCTGGCGTCATCTCTTTTAAAGATGCAGTGCCTTTAGTGCGCTTTCGTGCTGAAGCGATGCAGACGGCTGTCCCAGTTGGTACGGGTGGTATGGCTGCGATTTTAGGTTTGGATGATGCGATTGTAAAAACGGTTTGTGCTGAAGCTGCTGCAGCTTCCGGTGGCGTAGTGGAGGCAGTGAACTTTAATGCTCCAGGACAAGTCGTGATTGCGGGTGGTAGCGATGCCGTGACTAAGGCTTGCGAATTACTCAAGGCAGCTGGTGCGAAGCGTGCTCTGCCATTGCCAGTATCCGCACCATTTCATTCATCGCTGCTGCAGCCTGCTTCTGAAAAGCTCAAAGCCTACTTGGCCGATATTGAATTTAAGGTCCCCACTATTTCTGTAGTTAATAACGTTGATGTCAATGTGCTAAATGATCCAGCGGCCATTAAAGATGCCTTGGTGCGTCAAGCTGCTAAGCCTGTACGTTGGCAAGAGACTATCAATGCTATGGCGCAGCAGGGCATTACTCAGGTAGTGGAATGCGGTCCTGGCAAGGTATTGGCTGGGCTGACTAAGCGCATTAATGAGCATGTTGTTGGCATTCCTATTTTTGATGAAGCTAGCCTCACTGAAGCCTTGGCTACAGTAAAGTAAAAATACAAATAAGAAACATTAAAGAAACGACGGAAGACAAATATGAATCTCGACTTAAGTGGACAAATTGCATTGGTAACTGGCGCATCGCGCGGTATTGGTCAAGCCATTGCGGATGAGTTAGTGAAATGTGGCGCCAAGGTAATTGGTACTGCTACTTCTGAAGATGGCGCCAAGGCTATCAATGCGCGTTTACAAGCGAGCGGTGGTCGCGGTGAAGTACTGAATGTGACTGACCCAAAGGCTTGCGAAGACATCATTGATTTGATCGTCAAGGATTTTGGCGGCATCAATATTTTGGTGAATAACGCAGGCATCACTCGCGATAACCTAGCAATGCGCATGAAAACAGATGAGTGGACAGATGTGATCGACACCAACTTAAGTGCAGTTTTCCGTTTGTCCCAGGCGGTAATGCGTCCAATGATGAAGGCACGTGCTGGCCGCATTATTAACATCACCTCGATTGTTGGGCATATGGGCAACCCTGGACAGGCTAATTACGCAGCTGCCAAATCAGGGGTTTCTGGAATGACCCGCGCTTTAGCCCGTGAAATCGGTAGCCGCAATATCACTGTAAATTGTGTTGCACCTGGATTTATTGATACCGATATGACTCGCGCTTTGAGCGAAGAACAGCAAAATAGCCTGAAAGCGAACATTCCCTTGGCTCGTCTGGGTAGCCCAGAAGATGTGGCCCAGGCAGTGGCGTTTTTGGCATCCCCAGCGGCTGGGTACATTACGGGTAATACCTTACATGTCAATGGCGGCCTGTATTTAGCCTAAAAATAAAGCAGAAATTTGATCATTTTTTGGCGGATTTGCTAATTCGGCCCGCCAAGCTGATAAAATTCTTTTCATCGTTTTTTTACAACCCTTGGGGGAATTAATGGATAACATCGAACAACGCGTTAAGAAGATCGTCGCTGAGCAATTGGGCGTCGCAGAAGCAGATATCAAGAATGAATCTTCTTTTGTGAATGACTTAGGCGCAGACTCTCTTGACACTGTTGAATTGGTAATGGCTTTGGAAGATGAATTCGGGATTGAAATTCCGGATGAAGAAGCTGAAAAAATTACTACTGTTCAGCTCGCTATCGATTTTGCTCAGTCAAAAGCTCAGGGTTAATTCCCTAGCTTAGTTAAAAGCTATTACTGTGTCAGCATCAAATGGCCGTCGCCGGGTTGTTGTTACCGGCTTAGGCCTTATTTCACCAGTTGGTAACTCGGTTGATGTAGCTTGGTCTAATTTGCTCGCGGGCAAATCAGGCATTGCTACCATCACTAAGTTTGACCACACTCCGCTGAGCGTGCATTTCGCCGGCGAGGTGAAAGATTTCAATGTCGAAGAATATGTTTCTGCCAAAGAGGCGCGCCATATGGATACCTTTATCCATTACGGTATCGCTGCTGGCACGCAAGCAATTCGCGATAGCGGTTTACAGATAACCGAAGAGAACGCCGAGCGCGTTGGTGTCATGGTTGGTTCAGGTATCGGCGGTTTGCCGATGATTGAAGAGACTGGCGCTGAGTTGCTCGCTCGCGGTCCTCGTCGCATCTCCCCATTCTTTGTGCCAGGCTCAATCATTAATATGATTTCTGGCCACCTCAGTATCTTGTTTGGTCTTAAGGGTCCAAACGTTGCTGCAGTGACAGCTTGCACCACAGGTTTGCACAGTATTGGATTGGCAGCACGTTTAATTCAGTACGGTGATGCCGATGTGATGGTTGCCGGTGGTGCTGAATCTACGATTTCCGCATTAGGGGTTGGTGGCTTTGCTTCTGCTAGAGCTCTATCTACTCGTAATGATGACCCTGCAACAGCTTCACGCCCATGGGACAGAGACCGTGATGGTTTCGTTCTGGGTGAGGGTGCTGGTGTTATTGTTCTCGAAGAGTATGAGCACGCTAAAGCACGTGGCGCAAAAATCTACTGTGAGCTCTTAGGCTTCGGTATGAGTGGTGATGCGTATCACATGACTGCCCCAAATATGGATGGCCCACGTCGTTGCATGGTGAATGCAATGCGCGATGCTGGCTTGAATGCAGATCAGATTCAGTACATCAATGCACACGGTACTTCGACACCTTTGGGTGATAAGAATGAAACTGGCGCTATCAAGGCTGCTCTCGGCGATCACGCCAAGAAGACGCTAATTAACTCTACTAAGTCGATGACTGGCCACCTTTTAGGCGGTGCGGGCGGCTTGGAGTCTGTCTTTACTATTCTGGCTTTACATAACCAAAAGTCTCCACCAACAATCAACATCTTCAATCAAGATCCAGAGTGTGATTTGGACTACTGCGCCAATACTGCTCGTGATGTGAAGATCGACCATGCCGTCAAAAACAACTTTGGCTTTGGGGGTACTAACGGTACCTTGATTTTTGGCAAACTGACCTAATATTCTTACTAGGTTATTTCCTTTCTTCGTTTCCTTAATTATTGGTTTTTACCAAGTAGGTTGATGGCATCATGAAAAAGTATCTTATTGCGCTCTTAGCTATCTTTAGCTTGGGGCAAATTGCATTCATTCCTCAGGCCTGCGCCCAGAGCCCTCGCGTCTCCATTCCAGATTTTGCTGATTTGGTTGAGAGAGCCAGTCCGGCCGTGGTCAATATTCGTACTACTGAAAAAGTGATGCAGCAGCAAGCCCAGGGTGGTTTCCCAGGAATGCCAGAGGATCAAGCTGAGTTCTTCCGTCGTTTCTTCGGAGTACCTATTCCAGGTTTGCCTGGTACACCTAAACAAGCCCAACCGAATCCAGGCAAGCCTCAAGAGGCTGATCGTGGCGTAGGTTCAGGCTTCATTATTGAATCCAATGGTTTGATTCTGACAAATGCCCACGTGGTTGAAGGTGCGAATACGATTTACGTTACCTTGACTGACAAGCGTGAGTACAAAGCGAAGTTACTAGGTATGGATAAGCGTACTGATGTGGCGGTTGTCAAAATTGATGCACGCGATTTACCTAAGTTGCCATTGGGTGACTCTTCCCGCGTAAGAGTGGGTGAGTGGGTATTAGCGATTGGCTCCCCGTTTGGCTTAGAAAATACCGTGACCGCAGGCATCGTGTCCGCCAAGAGTCGTGATACTGGCGACTACTTGCCATTCATTCAGACGGACGTGGCGGTGAATCCTGGTAACTCGGGTGGTCCCTTATTGAACACAGCCGGACAGGTCATTGGCATTAACTCACAAATCTTTAGTCGCTCTGGTGGATATATGGGTATCTCATTTGCGATTCCGATTGATGAGGCCATGCGCGTTGCAGATCAATTGCGTACCAATGGAAAAATGACTCGTGGTCGTATTGGCGTTGCTTTAGGTGAAATGACTAAAGAGATCGCTGAGAGCTTAGGCTTAGGAAAACCACGTGGAGCTTATGTTCGCAATGTTGAACCTGGTGGTCCAGCAGCAGCGGGTGGCATTGAGTCGGGCGACGTGATTTTGAGCTTCAATGGCCGCGATATTGGAAAATCCACCGATCTACCCAGAACAGTTGGTGAAACTAAGCCTGGAACTAGCGCAACAGTCCAGGTCTGGCGCAAAGGGGGCACCAAGGACTTGATGGTGACTGTGGCCGATACCGAAGCTGGTCAGGCCGCTGTGAAGAAATCGGATAACTCTGGATCATCTGGTGGGAATACCAATTCTCTTGGAGTGGCGGTTTCTGAGCCCTCAGATAGCAAGAAGAAGGAGCTCAATATCCGCGGTGGGGTTGAGGTTACGGGCCTAGGAGATGGCCCCCTAGCGCGTGCAGGGGTGCGTCCTGGCGATGTCATTATCCGGATTGCGGATGCTGACATTACTGGGGTAAAGCAGTTTGAGAGCCTGGTTAAGGGCCTGGATGCCAATAAATCGGTCCCAGTTTTTGTCCGCAGGGCTGATAGCACCATGATTATTCCAGTTAGGCCAAAATAAGCCAAAACCTGGGTTTTTGCATGGAATAAACGGGTTCGGCGCTAATTTAGCGCCACCCATTACAATCACTTTAAGACGGCTTTTTGCAGCGCATCATTGTGGTGCGTTCTGACAAGGCGTTTTTTGAAGACCACATAAGACGCTATGGATTTAATCCGCAATTTTTCTATCATCGCCCACATTGATCACGGCAAATCAACGCTTGCTGATCGCATTATTCAACTCTGTGGCGGTCTATCTGATCGTGAAATGGAAGCCCAAGTGCTTGACTCGATGGATATCGAGCGGGAGCGTGGCATCACGATTAAAGCGCAAACAGCAGCGCTGACTTATAAGTCCAAAGATGGCAAAACTTACAACATCAATTTGATTGATACTCCGGGACACGTTGACTTCTCCTATGAAGTGAGCCGCTCTCTATCAGCATGTGAAGGTGCATTGTTGGTAGTTGATGCCAGTCAAGGTGTTGAGGCTCAAACTGTCGCTAACTGTTACATGGCGCTGGAGCTAGGCGTTGAAGTAGTGCCGGTGCTTAATAAGATTGATTTGCCGCAGGCTGATCCTGAGCGCGCTAAAAAAGAAATTGAAGATGTTATTGGTATCGATGCATCTGAGGCGGTGACGTGTTCGGCTAAAACTGGCTTAGGCGTACAAGAAGTCATCGAAGAGATGATTGCTCGCGTACCCCCACCAAAAGGCAATGCAGCAGATCCTTTGCAAGCCTTGATTATTGATTCTTGGTTTGATAACTATGTTGGTGTGGTGATGTTGGTGCGGGTTGTGAACGGCACCTTAAAGCCAAAAGAAAAAATTACTTTGATGTCCAATGGCTCAAGCCATCTGGTTGAGCACGTTGGTGTATTTAGTCCAAAGTCTGTGGATCGTCCAGCGCTGTCTGCTGGCCAGGTAGGCTTTGTGATTGCCGGTATTAAAGAGTTAAAAGCCGCCAAGGTGGGTGACACAGTTACCCATACTCCTGGGCAGCAAGGCCGAGTCCCAGCTACCGAGCCACTTCCAGGCTTTAAAGAAGTGAAGCCCCAGGTCTTTGCAGGTCTGTACCCGGTGGAGTCGAGTGAGTACGATCAATTGCGCGAATCTTTAGAGAAGCTGCAATTAAACGATGCCTCACTCTTGTATGAGCCTGAGGTTTCGCAAGCGCTTGGTTTTGGATTCCGCTGCGGCTTCCTGGGATTGCTCCATATGGAGATCGTGCAAGAGCGTTTAGAGCGTCAGTACGGCATGAATCTCATTACTACCGCACCAACGGTGGTGTACCAAGTAGAGCAATCTGATGGCACGATCCTGTCGGTAGACAACCCATCGAAGATGCCAGAGGCTAGCAAGATCAACACGATTCTTGAGCCGATCGTGACAGTCAATCTGTATATGCCGCAAGAGTACGTGGGCGCGATCATTACTCTATGTATTGGTAAGCGCGGTATTCAGATGGATATGAATTACCTCGGTCGCCAAGTAAAACTCACATATGAACTGCCAATGGCGGAGATTGTTTTGGATTTCTTTGACAAAATGAAATCGATCTCTCGTGGCTATGCATCTATGGATTACGAGTTCAAAGAATACCGTCCGGCAGATGTGGTTAAGGTAGACATCCTCATTAATAGTGAGCGCGTTGATGCTTTGTCGGTGATTGTTCACCGCAACAATAGCCAGCACCGTGGACGCGAAGTAGTTGCTAAGATGCGCGGCATTATTCCGCGTCAAATGTTTGATGTGGCCATTCAGGCGGCAATTGGTAGCAACATCGTTGCCCGTGAAAACGTGAAAGCCTTGCGTAAGAACGTATTGGCTAAGTGTTACGGTGGTGATATTTCTCGTAAACGCAAATTATTAGAGAAGCAAAAAGAAGGTAAGAAGCGCATGAAGCAAGTAGGTAACGTGGAGATTCCACAAGAAGCCTTCTTAGCCATTTTGCAGGTAGACGACTAATGAACTTTGCGCTCATCCTATTTATCTTGGTAGTAGTTTCAGGTATTGCTTGGATTGCTGATCGTTACTACTTTGCCCCGCAAAGACGTATGGCTGGCATTGATCGCATGCCATTGTGGCTGGAATACACGGCTGGTTTCTTCCCGGTAATCTGCGCGGTATTTGTATTGCGCTCTTTTATTGTGGAGCCATTCAAAATTCCATCAGGCTCGATGATTCCAACCCTGCAGATTGGCGACTTTATTCTGGTAAATAAATTTACCTACGGAATTCGATTGCCAGTCATCAACCAGAAGGTAGTCGACCTAGGATCCCCAAAACGTGGTGATGTAGTCGTATTCCGCTATCCGCGTGATGAATCAGTTGACTACATTAAACGCGTCGTGGCTTTGCCTGGTGACACCATTACTTATCAAGACAAGCGTTTAACAGTCAATGGTCAGCCACTTCAATATAGCGGTGGTGAGCCTTACTTAGATCCAGAAAACATGAGGTATGCCAAACGGTTTGCAGAGTCTTATCCTGCGGATTTAGGTGGTAACAAGCATGAAATTCTCAATGATCCCGATCGTCCTGCTGGCATGTTTCCTGCAGAACGTTTTCCTGGATTTGAAAATTGTCAGTACCAAAATGGTGGGCTGACTTGTACCGTCCCAGCAGGGCATTACTTTGCTATGGGTGATAACCGCGATAACAGCGCTGACTCTCGTTACTGGGGATTTGTGCCGGATAAAAATATCGTCGGCAAGGCATTCTTTGTTTGGTTAAACCTGGGAAATCTGGGTCGCATTGGCGGCTTCGAATAAAGTCATGAACGCCCGCGCCGCCATCGAAACTGCACCGCTGCAAGCGCAACTGGGCTACACGTTTAAAAAACTAGAGCTACTGAATCAAGCTCTAACGCATCGTAGTCACAGTAAGAAAAATAATGAGCGCCTGGAATTTTTGGGTGACTCGATTCTGAACTGCGTTGTTGCTGAAATGCTTTATGAGCGTTATTCCGATCTAGATGAGGGTGATCTCTCCCGTGTGCGGGCTAACTTAGTCAAGCAGCAAGCACTCTACGAGATTGCTCAAACTCTATCGTTGTCAGACTATCTTCGCTTAGGTGAAGGTGAGCTGAAGAGCGGTGGCTTTCGTCGCCCATCTATTCTGGCCGATACACTTGAGGCGGTCACTGGTGCAATATTTTTAGATGGCGGGTTTGATGCTGCTAAGACGTGTTTGCGCAAACTCTATTCCATTATTCTGGCCAATGTTGATCCCAAAACATTGGGTAAAGACGACAAAACACTATTGCAAGAGTGTTTGCAAAGCTATCAATTGCCGCTGCCGACTTATAACGTCACAGGTACTAGCGGTGCAGCCCATAACCAGCAATTTGAGGTGGAGTGTTTAATCCCCAACCTCAAGGTCTCCGTTAAGGGTGAGGGCGCGTCTAGACGTGCGGCAGAGCAGGCAGCTGCGAAGATAGCTTTAATCGCTGCATTAAAAGCCTTGCCACAAGCGCTAGGCAAACCTAAAAAGACTCGATCGGCTAAAAAGAAAGCAGCAAAAAAAGTAGCAACCGAAGAGCAATTAAATCTTAAGCTGAAGGGCTAATCGTGTTTAGATGCGGCACTATCGCCATTGTTGGCCGTCCCAATATGGGCAAATCGACCCTCTTGAATGCTTTGGTTGGTCAGAAGATCAGCATTACTTCTCGTAAAGCACAAACCACGCGTCACCGTATTTTGGGTATTCAGAATCGTGAAGAGGCGCAGTTCATTTTCATTGATACGCCAGGCTTTCAGACGCGTTTAATGAATACCTTGAACAAGGCCTTGAACCGCACTGTCACTACAGCTTTGCAAGATGTAAACGTAGCCTGTTTTGTAGTTGAGGCTGGTTACTTTGGTGAAGATGACAAGAAGGTTTTGAAATTACTGCCAGATGACTTACCTATTGTCTTGGTTTTAAATAAATTAGATCTGTTTAATAGTCGTTTTCAGACTCCCTCTGAGCGGGATCAGGCGCTACTGAACTTTATTAAAGAGATGGCCCGCCCTTGGTGTGAGTTAGGTGGCCATGAAGATCAGAAATCTGAGTTCGCTGAAATCGTGCCAATGAGCGCCAAGAGTCCTGGAGATGTTGAGAGATTGTTGGATGTGCTTGAGGGCTACTTGCCAGAGGCGCCAGCCGTCTACGATGGCGATACCATTACTGATCGCAGTGAGCGCTTCTTGGCTGCCGAGATCCTGCGTGAGAAGGTCTTCCGCTTTACAGGGGAAGAGTTGCCTTACACCAGTACCGTTGTAATTGATCAGTTCAAGATGGATGGCAAGATGCGCCGGATTGCAGCAACGATTTTGGTTGATCGCGATAGCCACAAGGCGATGATTATTGGCGCCAAGGGTGAGCGACTGAAGAAGATTTCTACCGATGCCCGCATTGATATGGAAAAGCTCTTTGACGGCAAAGTCTTTCTGGAGACTTGGGTGAAGGTCAAGCGCGGCTGGGCAGATGATCGCGCTGAATTGCGGGCACAAGGTTTAGAGTAATTATTCATGGCCTCCATTCGTGTTGCTGACGAACCCGCTTTTGTATTGCACAGCATTCCTTACAAGGAAACCAGCTTAATTCTGGATGTCTTTACACGTCAGCATGGTCGTATGGCCTTGATTGCCAAGGGTGCCAAGCGTCCACACTCGGTACTGCGCCCAGTCTTGCAGCGCTTTCAGCCCCTATTGGTTTCTTGGAGTGGCAAGTCCGAGCTGCGTACTTTAACGAAGTCAGAGTGGGTTGGTGGCACGCCATCTTTGGTGGGTGATGCATTGCTCTGTGGCTTTTACCTCAATGAGTTATTGGTCAAGTTTCTAGCTCGTGAAGACGACTATGAAAAACTCTACGACCATTACACCGATACCATCTCCGCTTTATCTAATCTCGAATTTGAATCCAAAGGCTTAGAAGAAATTCTGCGTCCCTTTGAGTTAACGCTTTTGCAGGAAACTGGTTATGCGGCGGCGCTTGATCGCTGTGTCGAAACCAATAGTGCTCCGATCTCGAATGAGCAATATGTTTATCAGCCGGAGCGGGGTGTCAGACCTGCTCAAGGGGATGATCCAGGCCACTGGCCAGTCTTAAGCGGTAAATCCCTGCTAGCTATTGCAGCAGGAGACTTTTCTGATCAAGAGACGCTTTCTGAGAGTAAGCAGTTAATGCGCTTCTTATTGGGCTTGCATCTTCATGATCAAGTGCTCACTACCCGTCAGATTTTGATTGATCTCAAGAAAATCTAGTAATCTACTTCAATGAATACCCAACCAAAGCTTGAGCTTGGCATCAATATCGATCACGTCGCTACCTTGCGTAATGCACGTGGCACGGTTTACCCCGATCCTTTGAAAGCTGCCCGTTTGGCTGAAGAAGCGGGCGCTGATTTAATTACCTTACATTTGCGTGAAGACCGTCGCCATATTAAAGATGCGGATTTGATGGCTTTACGTCCTTTGATTCAGACGCGCATGAATTTGGAATGTGCGGTTACTCCAGAGATGATTAAGATCGCCTGTCGAGTGCAGCCGCATGATGTTTGCCTTGTTCCCGAAAAGCGTGAAGAGGTAACTACTGAAGGTGGCTTGGATGTAGTGGGACACTTTGAGGCAGTTAAATCTGCCACCACGCAGTTAAAAGCTTCAGGCATCAGAGTCTCACTCTTTATTGATCCTGAGGAAAAGCAAATCCAAGCTGCAAAAGATGTTGGTGCAACAGTGGTCGAATTACATACTGGTCGATACGCAGATCTGACAGGCAATCAACAGAAGCAAGAGCTCGAGCGCATTAGAAAAGCGGCGCAGTTTGGAAAAAGTATTGGTTTGCGGGTCAATGCGGGTCATGGTTTAAATGAGGCTAATGTGATCCCAGTTGCCGCCATTGCCGAGCTATCTGAGCTCAATATTGGCCATGCTATTGTTGCTGAAGCCCTCTTTAAGGGCTGGCAAAACGCGATTACCGACATGAAGGCCCTCATGGTTCAGGGTAGAACTCAAGCCTAAAAGATTAAAGATCAAATGATTATTGGCATGGGCACAGACATTTTGCAGATTGAGCGGCTTCAAGCTGCTTACGATCGCACCAATGGCCGCTTAGCTGAAAAAA
Source organism: Polynucleobacter sp. MG-27-Goln-C1 (assembly GCF_018881905.1). Taxonomy (GTDB): domain Bacteria; phylum Pseudomonadota; class Gammaproteobacteria; order Burkholderiales; family Burkholderiaceae; genus Polynucleobacter. The sequence continues at coordinate 92,765 of NZ_JACVPM010000001.1, forward strand.
TTCTTGGGCCAGATGAGATGTTGGTTTTTAAGCATCGCTTGGCTAGAAATCACAAGAGGGGCATTGCCTTCTTGGCAACACGCTTTGCTGCAAAAGAAGCATTCTCTAAAGCAATTGGCCTGGGCATGAGAATGCCCATGACTTGGAGATCCCTCCAAACGCTCAATGAGCCTAGCGGTAAACCAGTGACATCGTATTTGGGTGCACTCGCACAATTTATGCAGGATAAAAACTGGGAAGCCCAGGTTACCGTGAGTGATGAGCAAGACATGGCAATAGCGCATGTCATCGTGGTTCAAAAATAAACAAGCATCAAAAATATATAAATCTAAAAAATTTCGAGGAATGCATGGCTAAGTCGACTATGAAACCGGGCCCAGTTACTTTAGATGTGGTTGGTCTTGAGTTAAATGCAGAGGATCGTCGTCGCATCTTGCACCCACTTACTGGTGGTGTGATTTTGTTTGGCAGAAACTTTGCTAATCGCAAGCAGCTCACTAAACTCACTTCAGATATTAAAAAGCTCCGTTCCGATGTATTGATCTCGATTGATCATGAGGGTGGACGTGTTCAGCGCTGCAGGACTGATGGCTTTACCCATTTGCCTGCCATGCGTAAGCTAGGCGAACTGTGGGGTTCTAAAAATAAGTCATCGCATTCCGCAGAATCTGCTGCTATTGCGATGGCAGCAGCTACAGCTTGCGGATATGTCTTGGCCGCCGAGTTGCGTGCTTGCGGTGTGGACTTTAGTTTTACCCCGGTCCTAGATCTCGATTTTGGCCGCAGCGGTGTCATCGGAGATCGTGCATTTAGCCGTGACCCACAAATCATCTTTGCTTTGGCTAAGAGTCTGAATGAAGGCTTACGTCTTGCCGGTATGGCGAACTGCGGAAAACACTTCCCAGGCCACGGCTGGGCAGAAGCGGATTCTCATGTGGCTATTCCGGTTGACGAACGTCCTTTGAAACAAATTCTGAATGATGATGCTAAGCCTTATGAATGGTTGGATCTGAGTTTGACGGCAGTAATGCCAGCCCATGTGATCTATCCAAAAGTAGATAAGAACCCCGCTGGATTTTCTAAGGTTTGGCTACATTCCATTTTGCGTCAAGAGTTAGGCTTTGAAGGCGTGATCTTTAGTGACGACCTTTCGATGGAAGGTGCGAGCGTTGCTGGTTCTGTAGTCAAGGGTGCTGATATGGCGCTTGAGGCAGGATGCGATGCAGTGTTGATTTGCAACCGCCCGGATCTTGCGGATCAATTACTTAGTCAGTTGAAAGTTTCTAAAGCAAAACAAGCAGAGTCTGCCACTCGATTGAATCGTTTAATGCCGACTGCTACGGCTCCTGCTTGGGATGAGTTGCAATCTGAAGCCCAATATCAACATGCCAAAGGCTTGCTGCAGCAACTGAATTTAATTGGATAAAGTCTCTATTTCTTTGAAACTCTTTCCCATTCAGAGATCACAAACTTTTTAACTTCTTCGCCTTGCTCTCTGGCGCAAACGATTTCACTAACGTTCACTGTTTGATAGATCTTCTGTAAACGCAGAATATCGCCCTGGGTAGAGTAGTGTGGAATCCATGATCCCCAAAAGAAGCCCAGATCTTCTAATGCCATATAGGCATTGGCCGCCGCCTCTTGCGTAATAGGCAGATCAAGATAAGCGGAGGCAATTTTTAAAGTCTCAAGTTTTTTTAGCTCAGCCGTGACTGATGCTATTAAATCCTCTCCGATATGAGCCACGGATATATTGGCTACCTGGTCTTCAGAGTCAATTTCAGTTTTAAGAATTGTTTCCCCAGTTCCTTGTATCTCCAAATTACTAATATTGCGCTGGAGATTTAAGTTGCTTAAAAGTGCATTCAAGTGTTCATTGTGTTTAGTTGGAACATAAATATCATGCGGGCGATCTTTTAGCGGGAGGTAAAAGGCTAACAAAGACATGCGGGTGTCGCTAAAGTTTTGCAGACCCTGCATTGCAAAGGTTGGTGGAACATCTCCAATAAAAAGACCAGTTTCCTTCGCGTTAAAGGCAATCATTTCATGCTGGCTATAAGGGTGATTGGTAACGCACTCAGTCCAAAAGCCTGGCAAGCCCAAAGATTCAGCAATTTCTATACGCTTTTTTGAAATCAACTCAGCAATGTGATGCCCCCTGTAATCGGGGTCGACCATCATTTTTCCAGCTTCTGGGGAGCAATTTTCAGGGCCATCAAAGGTTAGTGCGCAGTGCCCAATAATTTGATTATTTTCTAATTTCGCAACTATGGAGTGCATTTTCTGTGTGACGATTGCATCTTTCAGTAGTGCGGCGTCGTACATCACTGGATTGGTATAGCTTTCCCCGTAGCAACGTCGAACGCAGTCAATCAGATGGGGAATATCTTCAAGGGTTAAGGTGGTGATTACTGGGGAAATGGTATCGGTCATGGTTTTGATTATGACTGTACTTTAAGAAATAAAAAAGCCCGGCAAGCCGGGCCTTTTACTATCGAGCGAGCTAATTAATTAGCGCGGCTACGATATTCACCAGTACGAGTATCGATCTCGATCTTGTCGCCGGTGTTACAGAACAAGGGAACTTGCAATTCATAGCCAGTAGCCAATTTTGCAGTCTTCAATACTTTGCCTGAGCTGGTATCGCCTTTAACTGCTGGCTCTGTGTAAATGATTTCACGAACCAAAGAGTTTGGCATTGCTACTGAGAGTGCTTTACCTTCGTAGAACACGACTTCGCAAGGCATGCTTTCTTCGAGGTAATGCAATGCATCGCCCATGAATTCAGCTTCAACTTCATATTGGTTGTATTCAGTATCCATAAATACATACATTGGATCTGCGAAGTAAGAGTAAGTGCAATCTTTCTTATCCAAGATCACTACATCAAACTTGTCATCTGCTTTGAATACGCCTTCGTTGGGCGCACCAGTTAACAAGTTCTTAAATTTCATTTTTACAACAGAAGAGTTGCGGCCTGAGCGGCTGTATTCTGCTTTTAAAACGACCATGGCATCAGTGCCGATCATTACTACGTTACCAACGCGGAGTTCTTGTGCTGTTTTCATCTTGCTATTCCTGGGTGCAGAGCTGATTTTCTGCGGTTTTTATCAAAAACAAGATTGTAACCGCCCGCAGGTAGATTTCGCTCAAGATCAGGCTACAAAGCCCATTAGACGGGCAGCCAGGCCGCCATCAGCTTGTTTTTCGAGTAAATCTGATCGCCAGGCCTTGGAATGGGCTCCCCATTCATCAATAGACTGGTACCACTCGCTAGGCATTGCCCAAGTCATCGCAGCTATTACACCGTGTTTAAGCTCTTGTGATGCGTCTTCAAGATAGAGGTCTAAAAATGCAGCCAACTTGGTTTTGTGAGCCCCATCTTCTTGGGGGTAAATATGCCAAATGAAAGGCTTTCCGGCTAACTGAGCTCGGACAAAAGAATCCTCACCTCGAACAATATTGAAGTCGCATTGTGAAAGAATCCAATCATATTCATCTTGAGAAACAAACGGAATCGAGATCAGCTGAATGGAATCGGGCAAAGTAACTGGTTGAGTAGGGTGGGCAGAGCTGAACTGCAATTGCTCGCGTTGACCATGTGTCAGCAGGATGTCGAACTTCTCATCCAGGGTTGCCAGATCCTCCAACCATTTCAGTAGCGGTACACCTGGATAGCAAAAAACACTGATACGTTTTGTGTTGGGCCGCAATAGTTTCCAGCTGGCCTTGAGGCTCTCCGGAATCAATTGCTCAGTGAGTGATTGATCCTTGGGTATTGGGTCAATCAAAATGCCGCCCGCATTCTCCTGGAAGCCTGGAAAGAAAAAGTATTTTGGAATGCCGTGTGCTTGGGGGGACGATTTTTGATGAAAGTCCACAATCCAAGGCTCTGCACTTAAATATTCTAGATTAATGATGATGGGTTTTTTGGGGGCAATCAGGAGGCCTGCAAGGTAGCGCTCGGGAAGATCGCACCCAAATGCCTCAATCACCACGTCGGGCGTTTCTACTGGATGGCGGCTATTGTGATGACTGGCTTCCCAGGGTTGGATGTCGATACGGCGCCTGATTTCCGGATCAACCCCGGAAGCGAGTAAATTAAGGGTTGGCAGATCGTCACAGAAAATGCGCACGTCTTGGCCGTGAAGACTTGTTAAGCTTCTTGCAAGACGCCAGCAAACACCGGCATCACCATAGTTGTCTACGATTTGACAGAAAATATCCCAACGCATGAGCAATTCGCTTTTTGAAACCCTTCAGCAGGATGTTAAACGGCTACCCGGATTGCCGGGGGTCTATCGCTTCTTTGATGAGGCGGGACATATTTTGTATGTCGGAAAAGCGCGCAACCTCAAAAAGCGTGTATCTAGTTATTTTCAGCGAACTCAACTTTCACCACGGATAGAGCTGATGGTGGGAAAGATTGCCCGCTACGAAACTACAGTAACACGCTCAGAAACTGAAGCCTTAATTCTAGAGAACAATCTCATTAAGGAGTTGGCTCCTCCATTCAACATTCTCTTCCGAGATGATAAGTCTTATCCCTATGTGATGTTGACGGGTCATCAGTTTCCTCGCTTGGCCTCTTATCGAGGAAAGACGGATAAGCGTAATCACTACTTTGGGCCATTTCCCAATTCATGGGCAGTTCGCAACAGTGTGCAGATTTTGCAAAAAGTATTTCGTCTGAGAACTTGTGAAGACTCAGTATTTAAAAACCGCAGTCGCCCTTGTTTATTGCATCAAATACATCGCTGTAGTGCTCCTTGTGTAGGCCGTTTAAGTGTCGAGCAGTATGGCCAGGATGTAGCCCAGGCAACGCGTTTTTTAGAGGGCGACCATAGTCGTGTGCTCTCCGAGTTAGAAAAGAAAATGCAGGTCTACAGCGATGCCATGGAATTTGAGATGGCTGCAGTACTAAGGGATCGTATTGCTGATCTCTCGAGCGTCTTGCAACAACAGTCGATGGACACCGTTGCTGATGGTGAGGGCGATGTGGATGTGATTGCTGTTGCTCAAATGGAAGGTGTGGTCTGCGTCAATCTGGCAATGATTCGTGGTGGTCGCCATTTGGGTGATCGCGCTTACTTCCCTAAGGGTCTGCGCTCAACGTCTGGAGAGTTGCCACCACCCGCTGAAATTCTGGAGGCATTTATTGCTCAACATTACCTGGAGGAGAAGGCAGGCGATGGTGAAGCGACTACCAATTTAATTCCGCCTGTACTGATTTTGAATCATCCTCTGAGAAAGCTGGTTGATGACATTGCAGCTCCAGAAGAAGGTGTTGAAGATGTTTCTGAGCAATCAGCCCCGGAAGGTTTGCACGATTTATTGAATGCACAAGCTGGTAAGCGCATTACTTTCCTTCACCAGCCACAAGGGCAGAGACGACATTGGTTGGCTATGGCTGAAGGTAATGCCAAGATTGCGATAGCAAAGCGTTTAGTAGAAACGGGTGGCCAACTAGCAAGAGCGCGAGCATTGGCTGATGTCTTAGCTTTGGAATTAGAAAGTCTTGAGCAACTACGTATTGAGTGTTTTGATATTAGCCATACCTCCGGAGAGGCCACTCAAGCTTCTTGTGTGGTGTATTCCAAAAATGCGATGCAGCCTAGTGAATATCGCCGCTTCAATATCAATGACATTACACCGGGGGATGATTACGCTGCGATGCGTCAGGTCTTACAGCGTCGTTATGCAAACTTCCAAGAGCTCCCTGTTGAGAAGATGCCCCAAGTCATTTTGATCGACGGCGGCAAAGGTCAAGTTGAGATGGCAAGACAAGTCCTTTCTGAATTTGGTATGGATATTGGATTGATCGTTGGCGTTGCTAAAGGGGAGGGTCGTAAGGTGGGCCTGGAGACCCTGATCTTTGCGGATGGACGTCAGTCGCTTGAGCTCGGTATTGATAGCGCTGCTTTGTTGTTGGTGGCGCAAATCCGTGATGAAGCGCATCGCTTTGCTATTACTGGCATGCGAGCTAAACGAGCAAAAGCCAGAACAGTCTCTCAGCTAGAGGAGATCGAGGGGATAGGAGCCAAGCGACGTCAAAAATTACTTGCCCGCTTTGGGGGTTTGCGGGGCGTTTCCAATGCCACTATTGAAGAGCTTTCTAGTGTTGAGGGAATTTCCACGGCATTGGCCGAGCAAATCTATAAGCAACTTCATTGATTTCCCAGTGTGCTCACATTGGGTTATGCTTGAGTCATGCCTTTTAACTTACCCATTGCCCTGACCTGGTTGCGCGTTGCCGCCATTCCACTGGTCGTTGCAGTGTTCTATTTGCCTAATAGCTGGCTTAATTCTTTCGATAAGAACCTCACCGCTACCGTTATTTTTGTGTTTGCGGCCGTGACTGATTGGTTAGATGGTTTCTTAGCTCGCAAAATGAAACAAGAGTCGGCATTCGGCCAATTCTTGGACCCCGTAGCTGACAAATTAATTGTTGCTGCTTCATTGTTGGTTCTGCTTAATATGGATCGCGTCCAAGTCTGGGTAGCTTTGATCATTATTGGTCGCGAAATTACTATTTCAGCATTAAGAGAGTGGATGGCGCTCTTGGGTGCTGGAAAAAGCGTTGCCGTACATATGGTTGGCAAGTTAAAAACTACCGCTCAACTTGTCGCCATTCCATTTTTATTGCTAAACGACACTTTATTTGGATGGCTTAATTGCGCACAAGTTGGCACTTGGCTAATTTGGATTGCATGCTTTTTGACGCTTTGGTCAATGTTCTATTACATGAAAAAAGCTTTGCCTCAGCTAGTTGATAAGGCTGAATAAAGTCCACAAACCCATAGCTGATAAGGGTTTGAAAGAAACGTGAGTCCCGCCAGTTTTTAGTCTTAGACACAAATAATGCGTTCCCTCAAATTGTTTGTTAAACTACTGCCCTGTTATGCGGGAATAGCTCAGCTGGTAGAGCGATACCTTGCCAAGGTATAGGTCGGGAGTTCGAACCTCCTTTCCCGCTCCAAGTTCGATGGGAAGCCCTAAAAAGCTTCCCATTTTTGATTCAAGCATATGGCGCGTTGGCCGAGTGGTTAGGCAGGAGCCTGCAAAGCTTCGTACGGGGGTTCGATTCCCTCACGCGCCTCCAGTAATTTAGATTGATTACCAGGGCAAGAATATGATCCAACTCAAACGAATCCAATCAATTGCATCAGCGCTCGCACTCTCTGTGCTCTTGGCTGCCTGCGCATCTTCCGGAGATTCTCCAACCGGTACGCCTAGTGAAATCCAAGAAATTCAGGCGCAACTCTTGGGCGATATGCCATTACCTGCAGCATCAAAAATTATTGGTTCAGATTCTTTAATTATTGGCCGTGGTGATAACTGGGTTGGTCGAGTTGTTTTGTCTGGCGTTCAATCTCCAACCGATATTTATGCTTTCTTTCAGGCCGAGTATCCTAAAGTGGGTTGGACTACTGTGAGTGCCGTGAAATCTAAAACCAGTATTTTGGTTTTCACTAAGGGCGATCGCACTTCAACCATCGAGGTGAATGAAGGCTCATTCGGCGGACCTAAATCAATCATCACTATTACGGCATCACCAAAGAATGCAAACGTAGTGACACCAACTAAGAAATAAAAATATTTACTCCGTCAGCAATAGAAAAAGGCCTCTAAACGAGGCCTTTTGCTTTATCAGGTGAGGTAGCTTAGAGCCCGCCAGCCCTAATCAGGCCAACAGCTTGGCCCTCTACGGCGAAGTTCGGTTGACGTCTATCTACCAAAATATTTTTGAAGTCTGGGTTTTCGGCTTGTAATTCTATAACCATGCCATCTGCAGTTTTCTTTTGGTTCCAGCGTTTCACTGTGACTTCATCATCTAAGCGTGCAACCACGATATCGCCGTTGCGTACTTCAGAAGTTTTTCGTACGGCAAGATAGTCACCATCCAAAATTCCAGCATCGCGCATACTCATGCCAACTACTTTTAATAAGTAATCAGCACCCTTACTAAATAAGCTGGGATCAATCGGTACTTGTTTTTCAATATGCTCGATAGCTGTGATCGGAGAACCTGCGGCAACACGACCAATGAGTGGCAGTGTAAGTTGCTGAAGTGCGCCAGAGGGTAAAGACATCTGACGATATTTGTTTGGATTGTGAGTCTGGTTAAAGCGTTGGGGAATCCGAATACCGCGCGAGGTTCCTGGCGTCAGCTCGATGTATCCCTTTTTTGCCAAGGCGCGTAAGTGCTCTTCAGCAGCGTTAGCAGAGGCAAAACCCAGTTGCGTTGCAATTTCAGCACGCGTTGGCGGTGAGCCACTTTCATCGATGGCTTTGGTGATTAATTCCAAAATCTCACTTTGACGTGAGGTGAGTTTGGGGAGGGCAGTCAGCTCCTCTTGAAAATCGACTGTATTTATGTCCATACTGGGATTGTATACAGCACTATTTGAATATTCAAGCAATTTGGAGGCGGATAATGGGGGAATGAGCTCAAAACCCAGCATTTCTGAAAGCACACCTCATCTCCTAGTCTTAGGCATGGGGGGCACCATTGCAGGCCTTGCGCCAAACCCGGAAGAAAACCCCCTCCAATATCAGGCTGGCCAAGTCGGGGTTGATGCCTTGGTGGCGCATGTTCAGTCAGTCGTGCCCGAGGGGGTCAAGCTGGTGTCACGTCAGGTGGCGAATATCAATAGTCGCAATTTGACTGACGCTCATCTCGCCACACTGGGGCTTGCAGTAAGAGAGGCTCTGCTAAATGTTGCTGTAAAGGGGATTGTGATTACCCATGGCACCGATACGATTGAAGAGACGGGCTTATTTTTGCAGGTAACCTGTGGAAAGATGGCCCAGACACAAGGCAAGCGGGTCATTTTGACGGGGGCAATGCTACCAAGTAATGCCCCTGGGGCTGACGGCCCCTCCAATCTATTGGACGCCTTGCGCTGGGCTTCTACATCGATTGATAACTGTCCTGGCGGCATTTATGCCGTAATGGACGGGCGTGGATGCATGGCACTCGATCTAGCTAAGCGCCATGCCACAGCCCTGAATGCTCCTTTACAAGATGCACCATCAAGCTCAGTAGGCCTCATTAATCCTTCTTGGTTATCTGGTGTCAAGGCGGTTCAGGCTGCTTGGAATGAGGATTTGCCCATTCCGCTGGAAGGCGAGTGGCCTTGGGTTGAGATTTTGACTAGCCATGCAGGCGCGCGTTCTGAAACCATCACGCAGTGGCTGGGTAGTACTGTAGAGGGCTTTGTGCTTGCTGGGTCAGGCCATGGTGGCTTTCATGATGACTGGGCAAAACCTTTGGATCAGGCAATGGCTCAAGGCATTGCTTTGGTGAGAACGACTAGAACTGGGGCAGGTGCTACTTTGCGAAACATTCCTGAGCTTGATGCGCCTGGATGCTGCCCATCTGGGGCATTGACTGCACCTAGAGCCAGAATTGCGCTCCAATTGGCTTTAAATGCGTCAAAGCAGGCAAATAAAGCAGGTAAACCCCTGACTTGGCAGGATTTTTTTGCTAGAATAGCGGACTTACCTGAAATTCGGTAAGGACTTAAAAGCTGTAAATATCCGTAGTTAGTTTTACCTACAATTTGTTACTACCTTGTCACACTGGCGCTAACTTTAAAACCATCGGAAGTTAGCAAGACGCCCAGGTGACTTTATCCTTAAGGAGTGTTAGATGCGTCATTATGAAATCGTCTTTATCGTCCACCCGGACCAAAGCGAGCAAGTGCCTGCGATGATTGATCGCTACAAAGCGACATTAGCTGCTGCTGGCGGCAAAATTCATCGTATGGAAGATTGGGGTCGTCGTCAGATGGCTTACATGATCGACAAACTTGCTAAAGCCCATTACGTTTGTATGAACATTGAGTGCGACCAGAAAACTCTGGACGAGCTCGAGCACGCATTCAAATTTAACGATGCTGTTTTGCGTCACCTCATCATCAAGACTAAGAAAGCTGAAACTGAGCCTTCAATCATGATGAAAGAAGTGCAACGTGAAGAAGCGCGCAAAACAGCTCAATCCGACGCTCCTGTAGCAGCGGCTTAAGTTAGAAATTTGAAGAGGAATACACAGACTAGAAAACGTATCAGAGTGACGGAGCGGCGTTGAATCATTTCACCCTAACTGCATTCTTGGTAGCTAAAGACGCGATTCGATTTACACCAGCAGGAATACCGGTGATGCATTGCCAGCTAGAACATAGCGGCGAAGTAAGCGAGGTAGGAGTTGCTAGGAAAATCCAGATGAGCGTTGAAGCCATAGCAATCGGCCCGATACAAAAGGGCTTAGAGCAAATGGATTTAGGTGCTGAGGCAGTGTTTGAAGGATTCTTAGCACCCAAGACTCTACGCAATCAAAGACTTGTTTTCCACATTACCCATATTCAATTGAAAAATTAAAGAGGAAATCATCATGGCGTTTGGAAAGAAACCCGATTTCAAAAAGAAACCAGCTCAGAACCCATTGTTCAAGCGTAAGCGTTATTGCCGTTTCACTGTTGCTGGCGTAGAACAGATTGACTACAAAGATGTAGACACATTGAAGGACTTCATTGGCGAAAACGCCAAGATCACTCCTGCACGTTTGACAGGCACAAAAGCTAAATATCAGCGTCAGTTAGACACTGCTATCAAGCGTGCTCGTTACTTGGCTTTGTTGCCATTCTCCGATCAACACAAGAAATAATTGGGAGCCCTCAATGCAAATCATTCTTTTAGAAAAAGTAATTAACCTGGGCAACCTCGGTGACATCGTTCGTGTTAAAGACGGTTACGCTCGTAATTTCCTAATCCCACAACGCAAAGCTCGTCGTGCAACTGAAACAGCTATCGCTGACTTTGCAGTACGTCGCGCTGAGTTGGAAAAATTGGCTGCTGAGAAATTGGCTGCTGCTGAAGCAGTTGGCACAAAGCTTAAAGACTTGGTTCTCGAAATCGGTCAAAAAGCGGGTGTTGACGGTCGTTTGTTTGGTTCTGTAACCAATCATGACATCGCTGATGCTTTGAAAGCTAAAGGCTTTGTAATTGAAAAAGCTTCTGTACGTATGCCTACTGGCCCGTTGAAGATGGTTGGTGATCACCCTGTAGCGGTAGCTGTTCATACCGATGTAGTGGCTGACATTACTATCCGCGTAGTTGGCGAGCAAGCGTAAGTTTTAGATCTGTAAGCTAGCCTCATGGCTGAATCCCGCTCACGCTCTCTTATGTCAAATCCTGGCATGATGGGTTCTGGGGATCCGGTCTTGCAGGCGCTCAAAGTACCGCCGCATTCTGTAGAAGCCGAGCAATCTTTGCTCGGCGGTCTACTGATCGATAACACAGCCTGGGATCGCCTAGGTGGCGTGTTAACTGATAAAGATTTCTATCGTCCTGAACATGCACTGATCTATAAGGTCATTCAGCGTTTAGTTGGCGACAATCATCCCGCTGACGTCATTACTGTTCATGAGGCTGTGAAGTCCGAGCAAGGTGGCGATTTAGTTGGGATTGATTACCTCAATTCATTAGCGCAAAGCACTCCAAGTGCAGCGAACATCAAAGGCTATGCCGACATTGTTCGTGACCGCAGCATTCTGCGTCGCCTAATTGAAGTGTCTGACAACATTGTGAACTCTGCATTTGTTCCAGAGGGCCGTTCAGTGAGAACGCTCTTGGATGAAGCAGAATCACGCATTCTCCAAATTGGTGAAGAAGGCAGTCGCAAAGCAGATTACCTCGAGATTGAACCGTTGCTCAAAACCGTTGTTGCTCGTATTGATGAGCTCTACAACCGTCAAGGTGGAAGTGACATCACCGGTATTGCAACGGGATTTATTGATTTAGATAAACAAACTAGCGGTCTTCAAAAAGGCGACTTAGTGATTGTTGCTGGAAGACCGTCGATGGGTAAGGCGCAGCCGCTAGATGCAAAAGTCAAAACGGTGGATGGCTGGAAGTTAATGGGGGATTTACGTTTTGGTGATCGCCTCGCTTCTGTGGATGGTCAGCACTCCATGGTTACCGGCATCTATCCGCAAGGCGCTAAACAGATCTACAAAATAACCTTCTCTGATGGTCGTGAAGCTGAGTGCTGTGATGAGCATCTCTGGCGTGTCATGTATCGCGATTGGGATGCTCCCAAAGTGATTAATACTGCGCGTTTAATGGAAATGCTTTCTTGTGTTCGCTACAAGAATCGTTTGTGGATAGATCCTGTCTCGGGTGATTTTGGGCACTCAAATGCATTGCCAATTAACCCATGGGTTTTGGGTGCATTACTCGGGGATGGAACTTTAGCCTTATCCCATGGCAGCGTCATGTTCTCGACCAAGTCTCCAGAGCTGATTGAGCGTATGAATGCGTTAGCCGGATATGAGATGGAGTTGGTTCATGCCAATGCATATGACTGGAGATTGGTTTCAAAAGCCAGAATTGCTGCCAATGGCCAACGTCAGTCAGTGCCAACAAATTATTTCCGCTCCGCCTTGCAAGATATAGGTGTGTTGGGCTGCAGGAGTTTTGATAAATATATTCCTGCTTCTTATCTTGAGGCAAATAAGACTTCTCGTCTCGCACTGTTTCAGGGTCTGATGGACACTGATGGCTGGATTGAGAAGTGGGGCTCGATTCGCTTTTGTACTTCAAGTAAGCAGTTGTCAGAGGACGTTGCCTCTTTGGCTAGATCATTGGGCGGTTTTTGCTCAATCGCTCAAAAACAGACAAGCTACAGCTACAAGGGTGAGAAGAAGCGGGGGCGCCCATCTTATGTTCTGAATATGAGTTTTGGCCCTGGCTTTCAAGCATTTACCTTGCCTGAAAAGAAGGAAAGACTTAGATCAACTTGGGATCGCCAACGCAGACTGTCATTTAAGAGTATTGAGCCATCTAGAGTTGCTGAGGCTCAATGCATCTCTGTTAGCCACCCAGATAGAACCTATGTAACCAATGATTACGTAGTGACCCACAACACTGCATTTGCACTCAATATAGCAGAGAACGTCGCGCTAGCGGAAGGATTGCCGGTTGTGGTGTTCTCTATGGAGATGTCAGGCGAGCAATTAGCAGCTCGTTTGCTGGGCTCGGTGGGGCGCGTTGACCAAGGTCGCATGCGTACCGGCAAGTTGCAGGACGATGAGTGGCCACGCGTTACCGATGCGATTGCCCGCTTAAGTAATACCCAAATTTTGATTGATGAGACTGGTGCTCTTTCAAGTTTAGAGTTGCGTGCTCGTGCGCGTCGTATTGCTCGTAACTTTGGTGGAACACTTGGTCTTGTTGTGATTGATTACTTGCAGTTAATGAGCGGCTCTGGCTCCGAGAACCGCGCAACGGAGATTTCAGAAATCTCACGCTCACTCAAATCGCTCGCAAAAGAATTGCAATGCCCGGTTGTTGCACTCTCACAGTTAAACCGTGGTCTTGAGCAACGCCCTAATAAGCGTCCAATCATGTCTGACTTGCGTGAGTCGGGTGCGATCGAGCAAGATGCCGACTTAATTATGTTCATCTACCGTGATGAGGTGTATCACCCAGATACCACTCAGGACAAAGGTATGGCAGAGATCATTATTGGTAAGCAGCGTAATGGACCAATTGGTACTGTGCGCTTAAGCTGGCAAGGTCCATATACTAAGTTTGATAACTTGGCGATGGGATCAGTTGGTTATTCTTCTGGTGGATACGAGCCTTTCTAATTCAATAAAAATCTGAAATCAGTAAGCAAAAATAAACAAGAATAAAAAAAGCCTCGCAATGCGAGGCTTTTCAACTTGATGCGCAAAGTATTTACTTACCACCTTCACACTTCTTAATGGAAGCAGCTTTAGCGGCACCATACAGCGGCTTACCGTCTTTACTTACCGCCTTAGCTTCGCAATCATTAGGCTTGGCATCACCCATACATTTTTTAATAGATGCATCTTTAGCTGCGCCATAGAGTGGTTTACCTTCTTTGCTAACTGCTTTAGCTTCACACGCAGCTTGATCTGCAAAAGCGATAGATGGAATTGCAAAACTGAATGCAATACTTAAAGCGATGATGATTTTCTTCATACGAGCCACTCCCAAATGAGTAATCTAAAGAACCAATTGTTCTACTTAAGAATGTAAACAATATTCAGTGTTTTGGGAATACGGTGTTAATGCTATCAGCTGAAAGGCTAATAATTAAGGCGTCAATCTTCTTGCTTCGGTAAATCTAGCCGCCCAGTAGGGCGTAGTGATGTACTCCAGGCGCACAGTTCCTCCGGCGCTTGGAGCATGTACAAATCTGCCTTGACCCACGTAGATCCCTGCATGTGAATATTTTTCACCGGTAGTATTAAAGAAAATCAGATCACCTGGTGCAGGGGGTTGATTCTCAACACTTTGCCCTTTGGTGCTCATTTCTTGGATAGTCCGCGGTAGCTTGATGTTAGCCGACTTCTGATAGACGTAAGCAATGAGCCCACTGCAATCAAATCCGCCCTTCGGATTATTGCCGCCGTAGCGATAGGGTACACCCACCAAACCCACTGCTGCAATAGAGATATCCTCTGTGCCTACACTCGTATCTTGTTTGAATTGGGAAACTTTAGCCGCATTATTTTTTGAGCTAAAGCTACTGCATCCTGATAGCAAAAGCAGGGCACAAATAAAAATGCCGCACCCCATTAGAGTGCGGCATGAGAGGGGTTTCTTAGAGTGCGTCAGCAGCATGATCCGCAAGACGTGAACGCTCACCGCGGGCTAGAGTCACATGTCCACCATGACGCCAGCCTTTGAAGCGATCTACTACATAGGTAAGACCAGAAGAGCCTTCAGTTAAGTAAGGCGTATCGATCTGCGCAATATTGCCCAAACAAACAATCTTGGTTCCTGGACCTGCACGAGTGACCAAAGTCTTCATTTGTTTAGGTGTTAAGTTTTGCGCCTCATCAATAATCACAAACTTACTCACAAAGGTTCTGCCGCGCATGAAGTTCATGCTCTTCACTTTGATGCGTGAACGAATCAGCTCCTGGGTAGCAGCACGACCCCATTCGCCAGCGCCATCTTCATTGCGTTGTAATACCTCAAGGTTGTCGTCAAATGCACCCATCCAAGGCTGCATTTTCTCTTCTTCAGTACCAGGCAAGAAACCAATATCTTCCCCAACGGGAACGGTAGCGCGGGTGATGATAATTTCGTTGTAGCGCTTACTATCTAGAACTTGCTCAAGGCCGGCAGCTAATGCCAGCAAGGTTTTACCGGTACCTGCTTGACCCAGCAATGTGATGAAATCCACATCAGGGTTCATCAGCAGGTTCATGGCAAAGTTCTGTTCACGGTTACGCGCAGTCACACTCCACACATTATTTTTCTGATGTGAAAAGTCTCTCAAAGTTTGGAGGAGAGCAGTCTTGCCATTAATTTCTTTTACTTGCGCGTAGAAAGGTGTGGAACCATCAGGGTTTTCTTGATAGACGAACTCATTCACTAGCATGCTCGGTACTGAAGGGCCAGTTACGCGATAGAACATCGTTCCGGATTTTCCATCAGCCCAGCTTTCCATATCTTTGCCATGCTTTGGCCAAAAGTCTGCTGGTAAGGTCATGACTCCGGAATACATCAAGTCACGATCTTCCAGCACCTGGTCGTTGAAGTAATCTTCAGCAGGCAATCCTAAAGCGCGTGCCTTAATGCGCATATTGATATCTTTGGATACCAATACCACCTCTTGGCCCTTACGAGTCTTTTGTAGCTCACTAACAACCGCCAAGATGAGGTTGTCGCCTTTGCCTTCAGGCAAGCCCTCAGGCAAGGCCTGGGTGGTGAGCTTGGTTTGGAAAAAGAGTCGACCAGAGACATCCTGATTGCCGAGCTTATTTAGTGGAATGCCTTCATCTAATGTGCCGCTAGTACCCGCAACCAATTGATCTAAGGAGCGACTAACGGTACGCGCATTACGAGCAACCTCAGTCATCCCCTTCTTATGGTTATCCAATTCTTCCAAGGTAGTCATTGGCAGGAAGAGGTCGTGCTCGGAGAAGCGGAACAGGGAGCTGGGATCATGCATTAATACATTGGTATCCAAGACAAAAAGACTTGGAGGGCCGGTGCGAATAATGCGTTTTGGTTTCTCTGGAACACTTGATGCTCTCTTATCGCTGCGCTCATTACGTGGCGCAACTGGACTGCGATCACTTTTGATTTTCTCAAGCGCCACTTCGGCAGCAGAGAGATCTTCTTCGGCATCCGTTGCCCAATCTGGCGCATGGCTTTCCATCACAACAGTTTTTGCTGGTGCAGGGCGCTTCTTTAAGTTTGGAGTGTCCTTACTGCTAATTTTTACTTGGCCAGCAATTTGAGTTGGGATTGGGGGCAATGGCATGCAGACTCTCCTAAAAGAAAAAACCGTCAAGCGGATTGCATTGACGGTTTATAACGAAACTGGGTGTAAAACGATCTGTAAAACGGCGGGGGTTGTTTTCCAAGCCTGTTCTTAAATATTCAGGCTGATGAGTCAAACGGATTGTTAGACTTTCCCGTCGTTTACGGTGCATATGAATAACTTTACCCCAAATTTTGGGCTTTGCAAGTACCCCAGATTAAATTAATTTATAAATTATTTAGTGGCTTGAGCCGCTTGTAATACCTCTGTCACATGTCCCGGAACCTTCAGGCCGCGCCACTCTTTTGCGAGCTTGCCTGAGGAGTTAAAGAGGAATGTGCTGCGCTCAACGCCACGAACCTGCTTGCCATACATATTCTTTAGCTTCATCACGCCAAAGAGCTGGCATAGGGTTTCTTCCGTATCGGCAACGAGCTCAAATGGCAGCTCTAGTTTGCTGCGGAAGTTATCGTGCGATTTGAGGCTATCTCGAGATACGCCAACAATCAAGGTATTGGCTTTGGTGAAGGCGTCAATATTGTCCCGGAATTCACCAGACTCGGCGGTGCAACCGGGAGTCATGTCTTTTGGGTAAAAGTAGATAACTAGCTTTTTGCCCTTAGCGGAATCCGGCGTAAATGTTAATCCCGATGTTGCTGGGATTGCGCACTGGGGCATTGGTTTACCAATTTCGACTGTCATGATGGTCTCTCTAATTTAACTTTGTGTATTACGTATTCTGATACTACTTAAACTGCTTGCAAAATGAGTTCGCCACTTCGGTTGGGGATCTCACCCCAGGTGACTGGCTGTACCGCTATTTTATCGAGTTGCTTAGTGGCTTCCCAGGATTGATGCAGTTCGCCCATGGTGACCAGGTCGTGACCTTGGTTTAACCAACCAGCAAGCAATTGTTCAAAGGCGGGGAGTAGCTTTTGACCTTCTAGTTCTGCATGCAAGGTAAATACCTGATCATTTGGATTGCTTTGGGTGATTGCCAGAAGTTTCTTCACGGCACCAAACTCATCGGCATCATCAATGCCAATCAACTCATCAAACGTTGGCAATGTCGTTGGGTACTGGACATGCTTGGCTTTGCCAGAGGGTAGCTCGAAGCGATAAGGCATCAGGTTAGGCTCAGCTCTGCCATCGGAAGAATATTTAATGCCCCATTGATCAAGTTGCTCAAATGCAGCCTCATTCATTTGCCAGCCAGCGGCACCATACGTGACTGGTGGGTGGCCAAAAATCTCTACAAAACGATCCCAACTTTTTTGCATCTGCGCTTTAGTCCATTGAGCATCGCGATTGCGCACAGCGTCTTGCCAGGCCACATGATCCCAAGTATGAATGCCAGTCTCATGACCGGCCGCATCTATGGCGCGCATTTCAGCAGCCGCTTGTTTGCCAATGTCGGGTCCAGGCAAGAGGACGCCGTAGAGCAAGGTTTTAATGCCGTAATGTTCAACAACGGAAGTGCGACTTACTTTCTTAAGGAAGCCTGGCTTAAATACCCGCTTGAGAGCCCAACCCGTGTGGTCGGGACCTAAGCTAAATAGGAAAGTGGCTTTAAGGCCAAAACGCTCAAGCGTACGCGCTAGATTAGGGACGCCTTCTTTGGTACCACGTAGGGTATCAACGTCTACTTTGAGAGCAATCTTAGCCATGAACCTCTGTACTTACTCGCTATCAACCAAGTGACGCGCTTTTTCCACGTCTTCACGATAGGCTTCGAAAATATTCTTCAGCGCATCGCTCATATTAGTAGTTGGTTTCCAACCTAATTCGCTCATCGTGTTGTCAATTGCGGGAACGCGGTTCTGAACGTCTTGGTAGCCTTCGCCGTAGTAAGCCCCAGAAGTAGTTTCGACAATCTTTACTTCATTGGCTGTTTTTGCGTACTCTGGAATACTGCGGGCAATCTCCAGCATCTGATTAGCAAGTTCACGAATAGAGTGATTGTTCTTTGGATTACCGATGTTATAGATCTTGCCATTTGCAACACCATCTTTGTTATCGATAATGCGCATTAAAGCGTCGATACCATCATCAATATAAGTAAAGGCGCGTTTCTGAGCGCCACCATCGACGACGTTGATTGGCTCGCCACGAACGATGTGACCCAAGAACTGAGTTACGACGCGGGAGGAACCTTCTTTTGGTGTGTAGATGCTATCTAAACCAGGACCAATCCAGTTAAATGGGCGGAAGAGGGTAAAGCGCAAACCTTCCATGCCGTAACCCCAAATGACGCGATCCATCAATTGCTTAGAGCAGGCATAGATCCAGCGTGGTTTATTGATTGGGCCGTAAACCATATTGGACTTAGCCGGATCAAATTCACCATCTTCACACATGCCATAGACTTCGGATGTGGATGGAAATACCAAATGCTTTTTGTATTTAACGGCTGAGCGAACGATGGGTAAGTTGGCTTCGAAGTCGAGTTCAAATACTTTTAATGGCTGCTGAACGTAAGTCGCTGGTGTTGCGATAGCTACTAAAGGTAGGATGACGTCACATTTACGAATGTGATACTCAACCCATTCTTTATTGATGGTGATGTCACCTTCAAAGAAGTGCATACGTGGATGGTTCACTAAATCACCAAGGCGATCGTTTTGCATATCCATGCCGTAGACATCCCAATCGGTTGTCTCAAGGATGCGCTTTGAGAGATGATGACCAATAAAACCGTTTACGCCAAGAATGAGTACTTTTTTCATCTTTACTGCCTCGTATTTAATCTAAAGGGTGCTACTTTTAATTTGTTAGCTACTTGCTGGGAACCAGTCCAGTATCGCTACTGCTCTTTGGTCGCCGCAAACGCCGAATACCTGATTATCAACCACTTGGATGCCGGAAGCCTGAAGATCTAGCTGCCCCGGAAATGGCCCTTCTAGGCTGGTACGAGACACGATCATGCGCTGACCTTGCCAGTCGGTAAAAGCCCCAGGATAAGGGGGTGCAACGGCTCTGACGAGGTTGTGAACCTGCTGAGCTGTCTGATCCCACAGAATTTGCCCGTCTGCAGGCTTTCGGCCTCCAAAATAGCTTCCCTCAGCTAGATTATTGGCTTTTCTGGGGATGTGGCCTTGAACAAGTTCCGGGAGGACCTGGTTCATTACGGCAACAGCTGCTTGGCTAACTTTGCCAAAGACTTCTGTAGCGGTTTCATTGGGGTCAATCGAGACTGCAGATTGCCCCACGATATCGCCCGCATCCGGCTTGACTTCCATGATGTGCAATGTGGCGCCAGTCTCGGTTTCCCCATGAAGGATGGCCCAATTAACTGGAGCGCGACCGCGATACTTTGGCAGCAGTGAGCCGTGCATATTTAGTGCGGCAATTTTGGCGCATGCCAAGAGCTCCGCCGGGATCATATGGCGGTAGTAAAAAGAGAATAAATAATCGGGGGATAGCTTTTGGATCTGCGGAATTAAATCCATCAACTGATTTGCATTTGGTGTGATGCAAGGAATCTTTTTTTTCTCACAGAGATTGGCAACACTGCCAAACCAGACATTCTCATTGGGATCATCTTGATGCGTAACAACTAGATCAATCTGAATACCTGCACTAAGTAATGCCTTAAGGCAATTAACGCCAACATCGTGATAAGCAAAGACGACTGCGTGCAATTATTTTTTCTCTAAAACAGTTTGCACAACATAGCGTGGACGCTCGCGAACCTGTTGGTAGATGCGGCCAATGTACTCGCCAAGTAAGCCAAGGCCAAATAGCATTACACCTATCAAGAAGAAGGTAAGAGCGAATAATGTAAATACGCCTTCAACCTCGGCACCCAGTACAAAGCGGCGGACTAAGAGGTATATAAATAGGGTGCCTGCAGCCATTGCTAGGAGCATTCCCAGGATCGAGAAAATCTGCAAAGGCATCACCGAGAAGCCGGTTACCAAATCAAAGTTCAAGCGAATAAGTTGATAGAGGCTGTACTTGGACTCACCAGCAAAACGTTCTTCGTGCTTGACGCTGATTTCTGTAGGGTTGGATGCGAATGTGTAAGCCAGTGCTGGAATAAATGTATTGCTTTCATCGCACTGACGAACGAGGTCAACGATACGACGGCTGTAACCGCGGAGCATGCAACCTTGGTCAGTCATCGTGATACGAGTAATTTTTTCACGCAAATGATTCATCGCGCGGGAAGCAAATTTTCTGAAGAAGCTATCGCGACGATCGGCGCGAATAGTGCCAACGTAGTCATGACCTTTGAGTAATTCATTTACCAAGGCGTCAATTTCTTCAGGGGGATTTTGCAGATCAGCGTCTAGGGTGATGATGTATTCACCGCGGGAGTATTCAAAGCCAGCCATGATTGCCATATGCTGACCAAAGTTGCTATGAAATAACACCGCACGAGTCACATCTGGGCGAAGCTCAACTTGTTTAGCCAAAATCCCAGCCGAACGATCTTTACTGCCATCATTCACAAACACTACTTCGTAAGCAATGTTGCGCTTGCTAGACATGACATCTAGCGCAGGATATAGGCGATCAAAGAGGGCTTGAAGACCGTCTTCCTCGTTGTAAACGGGAATGACAATGCTGAGTGTCGGATTGCAGGCTTGGGTAGCTAAATTTGCAGTCATGCTGCAATTTTGCCTGATTCCGCTCTCGATACTAGTTTTTACGATGTTTCTTCAGAATTCCAGTCAAAGCACTAGCTATACGGCCAATATCTTCATCTGCCATGCCCGGAAAGAGGGGGAGGGTCAAAATGGATCGGCCAATACGCTCTGCTACTGGGGTGGCTTGAACTTGGTAACCCAGCTTTTGGTAAAGCGTAAATCCAGTAATGGTGGGGTAATGAACGCCAGTGCCTATGCCCAACTCTTTGAGCTCAGTCATCACTTGCGCACGATCTACATTCAATTGATCAAGCGGAAGTACAACTTGGAACATGTGCCAGTTGCTATCGGTGAAGTTTTCTACTGGCAACTCTAAATTGAGATTAGCTAGTCCGGCGGATTTCATTTCACTGCGAATGGCATCAAAGTACTGCCTGGCTAAAGCGGTTCTCCGCGCCTGAAAGCCTGGCAACTGTTTGAGTTGATGCAGGCCGATTACGGCATTCACATCAGTCAAATTATCTTTGCCGCCCAAGACGTCTACATCCATGCCATCCATACCTTGGCGGGTAAGTCCTTGAAGACGAAACTTCTCCGCAAGCTTTGCTTCATCCGTATTGTTGAGAACGAGGCAGCCGCCTTCAACAGTCGATAAATTTTTATTTGCCTGAAAACTAAAGCTCACGAGATCACCAATGCTGCCAATCTTTTGACCTTTCCACTGCGATCCAAATGCTTGCGCTGCATCTTCAATTACGCGCAGCTTGTATTGCTTGGCCAAGTCATAGAGTTGATCCATATTGACAGGCAGTCCAGCTAGATAGACGGGCATGATGGCGCGCGTCTTCGGTGTAATTGCTGCGGCCAGCTTGTTTAAGTCGATATTGCGGGTGATGGGATCAATATCTACAAAGACAGGCGTTGCGCCAACACTCAAAACGACATTAGAAGTGGCCACCCATGAGATCGGGGTGGTAATCACTTCATCACCAGGACCAATACCAGCAACCTGAAGAGCGATTTTCATGGTGGCAGTGCCATTGGCAAAGCAACGCACAGGACGACCACCAAAGTATTCACTCAGTGTGGCTTCAAACTCCGCCAGTTTCGGTCCTGAAGTTACCCAGCCAGAGCGTAATACCTCTGCAACTGCATCAATCGTTTCTTGATTGAAGTGTGGGCGCGTAAAAGGAATAAAAGGCAGGGAGTTTTGAGTGACTGACATGGGAGCCTTAAGAATTTATTGTGCAGAGTTAGTTGGTGATTCTGGGTGTTTAACAATGACACGCCGAGAGTCTCTTCCCACTTCTTGCATTGGGACATTGAGTTTTTGCAACTCAATAAATTGTTCCGGAACCATTAGAGCGTAAGCGGTTTGATCTTCTTTCCAGCGCTCAATAAAGGCGTCGAAGGTGGAGAGCCACAACTCAGGCTCTTGCTTCACTCCGAACTCTAGCTCATCTGGAGATTCCACCATGATCATGGTTCTGCCAAGATAGAAAGGCACCGTGTGATCGAGGATTCTGATTGAATAGAAGTTCACCTTCTCCGGAATACTCGCTTTAACTTGCTCAACTAAATCTATACCCGAGACTGCGCGACCAAGGGTTTCATGGCCTGTGCCTGCGATGATTGTGCAGAGAAAAAAGCCAGAAGCAAAACTGGTGATGCTGCTCAAGCCATTGCGCTTACTTTGGACAAATGCTAGCAGGCTAAATGAAATCAATACGATCAGCGCTGCAATGATCCAGTAAGTGTATTGCGCATAGGATTCAATTTCATCAGGCCTTGCTTGCTTGCCAACCTCGCTTAAAAAGAAAAAGCCAACGCCGCCCAAGATTGCGAAGAAGAGGGCTTGCAATCTCCAAGGCAATCCCATTGAATTGCTAAAACCCAGATTACGGTCTAAGCGATGACCAACAAGCATTGCCAATGCTGGAAAGACCGGGATGATGTAGCCAGGTAATTTCGATTGAGACATGCTGAAGAAGCCCATGATCACCGCAAACCAACAAACCAGCAACCAGCCGCTGGAGAACTCGCGGTTGCGTTCCCGCCAAGCCTGAGCAAGGGCTCCAGGGGTTTGCGCAATCCATGGCAAGAAGCCTAGCAGTAGCAGTGGAATGAAGTAATAAATTGGGCCCGTTCTACTATGCGCTGTTTGCGTAAAACGTTGCAGGTGCTCATGAATAAAAAAGAACTCTAGAAATTCTGGATTGCGTTGTGCCACCAGAACAAACCATGGTGCAGTAATTGCTAAAAATAAAATCGTGCCACTAATGATGTGTAGGCGTTTCCAAATCTTCCAGTCCCATGCAGTAATGGAATAAACAATGAAGACCATGCCGGGGATGGCAACTCCGATGACGCCTTTAGATAATGTTGCTAAGGCCATGAAGGCCCAGCAGGCCCACATCCACTTTCTAGTGTCGTTTGAGTTATGAGAAGTTTGCGCCAACAAAAGACTGCACAGTGCAGCAACTAAAAAAGCTGACAATCCCATATCTAGCGAGTTGATGTGCCCACCCATCACCCACATTGGGCTGGATGCTAAAGCGATCGCAGCCAACCAGCCTGCTCTTGCGCTGTAGACGCGTGCACCAGTAAATCCAATAAATACGATCGTCAGAAATCCAGTAAGCGCAGTCCACAAGCGCGCCTGCCAATCGCCGATGCCAAAAAGATTAAAGGCAGTAGCAGTAGCCCAAATTTGCAATGGCGGTTTTTCAAAATACTTGTAACCGTTGTAGCGTGGGGTGACCCAATCTCCGGTCACAAGCATCTCGCGAGCAATCTCGGCATAGCGGCCTTCGTCAGACGGGATGAGGTGACGGTAGTTGAGGGTGCCAAACCATAGCAAGGCATAGATCAGCACCAGAATCAAAATCGATGCTGGATTGAGGGCGCTAGACTGCCGAATTTGGCCAAACTGCATTAGGCGGCTTCCACGATGAGGGCGAGCAGAACCTGGCGACCTTCGCCAACAAGAATGTTGTATGTGCGACAAGCAGCTTGAGAATCCATTACTTCAAAGCCAATCTTGGCCTCGATAAGGGTCTTGAGTAACTCAGGCTTTGGAAAGCGCTGGCGTTTACCAGTGCCAATAATGATTAATTCAGGCTTAAGGGACGCCATTTGAGCGAAATCTGCTGGGCTTAGATCTTCAAAGGACTTGATGGCCCATTCGAGGATTTCACCGTCTGAGCTCAATAAAACCGCGTGACTGTAGGGGATCTTATTGATCTCGATGTAGCCATCGCCGTAACCGGTGATCGTATTGGCTCCGGAATGGGGGTCAGATTGAAGCTTCACATGGACTCTCTGTCATAATTATGAGGATTATAGCTAGCTGTTTTTTCCTAGATTTCAAGAACTTACCCTTTAATTTATTGTGAAACCGATCCTAAAGTCCGAAAAACTCAATCACGTCTGTTACGACATTCGTGGACCCGTGCTGGAGCTCGCTCAGCGCATGGAGGAAGAGGGTCACAAAATCATCAAATTAAACATCGGCAATGTGGGTGTTTTTGGTTTTGATCCTCCAGAAGAGATCCAGTTGGACATGATCCGCAATTTGGGTAATGCCTCAGCGTACTCCGATTCCAAAGGAATCTTTGCGGCCCGTAAAGCCATCATGCAGTATTGCCAAGAAAAAGGCATCCAGGGCGTTACCTTGGATGATATCTACACCGGCAATGGTGTTTCTGAATTAATCGTCCTGGCAATGAATGCATTGCTGAACAACGGTGATGAAGTTTTGGTACCAGCCCCTGACTATCCATTATGGACAGCTGCTGTCAGCCTATCTGGCGGTACTCCAGTTCATTACTTGTGTGATGAGTCTAAGGAGTGGGCCCCAGATCTGGCAGATTTACGTAAACGAATTACGCCGCGCACTAAAGCGATTGTGGTGATTAATCCCAACAATCCAACTGGCGCGATCTATTCCAAAGAAGTGCTGACAGAGTTAACTTCAATTGCGCGTGAGCATGGCTTGATTCTGTTTGCCGATGAGATTTACGACAAGATGTTGTATGACCAAGAGAAACATATTTCCTTGGCATCCTTATCTACCGATGTGGTCACCATCACTTTCAATGGCTTATCTAAGAACTATCGCTCTTGCGGCTACCGTGCCGGCTGGATGGTAGTTTCTGGGGATAAAGAGATGATTCGCGATTACATTGAGGGCCTCAATATGCTGTCCTCAATGCGCTTGTGCGCCAATGTGCCAGGCCAGTACGCTATTCAAACGGCATTAGGTGGTTATCAGAGCATTAATGATTTAGTGGCTGAAGGCGGTCGTTTGGCTAAGCAGCGTGATCTTGCTTGGAAGCTCATTACTGAGATTCCAGGAGTAACTTGCGTCAAGCCAAAGTCTGCTTTGTACCTATTTCCAAAACTTGATCCAGAGATGTATCCGATTGAAGATGATCAGCAATTTGTAGCCGATCTTTTGAAAGAAGAAAAAGTTTTATTGGTTCAGGGTTCTGGTTTTAACTGGGGCAAGCCAGATCATTTCCGCGTAGTGTTCTTACCTCACGAAGATGTGCTGAAAGAGGCGATTGGTCGTCTGGCACGTTTTCTAGAGCGTTATCGTCAAAAACATAGTCGTAAAGCGGCTAATTCAACAGCAACAAAGGCATCATGAAACCGATTCAAGTTGGTCTATTAGGCATTGGCACCGTAGGTGGTGGCGTATTTACTGTTCTCGAGCGCAATCAGGATGAGATTTTGCGTCGTGCGGGTCGTGGTATTCGCATCAATACTGTTGCCGATCTAAATGTAGAGCGTGCCAAAGAGTTGGTCAAGGATCACGCCCAAGTCGTGAGTGATGCGCGTGCAGTTATTAATAATCCTGAGATTGATATTGTTGTTGAATTGATCGGTGGTTACGGTATTGCTAAAGACTTGGTAATGGAGGCAATCGCTGCTGGTAAACATGTCGTGACAGCTAATAAGGCTTTGATCGCCGTACATGGCAATGAGATTTTCAAAGCTGCCCATGAAAAAGGTGTGATGGTTGCGTTTGAAGCGGCTGTTGCTGGCGGTATCCCAATCATCAAAGCGCTTCGTGAAGGTTTGACTGCAAACCGCATCGAGTGGATCGCTGGCATTATCAACGGCACAACCAATTTCATTCTGTCTGAGATGCGCGACAAAGGTTTGGACTTTGCGACCGTATTAAAAGAAGCGCAGCGTTTAGGTTACGCAGAAGCGGATCCTACATTTGATATTGAGGGTGTAGATGCTGCGCATAAAGCAACGATCATGAGTGCGATTGCATTTGGTATCCCAATGCAATTTGAGAAAGCCCACGTTGAGGGTATTACGAAGCTAGATGCCATCGATATTAAATACGCCGAGCAGTTAGGCTATCGCATTAAGTTGCTAGGTATTGCTAAGAAGACAACAACTGGTGTTGAGTTGCGCGTGCACCCAACATTGATTCCAACCAAGCGTCTCATTGCCAACGTAGAAGGCGCCATGAATGCCGTTCAGGTATTTGGTGACGCTGTAGGCACGACGCTTTACTACGGTAAGGGCGCAGGCTCAGAGCCAACCGCCTCTGCTGTGATTGCTGACTTAGTGGACATCACGCGTTTATTGGGCGCAAGCCCTGAGAATCGTGTTCCTTATTTAGCATTCCAGCCTGATGCAGTGCGCGATATCACCGTGCTGCCAATGGGCGAGATCACTACAAGTTATTACCTACGTTTGCGCGTAGCAGATCAAGCTGGTGTATTGGCCGATATCACGAAGATTTTGGCGGCTCACGGCATTTCGATTGATGCGCTCTTGCAAAAAGAAGCAGACGAAGGTGAGAGCCAAACGGATTTAGTAGCGCTAACTCACGAGACCAAAGAAAAGCACATGCTGGCCGCAATTCAGGAAATTCAGAATCTGAAAACTGTTGCCGGTGAAGTAGTGAAGATCCGTTTAGAAAATCTGTCCTAATACAAATCATGCGTTACCAATCTACTCGGGGCAATAGCCCACAACAATCCTTTCTAGAAATCTTGCTCGGCGGATTGGCGCCAGATGGCGGCTTATATCTGCCTACTGAGTACCCGCAAGTTACTAAAGAGCAGTTAGATTCTTGGCGTGGATTGTCTTATGCCGATCTAGCTTATGAGGTTTTGAGCCTCTATTGCGACGATATTCCTGAGGTAGATTTACGTGCCTTATTGCGCAAGACCTATACAGAACAGGTCTATTGCAATGGTCGCGCTGAAGATAACGCTAAAGACATTACTCCATTGCATTGGCTGGGCGAAGAGCAGGGTACTCGTATCGGCTTATTGAGCCTGTCCAACGGACCAACATTGGCATTCAAAGATATGGCGATGCAGTTGCTCGGCAATCTCTTTGAATACGCGCTAAAGAAAAAAGGTCAGAAGCTCAATATTTTGGGTGCGACATCTGGCGACACTGGTAGTGCTGCTGAATATGCCATGCGCGGCAAAGAAGGTGTGAAAGTATTTATGCTTTCACCACGCGGCAAGATGAGCTCTTTCCAATCCGCACAGATGTATTCCTTGCAAGACCCGAATATTTTTAACTTGGCGGTTGCTGGTGTATTTGATGACTGCCAAGATATTGTCAAAGCAGTCAGCAATGACCATGCCTTTAAAGCAAACAACCAAATCGGTACTGTGAACTCAATTAACTGGGGCCGTGTAGTTGCCCAAGTGGTTTACTACTTCCAAGGTTATTTACTCGCGACAAAATCAAGCTCAGAAAAAGTCTCTTTCACCGTACCATCTGGCAACTTTGGCAATATCTGCGCCGGCCATATTGCCCGCATGATGGGTTTGCCAATTGCGCACTTGATCGCCGCTACCAATGAGAACGATGTTCTCGATGAGTTCTTTAGAACCGGTGTTTACCGTGCGCGTAAGTCTGCAGAGACTTTGCATACCTCTAGCCCGTCCATGGATATTTCGAAGGCAAGTAATTTTGAGCGCTTTGTATTTGATCTCATGGGCAAAGACGGCAAGGTCACTGCTGAAATGTTTAAGCGGGTGGATGAAGCCGGTGGCTTTGACATTTCCAAAGATGCCGTCTTTAAAGAAATTACTCAGTATGGATTCCAGTCTGGTCGCAGCACTCATGAAAACCGCCTTGAGACGATCCGCAACATCGACTCAGAGTATGGCGTGATGATTGATACGCATACAGCCGATGGTGTAAAGGTTGCCCGTGAGCATTTGCAAGCAGGTGTTCCCATGATTGTTCTGGAAACTGCCTTGCCAATTAAGTTTGAAGAAACGATTGAAGTTGCATTGGGTCGTCCTGCAGAGTGCCCAGCAGCATTCAAAGATATCAAGTCAAAGCCCCAGCTCGTTGAAAATATCGATGCTGATGTCAATCAAGTGAAAAACTTCATTACTGCCCACGTCAATTAACTCAGAAAAACTACTATGACTAAGCCTCCGATGTTGACTGCTCAGCAGGCTTTAGATCACCTGCTGTCAAATGCAAAAACTGTAGGTGAGAGTGAGGTAGTCACTATGCAGGCTGCGCTCGGCCGTGTGCTTGCGGAAAACGTGAATAGCTTGGTGGACGTACCTCCACTCGATAACACCTCAATGGATGGTTATGCGGTACGCACTGCGGATACCCAAACTCCCGGAAGTACCCTCAAGATTGCACAGCGTATTCCGGCGGGATCAATGGGTACCCAATTGGAGCCAGGCACTGTTGCCAGAATCTTTACAGGCGCACCAGTGCCTCCGGGTGCTGATGCGGTTGTCATGCAAGAAGATTGCGCTATTCCAGAGGGATCAACCGATCAAGTGCAGGTCAATATTGCGCCAACATCAGGCCAGTGGATTCGTCGAAGAGGCGAGGATCTGACTGCAGGAAAAGTAGCTCTGACGGCAGGTACTTTTCTGCGCCCACAAGAACTAGGTGTTGCAGCATCTGCTGGTCTTACGCATTTAAATGTGAAACGCAAAGTCAGGGTTGCAGCATTTTTCACTGGCGATGAGCTTTCTCTTCCAGGTGAACCACTCAAACCAGGCGGCATCTACAATTCCAATCGCGATACTTTATTAGCGTGTATTAAATCTTTGGGATGTGATGCCACAGACTTTGGCATCGTTCCCGATAGCCTTGAATCCACTAAAGAAACGCTTCGCAAGGCTAGCAAAGATCATGATTTGATTATTACCTCTGGCGGCGTATCGGTTGGTGAAGAGGATCATATCAAGCCAGCGGTGACCGCTGAGGGTAGATTAGATCTCTGGCAAATTGCGATTAAGCCTGGCAAGCCTCTGGCTTTTGGTGCTGTACTCAAGTCAAGTGAGATCAAGGATGGGGAAACTTGGTTTATTGGACTCCCCGGCAATCCAGTTTCTAGCTTTGTGACATTCCTCCTGTTTGTACGACCCTTTATTCTGAAGTTACAAGGGCGAGATGCAGGGATGCCACAGTCTTATCCAATGCGAGCTGACTTTGATTGGCTCAAGGGTGATCGTCGCAATGAGTTTCTGCGCGTCAAGATCAATTCGCAGGGCGGTTTAGATCTATTCCCCAACCAAAGCTCTGGAGTGCTTACAAGCGCTTCATGGGGTGATGGCTTAGTGGATTGTCCGCCGGGACAGGCAATTAAGGCAGGCGATATGGTGAAGTACATTCCATTTAATGCGCTCCTCGCTTAACCGTATTACGATTCCCTTATGAAACTCGAATTACGATTCTTTGCCTCCTTAAGAGAGGGTCTTGGACTTTCTGGTGAAAGCATCACTACGCCGCCCGAGGTAAAGACCATTGCTGACTTAAGGACCCACCTTGCTCAACGAGGGAGTCCTTGGGCTGAAGTATTAGCAAGCAGTAAAGTAATTCGCTGCGCTTTAAATCAAGAGATGGTGGGTGACTCGACTCCGTTGGTAGAGGGTGCTGAGGTGGCTTTCTTTCCTCCGGTTACTGGCGGCTAAGATGCAAAATGATTTCATCCGCATTCAAGAGGCAGACTTCGATCTCACGACTGAAGTGAAAATGCTTCGCAAGAATGATCCTCGCGTTGGTGCAGTAGTGACTTTTGTTGGTACTGTTCGGGATATGAATGATGGCAGTCAGGTCAAGGGTATGACGCTGGAACACTATCCAGGCATGACAGAAAAGTCCCTAGATGAAATCATCCAGCAAGCTAGAGGCCGCTGGGATCTGTATAAAACAGTGGTCATTCATCGAGTGGGACCACTTCTACCTGAGGATCAAATTGTTTTGGTGGCGGTTACTAGCGCTCACCGAGGTGAAGCTTTTGCAGCTTGTGAGTTCATCATGGACTACTTAAAAACAGCGGCACCCTTTTGGAAAAAAGAAGAAACTCCGGAGGGTGGTAAATGGGTTGATGCCCGCGTGACTGACGATGCTGCAATGGCGCGTTGGAAATAATTTAGCGCTACATCTCTTTTAGTGCTACAGCCAGCTCGAGACCGCTCAACCAAGCACCTTCGACTCTGCCGCCATTAAGCCAGTCTCCACAAAGTCCTAAGCCGATATCCGGTAGCGAAAGAAAGCCAATTGAATTTTCTAGGCCGCCGCTTGCATAGCGCCAGCGGTGCATGCTGGTTTCTGCATCCTGACAGTTAAAACCAAGACTTGTTAGACATTGCAACATCTGGCCTTGAGCCTCCTCTTTGCTTAGCTCAACATTATCTTGGCTCCAGGTTGGGCTGCCATGGATGGTCCACGTAGCTCCCTGTCGCATTGGCTTAGATCCATTTTGGCAAATCCAGCTAATGATTTCTTGGTTGATAAACGCTGCATCAAAGTCTGATGGTGTCTGATTGGGAAAATTTGCCATCATTGTCCAGCAGGCCTTCATGTGCGCTGAGTGAGTGATATCAAAAGCTCTAGTATCAAGGTCTTTAACTAAGGCGCTTGCTTGAGGAGCGGGTATAGCTAATACGACAAAATCATAGGACGCAGTGATTTCACCAATCTCATTGCTCTGAAGATGCCACTGATCAGCTCTCCGATCTAATTTTGAGATAGTGACCCCATATTGAATGGATAGTTTTTCCGTGAGATGCTTTCCTATCGAGTTCATATTGGGGGTGCCAACATAGCGGATTTCTTGTGAGCTGCTTTCGCGCCATGCCTTAGCCTCATACACCTTGATTTTGGGTTTCCAAATTCTGGCAATCCCAGCCTGTATCCAGCTTTTCACTTCCTGAATAAAACGAGGATCTCTGGCGGTAAAGTATTGAGCTCCATGGTCTGCTGACCAATCATCGCTACGACGTGTACTCATTCGCCCACTAGGGCCGCGGCTCTTCTCAAAGACATCAACCAATATGCCCTGTGACTGTAGCTCGCGCGCGCAGGAGAGGCCAGCAATTCCTGCACCAATAACCGCTACCTTGTTGATTGCTTTACTAGTATTCATATCCTAGGAAGTATTTTGCGAAAGGTGAGATTGATTCTTGGGTCTATGACAGCCTTCGTTTTAAGAAGACTGTGATGCCAGTGCTCTTGAATGGGTGGATGCATGATGAGGAGGCTGCCATGCTCCAGAAATACTGAAGTGGTAGTTTTATCCTGCTTGTGGCGAAATGCAAACTTACGTCGAGCACCTAAGCTAATTGATGCGATAGGGGTCGTACTATCTAGCTCCTTCTCATTATCACTATGCCAGCCCATGCCTTCAGCACCAGCGTGATACAGATTGAGTAAGCAAGAGTTATAGGTTGAGCCAGTCACTTGTTCAAGCTGAGCCTTTATTTTCAGCAACTCATTGGTCCAGTTCTGTGGAGTTTTTTGAATTCCAGAATAGGTGTACAGGCATTCTGGATCGCCTACCCAGGCAACTTTTCTTGCGGTTGTAAGCAGTTTCCCAAACATCTGGATTTGGTCCAATTCCCAGGCAAGCGATCCCAATAGAGTCTTAAATAAGCTATCAGAAGCATCTGCATCGAAAAAGTTGTTGATATATTCGGCCCGCCCATCTTTTTCCAATACAACTATTGGTTCGGATGAATTCAAGTGTTCGAATAGGGTGTTTTGCATACTTAATTAATCTAGATGAGGCGCGTACGTGATTAAGGTAAAAACTCTAAAATAGACCTCATTATGAATTGTTCAAAGCGAATGGGTTAATTATGAAAGCACCAGATAAACGTTGCTGTGGCTCAGGTGTTTGCATCATTAATGATGCAGGTGAGTGTTGGTGTGGCCAGGTGTGGGATGGCGAAAAAATGAGTGCACCACCGCTACTATCGGCAAAGAATCAGCCTGCTGACCCTAGCTCTGAAAACTCTAAACCCGAATCCCAGGACCCTCTTTGAGGCAGGCTTTACTGGCTGACTGTTCTGCTGCCTTTAGCCAAGCAGGGCGACCTTCGCTTTGATTGAGTTCTTTTATTTGCGCTGGACTGAGATTCGTCATTAGCTGGCGCGTGGCGCATTCGCAGTACTCGGCAAAAGAATCGGCTGAGATCTCTTTTAGCTTCGTATGTAATTGGACTTGCTGTTTCATGCACGCGTCTTTGTAATTCTGAGTGAACCTCCTCTGATTGACTACTTGAGCCTGCGCAGATAGGGCTGTCACTGTGAATAAGCCAGCAATAATGAACTTATTAGATGGCTTCATAGTGATTTAGTCAGTAAGTAAATAAAAATGCAGAGTTGAGCGATATTGATAAGTACGCTTAAGCCATGCAGCATGTGGAACTGTTTATTTTTACCCTCGTCTTTTGCGGCATTGATTTTTCCTGTGAGAAAAAATAGGGTGAAGGCGAACAAAATTGCGCAGGCTATGAGATAAAGCCTACCAGTAGGATCCTGTTCGGTAAATATGGATACCAAAGTAACAAGCCCAAGGCTGGCATAGTATTTTGGGAAAAAGTTCCGAACATATTTACTAGACCATTCAACGGGGAGCACCTTAAAGACTGTAGGTGCTACTACGACAGTAAAGAACAGCATGATTCCCACCATGCCGGAAATAAGATAATTGGTAATCATGCTTGCCTTTTCATTTAGTTGATCCATAAACCCTGCGGAGGGAGTGAGCAGCTACGCCATCTTTTAGCGCTTCTCTAACTGGTATTGCCATCATTCGAATAGCAGAAGTCATTGCAAGGCGCTCTAGTCGACTCGGTTCTGGTCGATTAATGATGGGGTATACCCAATTTGGTAGGTTCAAAAATCCTGCGCGACTGATCATTTTTACAAAAGGCTTCGCGCTGAGACTGCTTGGAAAATTGTCTAGCATTTCAATAATGCTTTTAGCTCTATCACCGTAGTGAAGTTGGGGGGTATATTGTTTGATCGCATGCTCAGTAGTGGCATAGGTGTCTGGAAGATCAATGGCTCCTAATTTCTCTCCGAGTATTTTCATTTCTGCGAAATACTGGTCTTTTTCTTGCGCACGAAGAGATTCACTTCGATATGACTCATAAGAGCGCATAAAGCTACGGGTTTCTGTTAAGTGAACCCACGCGAGTAGCTCGGGATCATCCGCTCTGTAGGGTTGATTAAACTCATCAAATCCGGTGACCTTTTGATGGATCTGGTTAACGCGATTGATAGCGCTATTTGCCATTTCATTAGAGCCGTAGGTAGTTGCTGCAATGAAGAATGCAGTTCTTCCTAACCTTCCCTTGAGGTCCTCCCTGAAGCTAGAGTGGTCCCATACTCCGGCAAGCGCCTTTGGGTGAAGGGCTTGCAGCACTAATGAGCTGATGCCACCGATCATCATGGAAATAAAATCTGCATGCACCTTCCATGCTATTGACTCCGGACCGAACAAGCCTCTGTCCCCAGCTGGCTCCAGAAATGCGACGGGTGGACCCCCGCCGCCTACCATTGCACGAATTGACCGACGAATTAGCTCATCAATCATGCTACTAATGAATCACGATATTGCGTAGACCATCATCCTCAATAATCTCGGAAATTAAATCGAGCCGTATTCTGGGATTGCTTTGGGCAAGCAAATGATTCTTCTGGGCTAGGGGTAGCGGCAGGAGTTCTGCCAATCTATTGGAAACCCATCCGCAATCATCGAGATTTTCTGGGATTTTGAATGCATCCTCCCCAAGTAAATCTTCGGTTTTGATGATGGCAATAATTTCCTGAAGAATTGCGGCTACTTTTTCATGTTCTTTTGGTAATGGTATTTCAGGGTCAGCATCAATCAGCTCAACCTGACCCATCCACAAGCCATCGGATTCTTGTTTGATGTGTAAGAGATGAAAGCGCTGCGTTCCATAGGACTTGGTCATGTAAAGAGCGGGCTGAATCGGATCAAATTCCTCCAATTTCGCTAGGGTGCCAATGTTTGAAAAGTTAGCGAGGGCGTCTGCATCTGAATCAAGCGGATTGTTTTCAAGAATGCTCACAACGCCAAAAGGCGAATTTTCGCGTAAGCAACGCTTCATCATATCCAGGTAGCGCGCCTCAAAAATTTTGAGAGCGATCACACCCCCGGGAAATAGGGTGGTGCCGAGGGGGAAAAGGGGTATCCAGTTGGCTGTTGCAGAAGGTTTTGTCATGCATTCAATTTAAAGGATTTGCGTTTAGTTTGCTGAGCGCCCGAATTGGCACCATGTTCAGCAGTAATCCTGGATTTCAGCCAAAATGATGGTGTTCACAGGAGAGTAAAAATGATTCAAAAACTACGAGTTAAGCTCGCACGCTGGATTCTTGGCAAACATTGCCCTTGCTATCAAATGGGTTATCACACTATGGTTGATTTTCAGCAGCGCAGCGCTGATCAGCTTGAAAAAGCCAAACAAGCCAAGGCAGTTAATAACTAGGCCGTTAAATTCAGTAAATCCGTATCCCATGATGAAAACCTGGAAGATGAGACGAAATTGCGCGCTGACCCCGGGTCAGTTGCTCAAGTTCTACATTGCCTTGGTTTGCCTTTCGCTAACTGTAGCCACTGGTTTTCTATTGGCTGGCGTAAAAATTATCCTCATCTTCACGGCCATTGAGTTGACCGCTGTCACTGCCGGTTTCTTGATTTACTGCCGACATGCCTTAGATTTTGAGGAGATTGAAATTAGCGGAACCCGCTTAATTGTGAGGAAATTTATCGCCTACAAAGAGACGGTAATTGAATTTAATACTCGCTGGGTCAGACTATCTCGACCAGCAGAGCATGACAAAGTATTTTTTATTGAACAGACAGGGCAGAGCGTTGAGCTTGGTCAGTTTCTTAGACGTGAGCAATTTAAGCGCCTCCTTGCCGAGCTGAGACCGTATTTGGGTTGATTGCAACCATGGGTTCATCAGGGTTAAAGCTTGGAGTCCTGCAGAAATAAGCATTTAACTTGATACTCAATTCAATTCAACATATTTGCTAAATTAATCATGAACGTCAATACAGCAGTTAAGGCCGCCCTAAATACTTTGGTTGACATTGCATCCAATTCAAACAGCGTTCAACCCATCACTGGATTGGAGCTGGCACAACGCCAAAAATTATCAATTAGCAGAATTGAGCTTTTACTCAGCGCTTTGCGTGCCGCAGGAATTGTCAAAGGGACCAAGGGTCGCAATGGTGGGTACACGCTCCTGCAAGATCCCCGAATGGTCACCATTAAAGATGTAGTGCTAGCTATGAACTACATCAAAAAGCGCAAGGTTGAGGCTTGTGACATTGCAAGCGAGCTCTATCAATCCCTAGAGACTTATATGCTCGGTTGCATGGCTAATATGAACCTCTCCGATGCTATTAAAGATTATGTCCCGCGATTTAGCGAGGCTAAAACCGCACCAGAGCGCCAGACTTTTTCTTACCCAGAATTGAAGGTGCATAAGCCATCTAAGGGCGAGGTTCAGAGAGTAATTAAAGTGCCGTTTAAGAAGGTGGAAGATGTTCCTTTGGGACCAAACTCTATTTTTAGTTTCGGTGATTACCTACACAAAGCGGGATAACAATCAGGATCTTGACAATGCAGACAATCAAATGGAATTTTGCTAGCAAATTCTTTTTATCCCTTGTGCTTGCAATGGCACCATGGGTGGTTTCAGTTGCCGCTGATAGTACTCCAGCTAAATCTGATCCAGTTTGGCTAACGGATGCCCGCGCCAGCATTAAAGCGAATAATTACGATCAAGCATTAAAGCAATTGCAGTCAGCAAACGAAGTCAGCTCGGCAGACTGGAACAATCTCATGGGATACAGTCTTCGTAAAAAGCAGCCACCAGACTTAGCGTTATCTGAAAAGTATTACCAGGCGGCACTCAAGATCGACCCAAGTCATCGGGCTGCTTTGGAGTACTACGGTGAATTGCTTTTGATGAAAAAGGATTTGCCTGGAGCTGAGGCTATGCTGGCAAGACTCGATAAGGCTTGTTTATTTAGTTGTGAAGAGTACAGAGACCTCAAAGCGAGTATTGCGAAGTATCAAGGTAAAAAGTAATTCTTTCCCCCGATGTCAACGAGTGACCTTGAGTATCCCCCGTTAGCATTTGTTGATATCGAGACAACGGGCTCAAATTTTGAGCGCGATCGCATTACTGAGGTGGGTATCAAATCCCTGATTCATGATCAAGTAGAGACTTGGGAAAGCCTCATCAATCCCCAAACATTTATTCCTCAAAACATACAAGCCTTGACTGGTATCCGTCCGGACATGGTGAGCAAGCAGCCTCCCTTTGAGGGTCTTGTAACAGAAATCGCCCGAGAGCTCGAGGGAAAGATTTTTGTAGCCCATAACGCTCGATTTGATTATGGTTTCTTGAAGGCCTCTTTTAAGCGAGCGGGCATCGATTTCAAGCCTAAAGTGCTGTGCACTGTAAAGCTATCTAGATTGCTATTTCCTGAGCAGGCTAGACACAACCTAGACACCATCATCAGCGCTCATAAGTTAAAAATTAGCTCTCGGCATCGTGCGCTTGGTGACGCGGATTTATTGCTCCAGTTTTGGCGAGTATGCGAAGCAAAGTTGGGGCGTGAGGCGCTTCTCAAAGCCATGAACCAACTCATTGGAAATCCGAGCTTGCCGCCCAATATCGATAAAGCTTTGGTGGACTCTATTCCAGAGAAGCCAGGCTGCTATATTTTTTATGGTGAGAATCAGGTTCCGATTTATATCGGCAAGAGTATTTCTTTGCGAAGCAGGGTGATGGGGCATTTTCAGGGAGCGCTCACCCAGCGCAAGGAAATGAAGCTCTCAATGCAGATCAGAGACATTGATTGGATTGAGACTAGTGGAGAGCTAGGCGCACTGATTTTAGAATCTCGGCTCATTAAAGAGCGCATGCCCAGCATGAACATTAAATTACGTCGCTCAAAAGATCTCTGTGCCTGGAGATTAGAACTCGATGAGGATGGCGTTCTTACTCCGCACCTAGTCGGTCATCGTGAATTAGATCCTCGAGTTCAAGAAAACTTGTTTGGTTTGTTCTATAGAAAAAGAGAGGCCAATACTTACCTTAAGGCAATAGCTAAAAAATATCGACTCTGTGAGGCGCTGCTGGGCTTAGAGAAGCGCATTGAAGGTAAAGCTTGCTTTGGTTATCAGGTAAAGCAATGCGGAGGGGCTTGCATTGGTGGCTCCCCTGTAGAGTTGCACAATCTTCAACTCAAGACTGCCTTGGAGTTATTTCAGGTTCAGGTATGGCCTTATGCAGGGCCTATTGCAATTAAAGAAGCTGGTCATATGCACGTAGTAGATCAATGGCGTTATCTTGGTACTGCGATCAACGAGGAAGAGCTCTATGAATTAGCAGACTCGGGTGAGGCTGAGTTTGACCTAGATATTTACAAGATCCTGAAAAAAGCACTGGCCGGAAGCTTTAAGAGCCAGGTGATTCCCTTGGCAGTCAAAGAGGCTGTGCAAACAGCATCCAAAAGGCTAGGTTTTAAAAAAGCCCAACTTTTCAGATCTAGGTAATTTCTTCAGCCTAGCCTCTGCCTTGGAGGCTTCAGATCGATCAGGGTGCTCTTGGGTGGCCAAAAGGATTACTGGTCTGCGAGCCCTCGTATACCGAGCACCATCCCCTGAATTATGGGCTGCCAAGCGATGTTCTAGGCGGTTCGTAATGCCAGCGTAATAGCTGCCATCAGAGCACTCTAAGAGGTAAACAAGCCAGGTCAAAATAGGGATAAATTCGCTTAAAAAGAGGTCTAACAGACTTGAAATTATCAAGAATGCCCCTATATTCTATAGATAGAAATGTATAAAAATAGATAGAGTTGATAGGACTTACAAAATGAGAATAGATAAATTAACTACTAAATTTCAAGAAGCGCTTAGCGAGGCGCAAAGCCTTGCTCTGGCAAAAGACAATCAATACATCGAGCCAGCTCATTTGCTCTTGGCGATGTTGCGTGATTCCGATGGTGGCGCCAAGAGTTTATTAACCCGTGCTGGCGTTAATGTGTCTGGTCTCGAGAAGGCAACCGAGAAGCTGATTAGCAATCTCCCAGAGGTGCAGGGTACCAGTGGTGAGGTACAGGTCGGCCGTGATTTAAGTAACTGGCTCAACTTATGTGAAAAAGAAGCCAATAAGCGTAATGATCAATTTATCGCTGGCGAATTGTTTTTGCTGGTTGTGGCGGATGATAAGGGTGAGCTCGGCAAGATTGCTCGTGAGAATGGATTAAATCGTAAATCGTTAGAGGCGGCTATTGATTTAGTGCGCGGAGGAGAGTCAGTGAATAGTGCAGATGCTGAAGGTCAACGTGAAGCCTTAAAAAAATACACCGTCGATTTAACTGAGCGTGCTCGTATGGGTAAGCTTGATCCTGTTATTGGTCGCGATGATGAAATTCGTCGCACCATTCAGATCTTGCAACGACGCGGTAAAAACAATCCAGTGTTGATCGGTGAACCAGGCGTTGGTAAGACAGCCATCGTCGAGGGCTTAGCCCAACGCATTATTAATGGCGAAGTTCCCGAAACCCTCAAGAACAAGCGTGTTCTCGTATTGGATATGGCTTTGTTATTAGCCGGCGCCAAGTACCGCGGTGAATTTGAAGAGCGCTTGAAGGCGGTTCTCAGTGACGTTGCTAAAGACGAAGGTCAAACCATCATCTTTATTGATGAGATTCATACGATGGTTGGCGCAGGCAAAGGAGAGGGCGCGATGGACGCCGGCAATATGCTCAAGCCCGCCTTGGCTCGCGGTGAATTGCATTGCATCGGCGCAACGACTTTGGATGAGTACCGCAAGTACATCGAAAAAGATCCTGCTCTAGAGCGTCGCTTTCAAAAAGTCATGGTGGAAGAGCCTAGCGTTGAAGCTACCGTCGCTATCTTGCGCGGCCTGAAAGAGCGCTATGAACTGCATCATGGTATTGAGATTACTGACCCAGCGATTGTTGCAGCTGCTGAACTATCACATCGCTATATTACGGATCGTTTCTTGCCGGATAAGGCAATCGACCTGATTGATGAGGCTGGCTCACGCATTCGGATGGAGATCGACTCTAAGCCTGAGGTAATGGATAGATTGGAACGTCGCTTGATTCAGCTGAAGATTGAGCGTGAAGCTGTTAAGAAGGAAAAGGACGATGCTTCGAAAAAACGTCTAGGTCTTATTGAAGATGAAATTAAGCGTCTTGGCGCTGAGTACGCTGATTTGGAAGAAGTCTGGAAAGCGGAAAAGGGCGCCGTATTGGGTGCAGCTCATCTGAAGGAAGAAATTGAAAAAGTAAGGATAGATATTGCAAAGCTCCAGCGTGACGGTAAGTTAGAGAAAGTCGCTGAATTGCAATACGGCAAGTTACCTGAGCTTGAGGCGAAGCTGAAGTCTGCCGCCGCCGCCGAAGCCAAAGGTGATAAAGATGGCGTGGTTAAGAACAAGCTCTTGCGCACTCAGGTAGGTGCAGAAGAGATTGCTGAAGTAGTTTCTCGTGCGACTGGTATTCCGGTATCGAAGATGATGCAGGGTGAGCGCGACAAGCTGTTGAAGATGGAAGAGCTGTTACATAAGCGTGTGGTTGGTCAGGAAGAGGCTATTCGCGCTGTGTCGGATGCTATTCGTCGCTCCCGTGCTGGTTTGGCTGAAGAGAATCGTCCTTATGGTTCATTCTTATTCTTGGGTCCTACAGGTGTTGGTAAGACCGAGTTGTGCAAAGCCCTGGCAGGTTTCTTATTTGACAGCGAAGATCATCTCATCCGTATCGACATGAGTGAGTTCATGGAGAAGCACAGCGTGGCACGTTTAATCGGTGCGCCTCCGGGTTATGTTGGTTACGAAGAGGGTGGTTATTTAACTGAGCAAGTTCGTCGCCATCCTTATAGCGTCATCTTGTTTGATGAAATTGAAAAAGCGCATCCAGATGTCTTCAATGTACTCTTGCAAGTATTAGACGATGGTCGCTTGACTGATGGTCAAGGTCGAACCGTGGACTTTAAGAACACGGTGATTGTGATGACCAGCAATATTGGCTCACATCTCATCCAGTCAATGACTGATAAGAAGCAATCCGAGATTAAAGATGCGGTATTTGAAGAATTGAAGAATCATTTCCGACCTGAGTTCTTAAATCGTATTGACGAGATCGTGGTGTTCCATGGTTTGGATAAAGGCAATATCGCCAATATCGCGAAGATCTTGCTCAAGAACTTGTCAGATCGTTTGGCAAAGGTGGATATGCAATTGGAGGTCAGCGATGCTGCTCTAAGCAAGATTGCAGAAGTCGGCTTTGATCCTGTATTTGGGGCAAGACCACTGAAGCGTGCGATTCAGCAATATATTGAGAACCCAGTTTCTAAGATGATCTTGGAAGGTAAGTTTGGCCCTACGGATACGGTTCCTGTAGGCGTTGATCAGAATGGCGACTTTAGTTTTAGCAAGTAATACCAAGCAATATCAGCAGGAATTTTCCTGCACCAGTAAACTCGGTACATGACTGACGCTCTGAAAATGAGGCGCGCCAGTGATGTCCGGGTTGTTGGTCTCATTAGCCTGGCTCACGGCAGTTCCCATTTCTTTCATTTAATCCTGCCGCCCATGTTTCCATGGTTGAAGGCGGAGTTTGGCTTTAACTATGCCGAGCTAGGTCTGCTCATGACCATTTTCTTTGTGGTCTCCTGCATTGTTCAAGCAGCTTCTGGATTTTTAGTGGATCGCATTGGTGCTCGCCCCGTATTGTTTGCTGGCGTGGGTTTACTTGCATTGGCTGCGCTGACTTATTCACAAAGCAATGGCTATGCTATGTTGGTTTTGGGTGCAGTGATTGCGGGATGTGGCAACGGCGTCTTTCATCCGGTGGATTACACGCTCATCAATCACAAAATTTCCCCGCCCAATTTGCCTTACGCTTATTCCATTCATGGGGTAACAGGCTATATCGGTTGGGCAGCGGCCCCAGCCTTTATGGTGGCTGTGGCTACTATCGCTGATTGGCGCATTGCCTTTTTATCTGCTGCAGTCCTTGAAGCCCTGATCCTCTTAACCTTGTGGATTAGTAGGGCGCGCTTAATTGATGATGTTCATGCAAGGCGCGAGGAATCACAGGCTAGTCATGCTCAAAGCAATCCTGGCGGTGGGCCGATGAGCACCTTTGGATTTTTAAAGTTACCCGTTGTATGGCTTTGCTGGATTTTCTTTTTCTTCAGCATGGCTGCAACTACAGGCTTGCAGTCCTTTGCGCCAACTGCGCTTTTTAAGATTTATGACATTGCCGTGAGTTCCGGTAATTACTATTTAACACTCATGTCTATGGGTGGTGCTGGAGGGATGCTTTTGGGTGGCTATCTTGCTACTAAGTTAAAAGTACCCGAGCGCATTATTACGATCTGCTTTACCGTCAATATCGTGATGGGTCTTTTATTGGCCACTGGTTTAGTGCCTATTGAATTAATTGTGTTTGCCTTCATTGTGATTGGACTTGGTTTGGGTATTGCTGCCCCATCGCGTGATTTGATGATTCGCTCTGCGACACCATCAGGGTCATCGGGTAGGGTGTACGGCATTGTGTACTCTGGTATCGATCTAGGCGCCGCTCTAAGCCCGCTAGTCTTCGGAATCTTCCTGGATGTAGGCTTGCCAAAGCTCTTGTTCATTGGCGTTGCAGTCCTGCAGCTCATGATTATTTTGACTGGATTCAAGGTCGCCACCATCAGTGCCCCCAAAGCCAGCTAGCTAGCTTCTTTCTTTTCATAATGTGAAAAGACATTCCCATACGTAAAATGCAGTGCAACATTCGAGGCTTGGGATTCTTTCGCCCCTTGAATAGCCATTCCATATTATAAAAAATACTATTTAACTTATTGAATTAATTGAACTAATTATTTTCAGTAATTGCTGAAATAGTGCTTGCATGCTTTTCCTGGATCCTTAAACTCTTATATAAGACATAAGACTTGAATGTCCAAATATTTGAAGTACTTGTTTAACTTAGGGAGAAAAACATGGCAGATCGCAAAGCAGAAATCGCAGCACTACAAAAAGACTGGGATACCAATCCACGCTGGAAGGGTATTACTCGTGGCTACACAGCTGAAGACGTTGTTCGTCTACGTGGCTCATTGAAGATTGAGCACACCTTGGCTAAGCATGGTGCAGAGCGTCTCTGGGAATTAGTGAATAACGAAGCTTACGTTAACTGTTTAGGTGCTTTGACTGGTGGTCAAGCAATGCAACAGGTTAAAGCTGGTGTTCAAGCAATTTACTTGTCAGGTTGGCAGGTTGCCGCTGACGGTAACTCATACGCTGCGATGTACCCAGATCAATCTTTGTATCCAGTTGACTCAGTTCCTAAGATGGTTGAGCGTATTAACAACTCATTCCAACGTGCTGATGAAATCCAAACTGCTAAAGGCATCAACAAAGGTGATGCTGGTTATATCGAGTATTTCGCTCCAATCGTTGCTGATGCTGAAGCTGGTTTCGGTGGTGTATTAAATGCATTTGAATTAAGCAAGGCGTTGATCAAGCAGGGTGCTGCTGGTGTTCACTTCGAGGATCAACTCTCTTCTGTTAAGAAGTGTGGTCACTTAGGTGGCAAGGTATTGTTGCCTACCGCTGAGTCAGTGCAGAAGTTGATTTCTGCTCGTTTAGCTGCTGACGTAATGGGTGTTTCAACTATCATTTTGGCTCGTACTGATGCTGAAGCTGCTGACTTGCTGACATCTGACTACGATGCAAACGATAAGCCATTCTTAACAGGCGAGCGCACTCCAGAGGGCTTCTACAAAACACGTAAGGGCTTGGATCAAGCGATCTCCCGCGGTTTGGCATACGCTGCATACGCTGATATGGTTTGGTGTGAAACAGGTACACCTGACTTGGAATTTGCTCGTCAGTTCGCTGAAGCAATTC
The DNA here is from genome assembly GCF_018881905.1 of Polynucleobacter sp. MG-27-Goln-C1. Classification (GTDB taxonomy): domain Bacteria; phylum Pseudomonadota; class Gammaproteobacteria; order Burkholderiales; family Burkholderiaceae; genus Polynucleobacter. The sequence goes on from NZ_JACVPM010000001.1 coordinate 135,910, forward strand.
GTGCGAAGTTCCCAGGCAAGATGTTGGCTTACAACTGCTCACCATCTTTCAACTGGAAGAAGAACTTGGACGACGCAACAATTGCCAAGTTCCAACGCGAATTAGGCGCAATGGGCTACAAGTATCAGTTCATCACCTTGGCTGGTATTCATTCCATGTGGTACAACATGTTTGACTTGGCTCAAGACTACATGCAGCGCGGTATGACTGCTTACATCGAGAAAGTACAAGAGCCAGAATTTGCTGCTCGTGATCGTGGTTACACATTCGTATCTCATCAGCAAGAGGTTGGTACTGGTTACTTCGACGATGTCACTACCGTAATTCAGGGTGGCAAGTCTTCGGTAACAGCGTTGACTGGTTCTACAGAAGAAGAGCAGTTCCACTAAGAAATCCCTAAGTAGTACGTAGCAGTAGCGCAGTAATAAATCTGTCTTTACTGTCCCGGCATCTAAATTACCCCACAAGGGTGACTTAGATGCCGTTTTCGTATACATTCTTCTCATGACTAATTGCGTACTTTGTAAAGAAGATCTCAATCCTGAGGAGGGTCTATTGATTTGGCGTGGCGATGATTGCCGCGTCATACTCGTGAACGACCCTGAACTTCCTGGCTTTTGTCGCGTGATCTGGAATCATCATGTCGCTGAAATGACTGATCTCACCTGTGGTGAGCGCGAGCACCTCATGGCCTTAGTCTTTGCAGTTGAAGAGGCTGTGCGGCATGTGATGCATCCAGATAAGGTGAATATCGCTGCCTTAGGTAATATGGTGCCGCATATTCACTGGCATGTGATTCCTAGATATAAAGACGATGTCTTCTTTCCGGGGTCAGCTTGGTCTCAAAAGACTCAGACAACTCCCGCATCAAATTTAGAGGCAAGAAAAAAATTGGCTCAAGACCTGCCGACGGCGATTAAGTCCGCAATAGCTGCGTTATCTTGAGCAACTAAATACCGGATTAGTTATTTGAATTGACGGTGCCCAGCATCCTCAATGATTCCTCGAGTTGATGGGGTTTGATGGGATTCCACATGCCATAAGGCGAAATGGTGATGTAGAGAAAAGTCATCGCCGTGAGTATGCAAAGCGAGGCTATTGATAGCGATACTTTCATCGCTTTAAGGCTGCCAAGATGTACGATGCCAACCGAGATCAGTAGCAGAATCGAAGAAATGGGAATGACAATCCATTTATTTATATTGTCAGTGTCATATGCTATGGATTGCCTAACTTTACGATTGTGGCGAATGACTGTTAGCTCTGCTTCAAGCTGACTCCCTATGGAAGCGCGGTGATTAGTTTGATACGCTATCTGGTTGATTGTTTTACTTAAGGCGATAAATTCAGGCAATGCGATCTCTCGATTTTTAGCATCTTTTTCATTCATAGCAGGCCATTCTTTTTCAATGACTACATTGAGATAGTCTTTTATCGTAGAGATAATTTGCGCCTGATCTTGCGGGGGTAAGACTGTTGAGATATTAACGAGGCTATCAATTGCGCTTGATTCAGTAATCAAGTTTGAGATAGCTGATTCATGCTTCTCAAATGAAAAGCCCGCAAGAGTGGAAATAGTAAGGCCAAAAATAAATGCAGTAATGGATAGGAAAGACGGAACTACTGCATCTGAATCATTAAGCCACCGAGATATGGGCGAGTCATTTAGGACCCAGTAAATCGCATAGGCGACTACTGCAATCATGACAATGGATACTGCCGAAAATCTTAATACATCAAGAGTAAAGGGGGTCATCGCTTGGTTCCGGAGTGTCTTTATAGTTTGTTTAGTTTAGCTTCTTGAGCGCCTCAAGGTACTTCTCAGGACTAAGCGCTTGCCCTTCACGCTGCGCTTCCCACATCACTTGTCCAAGGCATTCCATCATGGCGTGCTGTGCTTCGTGTTCGGACCCCAGTTTCTTGGAGAGCTTCTCTGCAATTGCTTTAATGCCTGGCGGTTGATCGATGGAGATTTGCTCGCTAATCGATAAATGCATTGATAAATGTAGGAAGGGATTTGTCTCACCACGTTCTGGTGTGTAGTCTTGCGCCACTGCGCTTTCTGGATCTGTAAGGAGGGTATGGTATTCGGGGTGCTCAAGCATCCAGTCGCTGGCAATCATTTCCATTGGCGTCAGTATCTGATTCTCGGTTTTCTTCTTCCAGGTATCACAGAAAAAGCGACGCACTTCTTCACGAGTTGGATTAAATATTGCCACGAACTTTTCCTTTGCCGGTTTTTTGCTTGAATTCACAGAGTGGTTCAACAATACATTGCTCACAATCAGGGCTACGTGCCTTACAGGTATATCTACCATGCAGAATAAGCCAATGGTGAGCGTCCATTAAAAACTCTTTTGGCACGCGCTTCAGCAATTGTTCTTCTACCTTTACAACATCCTTACCAGGCGCTAAACCTGTTCGATTTGAGACTCTAAAGATATGGGTATCAACAGCCATAGTAGGTTGGCCAAAAGCGGTATTGAGAATGACGTTCGCCGTTTTTCTACCAACACCTGGCAGCGCCTCTAATTCTTCTCTGTTTTGCGGAACTTCGCCGCCATGTTTTTCCAGGAGCAGTCGGCAAGTTTCTTGGATGTGCCTACCTTTGGCATTGAATAAACCAATGTGCTGAATGAAGGGCTTAACACCTTCCTCACCCAGATTCAAAAGTGCTTGAGGTGTATTGGCAATCTTAAAGAGCTTACGCGTACCTTTATTCACTGAAATGTCAGTGGCTTGCGCGGATAACAAAACAGCTATGAGTAATTCAAATGGGGAGCTGTATTCCAGTTCTGTTTCTGGATGGGGATTATTTTCCCGGAGCAATTCAAAAAAGGCTTGGCGCTTTTCGAGATTCATCATTTCTTTTGCTGAGCTCTCGCAATGGCAGCAGCGATGATGGCTCGCTTTCTTTCCTGCTCTTTTATGGCTTCTTCTGAATTTGGATTCTCTGCGTTGACTACTTCTAATTTGGCTGCAGCCTTCTTTGCCAGCCTCTCATCATTGTCACGCTGTTCGCGATCAAGTCGGACATCACGCGCTTCATATCGAGTACGTGCGAGTTGCGCTAATTCTGGTGACCAAGCATCCCAGCCAGTTTTCTCATTAGTGACATCAATCATGGTGATGCAATCTACGGGGCAGGGCGGTATGCAAAGATCGCAGCCAGTGCACCAATCACTCAAGACCACGTGCATTTGTTTTGAGGCCCCCACAATCGCGTCTACAGGGCATGCCTGAATACACAAGGTGCATCCGATGCAGGTCTTGGGGTCGATAAAGGCAACTGGTCTAGGACGCTCTACGCCACATTCAGAATCAATCTGAGGGTGCAGCTCAAAAGCATCCTGAGGAAAGATGGGAGAAAGGATGGCGCTGAGCCTCTGAATGCCCTCTACGCCTCCAGGAGGGCAGCGATTAGGCAAAGCCTCACCTGTTGCCATTGCTTCTGCATAGGCTCTGCAGTCTGGATAGCTGCATTTGGTGCATTGGGTTTGAGGAAGGATGTCCTCGAGACGATTGGCGAGTTCTTTCGTCTGCTGAATATTCATTGCAATTGGTGTGCCCTAAAACTAGAAGCGCGACCTTAGAGTCGCGCTGCTGTTTTATGCAGACTTTGAGCCTTCTAATTTAGGAGGCCTAGCCCTCGTTTTCTTCTGAACGCCTTGGTGCTCACGAATAAACGATTTAATTTTTGGATACACCTTTTCACGCCAGCGACGACCAGAGAAGATGCCATAGTGACCAGCACCTGCAACTTCGTAATGATCTTTATCAGTTTTCGGAATCCCTGCACACAAGGCATGTGCTGAGCGAGTCTGCCCGCTACCGGAAATATCATCTAACTCACCCTCAACAGTAAGAAGGGCGGTTTTCTTAATATCTTGTGGCTTAACTAGATTGCCGGATACTTCCCATGTGCCATTTGGCAATGAGTAGTCCTGGAACACAGTCTTAATAGTGTCTAAATAGAACTTCGCATCCATGTCGAGAACAGCGTTGTACTCATCATAGAAACGGATATGCGCTTCGGCATCTTGTTCATCGCCGCGCACTAAGTTTTGGAAGTAATCCCAATGTGACTGCAAGTGGTTCTGGGGATTCATGGCAATAAAACCAGTGTGTTGCAAGAAGCCTGGATACACTTTGCGACCAGCACCTGGGTAGCCTGGCGGCACTTTATAAACCACATGACTCTCAAACCAATCATAAGACTTTTGATCGGCTAGGTTATTAACAGCAGTTGGTGACTTACGTGCATCAATTGGGCCGCCCATCATGATCATAGAGGCCGGTGTTACTTCACCGGCAGAGGCCATCAAAGAGATTGCGCCAAGCGTAGGAACTGTTGGCTGGCAAACAGAGATCACATGTAAGTTCTCGGCACCAATAGCACGGATGAAATCTTGCACGTAATGAACATAGTCATCTAAACCAAAGTCACCCGCATCCGCAGGAACAATGCGAGCATCGATCCAGTCAGTGATGTATACCTTGTGATCTTGCAATAGTGTGCGCACAGTGTCGCGCAGTAATGTGGAGTGATGTCCAGATAGTGGTGCAACTACCAATACCGATGGATCGTCTTTGAGTTTCTTGATGACTTCGACATCATCAGAAAACCGCTTGAAGCGAATTAAATTACAAAATGGTTTGGCAACGATCGTTCTTTCATGAATCGCTACTTCTTTTCCATGCGCCTTTACAGAGCGAATACCAAACTCTGGCTTCTTATAGTCTTTACCTAAGCGGTAGAGCAGTTCGTAACTAGCAGCTAAACGTTCAGAGCCTGGAACCTTGGATGCGGGATTTGAAGCGTTAATGAAGGCTTCAGAAGCAGCACGAGCCCATGAGCTCATTGGTTGAAGTAAGGCTTTTTGAAATTCATGTAGCTGATATAGCATGGTGACTCCTAGTAAATCAGTGTAGCCGCTTATTACGCGTTGTTACGCCAATACGCGGGCGATTGCTTTGGCTACTTTATCAATATTTTTAGTATTGAGGGCAGCCACACAAATACGGCCTGTGGAGAGAGCATAAATGCCATCTTCCTTTTGTAAACGCTCTACCTGCTCGGCACTCAAGCCAGAGTAAGAGAACATGCCGCGCTGCGCTTCGATAAAAGCAAAGTCTTGCTTCACGCCAGCAGCAGCGAGTTTTTGTACGAGTCCTTGACGCATTGCTTTAATGCGATCACGCATCTCGGCTAATTCATCTTCCCAAAGCTTTCTGAGTTCTGGTGAATTCAGAACAGCGGCTGCAATAGCGGCGCCATGAGTTGGAGGATTGGAATAGTTTGTACGAATCACGCGCTTCAATTGAGACAGTACGCGAGTAGATTCATCTTTGCTTTGAGTCACGATAGACAGAGCACCAACACGCTCACCGTAAAGCGAGAACGATTTGGAGAAAGAGCTCGATACAAAGAATGACATTCCAGACTCAGCGAACAGGCGAACTGCAATGCCATCTTGCTCAATACCAGCAGCGAAGCCTTGATAGGCCATATCCAAAAATGGGATGAGTGATTTTGCTTTGCAAATATCAATCACTTGACGCCACTGAGCTTCAGTAATGTCTGCACCGGTTGGGTTGTGACAGCAAGCGTGCAACAAGACAGTAGTGAACTTTGGGAAAGACTCTAAAGACTTCACCATGCCATCAAAATCAACGCCACGAGTTTTGCCGTCGAAATAGGTGTACTCAACTACTTCAAAACCTGCGGATTCAAAAATACCGCGGTGGTTTTCCCAAGTGGGGTTACTAATTGCGCAAGGTGCATTTAAATTCAGACGCTTAATAAAGTCTGCGCCAACGCGCAATGCACCGGTGCCACCAAGGCACTCAGCAGTTACTACGCGACCATCTTTAATCAGGGAGGAATCAGCGCCGAACAATAGGTTTTGAACTGCGCTGTTGTATGGGTTTGGACCTTCAATCGGAATATAGCTACGAGGAGAGTGCTTTGCAACAATTGCTTCTTCAGCCTTAATGACTGCTTTCAAAAGAGGTACCTTGCCTTCGTCGGTGTAGTAAACGCCAACACCCAGATTGACCTTGTCTGCGCGTTGATCGGCGACATAGGCTTCTGTGAGGCCAAAAATAGGGTCTTTAGGGGCTAGCTGGACTGAAGTGAAAAGGTTCATTTGAGGGTCGAAAAGGGTGGTTAATAAGGTATTGCAGGGTTAATTGACGTTAAATTCAGTTCAATTTACTTTAAATGGCTGTTTTTGAGGCTAGATTCAACTATTTCCAAATAAAAACGGCAAAATCAATGTTTGTACAAAATTCTCTGTGAACTAATAGTCACAGGTGAAATGATAGCTGAGATGCCCCCTAAGTCGCCTAAAACTTCCTCAAATTCCAAAGTCGCTGAAAGCAAGAAAAGCCCCGTGGCCGATCCTTTGGGCGAGGTAGGTCACGACCTGGATCCAGCTAAGTTCGTTTCCTTCCCAGATTCACCGTTTCAGCTCTATCAGCCGTTCCCGCCCGCGGGCGATCAGCCGGCTGCAATTGATGCTCTGGTGGCTGGAATTGAGGATGGATTGACCTTTCAGACCCTTTTAGGGGTCACGGGCTCGGGAAAAACCTTCACGATGGCTAATGTGATTGCCAGAACTGGTCGTCCAGCCATCATTTTTGCCCCCAATAAGACCCTAGCCGCCCAGCTCTATAGTGAATTTCGAGAGTTTTTCCCTAAAAATGCGGTGGAGTACTTTGTTAGCTATTACGACTACTACCAGCCAGAGGCCTATGTCCCAACGCGGGATTTGTTCATTGAAAAGGATTCATCAATCAATGAGCATATTGAGCAAATGCGACTGTCTGCCACCAAAAGCTTGCTGGAGAGACGCGATGTCATCATCGTAGCAACTGTCTCTGCAATTTACGGTATTGGTAATCCAGGCGACTATCACAGTATGGTGATGACCTTGCGCCCTGGTGACAAGATGAGTCAGCGCGATATTTTGATGCGCTTAATTGCGATGCAGTATGACCGCAACGAAACTGATTTCAAGCGCGGTGTTTTTAGAGTTCGGGGCGACACAATTGATATCTTTCCGGCTGAGCATAATGAATTAGCGGTGCGCGTTGAACTTTTTGATGATGTCATTGAAAGTTTGCAATTCTTTGATCCGCTTACTGGAAGAATTCGTCAGAAAATTCCACGCTTTACTGTCTATCCGAGTTCGCATTACGTTACGCCGCGCGACACAGTGCTTAAAGCGATTGAAACAATTAAAGCGGAGTTGCGTATTCGCTTGGATGAGTTTGTTAAAGATGGCAAGCTGGTTGAGGCGCAACGTTTGGAGCAGCGCACTCGCTTTGATTTAGAGATGCTCAATGAGTTGGGCTTCTGTAAGGGTATTGAGAACTACTCCCGCCACCTCTCTGGCGCCATGCCTGGTGAGGCTCCGCCCACCTTGGTGGATTACCTGCCCAACGATGCCTTGATGTTCTTGGATGAAAGTCATGTCCTGATAGGTCAGCTCAATGCCATGTACAACGGTGATAAATCTCGAAAACATACTTTGGTGGAATTTGGTTTTCGTTTGCCATCCGCGATGGATAACCGACCACTCAAGTTCACCGAGTTTGAAACCAAGATGCGTCAAACCGTCTTTGTCTCCGCAACACCAGCTGATTACGAAAATACGCACACTGGACAAGTGGTGGAGCAAGTGGCTAGACCAACAGGATTGGTTGACCCGGAAATTGAAGTATTGCCAGCAAGTACACAAGTAGATGATTTGCTAAATCAGATTCATGAGCGAGTCAAAGTGCATGAGCGCGTTTTAGTAACGGTATTAACAAAACGTATGGCTGAGCAGTTGACGGACTACTTGTCGGATAACGGTGTGAAGGTGCGTTACGTCCACTCCGATATCGATACTGTAGAGCGCGTAGAAATTCTGCGTGACTTACGCTTGGGTGTCTTTGATGTTCTAGTCGGTATTAATTTATTGCGTGAAGGCCTGGATATTCCAGAGGTTTCACTGGTTGCTATTTTGGATGCGGATAAAGAAGGTTTCTTACGCTCCGAGCGTAGCTTGATTCAAACGATTGGTAGGGCGGCACGAAACGTCAAAGGCAAGGCAATTTTGTATGCTGATCGCATTACCGATTCCATGAAGCGGGCGATGGGTGAGACTGAACGTCGCCGAACCAAGCAAGTTGCCTTTAATAAGGCGAATGGAATTGAGCCGCGAGGCGTCCAGAAGCGCATCAAGGACATTATTGATGGGGTCTACGACGTCAAGGAGAAGCGCTCTGAGATGCAGGTGGAGCAGGAGCGGGCTCGGTATGAGGATATGAGCGAGAAGGACCTGGCGGGCGAAATCAAGCGTTTGGAGAAGCAAATGAACTCTGAAGCTAAGAATCTGGAGTTCGAAAAGGCTGCATCTACCCGCGATCGCCTTACTAAGGTTAAGGAAATGGCTTTTGGGGCGCGCTCCAGAGACGGTATTTAGGACTGTTGTAATCCTGAGCAAATTAGTGGGGTATATGGTAAAGTTGAGTGGAATGGTCGGGTATTACCCGCCCGACTGTTAGCTGTCCATAACAATCCATTACCAAGGTGACATATGAGACTTACAACTAAAGGCCGTTTTGCAGTAACCGCAATGATCGATTTAGCCCTGCGTGAGACGCACGGGCCTGTAACTTTGGCTGGAATCAGTCAAAGACAGAAGATTTCCCTATCGTATTTAGAGCAGTTGTTCGGCAAGTTACGCCGCTTCAACATCGTTGAGAGCACTCGCGGTCCTGGCGGTGGTTACACCCTGTCTCGCAAGTCTGAGGAAATTAGCGTGGCCGACATTATTGTGGCCGTCGATGAGCCTCTGGATGCAACTCAATGTGGCGGTAAGGGCAATTGCCATAGCGATGAAGACAATCATGGTCGTTGTATGACACATGATCTGTGGTCAAACCTGAATGCCAAGATGGTGGAGTACCTCAGTTCCGTGTCATTGCGTGATTTGGTGCAACAGCAATCTGGACGTGGAATCGTATTGCAGGATTTACGCCCTAAGAAAATGAAGACTGAAAGTACCAAGGCGGAAAAGCCGGCAACTGCAGTTGCAGCAGCAAAAGAAGCCGCTCCGAAGCGACCTCTCGTGAATTCTGTTTTTAACCTGGCTCAGCAAAGTTAAGAGATTAACTTCTTAGTCTATTAATCGATAAGTAAAAAATGAACGCACCACAAGACATTCCTCAGAACCCAATACCGATGTTTAGTCCTAAGCACTTCCCGGTATACATGGACTACTCATCTACTACACCGATTGATCCGCGTGTAGTGGACAAGATGTTGCCTTACTTGCGCGAGCAATTTGGTAATGCAGCATCTCGTAGTCATGCCTACGGTTGGGCTGCAGAAGAGGCAGTTGAGTGGGCGCGTTCAGAAGTGGCCCAGTTAGTTCACGCAGATCCAAGAGAGATCGTATTTACTAGTGGCGCAACTGAAAGTATCAATTTGGCACTCAAAGGTGCTGCTCACTTTTACAAAGAGCGTGGCAATCACATTATTACCGTGAAGACTGAGCACAAGGCGACCTTAGATACTTGCCGTGAGCTCGAGCGCGAAGGCTTTGAAGTGACTTACTTAGATGTTTTGCCTGATGGCTTGATTGATTTTGCTCAGCTAGAGACAGCAATGAAGCCGGGCACGATCTTGGCATCAGTCATGTATGTGAATAATGAAATTGGCGTTGTACAAGACATTCCACGCATTGGTGAGTTATGCCGTTCCCGCGGCGTAATCTTGCACGTAGATGCAGCACAAGCTACCGGCAAAGTTGAAATTGACTTAGAGAAAATCAAAGTGGATTTAATGAGCTTTTCTGCTCACAAGACTTATGGCCCAAAAGGTATCGGTGCATTGTTTGTCCGTCGTAAGCCTCGTATTCGCATTGAGGCACAAATTCATGGTGGTGGTCACGAGCGCGGTATGCGTTCTGGAACATTAGCCGTTCACCAAATTGTTGGTATGGGTGAAGCCTTCCGTATTGCTCGTGTCGAAATGGTCGAAGAGAGTGCGCGTATTCGTGCTTTGCGCGATCGCTTGCTGACTGGCTTAAAAGATATTGAAGAGGTCTATGTCAATGGCGACATGGATCACCGTGTTCCACATAACCTGAACATCAGCTTTAACTATGTTGAAGGCGAGTCCATGTTGATGGCATTAAAAGATTTGGCCATCTCTTCCGGCTCAGCATGTACTTCAGCATCCCTAGAGCCTTCTTACGTATTGCGCGCTCTTGGCCGAAACGATGAATTGGCGCACAGCTCAATTCGCTTTACCTTGGGCCGCTTTACTACCGAAGAAGAAGTGGATTTCACAATCAAGTTGGTGAAAGAGAAGATTGCGAAGTTGCGCGAACTCTCACCACTGTGGGAAATGTTTAAGGATGGTATTGATCTCAGCACCATCCAGTGGGCAGCACACTAAATAAAATACTAAAGAAATAACGAGGAAATACCATGGCATATAGCGACAAAGTAATTGATCATTATGAAAATCCCCGCAATGTGGGTTCTTTTGAAAAGGGTGATGACCAGGTAGGCACTGGTATGGTTGGCGCGCCTGCATGCGGCGACGTCATGAAATTACAAATCCGCGTAAACGATCAGGGTGTAATTGAAGATGCTAAGTTCAAGACCTATGGTTGCGGCTCTGCAATTGCTTCATCTTCTTTGGTAACCGAGTGGGTCAAAGGCAAGACTTTAGACCAAGCTTTAGAGATTAAGAACTCCTTAATTGCGGAAGAGTTAGCTTTGCCACCTGTAAAAATTCACTGCTCCATCTTGGCTGAAGATGCCATCAAGGCAGCCGTGGCAAATTACAAAGAAAAGCATCCAGCTAAGTAAAGATAAAGAGGCATCCATCATGGCAATTACCTTAACTGACAAAGCAGCAAAGCACGTACAGCGCAATTTAGATAAGCGTGGAAAAGGTTGCGGCTTGCGTTTGGGTGTTCGTACGACTGGTTGCTCTGGCTTAGCCTATCAACTGGAGTATGTGGATGAGGCTGCTCCTGAAGATGCCAAGTTTGAATCCAATGGCATCACTATTTTTATCGATCCTAAGAGCTTGGCCTATTTAGACGGTACTGAATTGGATTTTGTGCGTGAAGGCTTGAACGAAGGTTTTAAGTTCCAGAATCCGAATGTAAAAGATGAGTGTGGTTGTGGTGAATCCTTCCGGGTCTGACGATTACTTTCGTTTCTTTGGTTTAGAGCAGAAATTCAATCTCGATTTGTCTGCATTGGATCAGGCGTATCTAGCGATCCAAAAAGAAGTACATCCAGATCGCCATGCTCGTGGAAGCGATACTGAGCAGCGATTGGCCATGCAAATGGCAACCCTAGCCAATACTGCTTTTCAGACTCTGAAGAATCCGATTCAGCGCGGCCTTTATCTTTGCCAACTTCATGGTGTTGATGCTCGCCTGGAAACCAATACCGCTATGCCGGCTGCTTTCCTCATGAAGCAAATGGAATGGCGTGAGAGTCTTGAAGATCAAGATGACGACCTTGGCGCCATGGAAGCCTTGGCCGATGAGGTTGATCAATCCAAGCGCAATACCTTGGTAGAGATTACGCAAGCTATCGATACTGCCAAGAACTATGAGCGTGCTGCTGAGTTGCTCAGGGGCCTTCTATTTATAGATAAGTTTGCGCTCGAGCTAGATGATGCTATCTCAGCTTTGGTATAGCTTTAAACTCTAGTCCCCATGGCCTTATTACAAATCTCCGAACCTGGTAAGTCACTCGCTCCGCATCAACGTCGGATTGCGGTAGGTATTGATCTGGGTACCACTAATTCCTTGGTGGCGATTGTGCGAGATGCCTTGCCTAAAGTGCTTCCTGATTCCGAAGGGCGAGAGTTGCTTCCTTCGGTAGTGCGCTACTTGCCTAATGGTAGAACCCAAGCTGGCTTTGAGGCTATCGAAAGTATTGTTTCTGATCCCAAGAACACCATTGTTTCTGTCAAACGTTTTATGGGTCGCGGTATCGTTGATGTAGAAAACATTGAGAACGCACCTTACGATTTTGTCGATGAGCCCGGTATGTTGAAGTTGCGAACCGTGGCTGGCGATAAGAGTCCTATTGAGGTCTCTGCTGAAATTCTGGCACGTTTGCGTCAGTTAGCTGAAGACTCGGTAAATGACGACATTGTTGGTGCAGTGATTACTGTGCCTGCTTATTTTGATGATGCTCAACGTCAAGCAACTAAAGATGCCGCCAAATTAGCTGGTATCGAAGTCTTGCGTTTACTCAATGAGCCTACTGCCGCTGCGATTGCCTATGGCCTAGATAATGCCTCTGAAGGTATCTACGCCGTTTACGACTTAGGTGGTGGCACCTTTGATATCTCCATTTTGAAGATGAGTAGGGGTGTGTTTGAAGTGCTATCTACTGGCGGTGATTCTGCTTTGGGTGGCGATGACTTTGATCACCGCCTCTATTGCTGGGTTATCGAGCAGGCCAAGCTTCAGCCTATCTCGATTCAGGATCATCGCAAGTTATTACTTTCTTGCAAGCACGCCAAAGAACAGTTAAGTCACAACCCATTAGCCCGCGTACACGAAACACTCACTGATGGCACGGTAGTGAACGTCGGTATCAGCCAAGCCCAGTTCTTTGAGATTACTCAGAACCTGATTAATAAAACACTGGTAGCCGTAAAAAAGGCTTTGCGTGATGCCGGCCTCAAGGCGGATGAAGTCAAAGGCGTGGTAATGGTTGGCGGCGCAACCCGTATGCCCCATGTACAGCGCGCGGTTGGCGAACTCTTTGGTACTAAGCCTTTAAACAATCTCAATCCTGATCAAGTGGTTGCCTTAGGTGCTGCTATGCAAGCAGACCTACTTGCCGGCAATCAAAGTAAGGATGATGAGTGGCTTTTATTGGATGTCATTCCACTCTCCCTTGGTATTGAGACTATGGGTGGTTTGGTAGAAAAAATTATTCCACGCAACACACCGATTCCGGTTGCTCGAGCACAAGATTTCACCACCTTTAAGGATGGCCAAACGGCTTTAGCTATTCAGGTAGCGCAGGGTGAGCGTGAGTTGGCCCAAGACTGCCGCTCATTAGGTAAATTTGAGCTGCGCGGTATTCCGCCGATGGCTGCTGGTGCTGCCCGTATTCGGGTGACATTCCAGGTGGATGCAGATGGCCTACTTTCAGTTAGCGCAACAGAGCAGGGTTCGGGTGTGCAGGCCTCGATCGATATTAAGCCGTCGTACGGTCTGACTGATGCTGAGATTGCTCGCATGCTGCAAGATGGTTTTGCTTCTGCCAAAGTGGATCTATTGGCCAGATCTTTGCGCGAAGAGCAGGTGAATGCACAAAGACTTTTAGATGCCGTACAAACTGCGTTGGATTCTGATCGTGGATTGTTGAATGCTCAAGAGCAGTCTGTTGTTGATCAAGAGATGGCGGCTTTGCAAAAGATTCTTACAGAAGAAACAGACAGCGCCATTTTGAGAAAGGCAGTAGATCATGCCGCAAAGGCAACTGATGAGTTTGCTCAGAAACGCATGAACGCGAGTATTCAGAAGGCTTTAGCTGGCAAGAATGTTGCAGAAATTTAAGAGAAGAAAACTACCGAGATGACTCAAATTGTTGTTCTACCCCATAGTGAATATTGCCCAGAGGGCGCCGTAGTTGAAGTAACACCCGGCACCTCCATTTGCGAAGCATTACTAGAAAACAATATTCCAATTGAGCATGCCTGCGATATGGTTTGCGCTTGCACTACCTGTCACGTCATTGTGAAAGAGGGTTATCAGAGTCTCAATGAGCCTGATGAGAATGAAGAGGACTTACTTGATCGTGCATGGGGTCTTAATCCCCAGTCTCGCTTATCCTGCCAAGCCATTGTTGCTCGTCAAGATTTAGTGATTGAGATTCCGAAATACTCAATCAATCATGCAAAAGAAAATCACTAATTGATTTAAAGCGTTTCAAGATACAAACAAAGAAAAAGCCACCCCGAGGGTGGCTTTTTTAATGCCGGATCAGAAGATCAAGCAATTCAATGCATTACTTTCCGCAAGGGAATACACCCTCTAAAAACTTCAACATGGTTTCTGCTGCTGGTTTTGGTCCATTAGATGGGTTTGCATTGGCCCAAGCAATGTATTCGTCTACCACTTGAATGCGTGTTGGGGCAGGTTGCTTGACGCAAATCTTGCTGGGCGCAGTTTTTGGATTGCGTGTTGCAAGATAGGTGTCATAAACGGCCTGACCATAAATTTGGCAAGTTACGTTTGTGTTTCCGTCACCTTTGCAGTATTGCAATAGCTCATCAGTAGTTGTCGCGTTAGCTGCTTGCATGCTAGCGGCCATTCCGAAGGCTAGGGTAGCGGCAATTAAAAATTTCTTCATGTTCATTCCTTTAATCAATTTTATATATATCAATGTAGATGAGTGCGACTAATTAGCGGCGTCCACGACCGCCACCACCACCAAAGCCACCACCGCGGTTACCGCCACCAAAGTGCTCGCCACCGCCATCAAAGCGCGCGCTGCGAGTATCACCAAAGCCGCCACCACCACCAAATCGATCGCCACCACCCGAAGGTCTATTGGCGCTGCGATCGCCGCTAAAATTACCGCCACGGTCGCCGCCATCCCTGTCGGGTGTTCGGTCTGCAGCTGCACGATTGCCTGCGCGATCACCACCCATATTCCCAGCACGATCGCCAGGGCGGTTATTACTTAAGTCACCACGTTGTAAGTTCTGGCGTAATTGATCACGCTCCGCATCACGATTTGCATTAGCTCCAGCACCGCCACCAAGATTGGCGCTACGACGTTGTTGGTCGGGCTTCCAATCACTAGAACCGCCATTGCGATTGCCATTCCAGTTGTTGTTAGTGTTCTTGTTGAAGTTGTTGAAGTTATTGTTGTTTACGGTCAATGATCCGCCGCCGTAACCGCCGCCCCAGTGGCAACCACCCCAAAGAGCGGCGCCAACCGCCATACCAACGCCAAATGAAAGAAGTGCTGTGCCAGCTACATATCCAGGCGGATAGTATGCGTACGGAGGATATGCTGGGTAGGCCCATGCACCGTAAACAACTGCTGGGTTGTAAGTGGGCACATAGACTACCTGTGGGTTAGCAGGCTCAATGATGATGGTCTGACTGCTACCACTACCTTGTGTTGTCACCGTCTGTTGTGAATTCGATTGCAATGATCCAGCTTGCTTAGCTTTTGCGCGCAATGCTTGAATCGCACTCATGGTTTCAGATTGCTGTGCCAAAACCGCATTGCCAAGTTGCTGTGTCCAGCTCAACTGTGAGCCCATCATCTCCAGCACTGGTGGAAATGACACCAGAGATTTCACACTGGCATCCCACGTCTGCTTTTGGAGTGCTTGGTTCAGAGCATTGCCCTTAAGCTGGCTATTAGCTTTGGCCCAATTGGATGCCTCCCCAACCTCTAGTGGGTAGGTGGCAGCCATTAGTACTTGCGAGACAAGTGCGTCTGGATAAAGTGCAATCGGTGCCACTAAAGCCTCTAATTGGGCTTGAGAAAGCTTAGCCGCCTGCTGCTGGCTTGAGTTCTGGGCGTAAGCCACAGGAGCCGCTGCAGGAATGATGAGTGCAGCCGTAAGTAGGCTTGCTATTAAACGAGATGGAATACCCATCTTCTTTGTCGCCAACATTGGCACCCCTTTTTTCTAGGTTGAATATGTTTTGATTCTACAGAATGGCATAAATCTTCAGATATGCACCAAATTGAAGCATAACGCACTTAAAGTAGGCCGGCTAATGATTGAGGTGAAGGTCGGGGGAATACTATGAACTTGTTGTTCATTCTTTAGTAGCACCTCCATAGATTTTCTTTTAAGCCACCCTAAGGGGTGGCTTTTCTTTTTGTGGTCACTTCATCTAGGAAGAACTTCTTAATTTCCTGAGTGATATTTTCACGTGAATGCTTACGTTTTTCTAGGAGACCAACTTTTCGATAAATCGTTTTTCCAGGCAGTGCGGATATTTTTAGTTGGCGATCATTTTCCCAAGAAATATTGGCTAACTTAGGAACAATGGAATACCCAAGCCCCTGTCTTACCAGCTCAATAATTGCCTCGACTGAATTGAGCTCCATACCTTCTTTAATGCTTAATTTATTTGCTCGAATGGTTTGATCCACAAGGTGGCCGGTCCAGGTATTTCTTTCGAAGCGCATAAACGGGAGTTCATTTGCCAGCTCCTTTGGTGTGGAAACTTTTTTGTTTTTACTTGCCGGAGAAATCAATACCATTGGTTCTGTATAGAGCTCTGTCCAACGAATATGTTGAGGTAATGCATAAGGTGATTCGGTCACAATCGCCGCATCTAGAGTGCCTTCAATTACCTGATCTAGGAAGTTATTTGATAGACCTGCAATGAGCTTGATTTCTAGTTCTGGATAATTTTGCTTGAGTTCATTTAACGTGTTTCCAAATGCACCCATTAAAGTGGAAACGAGTGCACCTAGTACGATAGTTCCACTAAGCTCAGATTTGAAATCAGAGCCCAGGACCTCATAACGAGCCACAATTTCCTGGATTGGTTCAACTAGCGATCTGCCATGATGATTTAAGGACATGGAGCGTTTGGTCCTGTCAAAAAGCTCAACACCAATATCAGCCTCTAGTTGCTGCAATTGTTGTCCCGCAGCAGCAGCGGTAAGCCCTATTTCACGTGCAGCGGCCGCCACGCTCTTGTGCCTGGAAATGGCTAGAAAGTTCTTGAGTACTCGAATGCTCGACATGGGATTAAATATAAAGTATTTTTTTATCTCAAAGAAAATTATATTCGATTTATTTTTTACTATCTATCGATATAATCAGTCCATGTCCAATACAGATCTCAAAGTAAAAGTCTGGCGCGGTGCTCAAGAGGGTGAGTTTGTTGAGTATTTGGTGCCGCGAAACCCCAACCAAACGGTGCTGGATGTCGTCACCTATATTCAGCGTAAGCTGGATCCGACTCTAAGCTACCGCTTTGCTTGTCGAGTTGGCATGTGTGGTTCTTGTGCCATGACAGTGAACGGTGTTGCTCGCTGGACATGTCGCACTCACGTTTCTCAGATTGTTGAGGGTGATTCACTAGAGATCGCCCCCTTAAATAATCTTCCCGTCATTAAGGATCTCGCAACGGATATGCGAGAGTTCTTCAATAAGTGGAAAGGCGCAGTTGGCTTCTTCAAGGGCGATAAAACACGCCATGATGATTTTGCAAAGATAGAGCCTGAATCACTGGAACGTCAACTAGCGAATGCTGGTATTGAATGTATTGGTTGTGGAGTTTGCTATTCCTCTTGTGAGGTTGTTGAAAAACGCGCTAACTATCTTGGCCCTGCGGCTCTGAATCGCGCTTGGACACTAACAAACGACGTGCGTGATGTACAGCAATTAGATCGCCTACGCGCTGTTGCCGGTGATGAAGGTTGCCATGCATGTCATACGCAGGGATCTTGTACTGAGCGCTGCCCTAAGAAGCTGGAGCCTACAGCCAGTATTGCCGGCCTTAAGAAATTAGTAGCCAGGGCTGCCGTGCGTGGCAGCAAATGGGGTAAGTTATGAGCCAGGGCGTATTGCAGGCAAAACTTTGGTATGCCCAAAGAATTAGTGCCATGATTTTGGGGCTCTGTGTCAGCATCCACCTCATCATTATTTTCTACGCAATACGCGGCGGCCTCACTGCTGAAGAGATTCTTGGGCGTACGCAAGGCAATATTGCATTTGCCATTTTTTATGAAATTTTTGTTTTGGCCTGTTTTGTACATGCACCTATCGGCGTGGCTAATATTCTCGAAGAAACATTTTGCAAAGGATGTATTTCCAAGACCCTATCTTGGATTTTGGCAGCCCTCATCATCACCCTGGGAACCACGGCAGTGATCGGTGTCTATACCGGAGGTGCTCTATGAGATCTAGACCAAAGCTCGATTTACGCGCAAAGACACATCTCTCTTACTTTGCATACGCATGCCATCGTTTCTCTGGACTATTGCTGGCTTGCTTTATCCCCTTACATTTCCTAATGCTTTCTCAGTCTCTACGTGGGGCCAGTGGATTTGAGCGCTACTTGGAATTAACGGATTTTTGGGTATTCAAATTTGGTGAGTGGGCGCTAGTGATTTTATTGGCAATACATTTGGTGGGTGGAATTCGACTCATCATGATTGAGTTTGGTCCGTGGCGCGGGCTGCGTAAGGCTTGGACCCAGGTAGCTATTTTGTTTGGCATTGCTTGCGGCCTTCTATTTTTGTATTTAGCAAATTGATTGGGTAATTTATGCAGTTGCAAATGAAAGCAGTTGAAGACGCTTGTAAAGAGCTTTATATCCGCGCCTTAAAAGTGCTCCCAGATGATGTTAAGGCGGGTATTGAGCGCTTAAACCAAGGTGAGTCGGATGCCCGCGCGCAGGTGGTGCTAAAAACCATGATCACCAATATTGCGGTTGCAGAGCGTGAGGACAATTTACTTTGCCAGGACACAGGCCTGCCGATCTACAAAGTCAAGATTGGTCGCAATGTTCAGCTTGATGGCATGGAGCTCAAG
This sequence comes from Polynucleobacter sp. MG-27-Goln-C1, assembly GCF_018881905.1. Taxonomy (GTDB): domain Bacteria; phylum Pseudomonadota; class Gammaproteobacteria; order Burkholderiales; family Burkholderiaceae; genus Polynucleobacter. The sequence goes on from NZ_JACVPM010000001.1 coordinate 154,484, forward strand.
GCAGCTATTCGTAAAGGGTGTGAGCGTGCAACCACTGAATATCCATTGCGCTCATCAGTAGTTCATCCAATCACCAGAAAAAATAACCACACCTCATGCGGCATCGATATGCCTGCAATCAGCATCGATTTTTGTGACGATGATGAGACGCTTGAAATTGAGATGGTTCCAAAGGGAAGCGGTTCAGAAAATAATTCCTTTTTGAAGATGGCTATTCCTGCTGATGGGATTAATGGCGTTAAAGCTTTTGTTATTGAGAGTGTTGTTTCTGCTGGAGGTAAGACATGTCCCCCAACGATTGTTGGCGTTGGCGTTGGTGGCACCTCCGAGCAATGTGTTGCGATGGCTAAACGTGCGGCTACAAGGGCATTGGGTAGTGTTTGTAGTGACGAAGAAGGTGCCAAGTTAGAGCAAGAGCTAACTGCTGCTGTGAATAAATTAGGTATTGGTCCTCAAGGTTTAGGTGGTGATGGAACAGCATTTGCTGTGCATGTAGAGCTTGCTCACACACACATCACCCTCAATCCAGTGGCAGTCAATATGCAGTGCCACTCTGCGCGTAGAGCGCGAGCAACTTTCACACCCGCTGGTGTGACTTACGGATTCTAGGAATAACGATGGCCCATTACTACCTGCCAACCCCTGTTAGCGAAGCTGATATTCGTAAGCTACGTATTAATGACACAGTGACACTTCAAAACACTTTGTTTGGGATTCGGGATGCTACGCAGATTCACCTATTTGATAAGGGTCGGAAAACCCGCTTTGATCTTAATGGTCATGCCGTCATTCATACGGCGCCGAATGTGCGCAAGGTACCTGTGAGTGAGGAGTTTCCAGCCGGATATCAACCCATCTGCATTGGCACCACCACCTCAGATCGAATGGAGCGCTTCACTCGACCTTTGATGACTGAGAATGGAGTGCGCATGATTGTAGGTAAGGGCGGTATGCGCGAAGGATCTGCGGCAGCCTTTCAGGAAATCGGTGGTGTTTACCTTGCGATTATTGGCGGCACAGCGGCGCTAGAGACAACTTGGATTGAGCAAATAGAAGATGTCGATATGGATGATCTCAATCCAGAATCCCTCTGGCGCTTCAAGATTAAGGACTTTGGCCCTTTGCTAGTAGCAATGGATAGCCACGGTGGCAGCATTTATCAAGAAGTAAAAAGCGATGTTGCTCGCAATAAAGAGGCTGTATTAAAGAGCCTGGGAATTGCATCATGAATATCACCACTCTTGAAACTGATATCCTGATTCTGGGTTCTGGCGGTGCAGGACTATTTGCAGCTCTACACGCACATCAAACTAATCCAGATCTTCATATCACTATTGCAGTAAAAGGACTTCTAGGTAAATGTGGCTGCACTCGGATGGTACAGGGTGGTTATAACGTTGCGCTGGCAGAAGGTGACTCTGTTGAGCGTCACTTTATGGATACGATTGAAGGCGGTAAATGGCTATCTGATCAAGAATTGGCATGGACCTTAGTTAATAAGGCTGTCGAACGCATTCATGAACTTGAGAATGAGCTCGGATGTTTCTTTGATCGCAATCCAGATGGAACGGTGCATCAAAAAGCATTTGCTGGGCAAACCTTTGACCGCACAGTTCATAAGGGAGATTTGACGGGCATTGAAATTATCAGTCGATTGGCTGAGCAAGTTTGGGCGAGAGGAATTCATCGTCTTGAGGAATATCGGGCACTTGAGCTAATTCACAGTGCTGATGGAAAGTCTCTCGCTGGAGTGCTGATGCTCAATATGCAGACTGGTGAATTCACGCTGGTACGAGCTAAGGCAGTGCTCTTGGCTACAGGTGGCGGCCCCACAATGTATAAGTACCATACGCCTTCAGGAGATAAGAGTTGTGATGGCTTAGCTATGGCACTGCGTGCTGGTCTTACATTACGCGATATGGAAATGGTGCAGTTTCATCCAACCGGCTTGTTAGCAGGACCTGGGACTAGGATGACTGGAACTGTTCTTGAGGAGGGGCTGCGTGGCGCGGGCGGATATTTGCTTAATGGCAATCAAGAGCGCTTTATGGGTAACTACGATCCCCGTAATGAACGCGCTACCCGAGATATTGTTTCTCGCTCCATTAATTCTGAGATCAGGGCGGGCAGAGCCACCCCTAATGGCGGTGTCTATATTCAGATGAGCCACCTTGGGCCTGATAACGTCCGTAAGCAATTTAAAGGCATGGTCGAGCGGTGTGCCGATAGTGGCTTTGACTTGGCTGGAGATCTTGTGGAGGTTGTTCCAACTGCACATTACATGATGGGCGGATTGATATTTAAGGCGGACTGCAGCACCGAGTTACCAGGTTTATTTGCGGCAGGTGAAGACACTGGAGGAGTGCACGGAGCCAATCGCCTAGGTGGTAATGGCGTCGCTAACTCCACTGTATTTGGCGGTATTGCTGGTGAAGAAATGGCGAAGTGGGTTGTGTCCCACAAATTGCAAGAGTGCAATATGGATGAGGTACGCGCCAGTATCAAGGCTCATGAGGCTCCATTAGAGAGGCCCGCAGGCGATATTGAACTGATTCGCGATGCTCTGGCAGAGTGTATGTGGGATGACGTAGGTATCTCAAGAACAAAAGAGAGTTTGCTCCGAGCTCGTGCCAAGCTTGATCAGCTTGGTCAGCAGTTACATAAAATTGGTGTAGGTGATATCCAAAGAGAATACAGCATTACATGGCAGGATTGGATGAATTTAAATAATCTGATCTTGGTAAGTAAGTCGGTAACCGAGGCTGCGCTTTCTCGTGAAAACTCTCGAGGAGCTCACTATCGCGATGATTTTCCTCAGCCCGGCTCTTTGGAGGAGTCTTATTTCACAGCAGTTCAATTGGGTGAAGATGGGTTAGACATCAAAAATAGACCAGTTCAATTTACGATGATTAAACCTGGCGAGACTATTTTGGTAGAGGCCTAATCATTTTTGAATTGATTGAGCCGGCCTCATTTGCGCTAGCAACTCTAATCGTTCTTTGCGCATTCTTCATCTTTGGAGTTTCTGGGTTTGGCTCATCAATAGTCTCTGTGCCTTTATTGGTTCAGATGTATCCGCTGAAAGTTGTAGTGCCAATGATGGTGATCATTGATATCTGCGCTTCGCTGTATGTGGGTAGAAAGTCATCTGGTGATGCCAATATTCAAGAGTTGAAGTGGCTATTTCCTTTCAGCTTAATCGGTATGGTCTTGGGGATATTTTTATTGGTAAAGGCCCCGAGCGAGCCTTTGTTACTGATCCTTGGAATCTTTGCAGCTATTAATGGTTTGCGTGTTTTGGCTCAGAGAAATGTCGAGGCTCGAGATCCAATAAATAAATGGTGGGCAGTGCCATTTGGTTTTTTTGGCGGCGCATTTACAGCTCTTTTTGCTACGGGCGGGCCGGTATATGTCTCTTATCTAGGTTTAAGAATTAATAATCCTAAGGTACTTCGCGCAACCATGGCCTTCGCCATTTTTATGTTGACATTCTTGAGGCTTACTCTGATGTTGGTAACCGGTCTAATCCTGAGTTGGGAGGTTATAGGCCTCGCCATTTTCTTAATGCCAGTCGCATTTTTGGGTATATGGACAGGCTCGCATGTTCATACCAAGTTGAGCAATATGTCCATGCGGATAGCCTACGGCTCTATATTGGTGTTTGCCGGTTCAATGTTGTTGCTGAGACAGCTTGCATAAAACCATCAACCATTAGGAAATAAAAAAGCGAGGAAGAATCCTCGCTTTTTTCATACTGCTATGAATCATTACTGGGCACTAATATTGCGACCCTTAATCACTTTCTCCCAGTTTGCAGACTCAGCTTTAATCTGAGCATCAAAGTCTTTCTGAGAATTCACTACTGGAGTTAAGCCGTTGAGCTCTAAACTCTTTTTCATCGCTTCTGAGCTCACTGCCTTTACCGTAGCATCGTAAATCTTATCGGTGATCGCTTTTGGAGTGTTGGCAGGGGCAATCAAGCCAAACCAGCCCGTGCTTTCAAATCCAGGAATACCACTTTCAGCGACGGTAGGGACATCGGGAAGTTGCTTAACGCGCTTAGCACTGGTAACAGCGATCGGCTTAATTTGCCCAGTTTTTGCAAATCCAGTTGCAGCTGTCAAGTTGCCAACCATGAAATCAATTTGCCCAGCCACTAGATCATTAATGGCAGCAGACTCACCTTTATAAGGTACATGTGTTGCTGGGATATTGGCAGAGTAGGTGAGATTTTCACCAGCCATGTGCACTTGGCTGCCGATACCTGCGGAACCAAAATTGAGATCTTTAGTTTTAGCGTAGGTGATAAATTCATTTAAATTTTTAACGGGTAATTTAGTGCTTACTGACAGCAACATTGGACCGCTGGCAACGTTAGTGATGTTCACAAAATCTTTGCTGTAATTCACTGGCAATTTTTTATACAAGTTAGGGTTAACTGTGAGCATACTTCCAGAGGCAAGCATGATGGTGTAACCGTCAGCAGGTGATTGCGCTACAAATTCAGCTGCGATATTGCCGCCCGCGCCGCCTTTGTTTTCAACGATGACGTTCTGTCCTAGGTCTTTTGTTAATTGCTGAGCCAAGAGTCTGCCAAGAATATCGGTAGTTCCTCCAGCTGCAAATGGGATGACTAATTTAATTGGTTTAGTAGGCCAGGATTGCGCTGTTGCTAATTGAGGTAGTGCAAGGGTGAGTGCGCCAGCAAGTAAAACTAAACGTCTACTTAACTTATATTTCTGAATCTTCAACATAGGTGACCTCCAGTGGAAATTTGATCTTTGTATCTTAGCTACTTAGTTATCAAAAAAATATACTCAATTGCTATTTAATAGTTATATGCATATTCATTACTACTGTCTCCTCCACCCACTATATTGCGCCACTTTGTATTCGTTGCGCCGCACAATGAATTGATTCTTGCAAGATATCTAAATCATCTATATGATTCAGATATGTCAGTTATTTTGTTCCCTAAAGCTAAGGCTAGTCAAGCCCTGAAAACCCTGCGTTTTGATGGCTCGATTCTGCTTACTTTTTCCCATAGGGGGCATGCATGAATCTCAGCTATCAGGAATTGCTTAATCTGGCGGATTCAGGCCTGAGGGCTGCAGGTATTGGCGCAAAGGCGGCCCATGAAACGGCGCAATTTTTGGCTTTAGCTGAGCTAGACGGCCTTGCATCCCATGGCCTCGCACGGGTAGCTCAATATGCTGGCCATGCTAAAAATGGCCGCATTGAACTGGATCCGAAGTTGAAGGTTCGGCCATTCAAGACAGCAGCAGCATTAGTTGACGCGCGTGATGGCCTCGCTTTTCCTGCACTTCGCTTTGCTACCGACCTCTCCGTGAATTTAGCTTCAAAAAATGGCCTTGGTTTGGTGTCGGTTACCAATAGCCATCATTTTGGCGTTGCGGGTCATTACGTTGAGGCTGCTGCAAGAGCCGGCTACATCTCATTGTTATTTGGCAACACTCCAGCGGCAATGCCAATGGTTGGTGGTGCGAAAGCTATTTTTGGGACCAATCCTTTGGCTGCCGCTTTCCCAATTTCTGGTGGCGATCCTTTGGTTATCGATATGTCACTTTCTGCGGTTGCCCGCGGAAAATTATTGGTCGCAGCAAAAAATGGCCAGCAGATCCCCGAAGGTTGGGCATTGACTGCTGACGGTAAGCCAACCACTGATCCTCAAGAAGGCTTGAAGGGTCTGATGGTGCCTCTGGGCGGTGATAAAGGGGCTTTACTTGCTCTGATCGTTGAATTGCTGGTGGTCGGGCTTTCTGGCAGTAGATTTTCCTACGAGGCAGATTCTTTTTTTGATCCAAAAGGCAATCGCCCGCGGATTGGTCAGTTGATATTGACGATTGATCCTGGCTTGGCAGGCGCATCTGTTTTTGCTGCTCGAATCCAAGATTTTTTACAAGTTTTAAGTGCTGATGCTGGGACTCGTCTTCCTGGCCAGCGTCGCTTTAAGCAGCGTGCCACGGGGTTAAAAGATGGTGTCACAGTTTCAGATGTAGTTGTAGAGGAAATTCAGACTGGTATCCGCCAGTCATGGACTGAGTAGTTTTTATAAACGAGATTATTGAGGAGATAGTAATGATCCACTTTGTCGTGCATGAGCCAGCAGATGGCGTAGGTGTAGTGGTAGTTGAGGGTGTTAAAGCCGGAACCGACTTGATTGGTTGGGTAATGGATGGTGACCTTACTTTAAATATCAAATCTGAAAGTGATATTCCAATTGGTCACAAAATTTCATTGAACGATTTCAAGCCAGGTGACACGGTAATGAAATACGGCGTTGATATTGGAAAAGTGGTAGCCCCAATTAAAAAAGGTGAGCACCTCCACGTCCAAAACGTAAAAACTAAGCGCTGGTAATCCAGCCCCCTTACCTACCTATTCATTGAGAGAGATATAAAAATGACTAATTTGAAAGACGCAACCTTTTTAGGTTATCGCCGTGAAAACGGACGCATGGGTATTCGCAATCATGTATTGATTTTGCCTTTAGATGACTTGTCTAACGCAGCCTGCGAAGCAGTAGCAAATAACATCAAAGGAACGATGGCAATTCCTCATTCCTATGGTCGTTTACAGTTTGGAGCTGACTTAGATTTGCATTTCCGCACTTTGATTGGAACTGGTTGCAATCCAAACGTGGCAGCAGTAGTGGTGATTGGTATTGAGCCACAGTGGACAAAAATTATTGTCGATGGCATCAAGGCATCAGGTAAGCCAGTTGAGGGATTCTGGATTGAAGGTAATGGCGATACAGCAACGATTGCCTCTGCCAGCAAAGCTGCATATAGCATGATGAAGCATGCATCTAAGCAAAAACGCGTTTCTGCTCCTCTTTCAGAGTTGTGGGTTTCTACAAAATGCGGTGAATCTGACACGACTTCTGGTTGCGGTGCAAATCCAACTGTCGGCGATGCTTTCGATAAGCTTTATGGAATTGGTTCTACCTTGGTATTTGGTGAGACTACCGAATTGACTGGTGGCGAACATTTAGTTGAGGCACGTTGCCGCACTCCTGAGGTGAAGAAGAAGTTCCGTGAGATGTTTGATCGTTACCAAGATGTGATTGAGCGTCATAAGACGAGCGATCTATCTGACTCTCAGCCAACCAAAGGCAATATTGCAGGTGGTTTAACAACCATCGAAGAGAAGGCTTTGGGCAATATCCAAAAAATCGGTAAGAAATGTATTGTGGATAGCGTGCTTGATAAGGGTGAAGAGCCAACTATTCCTGGACTGCATTTCATGGACTCATCATCAGCTGCTGCTGAAATGGTCACCTTGTGTGCAGCTGCTGGCTTTACAGCTCACTTCTTCCCAACAGGGCAGGGTAACGTGATTGGTAATGCAATTCTTCCAGTAATTAAGATTTGCGCTAATCCAAAGACTGTTCGCACTATGGGTGAGCATATCGACGTTGATGTGTCAGGCTTATTGCGTCGTGAAGAGAATATGGATGATGCAGGCAACAAGTTGTTAGATTGTTTGAAGCGTACAGCCGATGGTGAATTGACTGCTTCTGAGATTCTCGGTCATCGTGAGTTTGTATTGACTCGTTTATACGAATCAGCATAAGACTGCAGCATGAGAAACCTGACCGCTTATCAAGAAGTTAAGCAAAAGATCACCGAGGATCTGGTCAGGGGTCGCTATCCTATGGGGCAGGCATTGCCTGCCGAAAAGGATTTATCAAAAGAGTTAGATGTATCTATAGGAACCCTGCGCAAGGCGGTGGATGAGTTGGTCGCGGAAGGTATCGTGGTTCGGCGCCAAGGCAGGGGTACCTATGTTGTTGAGCATGATCTCAAAAGGCTTTTATATTATTTTTTCCATATCGTAAAACACGATGCTGAAAAAAAGGTTTACCCAAAAGTTGAACTGGTTTCCTTAAATAGCGCTTCCGCCAATAAAGAAGAGGCAGGCAAGCTGGAAATTAAAGAGGGGTCGCCTGTTTGGAGGGTGACTAATCGCCTTTCTTTGGAAGGGCAGTGCGTCATGATCGATCAGATCACGCTAGATAAGCAAAGATTTAAAGATTTAACCCGATCGGACTTCATTGATCGTAAGGGCAGTATTTATCAGATGTATCAAATGGAATACGGTCAGACCGTTGTGCGTAGTAGCGAGCGTTTGCGAGCTGGGCTAGCTGGTAAGCAGCATGGCGATTGGCTTGGATTGAGCCCAGATGCCCCGGTCATTGTTATCCGAAGAGTGGCGCTCGGTATCCAGGATGAACCTTTGGAATGGCGCGTCTCCACTTTAAATACTACTCAACATGAGTATTTTAGTGAATTGGTCGCTTAGTTTTATGCTGACTAACACTCGAAAAAATATTCCAGGACTTTTAGTCTGCTTGGTCATCGCTATGTCGACCAGCTTTCTTTCTGAGAACTATGGTGGTCCACAGTTGTTATATGCCTTGCTGATCGGCTTATCACTTCATTTTCTATATCTCAATGAGACGGTTAAACCGGGAATCGATTTCTGCGCGAAAACAGTTTTACGTTTAGGTGTTGCATTCCTAGGTATCCGCATTACATTTGCTGATATTGGCGCAATCGGTTGGAATACCGGGTTAATGGTGATGTTTGCCGTTGGCACGACGGTATGTCTTGGCTTCTTCCTTGCCAAGCTATTGAGGCTGTCTCCTGACTTTGGTCTGATCGCAGGTGGGTCTGTAGGCATTTGCGGGGCATCTGCAGCTTTGGCAGTTGCCTCAGTTCTTCCAAAAACAAAAGAGAATGAGCGCTTTACTTTGCTCGTAGTGGTTGGGGTAACTGTTCTTTCAACTATTGCAATGGTGGTGTATCCCTTTGCTCTACAGTTACTCAATATTACCGATTTACCTGCAGGCATCTTTTTAGGTGCAACCATTCATGATGTTGCGCAGGTAGTTGCTGCTGGTATGTTATTTGGCCCTGAGGCGGGCGATGTAGCTACGGTTGTTAAGCTATTCCGAGTTGCGCTGCTATTGCCGGTAGTTTTATTTATTTCTATTTTCTTTGGCGCTGAAAAATCGTCTCAACGCTTAGGTTGGGGAAGTTTGCGTCTGATACCAACCTTCCTATTAGGATTTGTTGCCTTATCTGTTGTTGCATCCATGCAGATTTTGCCAAGCTCTATAACTCACTCTATTGGTGGCATATCTCGCTGGATGCTCGTGATTGCTATCGGCGCTGCTGGGCTAAAAACAAACTTTCAGGAGTTAGCAAAGCTCGGCTGGCAACCGGTTGTGATGTTGGTAGTGGAAACCCTATTTATTGCTTCAATAGGCTTAATTTTTATCCTGAATCTAGCTTAACGTCATTGCCAATCAGTATTTAGTCGGTATTCTCTAAAAAATGCGTTCTTAATTGATGCGTGTATTTTAAAAAGGTGAGCTACCTATGTCGGACAAAAGCAATATTTCTAACCGTCGTAAATTTCTTAAAAATTCTGCTGGTGTAGGTGCGAGCCTTGGTGCTGCAATGGTCTCTGGCAATGCCTTAAGTCAAACCTCACCCAGTGAATTTTTGGAAGTTGATCCATGGACCAAGGTGCAGGGTTCGACTTTCATTAATCCACCTTATGGATTGCCTTCAAAATACGAGAAGAATGTAGTTCGAGTCTTGCCATCTCCTGCCCCAACATTTTTAACTGGATCGCGGACGCCATTGCAAAACCTGCATGGCATCATCACGCCAAATGGACTCTTCTTTGAGAGGCATCACGCTGGCGTGCCGGATATTAATCCCGATCAGCATCGCTTAGTCATTCATGGCATGGTGGATAGACCTCTGATGCTATCCATGGAAGACATTGTTCGGTTCCCATCGGAATCTCGTATTTATTTTCTAGAGTGCTCTGGCAATAGTGCCGCTGAGTTAAAAAAGGCAAGCGGTAAAACTGCCCAAGAGATCCATGGGCTACTTTCTTGTTGTGAGTGGACTGGAGTTCGTTTATCTACCATTCTTCAGGAGTGTGGAGTTCAACCAGGTGCTACATGGGCTTTAGCGGAAGGTGCGGATGGGGCTGCAATGACTCGAAGTATTCCGATGAGCAAGATGATGGACGATGCTTTATTGGTATATGCCCAGAATGGTGAGATGTTACGAGCGGAGCAAGGATATCCACTGCGCCTTTTCTTGCCGGGATTTGAAGGCAATATGAGTATTAAGTGGTTAAGACGGATTAAATTAGGTACCGAGCCCTGGCAAACACGTGAAGAAACGTCTGCTTATACCGACTTACAAAAGGATGGCAAGGCTCAGCAATTTACGTTTGCAATGGACGTGAAGTCTGTTATTACGCAACCATCCGGCATGATGAAGCTCAAGTCCAAGGGATTCTATGAGGTTTCGGGTGTTGCTTGGTCTGGCAATGGAAAAATTAAAAAGGTTGAGGTATCAACCGATGGCGGAAAGTCTTGGGGTGATGCCATTTTGCAAGAGCCGGTCATGGATAAGTCTTTGGTGCGCTTTCGCTATCCCTGGGTTTGGAATGGTGAACCGACAGTGTTTATGAGTCGAGCGATCGACTCTAGTGGTGATACTCAGCCAAGCATGGAAGCTTTATTAAAAGTGAAGAGCCCTAATAGTTTTTATCACAACAATGCAATTCAGCCATGGCGTGTTGCTGCTAACGGGGAGATTACAAATGGTCGTTAAATCTTTTGTGAAACTTCCTCTAGCCATAGCATTGGCTGGGGTTTTAGCGGCATGTACCAGCGGATATCACACGACTGGACCAGTTGGCCTTGGTAAGCCAGTTACTGAAAACCAAATCAAAGCGTGGAATATTGACATTGGCCCAAGCGGTGCAGGTTTACCGGCCGGATCTGGAACGGCTGCAACAGGTGAAATTATTTATCAGCAAAAATGTTCATCCTGTCATGGTGATAAGGGGCAGGGTGGAATTGCTAATCGATTGGTTGGTGGAGGCCAGCTTAATACAGATAAGCCAGTTAAGACAGTAGGTAGTTTTTGGCCTTACTCCACAACTATATTTGATTACGTAAGAAGAGCTATGCCGCATCAAGCTCCGCAATCACTCACCGATGATCAGGTGTATGCCTTAACTGCTTATATCTTATATATGAATAAGATTGTTTCAAAGGACGAGGTAATGAATGCGAACTCATTGCCGTTGGTAAAGATGCCAAATCGAGATGGATTTATTCCGATCGTAAAGTAGTTATCTGTATTGAGTTTGCTTAAGCGTAAGAGTCCTCAAACTCTTCCATCTTGATAGTAGTCATCAAGAACAGAATTCTGCGCTGGAAACTTTTGCGCTCACTGACATTCTCATGGGGCAGCTGATCATGCTGGCGCAGTAGTTGAGTAATGATTGGGTTGTAGTGTTCGCGTACGGGTGACATCTCGTTTCCTTGGTAAATATCTCGTTATGGATAATTTACCAAGGCATCTATATATCCACAAGGAATATATAGCGATATCTAAATTACTTTTAGATATATAAGGCAGATTACTTTTCTACGAATGCCCGTTCGAATACGTAGTCGCCTAGCTGACCCAAGCTGGGGGATACCTTGAAGCCTTTGGCATCCAGCATCTCAGCAGTTTCTTTCAGCATAGATGGGCTACCGCAGATCATCGCGCGATCGACTGCTGGATCTAGTGGGGGTAGGCCAATATCTTTAAAGAGTTGCCCAGATTCAATGGCGGTAGTTAAGCGACCGGTGTGCTTAAAAGCCTCACGTGTCACGGTTGGGTAGTAGATTAATTTCTCGCGAATGATTTCACCGATGTATTCGTCTTGAGTGAGTTCATTCTTAATGTAGTCGGCATAGGCTAGTTCGCTTACCAAGCGCACACCATGAATCAGGACGACTTTTTCAAACTTCTCGTACGTATCTGGATCGCGAATGATGCTCATAAATGGCGCTAATCCTGTGCCAGTGCTAAATAAGTAGAGATGTTTTCCTGGGTTTAGATCGTCAATTACTAGGGTGCCAACAGATTTTTCGCTCACCAAAATAGGGTCACCAACCTGAATCTTCTGGAGGCGGGAGGTAAGTGGGCCATCTTGAACCTTGATACTCAAAAACTCTAAATGCTCTTCATAGTTAGGGCTTGCCACACTATAGGCGCGAACCAATGGCTTACCTTCAACCTCTAAGCCAATCATCAAAAAATGGCCGCTACGAAAGCGCAGACCTTTGTTTCTGGTGGTGGTAAAGCTAAAGAGGGTGTCGTTCCAGTGATGGACTGTGAGGACGGTTTCGGTGTTGTAGGCTGCCATAAATGCTTAATAATGAGGTGTAAACCTCAATTATCCCCATTCTTGGGATGGTTCTATAGATAAAAAAGTATTTAGCTTATAAAAAGGGATTCTTTTACTTATGCTCGCCAGTTCCCTATGATCATTTCATACCCAATCGAAAGAGTCATATGTCTACTAAGCCTGCCATCCAGAAGTCTTTATTTCTGACCATCATCCAGATATTTCTGGGTTTGGCCCTGTTGAGCCTGTCTACTCATCTAGCGTTGGAAAGCTCTCTCTATCTTGAGGTCCTTAATCAGAGCGGCCTGAATCAATACCATGCCTTTGGCGTGCTGGTTTGCCTAAGTTTTATTTCAGGCGTGTTTCTTATTGCGCAGCATGTCCTCACACAAGATCAGGCCAGTATTGATGATCACTTTATTCGGGCCCTGAACTACTAAAGGAAGATAGACTGTGGTCTTATCTCTATAAGGTCACAATATGAATTCATCGCGCCATAAATCTATCTTCGAGAGAGGTGCGTGGTATGTGGTGGTTCAGGGAATCTTGATTGGTCTGATCTTATTCGGACCCCAGGGATTTCCTCTCATCACCTCGGAGCCTCTCACTACCATTCTTCAATCCTGTGGCATTGCCATTGGTTTGCTAGCCTGTTTAATTATGGCAATTGCAGTAATTAATCTAGGTAAAAATCTCACTCCCTTACCTTGCCCCAAAGATGATGCTGTCCTGATTCAGATTGGCTCATACCAATATGTTCGTCACCCGATTTATTTCGGAGTGCTATTGGCGGCTCTGGCCTGGCTACTCATTTTCCCTGGGCTCTATATATTGGCTTATTCGATCTGCTTATTTGTATTGTTTGACATCAAAGCTAGGCGAGAGGAGATGTGGTTAGTAGAGCGTTTCCCAAACTACCGCGACTATCAGACTAGAGTCAAAAAATTAATCCCTGGCATCTATTAATATAGAGTTTTAAGTTATTGGAGCATCTATGAGTGGCGAACCTTCCGTAAGACTTGTCCAGCAAGCTGATTATCAATTTGCTATTTATTACAACGAAGAGCGCGATCCTATTTATGGGGATGAGCCGCCGCCATTAGGTAGATCTCAAGGCGCCACACCGTCACAGTTTTTATTGGCTGGAGTGGCTAATTGCCTATCTGATTCTTTGCTATTTGCATTAAGAAAGTTCAAGCAGAATCCTGAGCCAATCGAAACTAAAGCCAGTTGCGAGATTGGTAGAAATGTAGAAAACCGCCTGCGTATTCTGGCAATCCAGGTAGAGATTCGTATTGGTGTGCCAGGAAAGACTTTGGAAAACCTTGATCGCGTATTGGCGCAATTTCAAGATTTCTGCACTGTATCTTCTAGTGTCAGTCTGGGTATTCCGGTCAATGTTACGGTAATCGATAGCGAGAATACGAAGTTATATCCCGCTACCTAAGTATCTATCAGTTGCATAAAGAAAAAAGCCGCAGAGCTTAAATTCTGCGGCTTTTGTATTTCTAGGTAGTGCTAGTCGGACTAATTATTCTTCTTCGCGACGCAGATGTGGGAAGAGAATGACATCACGAATATTGGGCGCGTCAGTCAACAACATGACTAGGCGGTCAATACCGATACCGCAACCACCTGTTGGAGGCATGCCGTATTCCAGCGCGCGAATGAAGTCATGGTCAAAGTACATTGCCTCTTCGTCGCCGGCTTCTTTTTGCTCTACTTGTTTGCGGAAGCGATTGGCTTGATCTTCTGCATCATTTAACTCTGAGAAGCCGTTGGCAATCTCGCGACCGGTAATGAATAATTCAAAACGCTCGGTAATGCCAGGGCGTGTATCGGATTCACGAGCTAGAGGGCTTACTTCGATTGGGTAATCGATGATGTAAGTTGGCTCCCACAGGTGTGACTCGGCAACCAATTCAAATAAGGCTAATTGAAGGGCGCCAATACCAGCATTCTTTAAAGTAGGGGAATCTGGATTCTCACCACCTTTTTTCAGCTCAGCACGAATAAATGCTGCATTTTCTAATTGGGCTGGCTCATAGCTCTTATTGGACTGGCCGCAATACTTCAGAATTGCTTCGGTAATAGTTAAGCGCTGAAATGGCTTGCTCAAATCCAGTTCACGACCTTGGTGGGTCAATACAGCAGTGCCTTGGGCATCCATTGCGGCAGAACGAATTAAGCTTTCCGTAAAATCCATCAACCAACGGTAATCCGTATAGGCCGCATAGAACTCCATCATCGTGAATTCTGGGTTGTGACGTGGGCTAACGCCCTCGTTACGGAAATTGCGGTTAATTTCAAAGACACGTTCAAAGCCGCCAACTACCAAGCGCTTCAAATATAGCTCTGGTGCAATACGCAAGAACATCTGCATATCTAAAGCATTGTGGTGTGTGATGAAAGGTTTTGCTGTAGCGCCACCAGGAATCGGGTGGAGCATTGGTGTTTCGACTTCCATGAAGTCTGCATCCAGCATGTGGCGACGCAAGGAAGCGATCGTATTGCTACGCGCTCTGAAAGTATTGCGACTCTCGGGATTCACAATCAAATCAACATAACGTTGACGGTACTTGGTCTCTAAATCTGAGAGGCCATGAAATTTATCTGGAAGAGGGCGCAAGGATTTGCTTAGGAGACGTAGATTGCTACATTCAACTGAGAGCTCACCCTTATTGGTTTTAAATAGATTCCCTTCAGCAGAGATAAAGTCACCCATATCCCAGTGCTTAAAAGCACCATGGGTATCTGCACCACTGATTTCATCGTTGATGTAGAACTGAATCTGACCACTGCGATCTTGAATAGTCGCAAAGCTGGCCTTACCCATCACGCGCTTCAGCACCATGCGGCCGGCAACTTTGACATGTACCTTTTTGGCAGCCAATTCTTCTTTGGTGAGGCTGTCGTAGTGGGTGTGGAGATCAGCCGCTAAGTGGGTTGGCACGAAGTCATTTGGAAAGGCTACTCCGCCTTCGCGTAACTTGGCTAATTTCTCGCGACGCTCAGCAATGATGTGGTTTTCATCAACAGCTTCAGTAGCTGCAGCTTGGTTAGGATTGGAGTTCACTTGATCGTTCATATGGAATATTAATAACTGGAATAGAGGTAATGAATCAAACGCCTTGCTTCAGGCTAGCTTCAATAAAGGCATCGAGATCACCATCCAATACCTTTTGTGTATTGGAGATCTCAACGTTAGTACGCAAGTCTTTAATGCGACTTTGATCCAGAACATAGGAGCGGATCTGATGACCCCAACCCACATCGGTTTTGCTGGCTTCAAGCTTGTCCTGTTCAGCGCGACGCTTTTGCATCTCGTGCTCATATAGACGTGACTTCAACATCGTCATGGCTTCAGCTCTATTACGGTGTTGGCTTCGGTCGTTCTGACACTGAACCACAATTCCGGTTGGAAGGTGGGTTAAACGAACCGCTGAGTCAGTTTTGTTAATGTGCTGACCACCTGCACCGGAGGCGCGGTAGGTGTCGGTACGAATGTCTGCTGGATTAACGTCAATCTCAATCGAGTCATCAATCTCTGGATATACATAGATGCTGGCAAAAGAAGTATGTCGACCATTGGATGAGTCAAATGGTGACTTACGGACTAAACGGTGAACACCAGTCTCTGAACGGAGATGGCCGTATGCATACTCACCATCTACCTTGATAGTCGCGCTCTTAATGCCCGCGACATCGCCATCAGATTCTTCTAAGATTTCTGTCTTGTAGCCTTTGCGCTCGCAATATTTAAGGTATTGGCGCAGGAGAATGCTAGCCCAATCACAAGCCTCTGTTCCGCCAGCACCTGCTTGAACATCAATAAAGCAACTGCATGAATCCATTTCGTTATGGAACATACGGCGAAACTCAAGATCATGGATGATCTTGCTATAGCTCTCAACGTCTTGTTCGATCGCACCAATCGTTTCAAAATCACTTTCTTCTTTAGCCATGTCGAATAATTCGAGGGCACCAGTGATGTTGCTATTTAAATCGGTGAGGGTGGCAACAACGCCATCGAGCAATTTCTTTTCTTTGCCGAGGGCTTGTGCTTTCTTTTGATCATCCCAGATAGTGGGATCTTCAAGAATAGAGTTAACTTCAGTAAGGCGTCGTGACTTTACTTCGAAGTCAAAGATACCCCCGAAGTGCTTGCTCACGAGTGAGCAGATCGGACAGGGTATTTGAAATAATATTGAGTTGTTCGGCTTCCATCCCCTAATTATAAGGGGGTTATTGCGACTCAGCCCTCGTCGTGGGCCTCAATCATGAGTTGCACACGTGCCTGCCCTTGAAAGCGGTCTGTCACTAGGCGATAGGCCAGCTTGGCCTTGGCTGGTAAGGGCTGGGTCCGATTGAACCAAACCCCTGTAAATGGTTTGCTAGCCAGTTGACCATCTCCAATGGGGCGAAGCTGCAAACGCAGATGTTTTTCTTTCATGAGGCTTTGTTGCCCAACTTCGAATTCCCCATAAAAAATCGGCTGAGGAAAGCCTTGGCCCCAGATTTCTTCAGCAAGGAGGTCCCCAGTTTCGGGTGTGAATTCAGAAAGATCGAGCGAGCCATCATGAATGTGGCGACGCACTAACAATTCATCGTCCAGTAAGTCATTAGCAACTTGCTGAAACACCGTATCAAACTTTTCAAAATCGGCTTTTCTAATGCTCAGACCTGCCGCCATAGCATGACCACCAAATTTAAGAATCAGACCTGGCTCACGCTTGGAGACAATATCCAAGGCGTCGCGTAGATGAAAGCCTGTTAGCGATCTACCGGAGCCGCGTAATTCTTCTCCACTAGCGCCATCAGCGGGAGCAAAAACAATTGCAGGGCGATTGAAGCGCTCCTTAAGGCGTGAAGCTACGATGCCAACAACGCCTTGATGCCATTCTTTATTCCAAAGACAAATGCTCGAACGCTCTGCCATTGTTCCTGCCAACTGATCCTCAGCAAGGTGGGCGAGAGCGGCTTCTTGCATACCACCTTCAATCACGCGTCGCTCGCGATTAATGCGATCAAGCTCATAAGCCAGCTCGACGGCTTCTTCTGTCTTATCGCTCAGCAAGAGACGAATACCCAGAGTCATGTCCGCTAAGCGTCCAGCAGCATTCAGGCGAGGTCCAATAGCAAAACCTAAGTCAAAGGTATTAGCTTTGCGAGGATCTCGTACAGCCGCTTGAAACAGTGCTTGAATACCTGCTTGTGAAACTCCGGCACGAATGCGCTTCAAGCCATTGGAAACCAAAATGCGATTATTACGATCGAGCTGCGCCACATCTGCGACGGTTCCCAAGGCTACAAGATCGAGTAGGTTCTCAATTTTGGGTTGAGTCTCTGCAGTGAATTTGCCGCGCTGACGAAGCTCTGCACGCAGAGCAACCAATAAATAGAACATTACCCCCACACCCGCAAGCGCTTTGCTTGGAAAAGTGCAGCCAGGCTGATTAGGATTGACGATTGCAGTAGCTTTGGGTAATCGATCACCAGGCAGATGATGGTCAGTCACAATCACTTCCATTCCTAGCTCGCGAGCTCGATCTACACCAGCTTCACTAGCAATGCCGTTATCCACTGTGATGAGATATTTCGGTTTGGGGATTTGTTGAGCGGCCAGCTCTACTACCTCTGGAGTTAAGCCGTAGCCCATCGTAAAACGGTTTGGCACCAAGAACTGAATCGGGGTATCTACACCACCCAGCATCTTCAAGCCGCGGAGCGCAACAGCGCAAGCAGTAGCGCCATCGCAGTCATAGTCAGCCACTACCAGCATCGACTCCTTACGCTCCAGAATATCGGCTAGCAGGGCTGCAGTGCTGATGCAGTTCTTTAACTCCACTGGGGAGAGTAGTTGCTTCAGATCTAAAGAGAGTTCATCTGGTTTATCAATGCCACGGGCTGCATACAGCCTGGCTAGCAATGGATGTAGGCCACTTTGCTGTAACCAGCTAGCCGTCCTATCAGAGAAGGGGCGCTTGGAAAATATGCTCATGCTGAAATGATTTCTTTCCAAGTTAAAGGCTCTGATTTTTTCCAGAATGCCCATGACTTTTTATTCAAGTCTTTGGCCGTAAAGATTCTGTGGCGAGTCTGACCCTTAGGAAAATCGATGATTTCAATTTCTTCTAACTCACGACTCAAAAGAGTTCTTCTTAAGTCATCCCAAATACTTTCGGGTCGATCAATCCACGCAAAGGTATTTTGCAGTTTTGAAAAATCAATTTCATTCTGTTGTGGGACTTCAAGGTAATTAGCCAACCCAGTTAGGAGGGGATGATTTCCATATATCTGATTTACATTCTTCAGTAATGTAGGAATCTGAATATCAGCCAGCTTGCCAATACCGCTAATCCAAAGGGAGTTAATACTTGGCAGTCCGCGTTGTGCACGTTCTTCATTCACAGGATCAATGTGCCAGAGCATTTGAATTTCATTTTGAAGTTTGCGCCAAATCTTAGCGATACCAACTTCGCTAGTATCGCGCGGCATCCACCAATCAATATTGCGACCATGCGCCTGATCAATAGAGTGTGTTGCTAAGCTAACAAATGGCCCCGCTGGAATGAACCAATCACGTTGTCCTTGGAATATGACTTTGTTACCAAAATCCTCTTCGATAAAAGGGAGTGCAACCTCTAGCAACTTGGCGGATTCATTTGCTGTCAGATCAATCTGACTTTGAGCCATTAGGATTAAATGATCTCTGGTAGCGTGAAAATGGATCGGCTGGAGGCAGGCAATAGTTTCATTTGGGTTGACTGCTAAATCACTCTGACCTAAGAGCAAGACTGGGGCTATTGGTAAACGATCACCCAATAGAAAGCGCTCTTGCGGTAATCCGCTGGGCGGAGCATTCTGCTCAAATCCAGCGTCAAGAGCATCTTCCCCTGACACCATAAGGGTAAAGCGTCGCGAAGCGCTTGTTTGGGAGGTCAAATTAGCAGTCATTCCCCTGATTTTAGGTGGCATTTACAGAATCCATCGGTTTGCTCATTTAATTCACTAAACTGTAGCTATGTTGAGACTTCCTATTGAGCTAGAAATTGGCCTGCGCTATACCCGATCCAAGCGTCGTAAGACAGTGGGTAAGCGTGATGGCTTTCTCTCTTTTATTTCCGGAATCTCTACCGCAGGCATTGCTTTAGGCGTTGCAGCCTTGATTGTGGTTCTCTCAGTCATGAATGGCTTTCAGAAGGAAGTGCGCGACCGCATGCTGTCCGTACTCTCCCATATTGAAATTACCGCCCCAGATGGTTTGGCTAATTGGCAGCCGATTGCGCTGAAGGTGGCTGCTCAGCCCCACGTAGTTGGTGTCGCCCCAATGGTGAGTTCCCAAGGCTTGTTGAGCCGGGAGAACGTCATGCGTGGCGTGGCTATTCGCGGTGTATTGCCAAGTGAAGAGGGTAAGGTTTCTGATTTACCAAAGCAGTTCGTTGCTGGCAGTATTGAAGATCTCAAGCCGGGCGCTTTCGGGGTTGCCTTGGGTGCACAGCTTGCCAATATTGTTGGTGCGCGTGTGGGTGATCGTATTAATTTGATCGTGCCAGAAAGTGATCTCACACCTGCAGGGGCCATGCCCAGAATGCGAACACTGCAAGTGGTTGGCATTGTGGATAGCGGCCATTATGAATATGACAGTTCCTTGGCGATCATGCATTGGAAAGATGCCGCTGCTTTATTACGCTTGCAAGACCCATCCGGTTTACGAGTGAAGGTGGATGATATGCAGCGTGCCCCAGAAATTGCCGCTGAATTAGCCCAGGTAGTTCCGCAAGCTTTATGGGTCAGCGATTGGTCACGTTCTAACCGAAATTGGTTTGCTGCTGTTCAAACCGAAAGAAAGATGATGTTCATCATCCTCACATTAATTATTGCTGTAGCTGCATTTAATTTAGTCTCTACCTTAGTGATGACCGTAAACGAGAAGCAAGCCGACATTGCGATCTTAAGAACTATGGGTGCAAGCCCAGGACTTATTCAGCGGATCTTCTTAGTGCAAGGCTTAGCGATTGGCTTGCTAGGCTCTCTAGCAGGTGTTGGCCTGGGTCTTCTAATTGCATTAAATATCGATGTGATCGTTCCGGCCATTGAAGCGATCTTCCGCGTGCGCTTCTTGCCACGCGATGTGTACTTTATTAGTGAGTTACCTTCGGATGTTCGCTTGTCTGATGTGGTTACGGTTGGCTTGATGGCCTTTGGTCTCTCTGTATTGGCCACCTTGTATCCAAGTCGCCGTGCCGCCCAAGTTCAGCCTGCGGAGGCATTGCGCTATGAGTAATTCCAATCCAATCATTCTGAGTGCTTCAGGTCTAGCAAAGACCTATGGCAAAGGTACAACAGCGGTTCATGTCCTTCAGGAAATTGATTTGCAGGTGAGTGCTTCTGAGAAAGTTGCCATCGTAGGGTCTTCTGGTTCAGGAAAAAGCACCTTATTGCATCTATTGGGTGGTTTAGATACACCGAGCGCAGGCACAGTGATATTGGCCGGAGAGAATCTCCATAAGCTGCCCGTTAGAAAATTAGATCAACTGCGTAACCACAGTCTAGGATTTATTTATCAATTCCATCATCTCTTAGATGAGTTCAGCGCCGTTGAGAATGTAGCATTACCTTTACGTATTCGTGGACTGAGCAACGAAGAGTCTATGGAGCGAGCAAACACAATGTTGCATGCAGTTGGCTTAGCAAAGCGAGTTCAGCACACACCAGGTGAGCTATCTGGTGGCGAACGTCAACGTGTTGCAGTCGCCCGCGCATTAGTGGGAAATCCCTCTTGCGTCTTGGCTGATGAGCCAACGGGTAATCTCGATACTGAAACTGCCGATGGCGTATTTGACTTGATGTTGGATATTGCTCGTGAGCAGGGCACCGCTTTTGTGATCGTGACCCATGATCCTATTCGCGCAAAGCGTTGTGACCGGATTTTGCATTTAGAGCGCGGAGTATTAAAGACATTCGCGCAATGAGCGATGCCAGTACAGGGCTCGCATGGGTTGATACCCATTGCCATCTAGATGCGCCAGAATTCAGAGATACTCTTTCAGAAATCGTTTTAAGAGCATCGAGTAAGGGTGTTAAAGCCCTATTGATGCCCACGGTTCAAGCTTCTGATTGGGATCAAGCTAAAAAATTAGCAAACCAATACGGCAATCAAATTCCAGGTTTGGTCTATACGCTAGGCATTCATCCTTTGTATATCAATCAAGCCCAAGACAGTGATGTTGATATTCTTAAAAATCAAATCGAGCAATCATTGGATGATCCGCGATTTGTAGGTATTGGTGAGATTGGTTTAGATTATTTTGTTGAGGGCCTAGATCCTCAGCGCCAAGAGTATTTCTTCCACAAGCAACTCGATTTGGCTCAGCAATTTCAGTTGCCAGTGATTTTGCATGTGCGTCGTTCACAAGATGCCATTCTCAAGGCTCTGAGTAAAAGAAGAGTCCCCAGTGGCATAGCGCATGCTTTTAATGGTAGTCATCAGCAAGCTGAGCAATTTATTGAGCTAGGTTTCAAGCTGGGTTTTGGTGGCGCTGCAACCTATGATCGTGCGTTACAAATTCGCCGACTCTTACAAGATCTGCCATCGGACAGCATTGTTACCGAAACTGATGCGCCGGATATTCCGCCGGCTTGGCTTAAGGAGGAGGGCGGTCGATTTAATGAGCCAGCCTTACTCCCCAGAATAGCTCGGCAATTGGCTGGCATTCGGGGCATTGGTGAAAAAGAGTTTTCAAAGGCAGTTTGGCAAAATGCCATGCAAGCATTACCCCGTTGGTCATCTCTAATGACTGGCAACCCAAACCCACAATCCGCTTCCTAAGAACTTGCGCATCAATATTGCGGCGTTCATCGCCGGGGGATCGCTTCTTCTATTTTTGCCTGCCGTACCGGAGTATTGGGCTTGGCTATGTATAGCTAGCACTTTTATCTCCCTAGTCGGCGTTTACATCAACTACTCCGTAATCCAAAATCGCTATGCGAGCAGTGTATTGCTAGTGGTCTGTTGCTTCACTCTGGGATTTTCTTGGAATGCACACTACGCACAAAGTCGTTTAGCTCATATCCTGCCCACGGAATATGAAGGCAAAGATCTTATTCTTGAGGGCAGAGTTAATGCCTTGCCACAGAGCTCTCCCAGCGGTGCAAAGTTTTCTTTTGGGGTGGATAAAGCCTTTTTGGGTAAGGAACGGATTGAATCATTTCCACCGCAGGTGTATCTGAGTTGGCAGCCAGCATGGCGTAATCCTCAAGATGTTCCCGAGGTCATTCCGGGTCAGCGCTGGGAATTCAAGGTCAAAATCAAAAGACCTTATGGATCCCTCAATCCCTATACCTTTGATTTTGAGCGTTGGTCTTTTCATCAGGACTTTGGTGCCAGTGGATCGGTGCGATCTGGAATATTAATTACTGAGAAAGATATTCGTTTTACTGAATTTGCTTTAGCCATGGAGTATCAGCGCTGGAAATTAAGGCAAAAGATTCAGCGTTTACTACCAAAGGATGCGCGCTATGGCGGTGTGATTGCAGCGCTCGTGATGGGCGATCAGAATGCGATCGATCAAGAAGATTGGCGTGTATTTAATGCCACTGGTATTGGGCATCTTATTTCCATCTCAGGACTCCACGTAACCATGCTGGCTGGATTTGGTGCCATGCTTGCCTCATTTTTATGGCGTCGCAATACTCTCCCGCTATTAATCCCCGTCAGTAAGGTTGCTGCAGCTGTGGGATTCCTAACGGCATTTGTGTATGCCTGGTTAGCAGGATTTCAGATTCCGGCTCAGCGAACTATGTATATGGTGGGCGTAGTTGCCTTTGCACTTTGGTCTGGCAGAAATCCGCGGCCATTTGATATTTGGTGGTGGGCGTTAGCTTTTGTACTTCTCATCGATCCAATGGCGCCCTATACGCCAGGGTTCTGGCTCTCGTTTGGGGCGGTAGCAGCAATTTTGTATGCCATGCAGGAATCAGATGGTTTGTTGGGGCTACCTACTGGCAGGGAGCTAGAGCTTGATTGGCAACATAGAGTGACTCAAGCCCTAAGGGAGGCTTGTCGAGTGCAGGCGGTTGTTACCATCGCGCTTTTGCCGTTGACTTTGTATTGGTTTTATCAAGTCTCGGTAGCCTCTCCTTTGGCAAATGCTGTTGCTATTCCGGTGGTGAGTTATATCGTGACGCCACTAGCCATAGCTGGTGCTTTATTGCCTGACTTCATTGGTAAATGGTTGTTGATACCAGCGCATGCCACGATGGACTATTTAGCCATTATGCTCACTTGGATGGCGAGTTGGAAGTGGGCAATTGCCTGGTCAAGTCAGCCCGCTTGGTGGGCAGTAGCGCTATCCACGATCGGTATTGCAATAACCATTCGTCCGGGATCTATTCGGGAGAGTTGGCCATCCAGGGTGATTGGCCTTGTATTGTGTGCAACTTTATTTATTCAGCCGCTGAGCAATAGCAGTTTGGCAAAAGGCGAGTTTCGGGCAATTGTTCTTGATATTGGCCAGGGTACGGCAGTACTTATCGAAACCAAAACAAAACGATTGCTATACGACGCTGGACCGATTCAAGGAAAAGATAATGCTGGCCAAAGAATTATCTTGCCCTACCTGAGAGGGCAAGGAATCAGTCATGTTGATCGCATGGTAATTAGTCATAGTGACAGTGATCACATTGGAGGCGCTGCAAGCTTGCTGAAAGAAATTAGCTTCGATTCCATGATGGGGTCCTTGCCAAGCACTAATCCATTACTCGTCAACTTAGAGGAAAGAGGAGTCTCCGCCATTCCCTGTCGCTTTGGTCAGCAATGGGCATGGGATGGAGTGGAGTTTCATGTATGGCATCCAAATGAGCTGACAGTCTTTGAGGATCAGCACCCTAGAAAACCTAATGAGGGGAGTTGCGTACTGGAAGTCCGTAATCAATCAACTTCATTCTGGTTGACGGGGGATGTAGAGAAGCAAGGTGAGGCTGAGATCGTTGAGCGACTAACTCAAGATGCTCTCAATGGTTTAAAAGATAGAGCGCTGATATTCATGGCGCCACATCACGGTAGCAAAACATCTTCATCTCAAGAGCTCTTAACGGCATTAAGTCCTGATGAAGCATTTGCACAAAATGGGTATCGCAATCGATATGGTCATCCACATCCAACAGTCACAGCCCGATACGAAGGTATGGATATTCCGTTTTATCAAACACCAGCTACCGGCGCACAGGTTTGGGAATTTCCAGTCAAATCGGACCCGCAAGAAAGGAAGCCCCTATTTTGGCGACAGCACAGCAAGCGCTTATGGCATAGGAAGTCTCAATAGAGCGTAAACTTTAATTATGATGAAATTCATTACGCTACTTTTTTGCAGCCTCTTCGTCAGCCAAATTAATGCTGCGATGATGCCTGTCGATTTAAATGTGGCAAATAGCACGGCTTCTGTCGTTAGCCACGATCATTGCCAGGTGGTCGAGCCGGCCAGCCTAGCTGAAAATGGTAAGTTGAGCGGTAATGCAAGTACAACCCATTATTGCTGTGCTGTGTTGGCGATCTTGGCAATTTCACCCGCATTCTCAGTATCCAAACAAGTCGATATCTATTTGCAGGGCAATCTTTCAACGCCCGACTCTAATGTTCTCGAGTCTATTTATAAGCCCCCCAGAAATTATCTGTAATCAGTTTTGCTTGTGGCATCTAAATGCCCTTAGATAATTTTCGCTTTGGAGAATAACAATGAACATGACTCACTACATGCAGTTATTGGCTGATAACCAGCCCTGGAATTTATTGATTTTTATGGCTATACCAATAGTGCTAGCCGAGACTTTGGCAATCACAGAGTTGTACATTCTTTTTACCCGCAAGTTTGATGGCTTTGTTTATCACCTGAATCGATTTTCAGGAACGACAGTGGGTTTGTATTTCATTGGCGTCATTGTCTATTTAATGACAACTGCCGTGCTACCGATTACCAGAAATAATGAATGGCGCACTGCAATTGATGTGATAGCGGTTGGTAGTTATTTGATTGGCGGCCTGCCTTTAATTTGGATAGCCTTGCAGGAGTTTGGTTTTGTGAACAAGGCTTTAGACCAAATGGGTAAGCTCAGGATTCATGCGATCTGCGTTGCATTGTTTTTGGTGTTTGGGCATATCGCTATGATTGCCGGCATGCTTGACCCTTCGCTATTGGGTTATCAGGGTGCTGATACTCATCAAATGGGTAGCAGTAGCGCTAATCATGAGTATTGCGATCCAGCGATGCATGAAGGGATGAAGGCCATGCATCAGCAAATGATGAATGGCGGAAATATGCCCAACGGTAATCCCAATAAAATGCCAATGAACTCACAAGGCCATTCGCATTAAGTAAAAATTTAAGAGTGTAAAAAAACCGCCTCCGGGCGGTTTTTCATTGGGTGATTCAGAAGTTACTCTTCCCAGGGAAACCGTTCGCGACTTAACTCTTCCATAATTTCTCGCTTACTCTTAGCGGCATTTGTTGGGCGATTGGCCCCGTGCTTTTCACCTTCTGTCGTACATGAATCGGTATTACCCAGCCCATTGATTGAGTCATCAGTTAAAGAAGTTGGCTTCTCGGTCTCGACTTTTTCTAAGTGCTCTGGATTAGATTTATCTGTCATGGCTAAGTTCCTTGATTGGGCTTGCTCTGATTAGAGCATTTAGTCGTGACCAGTGAAAGCAGGGGGTTTGGAGAGCTCAAACTCATTAATTTGATGCTTATGCATATTTAATTGAAACCCAGAAAAGCAAAAAGCCCTTAAAAATAAGGGCTTAAAGCATAAATCTTGGTTGCGGGGGCAGGATTTGAACCTACGACCTTCGGGTTATGAGCCCGACGAGCTGCCAGACTGCTCCACCCCGCGTCTGAAGCTGAGATTCTACCATTTTTTAGGGGTCCCTGTCGAGGTATACCTTCAAATGGAGTTGAAATAAGCGGTTTTGAGAGGTAAATATCACTCCTGAGTCATGCTGCATAAGGAGTAACATATTGCCACGCAACATTGTTATGAGGCCCATTAATGTCAGTCAGTAACCAAGAGTTTTCCCAATCCTCTTTATTGAGGCCGGTTGAGATTTCTCGGCAAGAGCATGGTCACCCAAAGGGGGCCTCATTTTCTCTCATGCTTGCAGCAATTGGAGTTGTCTTCGGAGATATCGGAACAAGTCCGCTTTATGCGCTTAAAGAATGTTTCAGCCCAGAGCATGGCATCCCTTTTTCTAATGAGGCTGTCTATGGTGTGATTTCGATGGTTTTTTGGGCCTTCACCATTGTGGTTTCACTCAAGTACGTGATGTTTGTGATGCGTGCAAACAATCATGGTGAGGGCGGCATTCTGGCTTTGATGGCCTTAGCTTTGCGAACAGCACCTACTGGCTCGAAGCGTTCCCTGTTGATCATCATGGCTGGAGTTTTTGGCGCCTGTATGTTTTATGGGGATGCCATCATTACACCAGCGATCTCCGTTCTCTCCGCGGTGGAAGGTTTAGAGGTGATTTCACCGGAGTTAACGCGCTTTGTTATTCCGGGCACGATTATTATTTTGGTGGCGCTATTTTTCATTCAGAAAACGGGTACCGCTGTAGTGGGTAATTTATTTGGGCCGGTGATGTTGGTCTGGTTTTTGGCTATTGGTCTGATGGGGCTTTATCAAGTGATTGAGAATCCCCAAATTTTTGCAGCTATCAACCCTCTGTATGCCATTCGATTTATGGGGGAGCACGCGCTCCAGGGATTTATTGTTCTTGGCGCAGTCTTCTTAGTGCTTACAGGTGCTGAAGCGCTATATGCGGATATGGGGCACTTTGGTATCAAGCCCATCCGAATGGGTTGGTTCTTATTTGTGATGCCTTGCTTGCTTTTAAATTATTTCGGTCAAGGCGCAATGTTTTTGAGTCATCCCGAGAACATCACCAATCCATTTTTCTTAATGGTGCCTGATGCCTTTGTAATTCCCTTGGTGATCTTGGCCACACTTGCTACCGTCATTGCCTCCCAGGCTGTAATTTCTGGCGCGTTTTCTATGACGAGTCAGGCTATCTTGCTGGGCTTTGTACCGCGCATGAAAATTCGCCACACATCTGATCGTGAAATTGGGCAGATCTATATGCCGCTGGTGAACTGGACCTTATTGGTTTTAGTGATTGCCGTGGTTCTAGCATTTAAGCAATCCGCTAATTTAGCTGCTGCCTACGGTATTGCAGTGACTACCACCATGATCGTGACGACATTCTTGGCTGCTATTGTCATGCGCGTTGTGTGGCGCTGGAATACGCTACTCGTTACTCTAGTGATTAGTGCTTTTCTGATTGTTGACCTCGCCTTTTTGGCTGCCAACCTCTTGAAGATTATGGAAGGTGGTTGGTTCCCGCTGCTACTAGGCGCAGCTTGCTTCTTGTTGCTAATGACTTGGTATCAGGGAAGAAAGTTGCTGCGTCAACGCGCCATGGAAGAGGGTATTGAGCTCAAAGGATTCATTGATGTATTGATGAAAAATCCTCCTCATCGTGTTGAGGGTACGGCTATCTTTTTGACTGCTCATGTTGACTACCTGCCAGTTTCTTTCTTGCATAACCTCAAGCACAACCACGTTCTGCATGAGAGGGTTTTCTTTCTTAAGGTGAGTATTTGGGATGTCCCTTATGTCAAGGATGAAGAGCGCATCACTTTGCGAGACTTGGGAAATAATATTTTCGTAGTACGCGCGGTATACGGCTTTAATGAGACTCCAGATATGGGTAGGATCATTGAGTTGATTGAGAAATCATCCGGTCTTAAATTTAACTTGATGGACACTTCCTTCTTTTTATCTCGTGACACTATCGTTGCTACTGATGCTCCTGGAATGGCTTTGTGGCGCGAGCGCCTGTTCTGCTGGATGTATCAGAACGCGGGTCGCCAATCTGACTTCTTCAAGATTCCTGCCAATCGTTTGGTTGAGCTTGGTGCAAAGGTAGAGATTTGAGAAAGCCGATTACTTTTCGTTCACTGCTTTCATTGGGGGCATTCCTACTGGTTTGCTCCTTTAGCAGTCTGGTGCTCGCTACGCCTGCTGAAGAGGCGCAGCTAGAGCAACTGGACAAGATTGAAGGTGAATTAGAGTTACAGCGCGATTGGGCTAAATATCGTTGGGATAAAAAGAACTCTGAGTGTTATCAAAACTACTGGGTCAATAGCTGCCTCAGGGACTCTCGTGCTGAGTATCGTAAGGAGATAGATCCTATTCGTGTGCAAGAAGTAGAGTTGCATGAAGTGCAGCGTAAGTTACGCGCAAGTATTAAGGATCAACGTGATGCGGCGAAGATTGCTGAGCGGGCCTCTGCTGAAAAAGCAGCTGAGCGTATAGCCAATCAAAAAGAATTTGAAGAGAAGCAAAAGGCAGCCGCTGCCCGTGCAGCAGATGTTGAGCAACGCCGTAAAGATGCGCCTAAGCGTGCTCAAGAGAATAAAGCGGGCACACAGCTCGATTAACTGATTTTTACTGCTGCACTCACTAATTACTAGGTAATACTTTGGCCAAGATTAAAACAATCTATATCTGTCAGTCATGCGGTGGAACCTCTGCCAAGTGGCAAGGACAGTGCCCTTCATGCCAAGCATGGAATACGCTTGAAGAGGGCTTACCTGAGGTGAGCTCGAATACCCGCTTTCAAGGCCTAGCTCAATCTCTCCCACGTCAAAAGCTCTCAGCAATTAGCGCGGAAGATCTCCCACGTTTTAGTACTGGCGTAGAAGAGTTTGATCGCGTACTGGGTGGTGGATTAGTCCCTGGAGGCGTAGTGCTCTTGGGCGGTGATCCAGGCATTGGTAAATCCACTTTATTGCTACAGGCGCTCGCTGAAATGAGTGCTGCAGGTATGAACGTCCTCTACAGTAGCGGTGAAGAATCTGCTGCTCAAATTGCACTCCGAGCAAAACGTATTGCATTGGATGCTCCTCAATTAGAAGTACTGGCTGAGATTCAATTGGAAAAGCTGTTGTCCATTATGGATACGGTAAAGCCCCAGGTCTTGGTAGTCGACTCTATTCAGACTTTGTATTCAGAAGTGTTGAGCTCTGCTCCGGGCTCAGTTGCGCAAGTACGAGAGTGTGCTGCGCAATTAACTAGGGCTGCTAAATCTAGTGGTATTTGCGTCTTAATGGTGGGTCACGTGACGAAGGATGGTCACTTAGCTGGTCCTCGCGTGCTTGAGCATATTGTGGATACTGTTCTCTACTTTGAGGGTGATACCCATTCTTCATTTAGATTGGTGCGCTCGATTAAAAACCGTTTTGGCGCAGTCAATGAGCTCGGCGTATTTGCCATGACTGAAAAAGGTCTTCGTGGAGTTGCCAATCCTTCAGCTATCTTCTTATCGCAACATGCCGAGATGGTGCCTGGTGCTTGCGTATTGGTTACGCAAGAGGGCAGTCGTCCACTCTTGGTAGAGATTCAGGCGCTCGTAGATACTGCGCATATCCCCAATCCTCGACGCTTGGCTGTCGGCTTGGAGCAGGCGCGTTTGGCTATGCTTTTGGCGGTATTGCATCGTCACGCTGGTGTTGCCTGTTTTGATCAAGATGTCTTCTTGAACGCAGTAGGTGGCGTGAAGATCTCAGAGCCAGCTGCCGACTTGGCAGTGTTATTGGCAATCCAATCTTCGATTCGCAATAAGGCCCTACCAAAAGAATTGATTGTCTTTGGTGAGGTTGGTCTTGCTGGAGAGATTCGTCCATGCCCACGTGGCCAGGAGCGCCTGAAAGAAGCCGCTAAGCTTGGCTTCACAGTCGCAATTATTCCAAAGGCCAATATGCCGAAGACGAAGATTCCGGGATTAAGAGTGATACCAGTAGAGCGGATTGATGAGGCTATCTCTGCAGCAGCAGAGCTAAGCTAAGGCGACGCTAAACTTAGCGTAAGTCTTCCGCTTGAATCAGTAACACTTGCTCATCGCCCGCAGATACTTCCATCCAAATAACGGGGATCTGCGGAAACGCTCTTTTAAAGTGCTCATACTCGTTACCAATCTCAATCAGAATGGCACCACGTTCAGATAGGTAGTCAGGAGCACCAGCAATAATCTTGCGAATAAGATCCATGCCGTCATCGCCACCTGCTAATGCAAGAGCAGGCTCCGCATGATATTCAGCAGGAAGGACATTCATGGAATTAGCGTTGACGTAAGGCGGGTTGCAAATGATGAGATCAAAGAGATTATCTTCATGCGGTTCTGGAAGTGCATCCCAAAGATCGCCCTCAAAAAGTTCCACTTGAGAAGTAAGGCTATGTCGATCAAGATTGCGAGATGCCACTGCTAATGCGGGTAAGCTGATGTCACAAGCACTCACACGAATATCTGGGCAGGCTAAGGCCAGCAAAATCGCTAGAGAGCCGTTGCCGGTACAGAGATCTAGAGCTTTGCCATCTGCCGGCAGCCAAGGCTCGAGAGAGCCATCAACGATAAGTTCGGCAATCCAGGAGCGGGGAACAATGCTTTGCTCGCTGGAGAAAAAAGGCACACCCATTAGCCAGGCTTCACCCAAGATATAGGCCAAAGGCTTGCGTGAAGAGATGCGAATTTCTGCAACCTCAAATGCCTTCGCAATTTGCTCAGCACTCATTGTTTGTTCTAAGTGATCCAGCGCATCAGCAGGGCTGAGATCGAACTGTTTGCTGGCAATCCACAGAGCTTCACTCCGAGCATCGATGGCGCCATGGCCATAATGTAAATCTGCTGCTTCTAGTCGTTGTGCAATTTGATCAATACATTGATCAAGCGTCAGAGATTGCTGGGGCGAAGGGTCCATTAATTTTTAGGATAAGTAATTGGCTAAATATTCTTAAGCAACAAGTTGCTCGAGAGTCTTGCGGAAGATATTTTTGAGTGGCACAACATCATCCACAATCACGCACTCATCAATTTTGTGGCTGGTTGCATTGAGTGGGCCAAACTCAACCACCTCTTTGCAGATCTTAGCAATGAAGCGACCGTCGCTTGTGCCGCCAGTGGTAGACAGCTCTGTATCAATTTTGGTTTCAGCTTTGATAGCTTTGCGTAATGCGCCAGCAAGGGCGCCATCACCGGTAATGAATGGGCTACCGCCTAAGACCCAATCAATCTCAAAGTCGAGACCTGCAGCAGTGAGAATTCCCTCTAGACGACTACGCAACTCTTCTGGCTTGCTCTCGGTGGAGAAGCGGAAGTTGAAATCAATTGCCAGCTCGCCAGGAATGACGTTGTTTGCGCCAGTGCCCGCATGAATATTGGAAATCTGAAAGCTAGTAGGTTGGAAATACTGATTACCTTTATCCCATTCAGTCTCAACTAGCGCTTGAATTGCTGGTGCTGAAAGATGGATGGGATTTTTGCCTAGGTGAGGATAGGCGATATGTGCCTGAATACCTTTAACCCGAAGCTTGCCTGAAAGTGACCCACGACGACCATTCTTAATCATGTCGCCCAATTGGTCGACTGAGGTTGGCTCGCCAATGACGCAGTAATCTAAACGCTGCCCTTGTTTTTGCAAGCGCTCGCACATGATGACGGTGCCATCATTGGCTGGACCTTCTTCATCACTGGTAATCAAAAAGGCAATCGAGCCTTTGTGATTTGGATGGGTGATTACGAATTCTTCTGTAGCAACAACGAATGCAGCAAGAGAGGTTTTCATATCCGCAGCGCCGCGGCCATAGAGCATGCCGTCACGAATGGTTGGGGTAAATGGATCATTAGTCCATTTTTCGAGCGGGCCAGTAGGTACTACGTCAGTGTGACCGGCAAACACCAATACTTCACCTTGATCACCTGCTACACCTTTTTTAATAGCCCACAGATTGGTTACCTGAAAACTCTCAGGACCACTGACAACACTCTCAGTATGAAAGCCAATAGCTTGCAAGCGTTTAGCAATGAGCTCCTGACAGCCCCCGTCCGCTGGGGTTACCGAGCGGCAGGAGATAAGGGCTTCAGTAAGCTCAAGGGTAGCGCTCATAAATTCAGCTTAATCGCGTAAGAGTTCGTTAATGGCAGTCTTGGCTCTAGTTTGAGCATCGACCTTTTTCACGATGATCGCAGCGTACAGGCTGTACTTGCCACAAGCAGAAGGGAGTGAGCCGGGAACCACAACAGAGCCTGCTGGTACACGTCCGTAATGGATCTCACCAGTTTCACGGTCGTAGATCTTGGTGCTTTGACCAATGTATACGCCCATAGAGAGAACGGCGTTTTCTTCAATAACCACGCCTTCAACGACCTCAGAACGGGCGCCAATAAAGCAGTTATCTTCAATAATCACCGGGCCAGCTTGGATTGGCTCTAAAACACCACCAATACCAACACCACCAGAAAGGTGAACGTTTTTACCGATTTGGGCACATGAACCTACAGTTGCCCAGGTATCAACCATGGTGCCTTCGCCTACATAAGCGCCAATATTGACGTATGAAGGCATTAAAACGGCATTTTTGCCAATAAATGAGCCACGGCGAGCCATTGCAGGCGGAACTACGCGGAAACCGCCATTGGCGAAGTCTTCAGCGGTGTAGTGCTCAAACTTACTTGGCACCTTGTCGTA
This sequence comes from Polynucleobacter sp. MG-27-Goln-C1, assembly GCF_018881905.1. Classification (GTDB taxonomy): domain Bacteria; phylum Pseudomonadota; class Gammaproteobacteria; order Burkholderiales; family Burkholderiaceae; genus Polynucleobacter. Next base: position 187,306 of record NZ_JACVPM010000001.1, read on the forward strand.
GAACTGGGTATAGCCGCCAGCACCCATGGGTTTGTTATCTTCCAGGCGGAAAGAGAGCAAAACTGCCTTCTTTACCCACTGGTTTACTTCCCATTTGCCGACGCTGCGGCGTTCTGCTACGCGAATACTGCCCGTATTAAGGCCTTCGAGTACGGCGTTGACGGCGTTGCGGATTTCCCCAGAAACGGCCTCAGGAGACAGGTTTGCGCGGTTTTCCCAGGCTTGTTCGATGATGCTTTGTGGTGATTGGCTCATGCTTTTCAGTTAACTATCAGATTGTTAAGGGGTTTTGCCCCTGGAAGTAGATTAGTCATTATATCGGTGGGGCAAAAACCCGTGTGAGGAGCCTTAAGCTTGCTATCATCTTCCCACTTTAGTAATAATTTTTACCCCCTTATTTGAACCCCTTTTTTCCCTGCAAAGTACGCCGTGCAACTGAAATCCATCAAACTTTCCGGCTTTAAGTCCTTCGTCGATCCAACCCACTTTGAAATGCCAGGTCAATTGATCGGTGTTGTGGGTCCTAACGGTTGCGGAAAGTCGAATATTATTGACGCTGTGCGCTGGGTTTTGGGTGAGTCTCGCGCTAGTGAATTGCGTGGCGAATCCATGCAGGACGTTATTTTTAATGGTTCTGGTTTACGTAAACCATCTGGTCGTGCCAGCGTAGAACTCATTTTTGACAATTCTGAAGGACGTGCTCAAGGTCAGTGGAGTGCTTTTACAGAATTAGGTATCAAACGTGTTCTGACGCGTGATGGCAATTCTAGTTATTACGTAAACAATCAAGTTGTACGTCGCAAAGATATTCAAGATATTTTCTTGGGTACCGGTATGGGTCCAAGAGGTTACGCGATCATCGGGCAAGGCACGATCAATCGCATCTTAGAAGCGAAGCCAGAAGAGCTACGTGTTTTCTTAGAAGAAGCTGCAGGCGTTTCTAAATATAAAGAGCGTCGTAAAGAAACTGCTTCCCGTCTTGAGGACACAAAAGAAAATTTAGTGCGCGTAGAAGATATTCTGCGTGAGCTTGATCAGCAGGTAACTCGCTTAGAGAAGCAGGCTACTGTTGCTGAGCGCCATGCTGAACTGTCTACTGAGATGAAGTCTCAGCAACAGTTACTCTGGTTCGTGCGTCAGACCGAGGCTGGTAAAGAGCAGGAACGTCATGCCAACGGTATTCGTGACACACAAGTGAGCTTAGAAGAGCAAACAGCCAAAATGCGTCATGTAGAGACTGAGCTCGAGACAATGCGCACTGAGCAATACGCTTTGCAAGATAAAGTTTCTCAAGCCCAAGGCGATTTGTATCAAACGAATGCTGATGTTAGCCAAGTAGAGTCACAGATTCGTTACGTGCAAGAAGCACGTCAGCGCCTACAACAGCAATCTCTAGATTTACAAGCTCAATTACAACGCTGGACTGTTCAAGAAACTGATGCTGCGCAAGCGCAGCGTACGGCAGAGCAAGAGCTCAGCCTAGCCGCAGAAAGAGAGCAAACATTAATCGCGGATTTATCTGGCTTGCAAGAGCAAATGCCATCTCGCGAAGAGGCTTATCAAATTCACGCACGTGAACTCAATGATGCCCGCGAGAACTTGGCCACGATTGATCAGCGCTTAGCTAGTTTAGGTGAGCGCGTTAAAGCCATCACTACACAAGTTGAAGAGCTCAAAGGGCGCGATAGCCGCCTTGAGGCTGAACTTGCTGGTATGCGCAGACCCGATGCCGAAGCTTTACAAATGGCGATTGATCGTCATGCGATGGCGCAACGCAAAGTAGATGAAGCAAGACAAAAAGCAGGTGAGGCGCAACAACGTGTACCGGCTGCCGATGAAGCTCGCAACACTGCACAACAACAGATTCAGTCGGCTAACCAAGAGTTAGCTCAAACCGAAGCAAAACTCACAGCGCTGACTGCATTGCAAGCCAGCGTTCAAGCCCAAGGAAAAATTGGTCCATGGCTTGAGAGTAAGGGCTTAAAAGAGAGCAAGCGTTTGTGGCAAGAGCTCAAGGTGGAGAGTGGTTGGGAAGCAGCCTTGGAGTCCGTCTTACGTGAGCGCTTAGCCGCGGTTACAGCGAAGAGCGTTCAAGAAACTTTAGCCTTGGCGAATGATGCCCCTCCAAGTCGTTTAGCGATTTTGTTAACGGAAGATATTTCTCCTGCGCACACGACTGTGCCAGCGGATTTCATTCCATTGTTGACTCGTGTTCAGAGCGCAGGCGCACCTCGCGTTGCCGCTGTATTACAAGAGTGGTTAGACAACATCTATATTGCTAATAGCTTGGAAGATGCATTGCATCGCCGTGAGAAGTTACCTGCTGGCGGTGCTTTTGTTACCCAACAAGGTCACTTAGTTAGCCGTGTAGGTGTGCAGTTATATGCAGCCGACTCTGAGCAGGCTGGTATGTTGGCGCGCGCTCAAGAGATGGAAGGTCTCGAGAAGCAATTGCGTGCACAGAAACTCATTCAAAGTGAGTTGCAAGGTGAGTTGGATCAATGTGCTGCCAACTATCAGGCCGCACACCAAACTGCTGAGCAAACTCGTATTGCTGCTGAGCAAGCCGTTCAAGAAGTGCATGGTTTTGAAGTAGAAAGAATGCAATTAACTCAGGCTGAAGAAAAGTACAGTCAACGCGCTGAACAAATTCAGGGTGAGCTAAGTGAGTTGCGTCAGCAAATGGAGCAATTGATTCAGACTCAGGAACAATCAGCAGAAGAGTTTGCTCAGTCAGAAGAGTCCAAGCAAGGTTTACAAGAAAACCTTGCCATCGCTCAGGAGAAGCTTGAGTTGGCTACCCAAGAGCGTGATCGCCTCCGTGAAGCCTTGCGTTCATCTGAGATGTCCGCTCAAGAAGCTGCATTTGCAACTCGCTCTCTACAGCAGCGCATTGCTGACTTACAGCGTGATCAAAGTACTGCACGTGTGCAGATCATGGAAATTCAGGATAAGCAGGCTACTTCCGAGCAAGAGCTTGAAACGCTTAGCGATGAAGAAGCGCAAGATAAATTACAAGGTCTCTTATTGGCCCGCAGTGCTCGTGAAGCCGCATTGGCTAATGCCCGTACTGAACAAGACGCTTTATTGCATCAATTGCGTGAAGCGGATGAAGTGCGTTTACAAATTGAGCGTAGCCTCCAGCCGATGCGTGACAAGGTTGTGGATTTGCAATTGCGTGAACAGGCTGCCCGTTTGAACTTTGAGCAATTTGCAACCTTACTCTCGGATGCCGAAGCAGACTTAACTGCATTGGAAGCAAGCTTTAGTCCTGACCTTAAGGTCGGTGCATTGCAAACTGAAGTCAATCGCCTCAACTCAGAGATTCAGTCTTTGGGTCCGGTCAATATGGCTGCCTTGGATGAACTTTCAAGTTCACGTGAGCGTAAGCAGTTCTTAGATGCGCAATCTGCTGACTTGAATGAAGCAATGCAGACTTTGACGGATGCCATTGCCAAGATTGATGCGGAAACCCGTGATCTCTTGCAAGGTACTTTTGATCAGGTCAATACCCACTTCGGAAAACTGTTCCCTGAGTTATTCGGTGGCGGTCATGCTGAGTTGGTAATGACTGGTGAGGAGATTTTGGATGCTGGCGTTCAAGTGATGGCTCAGCCTCCAGGCAAGAAAAATAGCTCGATCTACTTACTCTCCGGTGGTGAAAAGGCCTTGACTGCGATTGCCTTGGTTTTCTCTTTGTTCCTTCTCAATCCTGCACCGTTCTGTTTACTCGATGAGGTTGATGCACCGTTGGATGATGCGAACACCTTGCGTTATGCGCAGATGGTTGCCAAAATGTCTAACAAGACTCAATTTGTATTCATCTCACATAACAAGATCACTATGGAAATTGCTCATCAGCTGATTGGTGTCACCATGCAAGAGCAGGGGGTTTCTCGTATTGTGGCGGTGGATATTTCTTCTGCGGTATCTATGGTGGAGGCAGCTTAAGTGGATCTAGAGCAATTCATGACAATGTTAGGTTTGTCTGACTTGCAGTTCGCTTTGGCTGTTATTGGCCTACTGATTCTCATTTCAGTCGCCATTCTGAATCTCAAATACGCCCGCGCTCGCCGTAAGGCAAGAGCTGCTGGCGAATACTCTGCTGATGATCGTTTTACAAAGGAACCTTCTTTTGGCCCAGGCTTTGCTGAGGCTGAAGAGCGTTCGGAGCCATCTTTTGGTGACATTGTAGTTTTAACGCCATCTACCCCAGAAAGTTTTTCTATTGATCCCCGCATTGATTGCGTTATCACTCTGCGTTTTGACGAAGGCATTAGTGGCGCTGAAATCTTAGAAGAAATCAATGCTTGGAATGATGTACCTGCAACTTCAACAGCGCGTTGGATGTGCGAAGGCTTAAACGCCGATGTTAATGCTGCTGAAGATTGGGAAGCATTGCGCCCAGAAGCGTCTTATTCCGAGTTACAGCTGGCAATTCAGTTAGCTAGCCGCCGTGGCCCGATTGGTGTTTTGGAGTTATCCGATTTTTGTTCTCGCGCTCAAGCACTTGCAGAAACTTTGGGTTCTCAGATTGATATGCCAAGCGTAAGCACCATGCTTGATAGTGCTAAAGAGCTCGATGCCATGGCTGCGGAGAGCGATATTCAATTGAGTATCAACGTTCTATTTGACGAAGCAACTCCTGGCGCTAACTTTGATGCTTTGATGCGTAAGCGCGGTTTTAGACTTTCCCGCAATGGCCGCGCTTATGAATTCTTTAGTAATGGCGCCCTGATTTTTACTAGCGCAGAAATCGATCCTAATGCGCCTGTTAAGCAAGTGACCTTATTACTTGAAGTGCCTCTGGTATCTCAGGATGAGCGTGCTTTCGAGCGCATGCTGGGAGAGGGTATTGAGATTGCTCAAGCTGCCCACGGTCGCTTGGTCGATGACAACGGTATTAATTTGACTGAAGCTGCAGTGATTAGTATTCGTCAGCATCTCGATGTCTTGTATGCCAATCTTGAGAAGGGTGGCGTTCCAGCTGGCTCTTCTACTGCCAGCAGACTCTTTAGCTAAGGAATCGCTTTGTCGTCCTCTAGTCCGACAAATTTAGCGGATCGCTACGCATTCTTGCAGGCTGAGCTAGCTCGCTTAGAGCATGCTTACTATGTTCTTGATAATCCAATAGTTCCTGATAGTGAATACGATCGCCTCTATCGAGAGTTGCTCGATATTGAGGCTGTCCATCCCGAATGGGTAACTTCTGATTCACTCTCGCAGAGAGTAGGCGGCACCGCTCTCAAAGAATTTGATTCGGTAACTCATGCAGTACCGATGCTTTCCTTAAATAATGCATTTGAAGACACTGAGCTGATTGCCTTTGATCGTCGTTGTCGTGAAGGTCTACACGTTGACCAGGTAGATTACGCGGGAGAACTCAAATTTGATGGCCTAGCAATCTCACTACGCTATGAGCATGGCTCATTAGTGAGGGCAGCCACTCGTGGTGATGGTGCTAGCGGTGAAGATGTCACTGCTAACATCAAAACGATTCGGGCTATTCCACTAAAACTGATAGGTGAGAACATCCCAGCTGTATTGGAGGTGCGCGGTGAAGTCTTTATCTACCTCAAGGACTTCCAGAACATGAATGCACAAGCTGCTGCCCAGGGTGAGAAGGAGTTTGCTAACCCCCGTAATGCTGCAGCAGGTAGTCTGCGCCAATTAGATTCTAAGATCACCGCTAAGCGGCCATTGTCATTCTTTGCCTATGGCCTAGGGGCGCTAGAGCCACAATCTTGGCTTCCAAAAACCCATGAAGAGTTACTTAACGCGTATGCAAAGCTCGGCCTGCCAGTTTGCTCAGAACGCCGTGTTCTCAAATCAGTAGAAGAGATATTGGCTTTCTATAACGAGGTTGGTGCAAAGCGAGATTCTTTACCTTATGACATCGACGGCGTGGTCTATAAGGTCAACTCTTTTGCAGAGCAAGCTAAGCTGGGCTTTGTATCTAGGGCCCCACGCTTTGCTTTAGCCCATAAGTTCCCAGCGCAAGAAGCCTTAACTACTGTTCTCGGAATTGATGTCCAAGTAGGGCGCACTGGCGCCATCACTCCTGTTGCAAGACTCGCTCCTGTAGAAGTAGGCGGAGTAACTGTTACCAACGCTACCCTTCACAATGAAGACGAAGTAAAGCGTAAAGACGTACGTATTGGCGATACCGTTTCTGTTAGAAGAGCGGGGGATGTGATTCCGGAAGTAGTGTCGGTTGTTAAGGAGCGTAGACCAGCCAACACATCAGAATTTGTCATGCCAACAAATTGCCCCGTATGTGATTCCCATATTGAGCGCTTAGCTGATGAAGCAGTTGCCCGTTGTAGTGGCGGCTTGTTCTGCGGCGCACAGCGTAAGCAAGCCTTAATTCATTTTGCCCATAGAAGAGCATTAGATATTGAAGGTTTGGGTGAGAAGATCGTCGATCAATTAGTCGATCACAATCTGGTTCGAACACCTGCTGATCTCTATCGACTTGGCTTTGCGGCTATTGCGAACCTGGAACGCATGGGCGAGAAGTCTGCCGACAACCTTATCGCGGCAATCAATCAATCGAGAAATACCACGCTAGCGAGATTCATCTTTGCATTGGGCATTCGTCATGTGGGAGAGACTACTGCCAAAGACTTAGCAAATCACTACCAAACTATGCACGCCCTGATGGACGCCACTCTCGAAGACTTGCTGACAGTCAAAGATGTTGGCCCCGTTGTAGCCGACTCCATCACGAGCTTTATGGGAGAAGCCCATAACCGTGAAGTGATCGAGCAACTCTTAGCCTCTGGGATGCAGCTATCCGTTGAGGAAAAAGTCATCAGCGCAGCCGTAGCAGGAAAAACCTTTGTACTTACAGGCACATTCCCGACCCTGACAAGGGATGAAGCAAAAGATCTTCTTGAAAAAGCTGGCGCTAAGGTAGCTGGATCAGTCTCCAAGAAAACCGACTACGTAGTTGCGGGATCAGACGCCGGCAGTAAGCTAACTAAAGCTGAAGAGTTGGGTGTTCCAGTGATTGATGAGGCGGCTATGGTGGATTTGCTCAAGTAGGTCATTTCCTACACAAACATCAGGTAGGCATTTTTGTTTCCCGTCGATAAGCTTAAGGCTTTGAGAGGGAAGCATGCATCAAAATAGCGTAAGCAAGTTCTTGGAGATCTCGGATTGTTTGGAGGTGGAGAGCTATTTATACTCAAGTGAATCAATCACTAGCATCGCAATCATTGGGTGCGGAGCCTCGGGCGTTGCAACTCTAGCAAGCCTAATTGAATGCATAAAAAATTCAAATTATCAAAAATACAAAATAAATATTTTTGAGAAAAGTTCAAACTTTGGATCAGGACTGGCGTATCAATACGATAGCGATGATTTATTGATGAATATGGTGAGCTCAACTACTTCCATATTTGAAAATCGAGAAGCTGATTTTTGGGAATGGATAGTTGATAGGGGTCATGGGATAGGCTCAGGTCAAGTTATGCCTGGTTCTGGGGTTTCCCCCGATGGTTATATCTCACGACAATTCTTTGGTTTATATCTCAAAGACCGTCTTTATGATGCTATCTATGAAGCTAAAAAAATTAATGTGTCAGTCGAATTGGTAAATCATGAAGTGCTTGATATTAAGAATAAAAATCAACACTTTCAGGTGGTTGATTGTGCAGAACATGTAAGTCAGTTTGATTATGTAATTTTATGTACAGGAAACATTGACCCGCATGACATATTTAATCTTAAGGGAAAAAGCCAGTACATCAATAACCCATATCCGATTAATCGTTATGCCATGAGTATTGGCAAGAATGATTGTGTTGGCATTATTGGTGGCCAACTGACAGCAGCCGATATAGCTGTAGTACTGGTCCAGAAAGGACATGTTGGACCAATTCATTTTTTTACTAGAGGGTTAAATCACCCTTTGGCTAGATGTCCCAAGGAAAAATTTGAGTTGATGCATTTTAATCTTGAAAATTTAGAGGCTATAAGGTTCAGGCAGTTCGGAGAAATCTCTTTAAGGCAGGCCTTAAGACTTGCTAGAAAGGATTTTATAAGGACCGGAATTCAGTGGAAAAAGTTCTTTAATCCAGCTGAGCTCTCCTATGAAGATTGGATGTTGCATCTATTCTCAAAAGGCCATATGTATGCGGAATGGCAGAATTTTGCCGTTGCAAGTGATGCCGTTATTAGTAATTATTGGGACGCTCTGGATATGACTGGAAAAAAGGTGTTCATGAGTAAATACCACCGATTGTGGATGTCTAAGAGGGTTCCTCTCCCAGTACATACCTGCTTAAAACTATATTCACTCTTTAAAACTGGAATTCTTAAGCATCACGCACAATTAATAGATATTAACTTTAAAGCCCATAGCAATTTTGTTGCCTCAATTTCTGCTGATGGTAGCCCAGAAAAATCAACCCAAGTTGAATGCGATTGGATAATTAACGCAACAGGGCCAGCCCGCTCTATTGTTGGCAATACTGGATCGCCGCTGTTAAAAAAACTCATGAAATCGGGATTAATTAGAGCCAACTCATTTGGTGGCATTCAGGTTGATTATGAAACTTCGATGGTTAAAAGAGGCGGAGATAAAGTGGAAAATTTTTACGCCATTGGGCACCTTACTTCAGGTACCTACTACTTTGTCAGTTCCTTGGATATGGTTTCAATGGGAGCCAAAAGAGTTGCTCGGAATGTGGTTAATTCCTCGCAGCAGTCCATTAAACCAATAGAGTCTGTTAAGGAAAGGCAATTGGGAATAGAAAATGCAAACTAAAGCTCCTTTTCTAATCCCGCTTATGATGATTTTGGTTGTAATTCCTATGTTAGCAACAGACATATATTTGCCTGCCATTACATCCATGGGTGAAGATCTTCGTGCTAGTCACTCTGCGTTAATGTTGACCTTGACCTCTTATATGGCTGGCTACTCCATTAGCCTGCTGCTTTCAGGGGTGCTTTCAGATTTGCTTGGTCGAAGAATGATTGTTCTGTGCGGGATCTTTACATTTGCCTTAGCTAGCCTTGTGAGCTGTTTTGTAACTTCAGTCGAACAGCTAACCTGGTGTCGATTTTTTCAGGCTTTAGGTGGAGGGTGCAGTACTCTTTTGGCTAGAGTGATTGTTAGGGATTTGTATGACTTTAAATCTCAAGTACGAGTTTTAAGTTATTTGGCGGCAGGACTAATAGCATCTCCAATTTTGGGGCCAATAATAGGTGCCTTTCTGACCATTAATTATGGCTGGAGATCCATATTTTATGCCCTCACATTCTTTGCTTTCATTTCGTTTGGCCTTATGTATTTTTTTATGAGGGAGTCTCTTGCGAGCACTCTCCCTAATGATTCCATATCTTTTATTAATATCTTAAAGAAGTATTTAAAGTTGCTCACCCACCGAGAGTTTTTATTCCATACGCTAGTTATCAGTTTTGCTTGGACTGTGTACTTTTCTTTTATCTCTTCTTCTCCAGGATTAATTCAACAAATTTATAAATTGAGCCCTTTGGAATATAGCTACCTTTTCTCACTATCGATTAGTGGCTATATCTTCGGAACAATTTTCATTCGTCGAAATATTGAGCGCATGGATCTTAAGGACTTAATTTACTTTTCAGGGTTAATTATTTTAATTTCCACATCTTTTCTAGTGATGTTCTCTCTGTTGGGTATAGATTCTCTCTTTATGTTGTTACCTTGTATTTTTCTTTCATTATTTGGGGTTGGAGTAATTTTTCCCGCCACTCAAGCAGGTGTGACACGTTCATTTAATTCAGATATCGGGTTAATTTCAGGGCTTTTTTATTCCATTGAAATGATGTTCGGAGCATTTGCTAGCTTTATTCTTTCAAATTTTTCTAAAGCCTCGTGGGTTTCTACCTCTTTGCTTCTGTTGTGTGCTGCCGTTGCCATCTTTACTCTATCTTGCTTTGACAGGCTCTTTAGCCGTAGGCTTATTGATCGAAGGGCAAAGAGGTTTGTGTAATGAGCTCCCCATTAGCTTTAGTTTCACTCTCGCGGAAAATATTGAACTCAGAGAGCCCGCTTTCAAGATCTAACCAACTTGGCCACATCACGGCAAGTGGTTTAGTGATTCAAGATGACAGGGTTTTACTCATCTTTCACCCCTTCATTAAGAAATGGTTCCAGCCTGGTGGTCACATTGATGATGGTGAGTATCCTATTGATGCCGCAATAAGAGAGGTTTACGAGGAGACTGGAGTTCTTTGCAGGTCTATTGAGGGTCAATTAAATCCAATTGATGTTGATCTGCACGAAATTCCCGCAAATCTAAAGAAAGCTGAAGGCGTGCATTTGCACATCGATCTCTTGTTTGTTCTGAAGGCGCTGAAAGAGGAAGAATCTTCTGAAAAGATTGAAAAGGCATGGGTTCCTTTTGATCAAATTACCAGCCCTCGTATTCAGCGAGCATTGCAAAAGCTACAAGATCAGGCTTAAGCCCCTAGTGCCTCTAGCAAATCCGTCTCCAGCAAAATCTGCAGTTTTGGATTCTTGCTCAAGTTCGCCGCATCCAGTAGGAATACGTCTTCCACTCGTTCGCCTAATGTATTAATCCGTGCTGTATGTAATGAAACCTGATGCTTGGCCAAGACCCTGGAGATGGCATAGAGTAAGCCGGTGCGATCACTTGCCGATAGTGAGAGTGCGTAGTAGTGACCTCGCTCATCCGGAATCATGTGCACACGTGGCTGAATAGGGAAGGTGCGAGACTGTCTTGAGAGTCTTCCCATGCTTGGTGATGGTAAGGGATCATTGATTTGCAGTGCTGCTGTCAGCTCGTATTCCACTAACTGAATAAGGTCGCGGTAGCTTCCACCTTCATCAACTAAATTACTGCCTGAGATTTGGAACGTATCGAGTGCATAGCCATGTTTTGTCGTATGAATGCGGGCATCCCAAATTGAGAAGCCATGGCGTTCAAAGTAAGCGCAAATTCTGGCGAATAAGTCTTCTTGGTCTTTGACGTAGACCGCAATTTGCAATCCTTCGCCAACTGGGGAGAGTCGAGCGCGTACAACTGGCGTATCGCTATCCACTTTATTAAATAAATGCCGTGTTAACCAAGCAATATCAGCAGCATCTTGGCGCAGGAAGAAGGCAACGTCTAATTTCTTCCAGAGATTATCGTAAGCAGCATCTTCAATGCCATAAAGCCTTAGTTTGGCGCGGGATTCTTCTTGATGCTGTGCGAGCTCTGAAGAGGCGTCTGGCTTTGCACCACCTAATACACGCAAGGTTACGCGATAGAGATCTTCTAGTAGCTTACCCTTCCAGGCATTCCATACTTTAGGGCTGGTTCCACGGACATCGGCAACCGTTAATAGGTACAGTGCTGTGAGATGGCGCTCATCACCCACCTTATTGGCAAATGCTTGCACTACTTCTGGATCGGTAATATCTTTTTTCTGAGCAACTTGACTCATGTTCAGATGCTCTGCAACCAACCAAATCAAGAGCTCGGTATCCGCTTTGTCTAAACCATGGTCTTTTGCAAACTTGCGCATGTCTGCTTTGCCAAGTTCAGAATGATCACCACCACGTCCTTTGGCAATGTCATGAAAGAGTGCAGCAATGACTAATAGCCAAGGCTTTTCAAAATGGGCAATCAGACTGCTGCAGAAAGGAAACTCATGCGTATGCTCGACCACCATAAAGCGGCGCACATTACGCAGCACCATCAGGATATGTTGATCAACTGTGTAGACATGAAATAAGTCATGCTGCATCTGACCAACGATTTTTCTGAAGGCGGGTAGGTAGCGGCCGAGTACGCTCGTGCGATTCATAAGCTGGAAGGCGCGACTAACTCCTTCTGGCTCTTTCAGAATCTCAATAAAGAGTGCACGGTTCACTGGATCTTTACGCCATTTGCTATCCATCTTCTGGCGCGCGTTATACAAGGCTCTGAAGATCGTCGCAGATAGACTCTTGACGTTGGATGTTTGCGCAAACACTAAGAAGGTTCGCAAAATTTGTTCTGGGTGCTTCTGAAATAGCTCAGGATCAGTAATGTCCAAAACACCTTGGCGCTCGATAAAGCACTCGTTGCCTTCGCCGGCGATGGCATGAGTCGTTTTGGATTCTTGAGGAAAAAGTAGTGCTTCAATGTTTTGCAGTAGTACGTCATTTAATTGGCTGACGGCTTTAGCTGCCCAATAGTAGCGACGCATAATCGCTTCACTAGCTAGCCTGGAGGAGTCCTCTTTAACCCCCATTGCTGCGGCAAGCGGCGCTTGTAAATCAAAGGCCAATACATCTTGCCTGCGCTTAGCCAGCAAATGTAAGTTGGCGCGCAGGGTTTCTAAAAAACGCTGGTTGCGATTGAGTTCAGTTAACTCGCGTTGAGTTATGAGGCCAGCAAGACTGAGATCTTTAAATGTATTGCCTAGGTGCGCTGCTTTACTGACCCAGGAAATTACCTGTAAATCACGTAAACCACCCGGACTCTCTTTGCAATTGGGCTCTAAAGAGTAAGGGGTGTCTTGGTATTTGTAGTGACGCTGAATTTGCTCAGCCAACTTGGCTTGAAAAAATGACTTTGGATCCAAAGTCTTTGCATAAACAGATTCAAATTCTTTGAAGAGTGCCTTCTTGCCGCAGATCAGTCTAGACTCGAGTAGAGATGTGCGAACGGTAATATCCTGCTCCGCCTCAGATACACATTCGGCAACAGTGCGAACGGAAGATCCAATCTCTAAGCCAGTATCCCAGCATTGCGCTACAAACTTTTCAATCTTGCTTGCCAATACTTCTTCAAAGTATTTTTTATCCGCAGGCAGCAAAATCAAAATATCAATATCAGAATAAGGAAACAGCGCGCCTCTACCGAATCCGCCTACTGCTACCAGGGCGGCATCTGCGTTTAATTCACATGAGTTCCATAGGCTGATGAGGAGTTCATCACTGAGTTTGCTGAGTTGCTTGGTTAATCGCCCAACAACTTGATGCTCGCGAAAATCATCATAGGCCAATTCTCGCGCAGCTCTTAAGCTGGCAATATCTACAACAGGTTGAATAGCTGCGAGAGTTTGACCCATTGCGCTTGAACTAATTGAGTAATTAAGCGTTAGCTAGGTTTGGTCTAAATGAAAGACCTTTAACGCAATCTGGAATCGGATTGCTGCCCTCGGACCAAGTTAATACCTCAACGCCAGTGGCCGTTACCAAGAGCGTGTGCTCCCACTGTGCAGAGAGGCTACGGTCTTTAGTCTTCACAGTCCATTGATCCGGCATCGTGCGAATATCTCGCTTACCAGCATTAATCATTGGCTCAATAGTGAAGGTCATGCCTTCTTTTAATTTCTCACCGGTGCCAGGTCGACCATAGTGAAGAATCTGTGGATCTTGATGAAACACTTTGCCAATGCCATGTCCGCAATATTCACGAACAACGGAGTAGCCAGCTTTTTCAGCATGAGTCTGAATGACGTGGCCAATATCACCTAGTGATGCACCAGGTTTCACTTGTGCAATGCCAAGCCACATACATTCAAAAGTAATTTGAGTCAGGCGCTTCGCCAATACCGAAACTTCACCAACCATAAACATACGGCTGGTATCACCGTAGTAGCCATCTGGGGTAATGACAGTGATATCGAGGTTTACGACATCACCGGTTTTCAGAATCTTCTCACCAGGAATGCCATGACAAATCACATCATTGACCGAAGTGCAGATGGATGCTGGAAAGGGTGGGTAACCGGGCGGCTGGTAATTGAGCGGGGCGGGAATGGTTTTTTGGACATCACGCATGTATTCATGGCAGATGCGGTCCAACTCAGCTGTACTGACGCCAGCTTTGACGTGCGGAGCAACGTGGTCAAGAACTTCGCTGGCTAAGCGGCCAGCTTCGCGCATCCCTTGGATGTCTTTTTCGGCGGTAAATACACTATTCATGCCTTGATTATCAACGACTTGGCAGTTTTTGGCAGATCTGTAATGCTCAAAAATTGGGCAAATAGCCTATTTGAAGGCATTTCCCAGGGGATCTAGACTGCTTGAGTGGGGTGTGAAGGGTCTAGGTGATTGATATTTAAGCTATAATTTCGTTCTCAGGTCAATTTTGATCTGAAATCGCGGGTTGAGCCTTCCAGGGTGGCGCTTTTTAGCGCAGCTAGGACTCAATCTTAGAAATTAACCCTTAGGAGAAGTTATGTCAGTAACTATGCGTCAAATGCTGGAAGCCGGTTGCCACTTTGGTCACCAAACCCGTTTCTGGTCCCCAAGAATGGCCCCTTATATTTTTGGCCATCGCAACAAAATTCACATCATCAACTTAGAAAAAACATTGCCAATGTTTCAGGACGCCCTGAAATTTGCAAAACAAGTTGCTGCTAATCGTGGAACTATCTTATTCGTTGGTACTAAGCGTCAATCACGCGAGATCATTGCTGAAGAAGCTGCTCGTGCTGGTATGCCTTACATCGATAGCCGCTGGTTGGGCGGTACGCTCACCAACTTCAAAACTGTTAAAGGCTCCCTTAAGCGTTTGAAGGATATGGCAGTTGCTAAAGAAGCTGGTGACTGGGAAAAGCTTTCTAAGAAAGAAGCTTTGACTAATGATCGCGATCTCGACAAGTTGCAAAAAGCGCTTGGCGGTATTCAAGATTTGAACGGCGTTCCTGATGCGATTTTCGTGGTGGACGTTGGCTATCACAAGATTGCTATTACCGAAGCTAACAAGCTTGGTATTCCTGTTATCGCTGTAGTGGATACCAACCACTCACCAGAAGGTGTTGATTACATCATCCCTGGTAACGATGACTCCAGCAAAGCTGTTCTTCTCTACGCTCGTGGTATTGCTGACGCAATCCTCGAAGGTAAATCAAACTCTGTTCAAGAAATCTTGACCGCTGTTAAAGAAGGCGAAGAAGAGTTTGTTGAAGAAGGGAAAGCTGAATAATGGCCGCTATTACCGCTGCAATGGTTGGCGAGTTACGCGCCAAGACTGATGCTCCGATGATGGAGTGCAAAAAAGCATTGACTGAAGCTGATGGCGATATGGCTCGTGCAGAAGAAATTCTGCGTGTAAAGCTCGGTAGCAAAGCTGGTAAAGCTGCATCCCGCGTTACTGCTGAAGGTATTGTTGCTTCAGCGATCAATGGCACTACAGGCACTTTGCTTGAAGTGAACTGCGAGACTGACTTCGTTTCAAAGAACGATGATTTCTTGGCATTTACACAAGCCTGCGCAAATCTGATTTCTGAAAAGAATCCAGCTGACGTTGCAGCATTACTTGCATTGCCGATGAATGGTCAAACTGTTGATGAAGTTCGTAGCGCCTTGATCGGTAAGATCGGCGAGAACATCATGCCGCGTCGCTTCAAGCGTTTCGCTGGTAGCAACAAGTTAGTTTCCTACCTCCACGGTACTCGTATTGGCGTTATGGTCGAGTTCGAAGGTGATGAGACTGCAGCTAAAGACGTAGCAATGCACATTGCTGCAATGAAGCCAGTGGCTTTATCGATGGCTGATGTTCCTGCTGAAGCAATTGCTGTTGAGCGTAGTGTTGCTGTTCAAAAAGCTGCTGAATCTGGTAAACCACCAGAAATCGTTGAGAAGATGGTTGAAGGTTCTATTCAGAAGTACCTCAAAGAGGTTTCTTTGTTGAACCAAACTTTCGTTAAAAACGACAAGCAATCTGTTGAGCAAATGCTCAAAGCTGCAAATACAACAATCAAGGGTTTCACCATGTTTGTTGTTGGTGAGGGCATTGAGAAGCGTCAAGACGACTTTGCGGCTGAGGTTGCTGCTCAAGTGGCTGCTGCCAAAGGCGCTTAATTAGCTCCAAAACTGCTGGGCTTGCCCAGTAAGGCTGTAATACCCAAAAGGGCATGGAAATCTCGGTTTCCGTGCCCTTTTGTTTGATCTTTCCCAAGCCCTTTATAATTTGGGCAGGATATTAAAAAGTACTTAAAGATCAATAAGCTAAGCAAGTAAATTGCTTAGCAAATTACGGAAAATAAAACGATGCCAGCCTACAAACGTGTTCTCTTAAAACTCTCTGGTGAAGCCCTCATGGGGGATGATGCTTTTGGCATCAATCCAATCACCATTGATTCCATGGTGAAAGAAATTGCCGATGTAGTGAATAGCGGCGTTCAGTTAGCCATCGTGATCGGCGGCGGAAATATTTTCCGCGGTGTAGCAGGCGGGGCAGCTGGTATGGATCGTGCAACAGCTGACTACATGGGAATGCTAGCCACCATGATGAATTCACTGGCACTACAAGATGCTTTGCGTCAAAAAGGTGTTGAAGCTCGTGTTCAGTCCGCCTTAAGAATGGATCAAGTGGTTGAGCCTTACATTCGTCCTCGTGCGATTCGTGCATTGAGCGAAGGCAAAGTCGTCATTTTTGCCGCAGGTACTGGTAACCCGTTCTTTACTACTGATACCGCTGCTGCCTTGCGCGGTGCTGAGATGGCGGCAGAGATCGTTTTGAAGGCCACCAAGGTTGATGGCATTTACAGTGCCGATCCAATGAAAGACCCAACAGCCACTCTTTACAAAACAATTACTTTTGATGAGGCAATCATCAAAAACTTGCAAGTGATGGATGCAACTGCTTTTGCATTGTGTCGTGATCGCAAATTACCAATCAAAGTGTTTTCGATTCTCAAGCCAGGCGCTTTGATGCGCGTAGTGCAGGGTGAATCTGAAGGTACTTTAGTACACGTTTAATAGGAGGCTTGATGTCCGCAGCAGAAATTAAAACCACTACCGATCAAAAGATGCAGAAGTCTCTTGAGGCTTTGAAAACTAATTTGGCGAAGATTCGTTCTGGTCGTGCAAATCCAGGAATTTTGGAGCACATCCAGGTTGATTACTACGGCAACCCAACACCATTAAGCCAAGTGGCTAGCCTAGGTTTGGCTGATGCCAGAACGATTAACGTCCAACCATTCGAAAAGACCATGGTTGGCGCAATTGAGAAGGCGATTCGCGATTCTGATTTGGGGCTTAATCCAGCATCCCAGGGTACTGTGATTCGCGTACCAATGCCTGCGCTGACTGAAGAGCGTCGTCGTGATTTAACTAAGGTTGTTAAAAACGAAGGTGAAGAAACTAAGATCGCTGTGCGTAATTTACGTCGTGATGCAAATGAGCACCTCAAGCGCCTTACTAAGGATAAAGAAATTTCCGAGGACGATGAGCGTCGTGCAACGGATGACATCCAGAAGATGACTGATCGTGCAGTGGTTGATATCGACAAGATCGTCTCTGAAAAAGAAAAAGAGATCATGACGGTTTAATCGTCAGGTCGATTTCTTATCATTCGATTTATGTCACAGCACACTAGCTCTACCTTAGTAGTTCCAGAGGTTAGCGCTGTTCCTCGCCATGTTGCCATCATCATGGACGGCAACGGGCGCTGGGCAAGTAAGCGTTTCATGCCGCGAGTAGCGGGGCACTCAGAGGGATTGGGTGCCGTGCGTAAGATTGTTCAAGAGTGTCGCCGTCTTGGCGTCGAATACCTCACTGTATTTGCATTCAGCTCAGAAAATTGGCGCCGCCCACCAGAAGAGGTGGGCTTCTTAATGAAGTTATTCCTCAAATCATTAAAGAGCGAAGTTTCTCGTCTTGCCGAAAACGATATCTCTTTACGCCTTATCGGTGACCTCAGTCGCTTTGATTCTGCGATTCAGGAGATGGTGCAATTCTCTGAAGAAAAAACTGCTGGCTGCAAAGGACTCACTTTTACGATTGCAGCTAACTACGGTGGCCGTTGGGATATCTTGCAGGCAATGCGCCAATGTTTAGCCGCTAATCCTGGCTTGCAGCCGGAGCAAGTATCTGAAGAGTTATTGCAGTCACATTTATCGATGTCCTATGCACCAGAGCCTGATTTATTTATTCGTACGGGTGGTGAGCAGCGCGTAAGCAATTTCTTATTGTGGCAACTAGCCTATACCGAGTTGTATTTCACGGATACCCTCTGGCCTGATTTTAATGAGGCCGAACTACACAAAGCGTTTGACTGGTTTAGCCAGCGCGAGCGTCGCTTTGGACGCACAAGTGCTCAGTTGGCCTCCGAGCCTTTGAGCGACGCAGTCTAAGTACTTCAGACCCCCATATGCTAAAAACTCGAATCATTACTGCCGCTATTTTGATGGCAGTGCTATTGCCAATCTTGTTTCTATTGCCACCAATCTATTTAGGCGGATTCTTTCTGGTGGCATTAGTTGCTGCTGCTTGGGAGTGGAGTCGTATGATTGCCCCAGAAGCTAAGAAGGCTGCATGGCTCTATGCTGCATTTTGCTTAATGATCATTTTATTTTTATTGGGTATGCAGGCGATTTCATGGCAGTTCTCTTTACTCATGATGGCCGTCTTGTTTTGGTTTTTCTTGGCTCCATTCATTTTGGCAAAGGGCATGAATCTTTCCCTTCAAAAATTCAAACCTTTTTATAGCATTCTGGGCTTAATCATTCTGCCAGCAACTTGGTTTGCATTGGTTTTCTTGCGTGAGCTTGGCCTCATCTTTTTATTAAGCAGCATGGCCCTAGTTTGGGTTGCCGATATTGGCGCTTACTTTGTTGGCAAAGCCTTTGGCAAGCATAAGCTGGCCGTGAACATCAGCCCTGGGAAGTCGATTGAAGGAGCATTGGGCGGTCTAGTGCTTTGCTATCTGTACGCATTCTTATGCGTCATGTATTTACCTCTTGGTGACACGCTCTTTGGTGCTTGGGCTATTCGTTTTGGTTGGGTGCCCATGTTCTTAATGGTTACTGTATTGGCTGCGTTTAGCGTCTTTGGTGATTTGTTTGAGTCTCAGTTGAAGCGCTTAGCTGGCGTTAAAGATAGCAGTCATTTATTACCCGGTCATGGCGGCGTACTCGATCGGGTTGATGCTCTCATACCAACGATGCCGATTGCCGCATTATTAGCTGGATTGATTTGATGTCTGTTAAGCGGGTTGCCATCTTAGGGTCTACGGGATCGATCGGTGTTAATACCTTAGATGTAATCCGCGCACATCCTGACCGTTTTAAGGTGGTGGCGCTAACTGCCGCAAAACAAATTGATCGTTTAGCTCAGCAATGTATTGAGTTCAAGCCGACTATTGCAGTGGTGGCTGACGCTGATGGCGCCGCCCAACTGACGCGCCTCTTGCAAGAAAAAAAGATTGTTACTCAGGTGCTCTATGGGCCACAGGCCTTAGTTAGTGCAGTAACTGAATCTGGATGCGATACCGTGATGGCGGCGATTGTTGGTGCAGCCGGACTAGTTCCAGCTTTGGCTGCAGCGCAAGCTGGAAAGAGGGTATTGCTAGCTAACAAAGAAGCGCTAGTGATGTCAGGCAATTTATTTATGCAGGCTATGAAAGTGGGTGGCGGTGAGCTACTCCCAATCGATAGCGAGCACAATGCGATTTTTCAATGTCTCCCAGATCGCTTTGCAAAAAATCCATCCGACCATTTAGGCGTTGAAGAGCTTTGGTTAACTGCTTCAGGTGGACCCTTCAGAGATAAACCGCTTGCCGATTTAGCGGGCATTACTCCGGAACAAGCTTGCGCCCATCCAAACTGGGTTATGGGTAGAAAGATATCTGTTGATTCGGCAACGATGATGAATAAAGGTCTTGAGGTGATCGAGGCTTTTTGGTTGTTTGGCTTACCGCTAGAAAAGATTAAGGTGCTAATTCATCCGCAGAGCGTAGTGCACTCTATGGTGCGCTACCGGGATGGCTCAGTGCTGGCACAAATGGGTCAGCCTGATATGCGTACACCGATTGCTTATGGCCTGGCTTGGCCTGAACGCATTGATGCTGGTGTCGCCCCCTTGAATCTGACGCAATTAACCGGTCTGAGTTTTACAGAGCCCAATTTCATCCAATTTCCTTGTTTGAGTTTGGCCTTTGCTGCCGCAAAAGCAGGGGACACTGCTCCAGCCGTACTAAATGCTGCTAATGAAATTGCTGTTGCCGCTTTCTTGGATGAAGGCTTGCCTTACTTAAGTATTCCAAATGTAGTGGAGCACTGCTTAAATGCTCTGCCTCCAGTAGCGGCCGATTCGCTTGAAACGATTCTTGAGGCTGATGCTCGAGCTCGTCAGGCCGCGAATCAGTTCATTCACGCAATTCAGAAATAGATCGGTAGATTTTGCAGGCTTTAATAACTCTTGGCGCATTCTTAGTCACGCTAGGTGTGCTGGTTAGCTTTCATGAATATGGCCATTTTCTGGCGGCTCGCTTGTGCGGGGTCAAAGTCCTTCGCTTTGCTCTTGGATTTGGCAAGCCGCTGTTTACTTATCACGCCAGCAACGGTACTGAGTGGGTCCTAGCTTCCATTCCTCTAGGCGGCTATGTCAAATTATTGGATGGTCGCGATAGTCAGCAAACTATTTCGGCAGAAGATCGCCCCCAGTCTTTTGATGTAAAGCCACTATGGCAGCGTTCTTTGATTGTGGCTGCAGGACCATTTGCTAATTTTCTATTAGCCGTTATTTTATTTTCAGTGATTTATGTCTCGGGTGTGCCTCAATTGCCGGCTCGACTCCAGGCTCCCCCCGAGCAATCGATTGCTGCAAAATTGGGGATTGCGGCAGGTGATCAGGTTGTTGGTTGGCAATCTTTATCATCCGACTACAGCGCTACCCCAGTTCTCGAAGAGTTTGACCCCGTTCCGAGTTGGAATGCCTTACGTTGGCTCCTCTTGGATGCGATTACTGGAGAGGAGGGATTTGCTCTGGAGATGCAGGATGCTTCTGGTGCTCGCCTTATTAAATCCTTCCGAAAGGGCGATTTACCCCTAATTTCACCAGAATCCGATCCATTTCAAGCTTTGGGCCTGCTTCCGCAACTTAGCCCACCCTCAGAGTGGAAAGAGCTCAAATTAGGCCCTATGGATGCACTGGGTTTTGCAACCCAGAGGGTCTATTTGATAACCAAGGTCTCCACCAGGCTAATGCTTGGTTTGTTTACCGGTAAAACGACCCTAAAACAGCTTGGCGGGCCATTGAGTATTGCGGATATGGCAGGGAAGTCTGCTCAGGTTGGTTGGCAGCCATTTGTAGCCTTCTTAGCTCTCATGAGTATCAGTATTGGACTCTTGAATTTAGTGCCTTTACCAATGCTAGATGGGGGTCAGCTCCTGTATGATGCATGGGAGTTGGTTGCTGGTAAGCGAATTTCTTTATCTCTGCAGGAAAAGCTCCAAAAAGTGGGTTTTTTGCTGCTGATATCTCTTTCCTTGCTAGCCTTGTTTAACGATTTGCAACGCTACCTTTCACCTTGAATTTTTTAAATCCATCTTTTCGCTCCTTAACTCGATTTGTTGCTCAAGTCGCCATCATTCTCGCGGCTGGTTTTTGTGTAAGTGCACAAGCAGCTGAATCCTTTGTCATTAAAGATATTCGCATTGAGGGTTTGCAGCGAGTAGAACCAGGTACCGTATTTAGTTACTTACCAGTTCAGGTTGGAGATACCTTTACCGAAGAGAAGAGTGCTGACGCTATTAAGGCTCTGTACAGCACTGGTTTTTTCCGGGACGTGCAAATTCAAGCGCAAGGTAACGTCTTAATCGTAATCGTTGAAGAGCGCCCCACGATCTCCCGTATTGAATTTACTGGGATGAAAGAGTTTGACCAGGAAACTATTCGTAAGTCACTGAAGGCAGTTGGCGTAGCTGAAGCCCGCTTTTATGACAAGGCCTTGGTTGATAAGGCTGAACAAGAGCTGAAACGCGCTTACGTTGGTAAAGGTATGTACGCTGCTGAGGTGGTTGCAACCGTTACTCCGCTTGAGAGAAACCAGGTTGCTGTGTATTTCAATATTGATGAAGGTCCTGTAGCCAAGATTCAAGAAATTAATTTTATCGGCAACAACGTGTTCAGCGACGGCACTCTTAAAAGTGAGATGCAACTAAAGACTGGTGGTTGGCTATCTTGGTATAGCAAAGACAATTTGTACTCAAAGCAAAAGCTCACAGCTGACTTAGAGAATATTCGCTCCTATTACCTCAATCGGGGCTACCTTGAGTTCGTGATTGAATCCACTCAGGTTTCTATTACCCCCGATAAAAAAGGTATTTACCTAACCATCAGTATTCGTGAGGGGAATAAGTTTACGGTTAAGGATGTGCGTTTGGCTGGTGATTTATTGGGTAAAGAGTCTGAATTGATGCAGTTGGTAACACTCAAGCCGGGAGATACCTTCTCATCTGCCAAGCTAACTGAGAGTACTAAGGCGATTGCGGAAATTTTAGGCTCCTATGGATACGCCTTCGCAAACATTAACCCGCAACCAGATATTCGTCGTGAATTGAGTGAGGTTGACCTTACTTTGGTTATTGATCCAGGCCGTCGTGTTTATGTGCGTCAAGTGAATATTTCTGGAAACGCTAAAACTAGAGATTTAGTGATTCGTCGTGAAATGCGTCAGTTTGAAAGTTCATGGTTCGACAGTGAGAAGATTGATTTATCCAAAAAACGTTTAGGTCGTTTGGGTTACTTCACGGAGACTGATGTCTCTACGCAAGATGTTCCTGGATCCCCAGATCAAGTGGATGTGGGTGTTAAAGTAACCGAAAAACCAACCGGCGCTGTGACTCTTGGCGCAGGCTTCTCTTCAACGGAAAAATTAATTCTCTCTGCGGGTATCAATCAAGAGAATGCTTTCGGTACGGGTACGGCTGTTGGCTTGAATATGTCGCTTGGTAAGATCAATCAAAGTTTGGCCTTATCCAACTATGACCCTTACTTCACGGAAGACGGTATTAGTCGCTACACCGATTTGTACTACCGTTCATCCAAGCCGCTCTACTATGTAGGCGACCCAGATTATCAAATTAAGTCTGTGGGCTCAAACATTAAATTTGGCGTTCCATATACCGAGGTGGATCGAGTCTTCTTCGGAACGGGCATTGAGGCATTCCAGATTAAATCTACCTCCAATACGCCACAGCCTTATCTGAATTACATGATTGATTATGGTGTTGCTGCCCCTGGCTACCCTTCAAGCCTAAATACTTACAATATTCCAGTTACTGTCGGTTGGTCGCGCGATGGCCGTGACAGTGCATTGATTCCATCTACTGGGTCATTGCAGCAATTGAACGCCGAGGTAGGAACGCCCCTTGGCAACATGATGTTCTACCGTATCTTTGGCCAATATCAAAAGTATCACTCCTTCTCAAAGGGCAACATCCTATCCTTTAACGGGGAAGTTGGTTATGGCGAGGCTTACGGAAAATATCCATTCCCGATCACTAAAAACTACTATGTTGGCGGTATCGGATCCGTTCGTGGTTACTCTCCAGGATCTCTTGGACCCACTTTCTATAATGCCAACACCGGTCTAAATCAGCCGACTGGTGGCCAATCCAAGATTGTTAGTAACGTTGAGTACACTGTGCCGGTTCCGGGATCTGGGGTTGATAAAACCTTGCGCGTATTTGGATTCGTGGATGGTGGTAATGTCTACGGTGAGAATATCAATCTCGTCTTGCGATATTCTTATGGCTTAGGTTTATCATGGATATCACCACTTGGACCACTAAAATTCAGCTACGGTATTCCGATCAAGTCGTTACCAACGGATAATATTCAGCGTTTGCAGTTCCAAGTTGGTACAGCGTTTTAATTGTTTAAGGAAAGTTTTATGAAGCTTCATCAATCTTCTAAATGGATTCAATACGGCTTAATTGCTGTTTCTTCACTAATCGTATTGCCACAGGCAATCGCGCAAGATGCTGGAACTCGGGTTGCAGCTGTGAACGTTGAAAAAGTTTTCAACGAATCCAATATGGCCAAAGCAAGTCAAACTAAATTGCAAAATGAATTCATGAAGCGTCAGAACGAAATTCGTGACAGCGCTCAAAAAATTAAGTCTGCCGCTGAAAAGCTAGACCGTGACTCAGCTGTAATGTCTGAGGCAGATCGCGTTCGTCGTCAACGTGAGTTGTCGGATCAAGATCGCGAACTGCAACGCAAACAACGTGAATACACTGAAGACCTGAACCAGCGCAACTTTGAAGAGCGTGCGAAGATTGCTGAAAAGGCAAATCAAGCCCTCAAGCAAATTGCTGACCAAAGAAAAATTGATGTCATTATTCAAGATCCAGCCTATGCCAATCCAAAGGTTGACGTTACTGATGATGTCATCAAGGCTTTGAATAGTCTTAAGTAAGTTTTATGCCCACCGCCATCGAGCTGGCCGAACAGTTTCAAGTAAGCTTGGTGGGGGATGGCTCCCTCGCGCTTCAGGGTCTCGCTCCTCTCGAGCGAGCTCAGTCAAGCCAGATCTCCTTTCTTTCTAATCCGCTATATCGTCAGCAAGCTAGCGATAGTTCCGCTGGTGGATTAATTGTTAGTCAGGCTGATCTCGATTTTCTTCAAGCAAATCCGAGTGTGAATTCTGCGCGGCGCGTATATTTCGTTTCTAAAAATCCCTATGCTATTTTTGCCAGAATGGCACAGCACTTTGCTAAGGCATCCGCACCTATCTATACCCCTGGTGTACATCCTAGTGCAGCAGTAGACCCATCCGTAATTATCCCGGCCTCATGTCATATCGGACCATTTGTGCAAATCGGCCCTGGTGTCAAATTGGGTGAGCGTGTAACTGTATTGGGCAATACCTCCATTGCTAGAAACTCTAGCATTAGTAGCGATACTTTGATTTATCCCAACGTTTCCCTTTATTCAGAAACTACCATTGGTGAGCGATGCATTATTCATAGTGGTGCCGTTATTGGTGCTGATGGTTTTGGTTTTGCTCCTGATTTTTCTGCTACTGGTGCCGAGTGGGTCAAGATCCCGCAAACTGGTGCCGTTGTTATTGGTAATGATGTTGAAATTGGCGCTTCAACCACAATTGATCGTGGCGCAATGAGTGACACCATCATAGGCAATGGAACTAAGATTGATAACCAAGTGCAAATTGCACACAACGTAGTAGTTGGCAATTGCTGTGTGATTGCTGGTTGTGCAGCGATCTCAGGAAGCACCAAGATTGGAAGCTTCTGCATTATTGGTGGCGCTGCTAACTTTGCAGGTCACCTCAGCATTGCTGACAGAACCACCGTGTCCGGAAATACTTCGATTATTCGCTCCATCACCGAACCAGGTCAGCACTACACGGGTGTTTACCCGTCAATGCTCCATAGTGCCTGGGAGAAAAATGCAGCTATTTTGCGTGGCCTCGATAAAATACGTCAACGCCTACGATTGTTAGACAAGTCTAAATAAATCATCATCACATTAAAAAAATTAGAAACTTTATTCAGCAGGTAAATACATGAGCAAACCTATCGCCATCGACATCAATCAAATTTTGAAGTTATTGCCACACCGTTACCCATTTTTATTGGTTGATCGGGTATTAGAGATTGAGCCTCGTCAAAGTATTACTGCTTTAAAGAATGTCACCATGAATGAGCCATTTTTCCAGGGGCACTTTCCAGATTTTCCAGTAATGCCTGGCGTCTTAATTATTGAGGCGTTAGCTCAAACTGCTGCCTTGCTAACATTCTCTGAGGTTAGAGAAGAGAATGCGATTTATTACTTTGCTGGTATTGATGGTGCTCGTTTTAAGAAGCCAGTATTACCTGGCGATCAACTTATCATGACCGCAAAGCTAGAGCGTGAGCGTGCTGGCATCTATAAATTTCAGGTGCAAGCTACTGTAGACGGTGAGTTGGCTGCAGAAGCCAATATCACTTGTGCTGTTCGTACGAAAGGTGCGTAATGACTCGGATTCATGCATCTGCAGTAGTAGATAGCAAAGCTGAGCTTGCTAGCGACGTAGAGATTGGTCCATATTCGGTTATTGGACCAAACGTGAAAATTGGCGCTGGTAGCAAGATTGGTTCTCATACTGTGATTGAGGGTTACACCACAATCGGTAAGGAAAATATATTTGCTCACTTTGCTGCAATTGGTGGCGCCCCTCAGGATATGAAATACCGCGGCGAACCAACTCAACTGATTATTGGCGACCGCAATACGATTCGTGAGTTCACGACTATTCATACTGGTACATCTCAGGATGAGGGTATTACCCGGATCGGTAATGACAACTGGATCATGGCTTATGTGCACATTGCACATGACTGCCAAATCGGTAACCACACGATTTTCTCAAGCAATGCACAAATTGCTGGCCACGTACAGGTGAGTGACTGGGCAATTATGGGCGGCATGTCAGGCGTTCATCAATTTGTTCGTATTGGCCAACATGCCATGCTGGGTGGTGCCTCTGCATTAGTGCAAGACATCCCACCATTTGTGATTGCAGCGGGAGATAAGGCTTCTCCACACGGCATTAATGTGGAAGGCCTCAAGCGTCGCGGCTTCTCAAGCGAAACGATTTCAGCATTGCGTCAGGCATATAAAGTCCTTTATAAAGACGGTCTCAGCTTCGAAGAGGCTAAGGTAGAGATTCAGAAGATGGCGCAAGCTAGTACATCTGATGCTGCTACCGCAGAAAAGCTGACAGAGTTTCATGACTTTATTGCCGCTTCCACGCGCGGCATTATTCGATAGAGTAGATCGAGTGTCTAGTGTCTAAGCTTGCTTGTGTTGCCGGAGAGCCTTCGGGCGACTTGCTGGCAGCGCCAGTACTCAGTGCGCTAAAGCAGATTCTGGATACTTCTAATTTGGAGGTTTACGGCATTGGCGGTCCGCGTATGCAGGCGGAGGGTCTAAGGTCTGATTGGCCTATGGAGACCCTCAGCGTTCGTGGTTACGTTGAGGCCATCAAGCAGCTGCCCGCTATTCTGAAGCTGCGCAAGGAGCTCATTAGCAATCTTACAGGTGACGGGCGTCCGGATGTCTATCTCGGTATTGATGCCCCTGATTTCAATTTAGGTGTCGAGTTAGCTTTGCGTAAAGCGGGCATTCCAACCCTGCATTTTGTTTCTCCATCAATTTGGGCCTGGCGAGCAGGGCGCATTACCAAGATCAAGCAAGCAGTTGAACGCATGCTCTGCATCTTCCCCTTTGAAACCGAGATCTATGAGCGCGCCGGGATTAGTGCGACTTATGTTGGGCACCCACTGGCTAGCGAGATTCCGCTTGAGCCAAATCCAGCCACAGCCAAAAAAAGAATCGAGCAAGTATTAAATCTATCTACCAATGCATTAAATGGAATTGTTGTCTCCGTCCTGCCGGGCAGTCGTGGTTCAGAAATTGAACTAATTGCACCAGTCTTTTTTGAAACCATGGCCGAGCTTGTGAAGCGCATGCCAGGCCAGCCTCTACATTTTGTGATCCCAGTAGCAACCCCACGCTTGCGAGCACCGCTTGAGGCTTTACTGAAAAACACGCTAGAGAAAAATCCAAACCTGAATATTAATTTGATCGATGGTGAGGCCGATGCAGTTCTTGAGGCTGCAGACGTTGTGCTGATTGCCAGTGGTACTGCAACCTTGCAAGCTGCACTCTGGAAAAAGCCCATGGTGATTTCCTACAAGGTACCTTGGTTGACCGCGCAGATTATGAAACGACAGGGCTATTTGCCTTATGTAGGTTTGCCGAATATCCTCTGCGGCGAGTTCGTTGTCCCAGAGCTTCTTCAGGATGATGCGACTCCAAGTAAATTGGCTGATGCTTTATTGACTTGGTTAAATAACCCCAACAAAGTTTCCCAATTAAAAACACGCTTTGCAGAAATGCATGAGACCTTGCGCAGACCAACCGGTTTATTGGTTGCGCAAGCTGTGGCACAAACGATTACTGCTGCTAAAAATCGGACTACTGTGTGAGTGTGATTTGGGTATGCGGTGTTGATGAGGCAGGCCGCGGTCCATTAGCGGGGGCGGTTGTTGCCGGTGCTGTCGTTCTTGATCCCGACAATCCTATTGCTGGTTTAAAAGATTCTAAGAAGTTATCAGCTGCCAGACGCGAGTTTCTGTTTGAGCAAATTCAGCTTAAAGCAAAAGCCTGGGGTATCGGCGAAGCGAGCCCAGCAGAGATCGATGAAATCAATATTCTGCAGGCGACAATGTTGGCAATGCGTCGTGCAATTGAGGATCTGACTACACGTTTAGGCGGTTGGCCAGACAAGGCATTGATTGATGGGAATCGCTGCCCAGAGCTCCCGATTTCTGCAGAAGCTATTGTCAAAGGTGATACCAAAGAGCCTGCTATTTCAGCGGCATCGATCTTGGCTAAAGTCACGCGAGATCGTCAAATGATGGCTTTACATGAATTGCACCCACAATATGGATTTGCTCAACATATGGGATATCCAACAGAGGCGCATTTTTCTGCCTTAAAGGAATTTGGTGCCTGCGACCAACATCGCCGCAGCTTCTCACCAGTTCGCAATGTCTTAGCTCTGCATAGTCGATAATCCCAGCTATGAAGATGGAATTTATCAGCTCAAAAGACAATTCCTTATTTAAGGAAATTCGTCAATTACAAGCTACTGGCCCTAAAGGCCAAAAGGCGAGATTTGCTTGCGGCCAGGCTTTGCTGGAAGGTATTCATTTAGTGCAAACTTGGGTTGGCAATTCAGCGCTCAAGACCTTGATTACCTCTGAATTGGGTTTGCAGAATCCTGAGATCGCCCAAGCCGTCTACGACCATATAGAAATTTGTCCGGAGACTCGCGTTTATCAATTGGATAAAGGTCTTTGGGATTTGCTATCTGATTTGGTGAATGCTCCGCAAATTGCGGGATTGCTAGATCTTCCTGAATCCGCCTTAAACCCACAAAAGTCGTTTGCGACGATTTCTGGGGATGTGATTATTTTGGATCGCATTCAAGATGCCGGTAATGTTGGCTCTATCTTGCGCACTGCAGCTGCAGCCGGCTTTACACAGGTGATCGCATTATCTGGTTGCGCTCACCTGTGGTCAAGCAAGGTATTGCGTGCTGGCATGGGTGCCCACCGCTTACTAGATCTTTACGAAGGGTGGTCAAGCTCACAAGTACTCAGTGCCGTAACGGCGCCTTTACTGGCCGCTACTGCTGATGGAGAACGAGATCTCTTCAATATGCCCAAGGTATTGATTCATCCAGTTGCTTGGGTAATGGGAAGCGAAGGGCAGGGTGTTTCTGAAGACCTCATGGCTCAAGCTAAAGGCGTATCAATCCCAATTGACCCAAGAGTGGAATCACTCAACGTATCTACTGCAGCGGCAGTATGTTTGTTCGAGACACTCAGGGTGAGGCGCGCTTAGATAGTAGTTTTTTCACGAGGGGCCGCTTTCGGCCATTTAGAGGCGTTCAACTTATTCAATGCATTGGGTTAAGCCCCTGAAAAATGGTGTTTAATATGACTTTTATAACCAAAATTCAACTAGACCATGCAAAAAACTCCCAGCCTTTTAGCATTCGTTCTCGGCGCAGTCCTAAGTATTCTTTCTGCGGCTGTATATGCTGAGCCGCCCGTAGCTCCTTTTTATGAATCAGTTGCAAAGATCAGCCCAAATGGCAAGCTGGGACAAATTGTCAAGCAAGAGAAAATCAATACACCTATAAAAGGTGCTCAGGCATGGAAGATTGCCTATGTTTCATCTGATGTACTTGGCAAGAAAACGATCTCAACTGGATTGTTGGTTGCTCCAGTGGGTTCGGCACCTAAAGAGGGTAGACCAATCATGGCATGGTCTCATGGTACTACAGGGGCTGCGCAAAATTGTGGGCCATCTCAAATTATTAATCCAGCCGTACCTCTAAATGAATACTTTCTAGTTGGTGGAAATTCTTGGACCGATTACGGCATACCGAGGGTGCAAGAATTTATTAATGAGGGATATGTAGTAGTTGCAACCGATTATCAGGGTCAAGGTGGTGGCGGTGTTCATCAATATGCAGTTGCAGTTACACAGTCGCACGACCTTATTAATTCTGCTCGTGCTGCAAGCTCGGCGAAAGAGGTTGGCGCAGGTAAAAAGGTGGTTGCCTATGGATGGTCTCAGGGTGGCGGCTCAGTTTTAAATGCCGCCGGTTCACCCGAATATATTTCCCAAACTGGAACAGCCGCAGATGGCATTACATTTGCAGGTTTTGTGGCTTTGGCTCCTTACGATATGGCGGCAAGTTTGCCAAAGGGCGATATTGACCAAGCTACGGCAGACAAAGTGATGGGTGAACTTCAGAAATCATTCTCTACAGATATTCTGAGCTTTGCTCATTTCTCAATGGCTTTATATGGAACTCAGTCTGCATATTCCAATTTAAAACTTTCTGATTTGTTGACGGATGAAGGAGTGAGAGTAGTTCAAGAGGTTTATGGAAATAAATGTGTACATGCTGCCGCTGACACCATTGTTTTTTCGTACGGCAAAGATTTTACAAAGTTGCTAAAACCAATGCCGACAAATACACGCGCTTGGGTACAGGCATTCGTTAAGAGTTCTGTACCTCCAGTCAATCCAGTTGCGCCTGTAGTAATCTATTGGGGAACTAAAGATACAACACAGCCACCTATTCAGGGCAAGCTCTATCAGATTCAAATGTGCAAGTCTGGTGCTAACGTGACACGAGTGCAACTGCCAGGTGAACAATCTCACTTCACCACACCTGGGACGGCCGGACCCTTCTTTCAGGAGTGGATTAAGGATCGCCTGGCTGGTAAGCCTGCAACAAATAATTGCGCGGAAGCAGCGCAGTTACCGAGTTAATTAATCAAATCTATTTAAGAAAACCACCTTCGGGTGGTTTTTCTTTGAGTGTCCGCTTTGGGTCGAAAGCAGACCCTGAAGGTGACTTTTCTAGCCTAAGATTGTTTTATCTGACTTAATAGATTGCAATACAGTTGTAGCAATCTCTTCAATCGATTTGCTGGTTGTTGCCACCCAAGGAATAGATTCCTTTTTCATCATGGCGGTGGCTTCATTAATCTCGTAGCGACAGTTTTCCAACTTCGCGTAATTGCTACCAGGACGACGCTCGTTACGAATCTCTGACAAGCGCTCAGCATCGATCATGAGGCCAAAAATCTTGCTGCGGTAGGGGATTAAGTCTTTTGGAAGTTGGCCACGTTCAAAGTCCTCTGGGATAAGAGGGTAGTTGGCTGCTTTCATGCCATATTGCATTGCCAAATACAGGCTAGTTGGCGTTTTACCCACTCGAGATATTCCAACTAGAATGACATCCGCTTCCGCTAGATTGCGGTTGGACTGGCCATCATCGTGGGCCAGGGAATAGTTGATAGCTTCAATACGGTTTTTATAGGCCTCAGTATCCGCATTATGGTGCAGGCGGTTCATGGCATGGGTTGACTTAACCCCAAGGGCTTGCTCTAAAGGCGCCACAAAAGTCTGGAACATGTCCAAAATTAAGCCATTAGCCTTACCGACAATCTTATTGAGTTCTGGATTCACCAAAGTGGTGAAAACGATGGGCTGAACCCCATATTTGGTGGCTGCCTGATTGATGCTAGAAACGGCGTCATGGGCTTTTTCAGGGCTATCCACAAAAGGCACCCGAATGTGCTTAAAAGTGGCCTCAAATTGGGCCAAAATCGACTGGCTGAAGTTCTCGGCGGTAATTCCGGTGCCATCAGAAACGATAAAAACA
The DNA here is from genome assembly GCF_018881905.1 of Polynucleobacter sp. MG-27-Goln-C1. Taxonomy (GTDB): domain Bacteria; phylum Pseudomonadota; class Gammaproteobacteria; order Burkholderiales; family Burkholderiaceae; genus Polynucleobacter. The sequence continues at coordinate 218,793 of NZ_JACVPM010000001.1, forward strand.
ATGCGGGTTTGGGTAGACATGAGATTGGCCTAAAAAATCGTGGTCAGCACTACAATATGTAGTTAATGAAGTATGCCGTATTTTATTCGGCCGCTCGACCAGTTTCCTTATCTTTAGAGAGTATTTTATGTCCAACCAACAGCAACAAAGTAACGATGTAGCAAATGCCTATGTTTTGCCTTTTGAGCAACTCCGAATGACTGATGTTGAGTCCGTCGGCGGTAAAAATGCTTCACTTGGTGAAATGATTTCTCAGTTGTCGTCCACAGGTGTACGTGTACCTACTGGATTTGCAACTACATCATTGGCGTTTCGTGATTTCTTAGAGCACAACAATTTGACTGAGCGCATTCAAAAGCGCTTGGAAAATCTCAATATTGATGATGTGCGCGCTCTAGCTGAAGCTGGCAAAGAAATTCGTGGCTGGATTGAGACCGCTCCATTTCAAGCACGTCTTGATGAAGAGATTCGTACAGCGTTTAAAAAATTAGATGACTCTGGCAAAGGTTCTTTTGCAGTGCGTTCCTCTGCAACTGCAGAGGATTTGCCTGATGCCTCATTTGCCGGACAACAAGAAACCTTCTTGAACGTTGAGGGCATTGACGATGTTTTAAAGAAGATTCGTGAAGTATTTGCCTCCTTGTATAACGATCGTGCGATTTCTTACCGCGTTCACAAGGGCTTTGCCCATGCTGAAGTAGCCTTGTCTGCTGGTATTCAGCGTATGGTCCGCTCAGACTTAGGTGCAGCTGGCGTAATGTTTACCTTGGATACCGAATCTGGCTTTGAAGATGTCGTGTTTATTACCTCAAGCTATGGCTTGGGTGAGACAGTGGTGCAGGGTGCAGTGAACCCGGATGAGTTCTATGTATTCAAAACAACTTTGGCCCAAGATAAGAAGGCGATTATTCGTCGCTCCTTAGGTTCCAAGTTAATTCAGATGCAATTCGCCCCAGCAGGTTCTGCTGAGAAAGTAATGACTGTAGATGTTGCTCCAGAGAAACGTAATCGTTTTTCATTGGAAGACGCAGACATTACTGAATTAGCAAAATATGCCGTCATCATTGAGAAGCACTACGGTCGTCCAATGGATATCGAGTGGGGTAAGGATGGTCAAGATGGCCGTATTTACATCCTGCAAGCACGTCCAGAGACAGTAAAGAGCCAAGCTGCTGGCCAAGTGGAAATGCGTTACAAGCTAAAGGGCACATCCAAGGTTCTTGCTAAAGGCCGTGCGATTGGTCAAAAGATTGGTGCAGGCCCGGTTCGCGTGATTCGCGACCCAAGCGAGATGGATCGCGTACAGCCAGGCGACGTATTAGTAGCCGATATGACTGACCCTAACTGGGAGCCAGTAATGAAGCGCGCTTCCGCGATTGTGACTAACCGTGGTGGACGTACTTGTCACGCGGCGATTATTGCTCGTGAGTTGGGTGTTCCTGCAGTGGTCGGTTGCGGTGATGCGACAGAGCATCTACAAGACGGCATGATGGTTACCGTCTCTTGCGCAGAAGGCGACGAAGGTCATATTTATGATGGCTTGATTGAGACTGAAGTGACTGAAGTTTCTCGCGGCGTATTGCCAGAGATTCCAGTGAAGATCACCATGAATATTGGTAATCCTCAGTTGGCATTTGATTTCTGCCAAATCCCAAATGCTGGTGTTGGCTTAGCCCGTCTCGAGTTCATCATCAATAACTATATTGGTGTGCATCCACGCGCTGTGTTGGAGTACCCAAATATTGATCCTGATCTCAAGCGCGCTGTAGAAAGTGTTGCTCGCGGTTATGCAAGCCCACGTCAGTTCTACGAAGATAAATTGGTTGAAGGTGTGGCAACGATTGCCGCCGCTTTCTATCCAAAACCAGTGATCGTTCGCTTGTCTGACTTTAAGTCGAATGAGTACAAGAAGCTTATTGGCGGTTCACGCTATGAGCCGGATGAAGAGAATCCAATGCTCGGTTTCCGTGGCGCATCCCGTTACGTATCGGCAGATTTCGGCGAAGCTTTTGCCTTAGAGTGCGCTGCGATGAAGCGTGTTCGTGAAGATATGGGCTTGGATAACGTTGAGATCATGGTGCCATTCGTGCGCACCATCAAACAAGCTGAGCGCGTGATCGACATGATGGCGAAGTTCGGTCTCAAGCGTGGTGAAAAAGGCTTGCGCCTGATCATGATGTGTGAGATTCCTTCAAATGCTATTTTGGCTGATCAATTCCTCGAGCATTTCGATGGATTCTCAATCGGCTCAAACGATATGACCCAGCTCACTTTGGGTCTGGATCGCGACTCCGGCATGGAATTGCTGGCAATTGACTTTGATGAGCGCGACCCTGCGGTTGAGTTCATGATTGCCCGCTCTATTGATGCTTGCCGCAAACAAAATAAATACGTTGGTATTTGCGGTCAAGGTCCTTCAGATCATCCAGACTTCGCACGTTGGTTGGTTGCCAAGGGTATTACTTCAATCTCCCTCAATCCAGATAGCGTAGTAGCTACTTGGGAAATGTTGGGCAAGAAAGAAGCTTAATTAGCTCCCGCTAATCACTAGCAAGATGTGAAAAAGGCCTAGAGAGATCTAGGCCTTTTGTCTTTTAATGACTATCTAAACTAGCGCTTAGCTTTGGTAACTATTTTTTTCTTTGGGCTAGCTTTAGCTGCAGTCTTAAGCGGCGCAGCTACTTTCTTTACGGCTTTGCTAGCGCGATGAATGGGCACCGCACCCATCTTCTTGGCGGGTAAAGCAATTGCACGCGAAGGGGTCGCTCCAGACCAGCTTGGCTCCGCAATAGAGTTAAATGCTGAGCGTAATTTCTCACCCCAGAGCTGATGAATCATCTGGAAGTAGGGGTTGGACTCATCCATCGTCACCAGCTTACTGGCTTGCAATGAGTTCTTTTCATAGACCATCAAGTCCAGCGGTAGACCCACGGAAATATTACTGTTGAGGGTGGAGTCCATTGAGATCAGGGCGCACTTGGTAGCTAAATTTAGCGGGGTATCAAAGGTAATGACCCTATCTAAGATTGGCTTACCGTATTTAGACTCCCCAATTTGAAAGTAACAAGTCTCAGGTGTTGCTTCAATAAAGTTGCCGGCTGAGTAGATATTGAAGAGTCTTGGGCGCTCGCCCTTAATTTGCCCACCAAAGATCAGGTTGCAATTGAAATCAATGCCTGCTTTTTCTAGTGCTTTGTGATCTCTGTCGTAAACCTGCTTAATTGCATCGCCAATGACAACGGCTGCATCGTGCGTGCTATCTACATTCCATAGGTTCTTACCATTCAAGAGTTGGCCTTGCAGCAAGATCTCTTTCACAGCCTGGGTGATGGCAAGATTGCCAGCGCTCATGAGGGTGAAAAAGCGATCTTTATCCTTTTGGAATAAGGACATCTTTCTGAATGTGCCAATCTGATCGACGCCCGCATTGGTGCGAGTATCGGATAAAAATACCAAGCCATCTTTTAGGCAAAGCCCAACGCAATACGTCATCCTGCAACCCCTTTAATTATTTCTTTGGATTATCTCTTACTTGGCTTTACTGAGGGCTGTATTAGCTCGGTTGAGTGATGGAGATGGTCGCACTTAACTCTTCACCGCCTCCACCAGAGCGTACCCCCTTAACGGGTGCTGCCGAGTAGTAATCCCTGCCTATCGCTAGGCGAACATGGCGCTCATCAGTGAAGCAGGCATTGGTGATATCAATGCTTGTCCATAGACCCCGTTCAATGTCAATGCAGAAATCAACCCAGGCATGGCTAGCCAGGTTTGGTGAATCTTCGGCAAAGAAATAGCCGCTCACATAACGTGCCGGAATGTTTGAGGCGCGACACAGGCCTAACATGATGTGGGCATGATCTTGGCAGACACCAGCTTTCATGGCAAAAGATTGGGCAGCAGTGGTGGCGGAATTCGTTTGCCCTGGGAAATACAGAATAGTTCCCTGTACTGCGGCAGCCAACTCTAAAACTTCATCAATGGTATTTTTCTTTGGGAGTGATGCCGAGAAGAACTCCAGCATTTCAGCTGTGGGTTCAGTCAAATTCGTTTGTTGGAGCAAGTGGTAAGGTGAAACCGCCTTAGGATCATCAATAAACTCAAAAGCATCTTGAGTATGAACATCACCCTCAGCTTCAATCATCATTGAGGTGTAGGAGCTCTCTTGAACAAAAACGCTGTAGAGATTTCCAAAGGCATCGAGTGAAGTGCTTGCCTTAATCGGCGTGCTGACTTTCCACTTTTCAATAGCTTGGCCAGCCACATTAGGTGGCGTGAGGCGTAACTCTTGAATGGAGTAACGCACCGGCGTTTCATAGCGGTATTCTGTGCGGTGACGAATCTTGAGGTGCATAAGGATCTTTAGGCTACAGCTAATGGTATGAGATAAGCATTACTGAATTCATCAGCAATATGATTGATGCGCTCCAGGAACTCTTCAATAAATTCTTCTAATCCTTGAGAAAAGACTTCATCAATATCGGAATAATCTAAGCTTGCTTTGAGCTTGCCAAGTAGGCGTTCAATTTCTTTAGATTGCTGATTCTTCACTTCTGAAATCAATGGAATCAGTTCATTGACACAGCTCACCAAAGAGCGAGGCATTTGCTTATTGAAAATCAAGAGTTGTGCGACTTGCTTAGGAGTCACTTGATCTGAATAGATTTGGCGATAGATTTCAAAGGCAGAAACTGAGCGAAGCAGCGCAGCCCAGTGATAGAAGTCAAAGAAATCACCATCTGCTCCATCAGCGTCCACCTTTTTATCCGTGCGCAATACTTTAAGCGTCGCCTGATCTTCGTATTTGGTTTCTAGGATACGGGCAGTGTTATCAGCGCGCTCTAATAAGGTGCCTACATTCATAAAATAGAAGGCTTCATTCTTGAGCATCGTACCGTGCATCACACCCCGAAATAGATGGCAGCGATGCTTTACCCATTCGAGTAGTCGACTAGGGTCTGCTTGATTTCTAGCTTCCAGAATGCGTTGTAACTCTAACCAAGTGGTATTTTGTGTTTCCCATGCTTCTGAGGTAATTCTTCCGCGAATGACGCGGGCATTCTCACGGGCAGCAAATAAACAAGACACGATACTGGATGGATTGCTAGTTTCATAAATCATGAAGTCCAAGACATTCTCACGAGTCACTACATCGTATTTCTCCAAGAAGGATTCTTCGAGCTTGGAGATGGTGAGCAACTTCTTCCAGCTCTGCTCTAAAAACTCTGCCGGCTGCGGGAGTAGAGAGGTTTGGTGGTTGACGTCCAGCATACGGGCAGTGTTTTCTGCGCGTTCTGTATAGCGGGCCATCCAGTACAAGCAATCAGCGGTACGACTCAACATATTTACTTATCCCTTTTATTCTTCTAGAACCCAGGTGTCTTTAGTGCCGCCACCCTGTGAGGAGTTCACAACTAAAGATCCTTCTTTAAGGGCAACACGAGTCAGGCCGCCTGGAACCATCTTGATTGTTTTGCCTGATAGTACAAATGGACGCAAATCAATATGGCGTGGCGCAACGCCAGATTCAACAAAGGTTGGGCAGGTAGACAGTGCAAGTGTTGGCTGTGCGATGTATTTATCTGGATTGGCAATCAAATGACCGCGGAATTCTTCAATCTCTGCTTTAGTGGATGCTGGTCCAACCAGCATGCCGTAGCCGCCAGCACCATGCGTTAACTTCACTACCAACTTGTCTAAGTTAGCCAAGGTGTAGGCGAGATCATCGGGTTTGCGACACTGGAAAGTCGGCACATTATTCAGGATGGGTTTTTCACCCAAATAGAACTCAATCATGTCCGGTACGTAAGGGTAGATGGACTTATCATCCGCAATACCAGTACCAATTGCATTGGCTAAGGTTACATTGCCTGCACGATGCGCAGAGAGTAATCCAGCAACGCCTAAGGTTGAATCGGAGCGAAATGCAAGGGGATCTAAGAAGTCATCATCGACACGGCGGTAAATTACATCGACCCGCTCAGGGCCTTGAGTGGTCCGCATAAAGACTTGCTCATTCTTCACAAATAAATCTTTACCTTCCACCAATTCAACGCCCATTTGTTGAGCAAGGTAGCTGTGTTCAAAATAAGCGGAGTTGTACATACCTGGTGTGAGTACTACGACATTGGGTTTCTTGACGTCATCAGGCTTGACTGACTTCAGGCACTCCAATAGAAAGTCGGGATAGTGCTCGACAGGGGCAACCCGATACTTTTGAAATAGATCCGGGAAGAGTCGCATCATCATCTTGCGATCCTCAACCATATAAGAAACGCCAGATGGAACACGCAGGTTATCTTCTAGTACGTAGAACTCGCCTTCACCAGCGCGCACGATATCAATCCCGGCGATCTGAGCATAAATATCTCGCGGCACGTTGACATTGCGCATCTCAGGACGATATTGCGCGTTGTTATAAATCTGCTCAGCAGGAATAATTCCGGCTTTGATAATTTCTTCTTCGTGATAGACGTCATAAATAAAGCGATTGAGTGCTTTAACCCGTTGACGCAGACCAGCCTCCAGCTGCTCCCACTCCTTAGCGGTAAAGATGCGAGGCACTTGATCAAACGGAATAGTTCTCTCAGACCCAAGATCATCTCCATAGACGGCAAAGGTAATGCCAACTCGTCGAAAAATCAGGTCAGCCTCGGCCCGCTTGAGACCCATGAGGGTGTCACTCTGCTGCTTAAGCCAGTTATGGAAAATTTGGTAATGGGGACGCGCTTTTCCGCTGGCGTCGAGCATTTCGTCAAAAGGCAATTTCATAGTTACAAACTAATGCCTTTGGCTTAACTGCGCTAGTGGATATGGGGCAGCATGGTGCCAATATGCACTATATTGGTGCATAAATGGCTTGGGAGCATGCTGCAGGACTCAGGCGTTGAGGTCGCCTCGAGCAATTCGACCTTTTTGCACTTCCCATTCACGCTCCTTAGTGGCTGCACGCTTGTCATGCTGCTTCTTACCTCGGGCTAGCCCAATCTCGCACTTCACATTACCTTTGGAGAAATGCAGATTCAATGGAACGAGGGTGTAGCCCTTTTGTTCAACTTTGCCGATGAGTTTTTTAATCTCGATCGCATTGAGAAGAAGTTTGCGGGTGCGGGTGCTGTCTGGGACGATATGAGTTGAGGCTGATAGCAGTGGGGTGATGTGACAGCCGATCAGGAATAGCTCCGCCTGACGGATGACGACATACGCTTCTTTGACGTGGACTCGACCAGCGCGGATGGCTTTTACTTCCCAGCCCTCCAGAACTAGTCCTGCCTCGAACCGTTCCTCGATAAAATAATCGAAGAAGGCTTTTTTGTTATCGACGATACTCATATTTATTTAGCTTCTCAAGATCGATTATGGCAGACGTCTACAAGACCGTTTTAATTGGCCAATCAGCCGACCGCATGTATGGCTTGGTAACTGACGTTGCGCGCTACCCAGAATTCTTACCGTGGTGTGGCGGGGTGGAAATTTTTGAGCAAACTGAGACTGTTTTGGATGCCAAAATCAATATCCACTTCAAGGGTATTAATCAGTACTTTCATACCCGGAACATCAATCACCGCCCTGAAACCATTGATATGGTCTTTGTAGATGGGCCATTCAAGCATTTTTCTGGGCAGTGGAACTTCATTCCTCTTAAGGAAGATGCCTGTAAGGTCGAGTTCAAGCTCCATTGGGAGTTTAAAAGCGTCATCCTGGATAAGATCATTGGCCCAGTATTTGGCCATATTGCAGGCACCTTTGTGGATTGCTTCGTAAAGCGAGCCGAAGACCTCTATGGCTAATCAGTCCATGGAGATTTGGATTTGCGATGCCCGCCTAGGTGAGGCCAAACTAAACCCCTTCACGCTCCATTTATCTTCATCCGAGGCCCCTACAGTGGGTCTAGCCTTGGTGAAAGCCGGTATCGCCCAAGGCTCCGATGATCCTATCTTGGCAAGAAAGGGCTGTTTTGGCGTCTTTGGCAAGCGTAAGGACTGGGATAGCCCTATTTACGAGGGTGATCGTCTGGAGTTGTATTCAGTACTCCTAGTGGACCCCAAAGCCGTTCGCCGCAAGAAGGCCAACCAGAACCAAGATGCTAAATTCCAGGCTGCCGCAGCTAAAAGAAAGGCTAGGAGGCTATAATCGGTTTTTGCGACTAGGGGTTTTGCATGCGACTCATTCAAAAAGCACTCACTTTTGACGATGTGCTCCTCGTACCGGCTTATTCTTCGGTACTCCCTCGAGATGCCAGCTTGGCAAGTAAGTTAACTCGAGATATTTCACTAAACACACCGTTGGTGTCCGCAGCTATGGATACCGTCACCGAAGGCCGCTTGGCAATTGCCATGGCCAGTGAAGGTGGTATTGGTATTGTTCATAAAAATCTCAAGCCTGCTGAGCAGGCTAGGGAAGTGGCCAAGGTCAAACGTTACGAATCCGGCATTTTGCGCGATCCGATTACAGTCGGCCCTGATGTCACGCTTCGTCAAGTTATTCAACTTTCCCGTGAGCATGGCTTTTCTGGTTTCCCAGTTCTGACTGGCAAAGAAGTGGTGGGCATTATTACCAACCGCGACTTGCGCTTTGAGGAAGACTTGGATGCGCCAGTGAAAACAAAGATGACTCCGCGTGAGCGCTTGATCACGGTAAAAGAAGGTTGCTCCCTTGAAGAGGCGAAGCGTTTGATGAGTCAGCATCGCTTAGAGCGCGTGCTGGTAGTTAACGACAAGTTTGAATTACGCGGCTTAATTACCGTAAAAGATATCTTGAAAGCTACCGAGCATCCAAATGCTTGTAAAGATAGCGAAGGTAAGTTGCGCGTTGGCGCTGCCGTTGGCGTAGGCCCTGATAACGATGAGCGTATTGAACTCTTGGTTCGCGCAGGCGTTGATGTGATTGTGGTGGATACCGCTCACGGGCATAGCCAAGGTGTATTGGATCGCGTTAAGTGGGTTAAGAAAAATTATCCTCACGTGCAAGTGATTGGCGGCAACATTGCCACTGGCGATGCTGCTAGAGCATTGGCTGACCATGGTGCTGACGGCGTGAAAGTCGGCATTGGTCCCGGCTCTATCTGCACAACCCGAATTGTTGCTGGTGTAGGCGTTCCGCAGATTAGTGCGATTGTGAATGTGGCTGCTGCACTCAAAGGCACAGGTATTCCGTTAATTGCTGACGGCGGTGTGCGTTATTCCGGTGACGTTGCTAAGGCCTTAGCTGCTGGCGCAAGTTCCGTCATGATGGGCGGTATGTTTGCTGGTACTGAAGAAGCTCCTGGTGAAGTGTTCTTATATCAAGGTCGTTCATACAAGAGCTATCGCGGTATGGGTTCTTTGGGCGCGATGGCGGATGGTTCCGCTGATCGTTATTTCCAGAGTGATATCAGCGCTGCAAACGCAGAGAAGTTGGTGCCTGAAGGTATTGAAGGTCAGGTGCCTTATAAAGGTAGTGTCCTTGCCATCTTGCATCAACTGACTGGTGGTATTCGTTCTTCAATGGGCTATCTTGGTTGCAAGACGATTGATGAACTTCATGAGAAAGCGAATTTTGTGGAAATCACTTCAGCGGGCGTACGCGAGTCACACGTTCATGATGTGAAGATCACTAAGGAAGCACCAAATTACCACATTGATTAAGGCTGTTCCTTTCGTGCACGACAAAATACTGATTCTCGACTTTGGTTCACAAGTCACCCAATTAATTGCTAGACGCGTGCGTGATGCTCGCGTCTACTCTGAAATTCATCCTTACGATTGCGATCCAGAGTTCATTCGAAAATTCATTCAAGAGCAGGGTGGTAAGGGAATCATTCTTTCGGGTGGACCAAGTTCCGTTACCGAAGAGGGAAGTCCTCGTGCACCGCAAATCGTTTTTGAACTAGGCGTTCCTGTTTTGGGCATTTGCTACGGCATGCAAACCATGGCTACCCAACTGGGTGGAGCTGTTGCTTCCGCTGAATCCTTGGGTAAAGCCCGTGAGTTTGGCTACTCTGAAGTACGTGCCCATGGCCATACTAATTTGCTGAAAGGCATTCAGGATTTTTCCACTAGTGAAGGCCACGGCATTCTGAAAGTATGGATGAGTCACGGCGACTCCGTAACGAGGTTGCCACCATCATTTAAGTTAATGGCTTCAACAGAGTCTTGTCCGATTGCCGGCATGGCTGACGAAGATCGTCGTTTCTATGCATTCCAATTCCACCCTGAAGTAACGCATACCCTGCAAGGTGAAGCGATCTTGGCTCGCTTTGTGCATGAGATCTGCAAGTGCAAGCCAGACTGGGTGATGGGCGACTACATTAGCGAAGCTGTTGAGCATATTCGCAAGCAAGTTGGCGATGAAGAGGTCATCCTTGGTTTATCCGGCGGTGTTGACTCGAGCGTAGCTGCGGCATTAATCCATCGCGCGATTGGTGAGCAACTCACTTGTGTATTTGTTGATCATGGTTTGCTTCGTTTAAACGAAGGCGACATGGTCATGGAAATGTTTGCCCGAAACCTCGGTGTCAAAGTCATTCGCGTAGATGCTAAAGAGAAGTTTATGTCTGAGCTTGCTGGTGTTGCTGACCCAGAAGCCAAGCGCAAAATTATTGGCAAAGAATTCGTTGAGATTTTCCAAGTTGAGTCTGGCAAGATTCAAAATGCTAAGTGGCTTGCTCAAGGCACTATTTATCCAGACGTCATTGAGTCTGCTGGCAAAGGTAAAAAGGGCGCCCATACGATTAAGAGTCACCACAATGTGGGTGGCTTGCCTGAAGACATGCATCTCAAGCTGCTTGAGCCATTGCGTGAATTATTTAAAGATGAAGTGCGCGAACTCGGCGTAGCCTTAGGATTACCGCGCGAGATGGTGTATCGCCATCCATTTCCAGGCCCGGGTCTTGGAGTTCGCATCTTGGGTGAAGTCAAGGATGAGTTTGCAAGTCTTTTACAGCGTGCTGATGCGATCTTCATTGAAGAGTTGCGCAACACGATTGATGAAGCAAGTCAAAAATCTTGGTATGACCTCACTAGTCAAGCCTTTGCAGTGTTCTTGCCAGTGAAATCTGTAGGCGTTATGGGTGACGGTAGAACCTATGAGTATGTTGTCGCTCTCAGAGCCGTTCAAACTCAAGACTTTATGACTGCGCATTGGGCTCACTTGCCCCATGATTTGCTAGGCAAGGTATCGAATCGAATCATCAATGAAGTGCGTGGCATCAATCGCGTGGTCTACGACATCAGCGGAAAACCTCCAGCAACTATCGAGTGGGAATAGGCGACTTCGGCTCGCCTTTGCCCCTAACCATGCTTGAGTTACGAGAAACTTCACTCGCAATACTGGCAAATACCGATGTGCAGTCTAAGGTTAGCCGGCTAGCTAACTTATTCGATGAGTATCAGGCTAAACGAGTCACTTTAAATCTCTCTAGCAAACTCGATAGTCACGATCTCCAACTTCCCGGCAGGCCTGCTAAGCCAGAGTTGGTTGCACCGAAGTTTGTTCCCAAAAGAAAAATGGATACGGTTGATGGCAGAGCTATTCTTTGGCACTCCTTAGCCCATATTGAATTTAATGCCATGAATTTAGCGCTAGATGCGATCTGGCGTTTTCCAAATATGCCTAAGGCGTATTACGAAGACTGGTTAAAGGTTGCAAAAGAAGAGTCATACCATTTCGGCTTGATCAATACTCATCTACAGTCCTTTGGATTTAGTTATGGTGATTTCCCGGCGCACAATAGTTTGTGGGAGATGGTTGAGAGAACCACAGATTCAGTGATTGCACGAATGGCTTTGGTTCCGAGAACTATGGAAGCAAGAGGTCTTGATGCAGTTCCAGAGATTCGGGATCGGTTTAAGCAAATCAAAGATGATCGCGCAGTAGAAATTCTAGAAATTATTCTCCATGATGAGATTGGACATGTGCTTGTTGGCAATCGTTGGTTTAACTTTCTATGCGCCAATGACAACTTATCCCCAATTACGACTTATCGAGAATTGGCCGAGAAATACCATGCGCCCACTTTGAGGGGGCCGTTTAATTTTGATGCGCGCGAGCAAGCTGGCTTCACTTCAGAAGAACTGGAGTTACTGGAATCTCTCAATGAGAAACGGACTCAAGAAGCATGAAGATTCTGAGCCTCATTCCGCCGATGACGCAGCTTAATACGCCGTATCCTTCAACGGCCTATCTCACTGGCTTTTTGCGCTCACGTGGCTTTGATGCGGTTCAAGAAGATTTGGCATTAGCCCTAGTCCTGGGTTTCTTTACTCCGCAGGGTTTATCGGAGATTCAAGAGCAAGCATTAAAACTCCCCGAAGAAAACCGTAGTGCGAGCGTCAACTTCTTTCTAGATTATTTTTCAGATTATCAAAGCACCATCGCCTTAGCGATTGCATTTTTACAAGGACGCGATAGCACACTTGCTCATCGCATCAACAGCCGTACTTTGCTACCTGAGGGTCCACGATTCGCATCCTTGGAGGCTTATGATGAGGAAGAAGGTGCTGACTCATTGGCGTGGGCGTTCGGCGCACTCGGATCTCAGGATCGTGCGCGTCATTTAGCCACTCTCTATCTTAATGATTTATCTGATGTACTCCGTGATGCGGTAGATGAGCGTTTTGAGTTTGTTCGCTACGCGGAATCCTTGGCAGGTAGTCAGCCTACCTTTACACCTTTGGCGGATGCCTTAGCAGCAAGTCCAACACTAATGGATTTGCATTTACAAGACTTAACCAGGTCTTCCATCGAAAAGCATCAGCCTACCTTAGTGTTGCTCTCGGTGCCTTTCCCTGGAGCTATGTACGCCGCATTACGAATTGCCCAAACTATCAAGCAGCAGTACCCTAATATCAAGATTGGGCTTGGTGGCGGCTACGTGAATACTGAGTTACGTGAGCTCACCGATCCACGCATATTTGATTTCGTGGACTACATCACCCTAGATTCAGGTGAGCGACCCTTACTTGCACTTCTAGAGCACTTGAATGGCAAGCGCTCGGCAGAGAGATTGGTACGCACATTTATCCGCAATACCAATAATGAAGTTCGGTACATGAATTGGCAAGAGCCGGATGTGCCGTTTGAGGAAGTCGGAACTGCTACCTGGGATGGTTTGCCGCTGAATTCCTATTTATCTTTGCTGGACATGCTTAATCCTATGCATCGTCTATGGAGTGATGGGCGTTGGAATAAGCTCACTGTAGCCCATGGCTGCTATTGGAAAAAATGCAGTTTCTGCGATGTCAGTCTAGATTACATTTCCCGCTATGAAACGGCCTCTGCCACCCTGCTAGTGGATCGCATTGAGAAAATTGTTGCAGAGACTGGCCAGACTGGATTTCATTTTGTAGATGAGGCAGCGCCACCCAAAATTCTGAAGGCACTTGCTGAGGAACTCATTCGTCGCAAGGTGGTGATTTCTTGGTGGGGAAACATTCGTTTCGAAAAAACATTTACCCCAGACCTATGTGAGCTATTAGCGCAAAGTGGGTGCATCGCTATGTCGGGTGGATTAGAAGTCGCATCTGACAGACTTCTTGATCTCATGAAAAAGGGCGTTTCAGTCGAACAGGTGGCCCAAGTGACCAAAGGGTTCTCAGATGTTGGAATCTTAGTACATGCTTATTTGATGTATGGATTTCCAACGCAAACCGTTCAAGAAACCGTTGATTCTCTCGAATACGTTCGACAGCTTTTTGAAAATGGCTGTATTCAGAGCGGCTTCTTTCATCGCTTCACTTGCACAGTACATTCTCCGGTGGGTCTTGACCCGGCAGCTTATGGGATTGAACTCGTGCCATTGCCTCCCATTAACTTTGCCAAGAATGATGTTGCCTTTATCGACCCTACGGGAGTAGATCACGATCTGCTTGGCGTTGGTCTTAAGAAGGCGATTTACAACTTTATGCATGGCGTTGGCTTTGAAGAAGATGCGCATCAATGGTTTGATATGCCTAATACTCCAAAGGCCTCGGTAGGCCGCAATAAAATAGCCAAAGCATTAAGGCATGTATAAACTTGAGCAATCTCGGTTGCTTAATTAATTCACTATGGGGAGCAATATGAATCTATCTCGCCGCACCTTCATTGCATCGGCCGCTTTGGCTCCAGTAGCCTGTGGCAGCCTCTCATATGAGCATGGTATTCCTGTGGCTCAACCAAAGCCACTCCCTGTGGTTCGTCCACCGCAAGTGGGTCAAGAGTGGACCTACATCAAGAAAGATATCTTTGATGGAAAAACCTTAGACGTGATTACTGAGCGTGTTTCCAATATTGGCTCAACTATTGTGATTGATCGCATGACTGCTGATGGCGCTCGCTTACCTAGTGAAATCCAGACTACATGGGGAATGGTTTCTACGGACACCCAGTGGTCACGTTTACTTAACTTCAGCCCATCTCTCCCGCTTTGGCCGGAACAATTCTCAAGTACTTGGGCAAAACAGTTCAATACTAAGTACAGCATTGCCGGCTATTCTGACTCTAGATTAAATTGGCAGGAATATATGAGCGTGCAGGGCTGGGAAAAAATTACTGTCCCTGCTGGAGAATTCGTGGCACTGCGCTTTCAGACCCTAATTAATTATGAGAGTGATGATCCAAATAAGATCGATTGCATTCGTAAAGAAACAGTTTGGTTTGCGCCGCAGATTGGCCGCTGGGTTGCGCGTGAGGCATCTGGCTCCTACCAAATTCAAGGGCAGATTGGTGCAGTAATACTAGAGGGTAGTTATCAATGGCAACTCAGTTCATACAAATAAGCACTGTTCGTAGACTGCTTGTAATGCTGTCACCAGCTTTACTGGTGGCGTGCATAGCTAGTCAGCCTTACCCAGCATCAACACCTCTGCCGCAGCCTGTCAATCCTCCGAAGGTAAGGGCTCCACAGATTGGTCAGCAGTGGGTCTACAACGTACGCAATGTCTTCAACCAAGAGCTGGTGGATGTTGTTACGGAGAGAGTGGTTTCTATTGCACCCCAGATTCGAATTCAACGAAGCGGTCTAAAAGCAGGGCCTCTCCCGGATGAAATCCAAGACCCTTGGGGTTACATCCTCCAGGACCCGCACTGGAATCCTCCTCAAAAATTTCAACAAGCACTCCCCGCATGGCCCGAGCAACTTGTTCCGGGTTGGTCTGGTTTCTATCGCACGCGTTATCAAGTCGTTGGTTATCCCGATAGCAGTTATTACTGGGGGCTAAATGTATCAGCGCTGCAGTGGGAAGGTGTGAGCGTTCCCGCCGGTCAATTTCCAGTATTGAAATACCAAAATGCGGCTCCTTATTTTGAGAGCAATGATGTGTTTCGAATTGCTAACTATCGACAGGAAGATGTGTGGTTTTCGCCAGAAGTGGGTCGTTGGGTCATCCGACGTGGTTACGGACGATATCTTTTGGGGGGTATGTCCTGGAATAACGCCATGTGGGAAGACTACTTAGAGTGGGAGCTTGTGTCCTGGAAGTAAGTAAAGCGCTTAAAATCAGCACATAGCTATGTATACCGTAAAAGAACTCTTTCCAACCCTCCAAGGTGAGGGCGCCCACGCTGGTCGTGCGGCCGTGTTTTGTCGCTTTGCTGGTTGCAATCTGTGGAGTGGCCGCGAAGAAGATCGCGCTACTGCAGTATGTCAATTTTGCGATACTGACTTTGTTGGTGCTGATGGTGCTGGTGGTGGCAAGTTTGAAACTGCTTCACTATTAGCTGACACCATAGAGGAGGTTTGGAATAGCACCTCTGCTGGGCCTCAGCAGCGCTATGTTGTTTTCACAGGTGGCGAACCATTGTTGCAACTCGACACTGCTTTAATCGACGCTTTGCATGCTAAAGGCTTTGCTGTTGCTATCGAGACTAACGGGACGATTAAAGTCCCCAAGGGTGTTGACTGGGTATGCGTCAGTCCTAAGGCCGGCTCCGATCTGATTGTGCTTCAGGCCGATGAGATTAAGTTGGTGATTCCCCAAGCAGGCCATAACTCCCTAGAGACTCTATTGGCCAGATTTGAGAAAATGGATTACCGCAATCGCTTCTTACAGGCTATGGACGGCCCAGACCTCCAAAAAAACCTCGCATTAGCCGTTCGCCTATGTCAAAAGCGGCCTTTATGGCGTTTGAGTGTTCAGGCCCATAAAATGATCGGTATTCGATAGTAGTTGTAGCTATATTTAAGTATTCAGAAGAGCAATTATGACCACTAAGCAAGAAGCCATTTCAATTACCCGCCGCCTTGAGTTTGACTCAGGCCATCGTATTCCGAACCATGATGGGCAGTGCCGTCATTTGCATGGCCATCGTTATGCGATTGAGGTCACTCTGACTGGTGTGATTGCAGATCATCCTGGTAAGGCGGACGATGGGATGGTCTTAGATTTTGGTGATATCAAGCGCCTCACTAATCAATATGTAGTTGAGCCTTGGGATCATGCGTTTTTAGTCGCCAAGGAAGATGCTGGATTAGTAGCTTATTTAAATTCCATTCCGAATCACAAGACTGTAGTGATGGAGCATGTTCCCACTGTTGAGAATTTGGCCAGCGCAGCCTTTCGAGTGCTGCAGCCTGTTTTTGAAAAAGCCTTTGATGGCCGACTCGCGCTTGCATCTATTCGTCTTTATGAAACACCCAATTGTTGGGCCGACGTTTCTCATTCATAAGAAGCAACATGCAAGCTGAGCTTGATCGCCAATTTATGCAGCAAGCCTTGAGTCTAGCTAAGCTTGCTGCCGCTGCTGGTGAGGTGCCTGTGGGTGCTGTATTGGTTCGAGATGGTCAAATTATTTCAACTGGCTTTAATCAACCGATTACTAATAGCGATCCAAGTGCCCATGCGGAAATGATGGCATTGCGTGCTGCAGCTCAGAGTGAATCCAATTACCGCTTACCTGGCACTACTCTTTATGTCACATTAGAGCCTTGCACTATGTGTGCTGGAGCAATGCTGCATGCCAGAGTGGAGCGCGTAGTATTTGGTGCGACCGACCCTAAAACAGGCGCCGCAGGTAGCGTGCTCAATGTATTCTCAGAAAAACAGATTAATCACCAGACCCAGGTTGAAGGTGGCATCATGGGCGAAGAGTGTGGTCAGGTACTACGTGATTTTTTTAAGGAGCGGCGTTGAAGAAAATTCATTTGATTGCTCCTTCAGGAGCGAGCTTAGATGCACGTAGCCCATTAGCTGGAATCGAGTGGCTTCAGAAGCAGGGCATTGAAGTTCTTAATAGAGATTGCATAAAGCGAGTTGAGCAACGTTTTGCCGGTTCGGATAATGCGCGTTTAGCTGAAATCAACCAACTCGCTAATCTGTCCCCTGATAGCGCGGTTGTAACGATGCGGGGTGGCTATGGATTACATCGCTTACTCCCAGATATTGAGTGGACCGCAATTGCTAAAGCTATTGAAAATGGCCTACAGATTTGTGGACACAGTGATTTCACAGTCTTTCAGATGGGTCTATTGGCAAAGACTGGTGCAGTAACTTTAGCCGGCCCCATGCTCAATTTTGATTTTGCTTGCCAGGGAGAGCAGGATTCTGCTCCCAATGCATTCATGTGGGCGCATTTTCAAAAAGCTATCAACGAGCGCAAATTAGATTGCACTATTCAGGCAGCGCAGCCCTTCTTAAGTCAGTCTGCTCCAGGTAAGGCATCAGGAATGCTCTGGGGTGGAAACTTAACTGTGCTGGCGGGCCTGATTGGCACGCCTTATATGCCAACGCAAGAACAAACCCGTGGCGGAATTCTGTTTCTAGAGGATGTCAATGAGCATCCCTATCGAATCGAGCGCATGCTCATGCAATTGCTGGATGCTGGGGTGCTAGAAAATCAAAGCGCTATTCTTTTGGGCGGATTTTCAGCCTATCGTCTTTATGACAATGATCGCGGTTACACCTTAGAAAGTGCTATTGAGGTCGTTAGCAAACGTCTTCCTGGCAGCATTCCCGTGTTAACCGGTTTGCCATTTGGTCATCAAGCCGAGAAATTGACATTGCCAGTAGGTGCGAAAGCGCACATTCAATATGATGAATCGGGATTTAGTATTCAGTCTCAGTGGTAGTAAACCATCATGAAGGATTTCTCCATGCGAGTTTTAACATTTTTAACCTGCATATTGATTGCGAGCGCTGCAATGGCAACAGAAGAACCGAAGTATGCCCTCTTGGAGAAATCCGAGCCATTTGAATTGCGTGCCTATGCCCCCCGCATAGTTGCAGAAGTAAAGGTGGATGGGGACTTAGACGCTGCTTCGAATCAAGGATTTCGCTTGATCGCAGCGTATATCTTTGGGAAAAATCAGGTATCCGAAAAGATCTCCATGACTGCACCCGTTGGAATTGAATCTACCGATCAAAATAAGGGTGCCAAGATTGCCATGACTGCTCCCGTAGGGATCGAGAGTGCCAAGTCTTCTGAGAATGCGGGCAATCAATGGACGGTATCGTTTGTGATGCCTGCAGAGTACACCCTAGCTAGTTTGCCAAAACCATTAGATCCGCAAGTCAAAATCAGAGAAGTTCCTGCAGAGAAAAGGGCAGTAATTACTTTTTCTGGTTTTTATAACGCAGAGAAGGTTCAGGAAAAAACCCAGGCATTGCGTGATTGGATAAAGCTCAAGAATTTAAAGCCAGTCGGTGAACCTCAGTTTGCACGCTACAACCCGCCTTGGACATTGCCTTTCATGCGTCGCAATGAAGTCATGATCCAGGTCTTGGATTAAACCTCAAAACTCTTTAATACAAACCCGGCACCACTATCTTGGCCAAGTGCTTTCACAAGAATAGGTAAGCTTTCAGCCAATTGCTTTTCTAGCGTCCAGGGTGGATTGATGATGAACATACCGCTAGCCTGAAGTCGGCGTTCCTTAGGGGCATTCTCAACCCGCAACTCAACCTGTAACCAAGAGCGATTATGAGTTGCAGCAATCTTTTTCATGTGATCGGGTAGGGATGCTGACTCTCTTCTAGAGAGGCATGGGTACCAAATTGCATAACAACCAGTAGCGAAGCGGTGCAGGGCTTCTTCCATCGCAGTTTCGAGATAGCGGTAGTCTTGCTTATCTTCGTAAGAAGGATCAATTAAAACAAGCCCACGCCTACTAGGTGGCGGCATCAATCCTTTTAATCTTGCAAAGCTATCTTCTGCATAGATATCGATTTGTTTTGATTGCTTTAGCTCGCCAATATTGTGGCGCAAGATATCAATCTCTTTAGGGTGCAGCTCAAAGAGCTTCAAACGGTCTTGCGATCTCAATAATCGCGCCAAAATAAATGGGGATCCGGGGTAGATGGTGATCTCATCTGCGGCATTCTCAGCGTGAATGTATTCGAGATAATTGGCAATTCCCGGGCTGACGGGATTAGCATCTGCAAATTTGGCTAAGCGATAAATACCTTGGTCTGCTTCTTTGCTAACCGTAGCAAAGCCGTCTATTAGGCTATAAATACCAGCGCCAGCATGAGTATCAACAATGGTGAGGGCGCCTGGTTTTTCTTGAAGGTATTCGACTAAATGAATCATCACGAGATGCTTCAGAATATCGGCGTGACTGCCAGCATGAAAAGCATGGCGATAGCTAAACATCTCTATATGCCTCTAGGTTTTTGCGCTTTAATAAATAAAGCCAGGGTGATGCTAACTAATACCGCACAAGCATATTGCAAAGATTGGTTGAGCTCTGAGTCTAGAGTTTGGGTCAGAAGTACATAGATCGTCGCAAGGCCTCCGAGAGCAAGCAAGCGAGGCCCAATCTTATTGGGAGCTAGCTGCGCTTCCGGAATCAGTCTGGCTAATATTGCCCCAAGCATTCCTGACCAAATTCCAATGGCGCAACCGGCTAGAACATCAGTAAGCCAGTGGGCACCAAGTGCATTGCGGGAGATGCCGGCAAAGCTTGCAATGATGAATATCCACCATAAGGAGCTTCTCTTTTCGTGATCGCTAGCAAAGTAGATCCCAGAAATTACTGCAAAAGCCGTTAGTGTGTGTCCTGATGGCATTGCTCTTTGCAATATGGGATCGCCGATGCGATAAAAGTCTTCTAAAGCCAAGACTCCAGCAGGGCGAGGGAGGTTTAAGAAGGGTTTAATAATTAGGCTAATGGTGCCGCCAATCAGGGATGCTAATAGTCCGGCAGTCAGTAATCGAGGTGCTAGTAATAAAAGCGGAAAACACAGAGCAAATATTCCCCAGCCATTACCAATGAAGGTGAGCCACACCCATAGCGTGTCAGGCAGAATTTGGGTGTAGCGATTAATGAATAAAAATGTCGGGGTCTGTAGTTCGCCAAAGTAAATGGCGATTGCTAGACCAAGCGGTAGCAGGGGGATGCACCAAACCCAAAGAGAGGCAATTGCTAATGCGGATTTGCGCTGCTCAGTCATGCGAATTAACGAACTCGCTCTTGATCGGCTTCGCTCAATTGATGCACCATCTTGTCTAGTACCTGAGGGACGGTGATTGCCTGCATGCAGACATTGTCATGACATGGTGTCTTGCGATGATTGGCTGCACTGACGCAGGGAGAGCACGCTAAATTAGCTGTAATTGAAATGGACTTACCAACGGAACCATAGAGCGCTGGAGTTTCTGGTCCGAACAAGACGACTGTGCGCAATGGCGTAACAGCAGAGAAGTGGCCTGGCCCAGAATCATTCGTCACCATCACATCAGACAGGGTGTAAAGGGGTGGTAGTTCTGCGAAGCTAACTTGGCCTGCAAAGTTCAGAGCATTTTTAACATTAGCAACCGCACGCACTTTTTCAACATACTCAAATTCTGCTGGGGAGCCAGTAATCAGAATGAGATCATTTGGGTAGCGTTGGTTTAATCCCTGAATAAGCTCGGAGAAGCGTTGCTGTGCCCAACGTCTTTGCGGTAACAAATCGCTTGCATTGGGATTTACCAAAATCAGGCGTTGCTGACCTTGCTTAAATTCAATGCCAGCATCTGCGGCGAGCTTTTCAATACGCTCGCGTACTTTGTTTAAAGCTATGGGATCAATCACTGCCTGCTCTAAGCGAACTTCTGAATCTGCAATATGAATTTTGCTAAATGGCACTTCAATCTCTTTAGCAAATGCCGCATGGATAAGAGAAAGAAAATTCTTAGTAATGTGAATATGCGGGTTGTAATGCACTTTACGAGTCAGCATGAAGCCGCGCCACAAGCCTTCACCATGAAAGATGTGATAACCCACACGGCGACGCGCACCACAGAGGCCAGTTAGTAGGGCAGTGAAACGAGAGAACAACTCCAAGTCAATGACGGTATCGATGCGATGCTTACGTGCTACCAGTAAAAATTTAAGCGTGTCTTTAATTAAGCCACCCAAGCTTGAAGAGTCAATTGTGAAAATGTTTTCAGGCTTAACCGTATTTAATAAAGTAAGGCTGGCACGATTGCTTTTAAAGATCAGGAAAAATAATTCGGCGCCTCGAGCTTGCGCATTTCGCATGGCTGGATCAACCAGGATTGCGCTACCCATTTCTGATAACTCAATAAAGAGGAGTTTGCGTGGCGCATCTGGGCCACGACTAAAGACATTTTTGATGCCATCAACTAGTGCGACTATTGGACTTGCTACCGCGCAGAGTGGTACACCAACCCAGTGGTCGATGGCGCGCATGGTGTTGACGCTAATGCTCATAGTGTGGCTCTAAAAGAATTACTTCCGTTTTAATAAAAAGTAAGCGCCGGGCAATACCGATAAGACGGTAATGGCGCCATAGCTAATCGATGCTAATACCGTCATGGAAGGACTTACACCCCACAATGCCAGTACAGAAGAGAGTGTTGCCTCGCGCAAGCCCCAGCCAGAAATGCTGATTGGTAACATTAGCAAGAGACTCAATGCAGGCAAGCCAATCATGAGGGCTTCAATCGGCGCATCTACTCCATAGGCCTTGAGGCAGAAGAGCAGCGTCAAAATCGTGAGCGAATGAATGCCGATCGCAAATGCGGCTTGAGCCACATTCATGGGCCAAGAAAAAGCCAGCTTAATGCCAGGCAGTGCGTGATTCATTTGCAGGCGATCCAGTAACTTTTGCAAGAGATTGCAGCTAGGGCCCCAAGCTAAAATCGCTGCAAGCAATAAACCCGACAAAATCATGATGCCAGTGACGGCATAGCCCAAGTCTGTTCCCCAGGCGGCTAAGGTAGCGCCACCCAAAATAAGTCCCAACCCACCGAGTAAATTATTTCCAGCTAGGCCAAGCAGTCGGTCGACTAGAACCATGGAAAAACTCAAGCGCAGTTTAGGAGTGGCATGCTCTAAGTCAACGGAGTGATGAAGTTCTGCGTCAAGCTCTTTTGCTTCACTTAATTTGCCACTGCTATTTAAATGGGTCGCAGTAATAGCGCGATAGCTATCACCACCAAGCGTACTCGGCAATCCTTGATTGATCAGTCCGCCAGCAAAGTAGAGTGCTACAAAATTGATGAGGCTTCCCTGAAACCCAACTTTGCGCATTAAGAATCCCCAGCGCAGGCCACCGCAAATAAATGCTGAGAGCATCATCAAGCCAGCCGCTAAAAACCACCAAGGCTGCATCTGAATATCAGAATCTAGGAGTGCGTGCCAATCAATTCCGCTTGTAGCTTTCCAAAGGAGGGCTACTGATAGCAAAATGCGAATCGTGGGCCAAGTACGTTTGAGAATTGCTTTCCATCCTGGTGTGGCTTTTGGGGTAGCTTGGGGTTGTGAACTCATAGGCGTAAGGATAATGCCTTGAGAGTCTAAGGTCTTGAATTTGGGGAATTAACGTGCCATCCCAGCATCCTGCCAGTTGCGGCAAAGGCTATAGTCAAATTTAGACAAAACCTGCCCAAATCGGATGATTTCTAGGCTATCTAAGGGCTCACATGCCTCAAAGGCCAGATTGCCTCCAATTGGGGGCTTAAATGCCATTCCTGACCAGTTGATTAGCAAGACGCTTGCTCCGGCTGGCAATTGCCCAAACCAGAAATCAAATTGATCCTGGCGTTGGTCCAGCACAAAGACTGGGAGTGGTTGTGTATACCAAGCGGCACGGCTAGCCAAAGTCCAGTTTTGTACTGCGATACCGTTTGCTTTGGTCGCTTCTGCTAATTGAGCAGCTTTCTGACCGGCAAGCTTCCACCCATAGAGATCGGCAATTGGATTGGATTTAATGGCAGCAGTATTCACGCCCCCAGTCAAAACGTACCCAAAGCCTAGCAAGCAAATCAGTATCTGCCCAACAAGCAAAATGCGAATGGCCATGCGTTGTTGCAAAGCCCAGGCCTTGGCTAGACCAATGCCGGCAAATGGCGCCAGACAAAACCAAGCTGGTGTAGTCCAGTGTGGCAGGCTGCCGCCCCCGGATAGTGCGGTAAAAATCATGAAGGGAATTGCGAAGAAGCTAAGTAAAGCAATAAGAACGAACTTGTGCGAGTGGAGACAATTCCTCAGAAATGTATAGCTACCTAAAAGCAATAGAGGGCCAAAGCACGCAATCTGAATACCCACAAAAGCGGCAACTCTGCGCCATGCCCAGGTGCCGCCACTGCCATGAGCAATTTGATATTTGAACGAGATCCAATCATTGACCCAGTTCCAATACAAGACCGGAGTAATTAAGATCAAGGCGATGACTACAGCAATCCAGAAACCAGCTTTGGTGATCCAGGCTTTTTTGGGTGAGGCTAAGAAAACGAAGAGCAAAGCAAATGCAGTAAATGCAGCGGTGTACTTGCTCAGTCCTGCCAAACCTAATAGCAAGCCGGTAACGATCCAGTCCGTAATGGAGAAGTGATCTTTTCGAGTCCAACGCAAAGCCATCAACATTAGCCCAAGACTTAAGGGGGCAAGAAGGGTATCGGGCAAAAGACCAATTGCTAAAACATGGGGTAGTGGCGCTGCAATGATTCCTAAAACGGCCATGAGCCCACAAAGGTTGGCTGATGGAAGGGTGGTGGTTAAGTAGCCAGCATTACGCCCCTGAATGAAGCGATGAATTTCTAGCGTGACTTGATATACCAAGAAAGCAGAAAGAACCCATAGCAATTCCGGAATGAGACGAATGATCCCTTCGGATGAGGTCAGGGTAACCAGTGGCCACTGTATCCAGCCCACTAGTGGTGGATGATCAAAGTAACTCCAGGCAAGGTGTTTGGCATATAAAGCGTAATGGGCTTCGTCGACAGAGAATTCAATCGAGAAGCCGAGAGCAAAATGCACCACTGCAGCAATGCAGATGCTGATAGCGGCCCAGCTAGAGGGTGATTGATGGCGCATCATCTGATTTTAGACTTAGGACCCCATTCTTTGGGACAATTCAAGTGATGTTTATAAAAAACCGCTTTCGATCCCTGCTGCTGTTGACGGCTATAGCCACCTTATTGTCAGGTTGTGCTGGCTTGACTGGGAACTCGATTGAGAATGAGGCGGGTCAAGCATTTAATGCTGATCAGTTGCCCGCCCAAGAGGACTTACCGAAATTCTCCGCTGAGAAGCCGCGAGATGGCATGCCAGATGGTTGGCACTTCTATCGCATTGCCCCTTATAAGAAGAACACCATTTACCGTCTTGAGAAATATCAAGGCCGTACAGTACTGGCCGCTAATTCCAAAACATCAGCATCTGGTCTGGCAGTAAAGCTTCGCCCGCGCTCCGCACAAAATTTATGGCTTCAGTGGGAATGGAAGGCGGTAGGTGCAATGCCGCAAGCGGACAATGCTGACAGTCAGAGTGACGATGCACCACTTCGTATCTTGGTAGCTTTTGATGGCAATAAATCCAAACTTCCTTTAAAAGAAAAACTCACCTTTGAGATGGCCAGTTTAATTAGTGGTCAAGAAATGCCGTATGCCACAGTGATGTATATCTGGTCAGGCAAAAATTCAGTCAACACGGTTTTAAACAATGCTCACACCTCACGCGTCAAGATGATTGTGGTTGACTCGGGCTGGGATAACTTGGGTGAGTGGCGCAAGCACGAACGAGATTTAGCGGCGGACTACAAGTTGGCCTATGGGGAAGTACCAGGCAATGTCATTGGCATTGCACTCTTGACTGATACCGATAACACCAAATCAGAAACTCGCGCCCTTTATGGCGATATTGAGTTAGTGCGCAAGAACCCCAAATAACTTAAGAGTGCTGAGGACGCCAACGCTTCAGAAGCAGGGCGTTACTCAAAACGCAAAAGCTAGAAAGCGCCATTGCACTACCAGCTAGCATGGGGGATAGGTAACCCAGGGCTGCCATCGGGATACCAATCGTATTAAATGCAAACGCCCAAAATAAATTTTGACGAATCTTGCCCCAAGTCTTTTTGGAGATATCAATTGCATCTGCAACTAAAGTGGGATCGCCGCGCATTAAGGTAATGCCAGCAGCTTGCATTGCTACATCGGTCCCGGTAGACATTGCCATACCAACATCTGCCATCGCTAAGGCTGGAGCGTCGTTAACACCATCGCCAACCATTGCAACAAAGTGTTTTTTACCAGTAGCTGGACCCTGCAGTTTTTGAATAATCTCTGCTTTATTGCCTGGCATGATTTGGGCAAAGACTTCATCAATGCCGATTGTTTTTCCTACTCGGGTAGCTGCAGCCAAGTTATCACCAGATAGCATCACCGTCCGAATATGCAATACGTGAAGCGCATCGACTGCCGATTTAGCGTTTGCCTTAAGCTCATCCCCAAAAGCAATGACGGCAATTGGGGTCGGCACATCTCGATCCTTAATGCCTAAGCTCATCAAAACTGAAACAGTCTGACCCTGCTCAAAACAGGCCTGGGCTTTTTGTAAAACAATATCGTGCTGAGAACTTCCCTCGAGGGAGGCTACACTCTGCAAGCGCAGCGTCTGATTGGCAAAGGGGCCGGAACTTGGAGCGCCTTCAATGCCAATGCCGGGCAATCCTTTGCTGGATGAAGTTGCAATAGGTACGACACCTTTTGCTTTTGCGGCATCAAGTAGAGCTTTAGCCAAGGGGTGCTCACTTCCCAATTGCAAGCCCGCAGCAGTCGCGAGGATTTGGTCTTCGTCGGCAAATGACTGATTAAAAGGAAGTAGAGCCAGCATGCGTGGCTTGCCAATCGTTAATGTCCCGGTCTTATCAAACGCAACGATATCGAGTCGGTGTGCCAACTCCAGTACCTGCGGATCCTTAATCAGAATGCCAAAGCGTGCAGCTATGCCAGTGCCTGCCATGATTGCGGCTGGAGTAGCCAGACCAAGTGCGCAAGGGCAAGCAATGACCAGAACGGATACGGCGCGCAAGATGGCGATGGAGATGGAGTCTAAGTAAAGCCAGTTGCCGATGCCAGTGATGAGCGCAAGAATAATCACGGTAGGAACAAAGATTGCACTCACCCGATCAACTAACTTTTGAATCGGCGCTTTTTGAGTTTGCGCTTCCTCTACTAAATTAATGATTTGTGAGAGTACGCTTTCAACGCCGACTGCTTCAGCTTTTACAACCAGGACGCCTTCACCATTTAAGGCTCCCCCAATAACTTTTGAGTCCAATCCCTTTTTAACGGGCGCACTTTCGCCTGTGAGCAGGGATTCATCTACATGGCTCGCACCAAACAGAATGAAGCCATCAACTGGAATGCGTTCACCGGGGAGTATCAAAACTCGATCACCTGGAAGTACTTGACCCAAAGGTAGGTCGCGGTATTGATTCGTGCCGACACCTAGATTCATTTGGAGATCAACATCAGCACTCAAAACTTTTGCATGCTCAGGCCAGAGTTTTTGCAGGGCGCGAATGGCTTCGCTGGTTTGTTGCTTAGCACGTGCCTCCAACCATTTACCTAATAAGACCATGCAAATAATGACCGCTGATCCCTCAAAGTAAAGTTCATGTGCGTGACTGGATGTGAGCAAGATGTAGAGGCTGAGTCCGTAGGCTGCGCTAGTACCGAGTGCCACCAGTAGATCCATATTGCCCGCGCCAGCCATCAAGGATTTGAAACCGGCCTTGTAAAAGCGCCATCCCAAGACAAATTGCACTGGCGTCGCCAAAGCCAATTGCCACCAGCCAGATAAAGACCAATGAACGCCAAAGGGCATCACAAACATGGGGAAGAAGAGGGGCGCGGAAAGCAAAAAGCTCAAGATGACGCGACCCAATCCATCGGCAGCCCAAAATGACTTGGTCATCTTCTGGTCTAAATTACCTTTAGCTGAACTCTCTTTAGCCTCGTACCCCGTTTTTTGAACCAGCGCGATGATCTCAGCTAAGCTGGATGAGCCGTTTTTTATTCGAACTCTTGCCTGTTCGGTAGCCAGATTGACGGAAGCTGCCTCAACTCCGGGAATCTTATCCAAAGCCTTCTCTACCCTGCTGACGCAAGAGGCACAGGTCATGCCACCGATATCGAGGCTAAAAAACTCTGAATTACTGGATTCTGAGGGGGTCATGTAGAAGATAATCTACCGTAAGGTGAAAAAAGGCCATCAACAACCGTATTTTGACAGTTTTTAAGGGGTAGCTATGTTTACTTTGAAGGTATCAGGCATGACTTGTGGTGGCTGTATCAATGCAGTCACACGCGCAGTTCAAGCTCAGGATCCCCAGGCTCAGGTTCAGGCGGACTTGGCGACCCAGCAAGTGACGCTTGAAACAACCCTTTCTCCCGAATTAGCTGCTGGGCTCATAACAGAAGCTGGATTTCCAGTATCTCAATAAGCCTAAAATCCGGCTTTAGCAATTTTTTGCATGTGCGGTTAACCTACCCACTATCCCATTTTTCGCAATAAGACTAAATAAAAGATTGAGTGCCCATTAGTGGGTTAGCTCTTCATAGGAGGAAGTTGTGGCACTTACTGTTGAGGCTGTACAAGCAGCATTAAAGGGTTTAATTGACCCAAATACACAAATCGATTTTGTGTCGGCCAAGAGCGTCAAAAATCTAAAAGTAGATGGCGGCGATATTAGCCTGGACATTGTTTTGGGTTATCCAGCAAAAAGTCAGTTCGACTCCATTCGTAAATCCGTGATTGCTGTGCTCCGTGAGTTACCTGATGTTAAAAATGTCAGCGTCAATGTCAGTAGTCAAATCGTTGCGCATGCCGTGCAACGCGGCGTCAAGCTATTGCCAAATGTAAAAAATATTATTGCTGTTGCCAGTGGTAAGGGCGGTGTTGGCAAATCAACTACCGCAGTCAACCTAGCTTTGGCCTTAGCTGCTGAAGGTGCACAAGTCGGTATGTTGGATGCGGATATCTACGGCCCAAGTCAGCCGATGATGCTAGGTATTACTGGCAGACCAGAATCCATTGAAGAAAATACGATGGAGCCAATGGAAGGCCACGGCCTTCAAGCAAGCTCTATTGGTTTCTTAATCGATGATGATGCGCCGATGGTGTGGCGTGGCCCCATGGTGACATCTGCTTTAGAGCAATTGCTGCGTCAAACTCGTTGGCGTGATCTGGATTACCTGATTGTGGATATGCCCCCAGGTACTGGCGATATTCAGTTAACACTGGCCCAAAAGGTGCCCGTCACCGGCGCCGTCATCGTGACCACTCCTCAAGATATAGCTTTGCTGGATGCGCGTAAGGGCTTAAAAATGTTTGAGAAGGTTGGTGTGCCGATCGTGGGCATCATCGAAAATATGAGCACCTATGTCTGCCCAAGTTGCGGTCATGAGGAGCATGTGTTCGGTACTGGCGGTGGTCAAAAGATGTGCAAAGAATACGGCGTTGATTTCTTGGGTGACTTACCACTGAATTTATCGATTCGTGAGCAAGCGGATGCAGGTCGTCCAACAGTGGTAGCGGATCCTGATGGCGCGATCAGTGCAATTTATAAGACGATTGCAAGACGAGTGGCTATCAAAGTGGCAGCGCTTTCAAAAGACATGAGCAGTAAATTTCCTAACATCGTGGTTCAGAACACCTAAGGCCTTATGCGTTTTGCAGTTCTCATGCGTAAGCAGTTTATTGATAACCCCTGGATTTCATATCGGTGGGCGCCGCAGGAGGTGTTGCCGGATTTTGGGCAATTTAATAATGCACTCGGCGAAGAGAACAAAATCACTGGTCAGTTTCTAGGGCGCGATGATCAAGGTGAGTCTTGGTTATTTACCGGCTATGAACTCAGTCTTTTCCCTGACGAGGGTGAAGGCTATTACCTAAATCTCTCGGCTACTCAACCCTGTTGGTTTGTAATGTGGCGTTTAGAGGAAGATATCGAACGCTACATTGATGCTCAGTCTATCGAGCTAGCTAAATCTGAAGTGACCATGGCGGTTCCTCACCGCATTAGTGTTAGTTACAACGAAGCAGGGCGTTTATTAGATGGTGGTGAGTCAGTGGACAACATTCCTCTGTCTTCAGAGCATGCATCTTGGTTGCAAGAATATGTTAACGAGAATTATCGCCCTGAGCCTAAAAAGCGTCATCGCCCTGAATCATTCAAGGGTGCCAATCGCGGGACGGAAGACTAATGGCTGGCGGATTTCTGAATCGTTGGTCGCGCCTCAAGTCTGGAGAGCAGATTGAGCCTGCGAAAAAAACAGCTGATCATGCGAAGCAAGAATTAGCATCAAGCCCAGAGGTAAAAAAGCCTGATGCAGACATTCAAGATGCTCCCCCATCTGCAACCCTAGATGATGTAGAGAAGATAGATCGTCTTGCTCCAGACTTCTCCGCTTTTATGAAGCCGGATGTAGATCCTGCAGTTCAGCAGGCAGCCATGAAAAAGATGTTCTCTGATCCACACTTCAATGTAATGGATGGCCTCGATATCTATATTGATGATTACTCTAAGCCGGACCCTATTCCACTGGAAATGCTCAAGCGTATGGTGCAATCCGACATGCTCAACATTTTCCGTAAAGATAATGCCGATGAAGCCCCGGGCACTCAAACTACTGCCAATAAAGAATCCGAACCAGAAGAGCAGGCTTTACCCCTAAGTCCTCAGACTGATTTAACATCCACACCATTGCCTATTCAGGAAGTGGGGGATAAGGATCCCTTGCCCGTGGATAAGAAAACCAGTTAAGAAGAAATCAATGAGTCAAAAATTAGTCTGTAATTGCAATGGAACGATGCCTTTGGATGCAAAGGCCTTAGGCCTCAATATCCATACCTCTTTATGTAGGCAGGAAGTGGGCTCGGTTATTAAAGCGTTCGATGGCAGTGACTCGATTGTGATTGCTTGTACTCAAGAGCGCGCTTTATTTGGCGAGTTGGCCGAGCAATCTGCAAAGCCTTTGTTAGCACCATTACGTTTTGTGAATATTCGTGAAGTAGCTGGTTGGACTCAGGACGCTAAAGCCTCCACACCAAAGATCGCTGCATTACTTGCTTTGGCCGATATGCCTGAAGCGGAGCCCGTACCTGCTGTGAATTATGAAAGCCACGGCCGCTTATTGATAGTTGGATCTGGCGATCAAGCGTTACCTTGGGCTGAAAAACTAAGCGACTCGCTCGACGTTTCTGTTTTATGTACTGAGCCAGGTTCATTACCAATCGCAAGAAACTTTCCGATCTATACAGGTAATGTCACTAAGTTAGATGGTTATCTTGGTAACTTCAACGTAGATTGGGATTTGCAAAATCCGATTGATCCAGAGATGTGTACTCGCTGTGGCGCCTGTGTTGAAGTTTGCCCTGAAGGTGCGATTGATGATTCGTTCCAAATCGATTTAGATAAATGTAAATCCCATCGCGCTTGCGTCACAGCTTGTGCTGGTATTGGTGCAATTAATTTCGATCGGGTAGAGCGTCAGCGCAGTTCTGAATTTGATCTCATCATGGATCTACGCGCTGATCCGCAGATGCGTATGAGTCAAACGCCGAAAGGTTACTTTGCGCCTGGTGGGGATCCATTTGAGCAATCACTGGTTGCAAACCAATTACTTGGTTTAGTTGGCGAATTTGAAAAGCCTAAATACTTTGCCTACAACGAGAAAGTCTGTGCCCACGGCCGTAACGGCAAGGTAGGTTGCAATGCTTGTATCGACGTGTGTTCAACAGGTGCAATTTCTTCCTTATTTAAAAATGGGCAGGGCACCGTAGAGGTGAATCCCAATTTATGTATGGGTTGTGGAGCTTGCTCGACAGTGTGTCCGTCGGGCGCAATGCGCTACAACTACCCAAGCGTGACTCATCAGGGTAAAGAGATCAAAACTCTTGCCAATGTATTTACTGCAGAGAGCTCTAAGGCAAAACAATCGCAAGCACCTGTTCTGCTATTGCATACACTCAAGGCTGGAACTCAGGCCTTGGATTCTTTGGGGCGCTCAGCTCACTTAAGATCAAAGCAGTTTGAAGGATTACCTTCTTTTGTATTGCCTTACGGTATTGAGCATATCGCCTCCACCGGCTTAGATTTGTGGCTTGGTGCGCTGAGCTATGGTTTTGGTGAGGTGATTCTGCTCCTAACCGGCGATGAAGATCCGGCTTACCGCGCTGCACTTGAAACGCAAAGCGAATTAGGTAATGCGATTTTGGCAGCCTATGGATTCGATGCCAGATTCTCACTAATACAACTTGAATCTCCAGAAGACCTGCAACCATTGTCGGCTGCTATGGGTAAGCTTCGACAGCGCGGCGCTTTAGCAGCGCTTTGCTCGCCTGCTAGTTTTGGCCTAGGCAATCAAAAACGCGAAACCATTGAGATGGTATTGGAGCATTTACAAAAGCAAGCTAAAACACCGCTTCCAGCAGGTGGGGTGGCTTTGCCGAAATCTTCCTTCTTGGGCGGATTGAATATTAATCAAGATGCCTGCACGCTCTGTATGTCTTGTGTGGGCAGCTGCCCTGAAGGGGCTTTACTAGATAACCTGGATGAACCCAAGCTTTCCTTTATTGAAAAGCAGTGCGTTCAATGTGGCATTTGTGTAAAAACTTGTCCAGAGCAAGCCTTAGCTTTGGCACCTCGTTTACAGACCGTAGAGGAGCGTAAGCAAAAAGTAGAGATCAACGAGACTAAGCCGTTTCATTGCATCAGCTGTGGAAAGGTATTTGGAACCGCCAAGATGGTGGATTTAATGTTAATCAAGTTAGGTGC
Organism: Polynucleobacter sp. MG-27-Goln-C1; assembly: GCF_018881905.1. GTDB lineage: Bacteria > Pseudomonadota > Gammaproteobacteria > Burkholderiales > Burkholderiaceae > Polynucleobacter. The sequence continues at coordinate 250,757 of NZ_JACVPM010000001.1, forward strand.
GCATGGAGCCTTTGCTGGTGAGGCGCTAGATAGACTCAAGATGTGCGGCGATTGCCGTGTTGTTGATATGGTGAAAAAAGAAATATGAGCGAGCAGATAAAAGAGGGCGCCTCAACTGAGGTCGGTGATGTAGGTCTGCCAGAGGATTTGGCGAGAGCAGACTTATATGGCTTGATTGCGAGACTCCTTCATCAGCCGCCTGATCAAGAATTATTGGATCAAATAGCCGCCTCCATCCCAGATGGTCAGGAAGGCCAGGCAGAAGATGCACCGCTAGCCAAGGTTTGGCATAGCGTTGTTGAAGTTGCTAAAAATAATCCTGCCAAAGCTTGGCATGAGGAGTTTGATCGCAATTTCATTAGCGTAGGGCGTCCCAATGTGATTCTGAATGGTTCCTTTTATATGGCCGGCCATTTAAATGAGAGGCCATTGGTGGAAATCCGTCGCTCCTTAGAGAATTTTGGCTTGGAATCAGCTGAAGAGATTACAGAGACTGAGGATCATATATCGGCACTGTGTGAGGTGATGCGTTACCTCATAGCTGGAGACGATGTTGAAATCTCAAACCTTACAAATCAAAGGGTCTTTTTCAATGACCACATTCGCCCTTGGTATGACGAGTTATGCGATGCAATGGAAGGTATTCCAGATATGCATCTTTACCATCCGGTAGCCGCCTTAACCAGAGAATTCCTAGCTATCGAGGGGCAAAGTTTCGACATGATTTAATGCTGCAATGCATCATTTAATACTAGGTGTTTTTGCCTAGCAAGTTTTTTTGACGGGAATATGTCAAAAATGCAATTACCAATTACACTTGATCCAAATCAATTTGCACCAAAAGGGAGTTTGTGATGAACGCTAAAACCAACACTGTAGTTGCTGAAGAAAATAAGCCTTCACGCCGTAAGTTTTTCATTGGAGCAGGTGCCACTGTTGGTGCCGTAGCCGTAGCCTCCCAAACGCCACTAGGCAAAGCAGTTATTCAAGAAATTGGCAGTACTGTTCAAGGCAAAGATGACGGCTATCAGTTGTCTGCGCATATTCGTAAGTACTACGAAACCACCATGCTTTAAACCCAGTTGTTAATGAAGTCGTTTCCAAATAATTAAATAAAAATATTTCTCAGGGACAACATATGAGTCTGACTCGTAAATCCAATACCCCACAAAGCGGCCGTGCTACGCCCGCATCACGTCTCATCGGCAGCCTGTCACGCGGACTTCAATCTGCGGTGCCAACGATGGATCGTCGTACTTTCCTCAAGCGCTCTGGAGTAGGTGTTGGTGCTGGGATTGCAGCAAGCCAATTGACCTTAGTGCAAAAAGCTGTTGCTGAACCAAGCAAGGCGATGTTGGACGGTAAGGGCAAGATTGAGGTCAAGAGAACCATTTGTACCCATTGTTCCGTAGGTTGCGCAACTGACGCTACTGTTGAGAATGGTGTTTGGGTTCGTCAGGACTCTGTGTTCGATTCCCCAATCAATATGGGTTCTTACTGTGCCAAAGGTGCCGCCTTACGCGAACACGGACACGGCGACTTCCGTTTGCGTTACCCAATGAAATTGGTGGACGGCAAATATCAACGTATTTCTTGGGATCAAGCTTTAACTGAGATTACTGCGCAGATGAAAGATTTGCGTAGTAAGTACAGCCCAGATTCACTGTTCTTCATTGGTTCATCAAAGCACAATAACGAGCAAGCCTATTTATTACGTAAGTGGGTTTCTTTCTTCGGAACTAACAATACAGACCATCAGGCTCGTATCTGTCACTCCACTACGGTAGCGGGTGTTGCAAACACCTGGGGTTATGGTGCGATGACCAATAGCTACAACGACATGATGAATGCCAAGGCTGCTTTGTACATTGGCTCCAATGCTGCAGAAGCTCATCCAGTGTCAATGCTCAGCTTGTTGCATGCAAAGGAAAACGGTTGCAAAGTGATCGTGGTTGATCCACGTTACACCCGTACTGCTGCAAAGTCTGATCAGTACGTTCGCATTCGCTCTGGTTCTGATATTCCATTCCTATTTGGTGTTCTGTATCACATCTTCAACAATGGTTGGGAAGATAAGAAGTACATCAATGACCGCGTCTACGGTATGGACGAGATCCGCAAAGAAGTGATGGAAAAGTGGACTCCTAAGAATGTAGAAGAGGCTTGCGGCGTTCCAGAAGCTCAGGTTTATAAAGTTGCTGAGACTATGGCTAAGAATCGTCCAAGCACCTTAGTCTGGTGTATGGGCCAAACACAACACACCATTGGTAATGCCATGGTGCGTGCATCTTGTATCGTGCAGCTCGCCCTAGGAAACGTTGGTAAATCTGGTGGCGGTACAAACATCTTCCGCGGTCACGATAACGTTCAAGGCGCAACAGACGTAGGACCTAACCCAGATTCATTACCTGGTTACTATGGTCTTGCAGCAGGATCATGGAAGCACTTCTCAACTGTATGGGGTGTTGACTACGAGTGGATCAAAGGTCGCTACGCTCCCGACATGATGGAGAAATCCGGTACTACGGTTTCTCGTTGGGTTGATGCAGTCCTTGAGAAGAATGACATGATCGATCAACAAACCAATGTAAAAGGTTTGTTCTTCTGGGGTCATGCTCCTAACTCACAAACTCGCGGCTTGGATATGAAGCGCGCGATGAATAAATTGGATTTATTGGTTGTTGTTGATCCATATCCAAGTGCTACAGCAGCAATGGCAGCGATGCCACCCGCTGAAGGCGATGTAGTAAATAAGAATCGTAATGTTTACCTCTTGCCAGCAACGACTCAATTTGAAACAACGGGTTCAGCTACCGCCTCAAACCGCTCATTGCAGTGGCGTGAGAAAGTCATCGATCCTTTGTTTGAGTCTGTACCTGACCACGTCATCATGCAAGCATTTGCTGATCGCCTTGGCTTCGGTGAAGAGTTGTCTAAGAACTACAAGATGCAGAGTTCAAAGTTTGCCGGTAAGCAGTGGAGAGAGCCGCAGATTGAGGACATCTTGCGCGAAATTAACCGTTCCGTTTGGACGATTGGTTACACCGGTCAAACTCCTGAGCGCTTGAAGGCGCACATGAGAATGGTTGGTACCTTCGATCCGAAAACATTGAAGTCACGTGGCGGAGTTGATCCGGTTACTGGTTACGACACAACAGGCGACTACTATGGCTTGCCTTGGCCTTGCTACGGCACCGCTTCCATCAAGCACCCTGGTTCACCAAATCTTTATGACACTAGCAAGAGTGTGATGGAGGGTGGTGGTAACTTCCGCGCTAACTTTGGTGTGGAAAAAGATGGCGTTAATTTGCTTGCTGAAGATGGTTCTTACTCTAAAGGTTCCGCTATTAAGACCGGTTACCCTGAGTTTGATCATGTCCTCGTGAAGAAGCTCGGTTGGTGGAATCAGTTAACTGAAGAAGAGCAGAAGCTTGCTGAAGGTAAGAACTGGAAGACTGACTTATCCGGCGGTATTCAGCGCGTGGTGATGAAGAATGGTTGTCATCCATTTGGTAATGCCAAAGCCCGTGCAGTTGTATGGAACTTCCCGGATGCTATTCCAACTCACCGCGAGGCGCTCTACAGTACCAATGAGCCAATGATGCGTAAGTACCCAACATCTGCGGACAAGAAGAATTTCTGGCGCTTGCCGACTCTCTACAAAACAGTTCAGGATAAGAACTTGAATGAGAAGCTCTACGAGAAGTTCCCAATCATTCTGACCTCAGGTCGTTTGGTTGAGTACGAGGGTGGAGGTGATGAGACACGTTCTAACCCATGGTTGGCTGAGTTGCAGCAAGAGAACTTTGTGGAGATCAATCCTAAGGCCGCAGAAGCTCGTGGCATTAAGAATTGGGATTACGTATGGGTTAAATCTCCGACTGGAGCCAAGATCAAAGTTCGCGCAATGGTGACTGAGCGCGTCGATCAAGATACCGCGTTTGTACCATTCCACTTTGCTGGCTGGTGGCAGGGCAATGACTTGCGTAAATACTATCCTGAGGGCGCAGCCCCAGTAGTTCTGGGTGAGGCAGTGAACACTGCAACAACCTACGGCTATGACCAGGTAACGATGATGCAAGAAACTAAAACCACCATGTGCCAAATCGAAAAATTTGCCTAAGTTAAAAAATATAGTCAGGAGAACACCATGGCAAGAATGAAATTTATTTGTGATACAGAGCGATGCATTGAGTGCAACGGCTGTGTCACTGCCTGTAAAAATGATAATGAGGTACCTTGGGGCATTACTCGTCGCCGTGTTGTTACGGTCAACGACGGTATTGTTGGTAAAGAAAAATCAATCTCAGTTGCTTGCATGCACTGTTCGGATGCGCCTTGCATGGCGGTATGTCCAGTTGACTGCTTCTATCGCACTGATGAAGGCGTTGTCTTGCATGACAAAGACATCTGTATCGGTTGCGGCTACTGCTCTTTTGCTTGCCCATTTGGCGCACCTCAGTTCTTGAGCAAGGGCGCTTTTGGTTCCCGCAGCAAAATGGATAAGTGCACATTCTGTAGCGGCGGTCCTGAGGCAAATGGTAGTGTTGCCGAGTTCGAGAAGTATGGTCGTAATCGCTTGGCAGAAGGCAAGTTGCCGTTGTGCGCAGAAATGTGCTCAACCAAAGCATTGATTGGTGGTGATAGTGAAGTGATCTCTTCCATTTACGCTAAACGTGTTGCAGTTCGCGAAGCTAATGGTAGATATCCAAGCAATGAGATTTTTGGCTGGTCGACTGCTTATGGTCCATCAGGATCCCCGGCACCTACACCAACACCTGCTGACAAAATTCCAGGAGCAAAGTCATGAAATTGAATTTCAAAACTCTCGGTTTATGTTTAGTGGCTGGCGTTTTGCTAGCTGCTTGCTCCGAACCTCCTGAGATTGCAGCAAAAGCTGCAAAGCGTCCTGATGTAGCCCCTTATATGGGAGCTGACAATGGATTTATGACTAAAGGTTGGACTCCAGGCGATCAGGCAAGTTGGACGGAAGCGATTAACAAGCGCAATCAGAGGCAATCTGAATACTCACGCGTTAAGTGATCAGTTAAACAACAATAAATAAAACGAAAACGTTTAAGGATATTTGTATGAATCGATCATTCTCTAGTGTTAGTCGCTCATGGGTTCTAGCCCTAGGCGTATCGCTAAGTTTGCTTAGCGGTGTCTGTCTAGCAGAGCGCGCTCCAATGCAACCTCTGCCATCCCCAAGTGGTATTGATTTTCCAAAAAATCTCAATTCCATTCCTAATGGCACGCAAGCACAATCTCAGCCAGCAAATACTGCCCCTAAAGAGGGTGCAATTTGGGATACAGCCAATAGTGACCCTTACAACTTTGTCAGCATCCCTGATAAAGAGGCGAGTGTTCTAATTCAGCGTGCTGGTCAGCAATGGCGCTTGATTCGCAATGGCATCATCACTGTTTACGGCGCTTGGTTGCTCGCAATTGCTTTCTTCGGTATTGCTGCGCTCTTCCTGATTAAGGGTCCAATTAAACTTCATGCCCCGATGTCTGGCGTAAAGATTAAGCGCTTTAACGGCTTTGAGCGGTTCACTCACTGGGTAATGGCTTTCAGCTTTATCGGCCTTGCTGTCACTGGTAGTTTGATTTTGTGGGGCAAGTACTTTGCAATGCCATTGATGGGCGGCGCTGCTTATGGCTCATTCTTGATGGTTTGCAAAAATATCCACAATTACTCCGGACCATTGTTTACATTGAGCGTTGTGATCTTCTTCCTACTCTTCGCTACTCGTAACATTCCAGGTAAGGGTGATCTCACTTGGTTAATGACACTAGGTGGGGCATTGACCGGCAAGCATCCTCCTGCAGGATTCTTCAATATGGGTGAGAAAATCTGGTTCTGGTTTGGTATGGTTATTTTGGGCCTCACCATTTCAGCTTCTGGCTTCGTACTCGATATGATCGTACCGTTCATGGATGTTCAGTACCTCCGCGGCACTATGCAGTTGGCCAATATCATTCATAGCTCAGCAGCTATCTTGATGACAGCCATGGCAATGGGTCATATCTATATCGGTACGATTGGTATGCAAGGTTCTATCGATGGCATGAAGGATGGTTACGTAGATGCAACCTGGGCCAAAGAGCACCATGAGATCTGGTATGACAAGGTTAAAAAATAAGGACATGGCCATGAAAAAAATCATTGCTTTCACACTCGGTGCATTTGCAACTTCAGTTGCATTTGCTGCACTACCACCGCTGTCGCCTGAAGCTCAGGCGGCTGCCGATCTAGCAAAGGCAAAGACTGCTTACGCCGGTAGGGTTGATGGTTTTAAGTTATGCCAAGCTCAAAACAAAGTGGCTGATCAATATAGGGTTTCTGGTACTCCGGCACCAGCAGCCTGTGTTGCGCCACCTCCATTTGTTGCACCAGGCACTGCAGCGGCGGCTCCAGCTCCGGCTCCAGCACCAACTGCAGCGGCGCCAACTGCAGCGAAGTAATTAGTCTGAGAGTAACTCTTGATGTAAGTAGCGTTTAGCTGCTTGTGTTTGAGGATTAGCAAAGAAAGGACCTACGGGTCCTTTTTCTTTTATCTGGCCCTGATCAATAAAGATGATGTATTCCGCTAGCCTTTGCACTTGTGCAAGCTGATGAGACGTGAAGATCACATCTGAGCCTTGAAGCTTAAATTGACGAATCATTTCTTCAACTTGTTCCGTCGTATTGGGATCGAGGTTGGCTGTAGGTTCGTCTAACAAAACCAAATTCGGCTTTTGCAAAATGGCTCTACCCAAGCAAAGCTTTTGTCTTTCACCTGCCGACAGTTTATGGGCGGGGCTGTTCGCAAGCTGGCTTAAGCCGATCTGCTCAATAACTGCATCAATCTGGATTGAATCAATAGACGAATCTGAATCTTTGACCATGGCAAGATTGGTTCTTGCTGAGGCTTTGATCATTGGTGTGTGGTGGAGCACTAGTGATGAGCGTATGCCTGCAGTTGAATAAGTTACCGTTCCTGAATCAGGCTTAATTAAGCCATCCAGTAGCTTTAGTAGCGTCGTCTTTCCGGCGCCATTAGGGCCAATGCAGGCGCAAATTCGATCCGCTGGAATGACTGCATGAGGAACGTCCAAGATGATCCGACCATCACTTTTGACAATGACGCCTTTGAGCTCAATGAACTGCTGAAATTGTTCCAAACTATTAACCATAGCGACGCTCTGCAATTTGGCGAACTACAAATGTAAATAGGTTAGCTAGCAATACAATGCCGAGCAAAATAATGCCTAAAGCTAGGGCGAGGGGCAGATCCCCTTTGCTAGTTTCCAGGGCGATTGCCGTAGTCATAGTGCGAGTAGAGCGGTCAATATTACCGCCCACGATCATGACTGCGCCCACCTCAGATATCGCTCTGGCTAATCCCGCTAGGACGGCAATCGTCAGGGAGAAGCGGCAGTCCCAAATAAGCCATTTCAGGGCAGAAAGCCTGGGAAGTCGAAGCGCTCTAAACGAATCCCGATGAATTCTCCAGGAATCCTCGAGGATTTGGCGGCTTAGAGCGGCAATGAGAGGGGTTGTCAGCAGTGTTTGGGCTAGGATCATGCCCTTGGGTGTAAAAAGCCATCCCCACACCCCTAATGGCCCCGTGCGGGAGAGTAAAAGATAGACCACTACGCCAACAATGACCGTTGGAACGCCCATTAAGGTATTTAAGGTGACTGTAATTGTCTTTTTGCCCTTAAATTCTTCTGTTGCTAACAGTGCACCTAGCGGGAGTCCGATGAGGGTGCCCAGAAGAAGCGCAGTCAGGCTGACCTGAAGCGAGACGAGGACGATGCCCATTACCCCCGCATCTAAATGCGCAAGCAATCCGAAGGCATCTTGGAAGGTCGTAAACATGGGCTTGATTCTAGCAAGGCGGTGGCAAAATGGAAGAAATGCAAACAATTTCCCTTTTTTAACTCATGGCTGAAGTCATTTGCCTCTGTAATGAGGTCCTCGATGTTGATCTTCGTGAATATCTCGATGAGCATCCGATCGACTCCATTGATGAGTTGCGTGAGCAGGCCTCCATTTGCAATAAGTGCATGCAATGCCAGGACTTAGTTGAGGGTGAAATCTATTTGGCGCGTGTAAGACGGCAACGCGCTGCAGGACAGTTTTAATGAGCAAGGTTCATTTAGGTCGCTTTAGCGTCATGACGATGAATGTGCACAAGGGCTTATCTCCCTTGCACAGAAAATCTACCATCTACGAGCTGCGTCAAAAAATGCGTAGCCACCATCCTGATTTACTTTTTTTGCAAGAACTTCAACAAGAGCATCGGGGTCGAATCAGGCGATTTGGTCAATGGCCCTTGATGGAGTTAACCCATTTTTTGTCCGAAGATTTTTGGCATGATTGGCACTACGGTAAAAATGTCGAGTATCCCGATGGCCACCATGGCAATGCCATTCTTTCTAAAAGACCATTGCACAAGGGTGAAAACTACGATATCTCTGCTTATCGATTTGAGCGGCGTGGTTTGCTTCATAGCATTACTCAATTAGAGGATGTGCCTACACCGATCCATTGTTTCTGTGTGCACCTGGCTCTATTTGAAAGAGGGCGAGAGCGTCAATTAGATGAGATCATTCGTTACATTGATACTCTTGCGGGTGGCGGCCCAACTATTGTGGCGGGCGACTTTAATGATTGGCGCAATCGCGTGAGCGCTCCAATGCAAGCGGCCGGCTTTAATGAAGTATTTGAGGTTCTTACCGGCTCTCCTGCAAAAACCTTTCCTAGCGTGAAGCCAATGCTTCCGATGGATCGGATTTATGTGCGAGGTCTAAAAATCCATTCTGCAAATGTCTTGTATGAATGGCTGAAATTATCTGATCACCTAGGTATTACGGCGGAACTGGAAATCTTATGAGTCTATTGAACTTTCTATTGGGATCTATTTTTGGATTTTCATTGATTTGGGTTCCTATCGTTCACGCGATCATCGTTATTCTGTTTGGATTTCGCTTAATCTCCGTAAGAAGGCCAGTAGGCGTTGCCATTGCCTGGTTTCTGATCGTCGTCCTCTTTCCGCTGGTGGGAATCAGCCTTTATATTCTTATTGGAGAGCGCCCAGTTGGTCGCAAGCTGACCCGAAAAATTATTCGCATGGATAAAGAATATGCGGCCATCACTGAAAATATGCGACAGCACTACCAGGCTGACAAGCAGTTACTGCCAATTGAGGGTAGAGCGCTAAGTCTATTGGCGGAGTCGAATAATGGCTCGCCGGTCATTGCTGGTAACAAGATTGAATTGTTTACGAGTTCTCTAAAGATCTTGCAGCTATTTATTGATGAGATTAATCAAGCGAAAACAACGCTGCATTTGGAATTCTATATATGGGCTCTCGGTGGTGATGCTGATCGTGTTGGCGAGGCCTTAATTGCAGCCGCTAAGCGTGGGGTAGCTTGTAAAGTGCTATTAGATTCCTTAGGCAGTAAGGACTGGTTTAAATCGAATTGGCCTAAACGTTTCAGAGATGCTGGAATTGAAGTGACTGAGGCCTTACCAATTCAGATTGGCCGTTTCCAATTTCGCCGCGCTGATCTTCGGCTGCATCGAAAAATATTTGTGATTGATAACGCCATCGTTTGGACTGGCAGTATGAATATGGTCGATCCGCGCAGCTTTAAGCAAGACTCAGGGGTTGGTGAATGGGTTGATGCGATGGTCAGAATTGAGGGTCCGGTGGCATCTCAATTTGAACTGACCTTCTCATTTGACTGGAGTGTAGACAATCCGAAGATTAAACACTTCAATGATGTAGCGCCAGCCGCAAACCCAACAGAGGGTCGAGCGCTAGCTCAAGAGTTTTCCTCTGGTCCGGTATACCGTGACGATATCTTGTATCAGGTACTGCTATCCGCAATCATGGATGCACGTAAAGAGCTCACCATTACGACACCTTACTTTGGTCCAGATGATGGCTTGATTCAGGCATTGATGGCTGCAGCGGGTCGGGGAGTGAATGTCACCCTCATTGTTCCGAAATTAAATGATTCCACACTGGTCGCCTGGAGTAGCCGCAGCTTCTACGCCGACCTCATGAATGCTGGCGTCAATATTGCTGAGTTTCATGGTGGTCTATTACATACGAAGAGCTTATTAATAGATAAGCGTGTAGCAATATTTGGTTCAGTTAATTTTGATCAACGCAGCTTGCGTCTTAATTTTGAAATCAGCTTAATCGTGTACAACGATGAGTTCTGCGCCAAGCTTGAGACTTTGATTGACTCCTACTTGGCTCAATCAGATATGGTGAATCCAGTAAGTTGGGCTAAGCGGCCACGTTGGCGTGTCTTGCTAGAGAACGCGGCACACTTAACTTCACCCTTGCTTTAAATAGCCCCTTGCGCGCGCATGGCCTCAATTTCGCTCGCAGTAATACCAAGCCCACCTAGGATTGCATTGGTGTGCTGGCCTACTGATGGGATTTCATCGATGCGGTAGTCGAAGCTACTATTGCTACCTGGGGGTAGCATGGCTGGAATAGGGCCCACAGGTGAACCGACTTGCACCCAACGATCACGCGCTTTGAGTTGTTCGTGATTCCATAAGCCCTGCATATCATTGAGACGGGCGTTAGCAATTTGAGCTTCATCTAATTTCGCAATCACTTGTTCGGTTGTTAGTTTGCTAAAACAGGCGTCAATGATCGAGAGTAGTTCATCTCGCTTTTCATTGCGCTTGAAGTTTTTATCAAAACGTTCATCTTTGGCAAGCGCCTGATTCCCGAGCACCACTTCGCAGAATAAAACCCATTCACGGTCGTTTTGGAGGCCCAACATGACAGTGCCGCCATCACCTGCTTTAAACGGGCCATAAGGGTAGATCGTGGCATGTGATGCGCCATTGCGAGGAGGGGGAGTTGCGCCTTCATAAGCATAGTAGAGCGGGTAGCTCATCCATTCGCCGAGTGATTCAAGCATGGATACGTCGATCGTAGATCCCTTGCCTGTTTTGCCTCTTTGTAAAAGAGCTGCCAGAACGTTGGTATAGGCATACATGCCTGCGGCAATATCGGCAATGGAGTTTCCTGCTTTGCTGGGAGTGTCTGGAGTACCAGTAACAGATAAGAATCCAGCCTCACTTTGAATCAGTAGGTCATATGCTTTTTTATCGCGATAAGGCCCATTATTTCCATAGCCGGAGATGTCGCACAAAATTAAGCCTGGATTATCTTTCTGCAGGAGTTCTGCAGTCAGTCCCATGCGTGCTGCAGCACCGGGTGCCAAGTTTTGTACTAGCACGTCAGCTGTTTTTAGAAGTGTCTTGAGTGCTGTAAGTGCAGATTCTTGTTTGAGATCTAGGGTCAAACTTTCTTTGGAGCGATTCACCCAGGTGAAGTGAGATGACATGCCATTCACGCGTTCATCGTACGCACGCGCGAAGTCACCAGCACCAGGCCGCTCGACCTTAATGACACGTGCACCTAAATCTGCTAATTGGCGCGTACAAAAAGGAGCGGCAATGGCATGCTCCAGGGAAACCACGGTGATGCCATCTAAAGGGCGAATGCTCATGTAATTACTTACCCAGCTGAATAAATGAAAAGGCCTAAAGAATTAGAAGGAGCGGGGGAGTCCAAGGACATGCTCAGCTACATAGGAATAAATTAAGTTGGTTGAGATTGGCGCCACTTGGTAGAGGCGGGTTTCTCGGAACTTGCGCTCAACATCGTATTCATTGGCAAATCCAAAGCCACCATGGGTTTGCAGGCATACGTTAGCAGCCTCCCATGATGCTTTTGCAGCCAGGTACTTGGCCATATTGGATTCAGCGCCACACGCTTGCTTGGCATCAAAAAGCTCACAGGCTTTAAAGCGCATCAGGTTAGCTGCTTCTGTTTCAATATAAGAATCCGCAATCGGAAACTGAATGCCTTGGTTCTTGCCAATCGGACGATCAAATACCACGCGCTCATTTGCATAGCGACGTGCTTTATCTACAAACCAGTAAGCGTCGCCAATACATTCGGCAGCGATCAGTGTGCGCTCAGCATTAAGTCCATCAAGAATGTATTTAAACCCTTGGCCTTCTTCGCCGATCAAATTCTCAGCAGGAATTTCTAGGTTGTCAAAGAAGACTTCGTTGGTTTCGTGGTTCACCATATTGGCAATCGGCTGGATCGCCATACCTTTACCAATCGCATCCTTAAGATCAACGATAAAAATCGACATACCTTCTGATTTTTTCTTTACCTCTGCTAGAGGAGTGGTGCGTGCCAGCAGAATCATTAAATCAGAATGCTGAATACGGGAGATCCAAACTTTCTGGCCATTGACCACATACTTGTCACCCTTTTTGACGGCAGTAGTTTTGAGTTTGGTGGTATCGGTGCCGGTAGTAGGTTCAGTGACAGCCATGGTCTGAAGACGCAATTCGCCTGTGGCGATTTTGGGGAGGTAGAGCTTCTTCTGGGCATCAGAGCCATGGCGTAATAAGGTGCCCATGTTGTACATCTGACCGTGACAAGAACCCGCATTACCGCCTGAGAAATTAATCTCTTCCATGATGACTGAGGCTTCAGCTAGGCCTAAGCCAGAGCCACCGAATTCTTCCGGGATTAAAGCTGCCAGCCAACCTGCCTGTGCCATTGCATCAACAAAGGCCTCTGGGTAGGCTCTTTCATGATCTACCTTTTGCCAATAAGCGGAGTCAAAACTGCCGCAAAGGTCGCGCAAGGCTTCCCGCATATCTTGGTATTGGTCTGGCTTGGGGATAGGGTGATTCATTTGGCGATCTAACAATAAAAAAGGATTATCGAATTTACGAATCCCTACAGTTTAAGCAAGAATCTAAAAGTGTGGGCAACTCAAAAAGGACCCCAGCTTCGCCTATATAGCTGATCTCAATGCCTATTGGGGCATACTTGAGGAATGGTCGCAAACTTACTTTCTAGCCCACTTGGAGTCTTTGCTTAATGGAGCAAATGCTGAGTCAGTTTTTTGACTTCTTTGGGATGCCATCGGTTGGTTTGCCGGCAGTATTTATCAGCGCCTTTATTTCAGCAACCTTGCTGCCCGTGGGATCTGAGCCAATACTTTTTGGTTACGTATCCGTCAACCCCCATCTATATTGGGTCGCCATCATGGTGGCCACTATTGGTAATACCTTGGGGGGTATGTTCGATTGGTGGCTTGGGCTACTGAGTCGAAACAGCTTTGAATCCTTAAAAGGACCTACGAACGGCAGAATGCAGCGCTGGCTGCAAGAGCGGGGACCGAAGATGCTGATTTTGTCGTGGTTGCCTGGCTTTGGTGACCCCCTTTGTTTGGCTGCGGGGTGGCTCAGACTACCTTGGGTTCCTTGCCTAATTTATATGTTTATTGGCAAGCTACTGCGCTATCTCACGATGACCTGGCTGTTAACCCTGGTGCCCAGCAGCGTTTGGCATCAATTGGGGCATTGGCTCCATCTAATCTAAATTCTTCCGTTGTATCCTATATTTTTCTTGTCAATATCCCGAGAGGACAATCATGTCTCATTTAAAAGGTAAAACAGCTTTGGTCACCGGCTCAACTAGCGGTATTGGTCTAGTAATGGCGATTGGATTGGCAAAGCAGGGCGTCAATATTATGGTGAATGGCTTTGGCGAGAAAGATGCTGCTATTGCTGCCATCAAAGCTTGTGGTGTTGAGGTTGACTATCACGGTGCCGACATGAGCAAGCCTGCTGAGATTGAAGACTTGATTCAGCAAACTGAAAAACGCTTTGGCTCACTCGATATATTAGTAAACAACGCGGGCATTCAGTACACGGCTAACGTTGAAGACTTTCCATCTGATAAGTGGGAATCGATCATTGCCATTAACTTAAGCTCGGCGTTCTATACGTCTCACCATGCTTTGCCTGGAATGAAGAAGCGTAATTGGGGTCGCATTATTAATATTGCCTCAGTACATGGTTTGGTTGGCTCTACCCAAAAATCCGCTTATGTAGCTGCTAAGCATGGCATTGTTGGATTAACTAAAGTAACCGCCCTTGAGAATGCAAAATCCGGCATTACCTGTAATGCAATATGCCCAGGCTGGGTCCTTACCCCTCTGGTTCAGAAGCAGGTGGATGCCCGCGCAGAACGCGATGGGATTTCCAATGAGGAGGCCAAAAAAGCCTTGGTTTCTGAGAAGCAGCCTTCAGGTGAATTCGTGGCTCCAGAGCAATTAGCCGCACTGGCCGTTTTCCTATGTGGTCCCGATGCCTCCGAAGTGCGCGGAGTGGCCTGGAACATGGATGGCGGCTGGACAGCCCAGTAATCCTTGGTAAGGGGGGATTCAAGGTAATCCCCCGGCCTAGCGCCCAAACAAAATCACCAGAATCGTCTATAGTTAGTGCAAATATGGCTGCTAGAGCTATTTGTTAACTTGATTTACAAGGAAAAAATGATGGAACATACATTACCTCAATTACCTTACGCACTAGATGCGCTTTCACCATTTATCTCAAAAGAAACTCTCGAGTTTCACTATGGCAAACATCACCAAACATACGTAACCAATTTAAATAATCTGATTAAAGGTACCGAGTTCGAAAATGCTTCTCTAGAAGAGATCGTTAAAAAATCTGCTGGTGGTGTTTTCAACAACGCTGCTCAAGTATGGAACCATACTTTTTACTGGAATAGCATGAAGCCAAATGGCGGCGGTGCTCCAACTGGCCCATTGGCTGATGCCATTAATGCTAAGTGGGGCTCTTTTGATAAGTTTAAAGAAGAGTTCGCAAAGTGCGCAGTAGGTACTTTTGGATCTGGTTGGGCTTGGTTGGTTAAGAAGGCTGATGGCTCACTTGATTTAGTTTCAACCAGCAATGCAGCTACACCACTGACTACCGATGCCAAGGCTTTGATGACTTGTGACGTTTGGGAGCACGCTTATTACATTGATACTCGTAATGCTCGTCCAAAGTACGTAGAAAACTTCTGGAATGTAGTGAACTGGGATTTTGCTAGCAAGAATTTTGCTTAATTACCCCTGAGATATTCATTTTTATTAGAAAGTATTTATGTCATCTATTTTTACCTCATTAGGGCGTACAGTTTTAGCTGGTTTTGTGCTCCTCGTTTTAATTGTTTTGGCATTAGGTGCAAACCTCAGCTCTATTGAATTGCCATTCTTGTTCCGCTGGATTCACGTGATGGTTGGTGTGATGTGGATTGGCTTGCTTTGGTACTTCAATTTCGTGCAGATTCCTTCCATGCCAAAAATCCCAGATGAGCAAAAGCCTGCGATTGGAAAAGTAATCGCTCCAACAGCCTTGTTTTGGTTCCGCTGGGCAGCCTTATTCACCGTTGTTAGCGGTTTGATCTTATCCGTTTTGAATGGTTACGCTCATCAGGCGTTTACCTTGCAAGCTCCATTCCGCGCTATCGGTTTAGGTATGTGGATTGCCTTGGTAATGGCCTTTAACGTTTGGTTCATTATTTGGCCAAATCAAAAACGTGCCCTAGGCATGGTTGCGGTTGAGCCGGACGTTAAAGCAAAGTCAGCACGTGTTGCGATGTTGACTTCACGCCTGAACACAATGCTTTCTGTACCAATGTTGTTTTTGATGGTTGCTCAATCACATAACTCAACTTGGTTTGTAATCGTTTCATAAACAGACCGCTGTAGATGATGAAAAAGGCCCGCAGATGCGGGCCTTTTCTTATTGCTAAATCTAGTTTGGATTATTGAGAATAGCCCACGAAGACTTGTCTTTATTGCAATATTGGGGGCAATTCTTTTGTGAGAGCGCCGCGTTGGGCTGTCGCAGACCCAAGTAAAGCAAAGCCAAGCAATTTTCCATCGCTTGATTCAAAGCGGGCTTCAAGGCCGCCTTCCACTGTAATAATCTTCCAATCGCCAACCGCACCCTTTGCTGGTGGCGAAACAATAGTCGGTAGTGAAGGGGTCTTCACCATCACTGGCATAGCAGGGTAGGTCAGGGCAGCTGCCTGTCCAAGTAGGCTTGGTGCCAAAGCCCGTGCTGCCTGCATGATAGGCATGACATAAGGCAAAACCAAACCATCTACTTCAGCGCAGTCACCAATAGCAAATACATTTTTAGCGCTAGTTTCTAATTGGCGATTAACAGTAATACCCGTGCCTGTGGCAATTCCAGCAGCCTTAGCTAAATCCAGTCGCGGCTTCAAACCAACGGCCGATAGAAATACATCGCTAGTAATGGTTGATCCATTGGCTAAGGTGATTGTCAGTGAGTCGGCATTGCGATCGATCGATTGCACGGTAGTAGCAAAGTGCCAGCGCACACCAGCTTCACTAAGCTTCTCTTGCAAAGCTAGTGCTGCAGCCTCGGGAAGGAGTCGACCCAAAGCTTGCGGTGCCAAGTCAATCACATCAATTTCATAGGACCCCAAGACCAGATCGTTGGCAAACTCACAGCCAATTAATCCCGCCCCTAAAATGGCAATGCGTTTTTTACCTTCAATCGTTTTACGAAATTGGGCATATTCCTCTAGATCGTTAACGGTGATGACTTCATTGGCCGCATTACCTTGTAAAGGTAGGCGGATTTGATCTGCGCCCAATCCAAGCACTAGCTTCCAGTAAGGAATACTCCCTTTGGAAGTGGTAATTGTCTGTGCGGCAGTATCAATTGCAGTGACATTAGCATCACTCACAATCGTCATTTCTAGTTGAGCTGCCATGCCTTCAGCATTTGTGGAAACCAATTGCTCTGCTGATTTATTGCTGGCAAGGGCAGTTGAGAGCATAGGCTTTGAATAGAAGTAGCCTGGCTCCCGAGTCACTAAAGTCACGGGGATAGCTTTATCTAGCTTACGAAGCTCGCGAATAACGGTAAACCCAGCTAAACCACTGCCGATAATGACAATGCCCGATTGAGATAAATTGTTCTGATGATCCAAGGCAGAGTTTCCTATTGATAAGCTGTATTACGTTAATTGATGTACTTCAAAGCAGCTGAAGCTTTGAGTAATTACGATGTCTGAACCATTTCAAAATCAGACTTAGCTACGCCGCAGTCAGGGCACTCCCAATCATCAGGAATGTCGGCCCACGCGGTGCCAGGGGGAATCCCTTCTTCAGGCAAACCTTTTGCTTCGTCATAGTTAAAGCCGCACACGATACATTGCCAAGTTTTCATAGGGATTCCTTGCTAAAAGAGATTACAAGCAGTTTAAATTTAATTTCAAATTCAGTTGTAAGTCAGGTAATGATTTATAGGGTGAATAGAAATGATATTATTTATCTAATAAATTGATTATAGGAACATCTACAAATTATGGCTGCTCTACCTTCATTACGTCAGCTTCGCTATTTTGTGGCAATTGCTCAAGAGCTTAATTTCACCCGAGCAGCAGAAGTCTGCTTCGTAGGCCAATCTACCTTGAGTGCGGGCTTAAAAGAGCTTGAGGACGGCTTGGGCATCCGCCTAGTGGAGCGAGACCGTCAAAATGTAGCGATTACCCCCATTGGCCTCGAGATTCTGGAGAGGGCGAAGACGATCCTAGCTTCGTCCCAAGATTTAGTGGAATACGCAGATGCTGCAGGTAAGCCTATGGCTGGGACTATTCGCCTTGGTGTAATCCCAACCATTGCACCATTCTTACTTCCAAATGTGATGCCGGATATTCGGACCCGTTTTCCGAGTTTAAAAATTGCCTTGCGTGAGGACCTGACCGCCAATCTCTTAACTAGATTGGCTGAGCATCAATTGGATTTCATTCTGATTGCGTTGCCATATGAGACCTCGGGTTTACTGGTAAAAGAATTATTTGATGACGAGTTTTGGTTGGTTGCCAGAGAGGATGACCCAGCCCTCAAGGGTAAGGAAATTCACCTACCGGCAAAAATGGCGGAGAGGCTGCTGCTGTTAGAAGAGGGCCACTGTTTGCGCGAACACACGTTGCAAGCTTGCAAGCGCTCTGATATTCGCAAAGCGGATGGCATGGAAGCCACGAGCTTGCTCACGTTGCTACAAATGGTGGACTCCGGAATGGGAATTGCATTACTGCCAGAGATGGCGGTAAGAGGTGGCTTGTTAAATGGTACTAGCTTAGAAGCTCGTCCATTAGCACCTCCAGCGCCTAAGCGAGTGATTGCCTTAGTAGCCCGTTCCTCTACCGCTCACGTGGAAGAGTTCCAAGCATTCTGTGATTGCATTCAAGAAAGATTCAAGAAGGGCGCCAAGAGCGGTCGTGGTGCTGTGAAGGGCTTACGCAAGGATTAAGCTAGACTCAGCAGGAATGCCCCATTCTTGCTACAGTCCATCATTAAATAATTTATCAGTAAAAAAGAAAGAGTCTCATGTCCGGAAAAGAAATCATGTTTACCCCCGTCAAGCTTGGCTCTATTGAGTTAAAGAATCGCTTGGTGATGGCACCGCTAACTAGAATGCGCGCTATCGATGGGGATGTGCCAAACCCCTTGGCAAAAACATATTATGAGCAAAGAGCAAGTGCTGGCCTCATCATTAGCGAGGCAACGCAAATTTCTCCAATCGGAAAAGGCTATCCAGGCACCCCCGGAATTTATTCTGCTGAGCAAACTGCTGCGTGGAAAGAAATTGTGAATGCTGTTCACGCCAAGGGTGGCAAGATGGTTGCTCAACTCTGGCATGTAGGCCGCATTTCTCATTCCTCATTGCATCCTGAGCAGGGTGCTCCTGAAGCACCTTCCGCTATTGCACCCGCTGGTCAAACCTACGGCGCTGATTGGAAGTTACATGACTATGAAACCCCTAAAGCAATGACGACCGAAGACATTGCACGCCTGTTAAAGGCTTTTGAATTGGCTGCAGCTAATGCAAAAGCAGCAGGTTTTGATGGTGTAGAAATTCACTCTGCAAATGGTTATTTGCTTGATCAATTTTTACAAGATAAAACCAATCAACGCACCGATGAGTATGGTGGCTCTATCGAAAACCGTGTGCGCCTATTAGGTGATGTGATTGAGTCGGTTGCGAAGGTATTCCCAAGCGAGCGTATCGGTGTGCGCCTATCGCCTTACGGTAGTTTTAACGATATGGCTGATAGTGATCCTATCGCTTTGTTTAATGCCGTAATTCAAAAGCTCAATGGTTACCAGTTGTCCTATGTGCACATGATTGAGCCGCGCTCAACGACTGCGGGCGGTAATGATCAGATTGATGCGGGCGCCCCAATCACTTCAGAGATTTTCCGAAATGCATACAAAGGCAAATTTATTAGTGCTGGTGGATATGACCAAGCCATGGGAGAGGCTGTTCTTGAGGCCGGTTTAGCTGATGCAGTGGCTTATGGTCGTTTGTATATTTCTAACCCGGATTTAGCTGAGCGCTTCGAGCAAGGTGCGGCACTCAATGCTTACAACCGTGCAACGTTCTACGGCGGGGCGGAGGTAGGGTATACCGACTACCCAACGCTCTAATCTACAAAAATATTGATAAGGCCTCTATCGAAAGATAGGGGTCTTATTTTTTGTCTTCAGGATCTTTCAATAGATCGTAGTGGTTCGCAACGAGTAGTAGTGCAATTGATGCGCAACCCATGGCGAAGAATTGCCATTGATGCAACATGGCAGTACCGATGACTGTCATGAGGATAGTCCAGCCAATAGCCATCTTGGCTTTTTTAGTTAAGGGTTTCATATATCGGAATTCAAGTAAAAATTATCTAACGGAAAGCCTGGCTCTAGCGCTCAGCTCATTTGGGGCTCCGCGCTTATCAATCTGAGAAAGTCTAAGAGCCTCTTGCTCAAAATCAATTTGAGCTGGATGAAATTCAATATTGCCAAGGTGAATAACGTAAGTCCATACCAATTCACGGCCTCTATCTTTATATACATCTACAACACGCTTCATTTTTTACCGCCTGTGGTGACTGCCGAGCTATGCGCGGTGTTCATATTGTGTTTTAAATCAATCAAATTTCGTGGATCGATGCGAATCACGCCACCACGAGGACTATCAATATCTGCAATCAAAAAGAAAGAGATGGCAATCATCATTGGAAAAATCATAAACAGGCCAACATTGCGCTTAAAGTTTCTTGCGCCAAAGCCTACCAACATATTGGCACCAATTGCGATTGCTGCCATTAGCCACCAGGCAGCTGTTGGGATGCGATTCCACCACGCAGCCTGAGTGTAGCCTTGCGAGTTAATCACATCATTCATGCCGGAAATCACTAGAGCAATGGTGGGGGTTGATTGTGTTCTTGCAGCAGGGAGTAGCTCATTCCACATGGCGTTTTCTAGTGCAATCGTACGCTGTGTAATTTGCTTAGCAGTCTCATGATCTTGCTTGGAGTAGAACAAGATACGCTGATCCAAGTATTCGTTGAGCAATCCTTTGATGGACTCTGCAGTTTTGCTGGGCAAAAGATCCGCCCTTAAAAACTCAGTACCAATGGCATTTGCTTCGGCCTCTTCATAAGTCTGCCTTAAGTCATATCGAGCAATGGCCATGGAGAAGGTGAAACCAATGATTAAACCAAGCAGAGTGAGTGTGGCGGTCTGGATGATTCCTAAATCTGTAGAGGTCTCGGTGTCCTTGGTGCGGTACTTACTCAGGATGGCATTACCAAACCACACTGAGCCCGAAAGGGCTGCAGCGGAAATAGCAAATACTAATTCAGGGGAGTTGGCTAAGTATGAAATATTAAAAAGTTCCTGGATACAAAATATCTTTAGTCACATTCTGAATGTCACGGTGCCCTGTAAACGCCATCGTGATATCCAATTCATTGTGAATAATTTCAAGGCATTTGGTAACACCAGCTTCGCCCATGGCACCCAAGCCATAGAGGAAAGGGCGGCCAATCATCGTACCGCGTGCACCAAGTGCCCAAGCTTTCAATACGTCTTGTCCAGACCGGATGCCGCCATCCATCCAAACTTCAATATCTTTACCAACCGCATTGACGATCCCAGGCAAAGCTTTGATGCTGGAGATGGCACCATCTAATTGACGACCACCATGATTGGAAACAATTAAGGCATCTGCACCAGAGTTTGCAGCAAAGCGAGCATCCTCTTCATCCAGGATGCCTTTAATAATTAACTTACCACCCCAGAGTTTTTTGATCCACTCCACATCATCCCAACTCAGGCCTGGATCAAACTGTTCAGCAGTCCAAGAGGAGAGGGATGACATATTGCCAACACCAGTGGCGTGACCAACAATATTGCGAAAGGTTCTGCGAGGAGTCATTGCCATGCCCATGCACCAACGTGGCTTGGTCATCATGTTGATCATATTGGCAATGGTTAGCTTAGGAGGTGCAGATAGACCATTTTTTAAATCTTTATGACGCTGACCTAAGATTTGCAAATCTAAAGTAAGAACTAGAGCAGAGCATTTGGCAGCTTTGGCGCGTTCAATGAGACGCTCAATAAAGCCACGGTCTTTCATGACATAGAGCTGAAACCAAAACGGTTTCGTGGTGCGTTCTGCCACATCTTCAATCGAGCAAATGCTCATAGTGGATAAACAGAAGGGAACGCCAAACTTTTCTGCTGCACGGGCAGCCAAAATTTCACCGTCGGCGTGTTGCATGCCAGTTAAACCAGTTGGCGCAAGTGCTACCGGCATTGCAACCTCTTGACCCACCATGGTTGTTTTGGTGGTGCGGTTGGTCATATTTACAGCAACGCGCTGGCGCAGTTTGATCTTCTGAAAATCGGATTCGTTGGCTCGGTAGGTAGATTCAGTCCATGACCCGGAGTCTGCATAGTCATAGAACATCTTAGGGGTGCGTTTTTGATGCAGAACTCGTAAATCTTCAATATTGGTGATGATTGCCACTAAAACCCCTTTGTATATTGCCAATGCCAGATGTCTGGCGCTAATTTAAGCTCTATCTTAGCAATACCAGGCAATTTGTTTCTACAATGCGTAGGCAAAGCCCTTCTTGGGGCTCAAAATACCCATTTATTCACCTAAATCCATCTGAATGCCTCAAATTCCCCTGTCGACCGTCTTTTATTTAACGCTAGCTACTTTGCTTTGGGCGGGTAATGCGATCTCTGGGCGGGTATTGGTGGGAAGTATTTCTCCAATCACCTTAAGTGCAGTTCGGTGGGGGCTGGCGGCTCTCATATTGCTCCCTTTAGGTTGGAAAGTGTTCAAGCCGAGCAGCGCCCTCTGGCAAAACAAAGGCCGCTTCTTGGTCTTGGGCCTTTTGGGTGTGGGTAGCTATAACGTGTTGCTTTATCTTGCCTTACAAACCTCAACCGCAATTAATGTCACGCTCATCGGTGCCAGCATGCCGATTTGGATGCTCTTTATCGGCGCCGTCTTTTATAAGGTGAGGCCAACGCTGTTGCAGATGGTAGGTGCAGTTGTTTCTTTAGTGGGTGTCACTGTTGTCCTAACGCGTGGCGAACCTACTAGCTTGCTGAGCATGGAAGTAGTAATGGGTGATTTACTCATTATGTTGGCCACGATTCTTTGGGCTTTCTATAGCTGGATGATTAGTCGCCCAGGGGAGAGCACTGAGCGGCAATGGCCATGGGCTGAGTTTTTAATGGCTCAGGTCTTCATTGGTTTTATGTGGACGATGTTATTCGAGGGTGCGGAGATTGCCACGGGACATGCCTTTATTGATCTTAATTACTGGACTGGGGCATTGATCATTTTTGTAGCAATCGGACCATCATTAATTGCTTATCGATGCTGGGGCTTGGGGGTCAATGGTGCCGGCCCAACCGTAGCGGCATTCTTTGCCAATCTCATTCCCTTATTCACCGCATTACTCTCAGCGGCTATTTTGGGCGATCCACCCCAGCTTTTTCATGGCCTTGCTTTTGCCCTGATTGTTATCGGAATACTGGTCTCCTCTACGGCTAAAAAAGGCATCTAACCCGCCTCATTTGCTTAAAAAGCCCGTTTTCAGAGGCTGAGTACCCAAACAGCGCTAAATCAGTATCATTTAGGGCTAATCACACGATTTACTAGGAAATTACTATGCCAGGCTTACTCCCAAACGTTGATCCGGACGGTTTATTAGAGTTTTCGGTTGTTTACACAGACCGCTCGCTGAACCACATGTCTGAAGAATTCAAAAAAGTCATGGTGGATATTTCTAGTGTCCTGAAGGATGCTTATAACGCTAGCTCGGCTGTCATCGTTCCGGGTAGCGGCACTTTCGGTATGGAAGCAGTTGCCCGCCAATTTGCTAACAATGAAAAATGCCTTGTATTACGCAACGGTTGGTTTAGTTATCGTTGGACTCAGATTTTTGATCTGGCCAATATTACTCAGGACGTTACTGTCATCAAAGGTAAGCAGTTAGAAGATACTGCGCAGGGTGTTTTTGCTCCGGCGCCGATTGAAGAAGTAGTAGCCTTCATTAAGAAAGAAAAGCCAGCAGTTGTTTTCGCTCCTCACGTAGAAACTTCTGCCGGAATTATTTTGCCGGACGACTACCTCAAAGCAGTTGGTGAAGCTGTTCGTTCAGTCAATGGTTTGTTTGTGCTCGATTGCATCGCTTCAGGCGCAATGTGGGTCGATATGAAGGCTTGCAATGTTGACGTGGTGATTACTGCACCTCAAAAAGGCTGGAGCAGTTCACCTTGCTGCGCTTTGATTGCAATGGGCGACAGAGCACGCGAGCGTATTGAATCCACTCAAAGCAGCAGCTTCTCAATGGACCTCAAGAAGTGGCTCCAAATTATGGAAGCCTATGAAAAGGGTGGTCACGTGTATCACACCACCATGCCAACGGATGCACTCAAAATCTTGCGCAATGTAATGAAAGAAACTCAGGCCTTGGGCTTTGCCGCACTGAAAGCGAAGCAACAGGAGTTAGGTGACAAGGTTCGCGCTTTATTGGTATCGAATGGCTATCACTCGGTTTCAGCAAAAGGCTTTCAGTCTCCTGGCGTGGTAGTGAGCTACACCAAGGATCCAGAAATTCAATCGGGTAAGAAATTTATTGCGCTGGGTTTGCAAACTGCTGCTGGTGTACCGCTGCAGTGTGATGAGCGCCCAGACTTCCGCACTTTCCGAATTGGTTTATTTGGTCTAGAGAAGTTGGCTCATGTTGATCGCACTGTTGGTCATCTTGCAGCGGCTCTTGAAAAGATTACTGAGACTGAAGCGCAGCCAGCTTAAGCGGCAAAAAAGAGTAAGAAACAAGAGTAATTAGAAAGCCGTCTTAGGACGGCTTTTTCATTGCCTCAAGCGCGAGAGGATTGGGGGTTGCTTCTCCAACCTTCGTTAATACATTGGTATCGAGATGGTGAAAGGGCGCATCCTGGCCTTTGATCATCATCACTGTGTCTTGCTCGTAAGACCAAGTGCCATCTTCCAATATGGTTACCATGATGCGGTACTCAATGGTTTTAAATGCATAGTCCAAGAAAGGGCTTGAAGAAATCCCAGCAGTTGGATCATCGATTTTGGCAACGCATTCAAATTGGGTTGCGGTAGCAGAGGCTTTACCTGTTGCCATCGTGATCATGCCGCGAGGAATCGTGAGGGTATGAACAATGGATCCGGTCGCAGGCTCCCAAAGCCAATAGCCAACTTGATCATGATAGGTTTTGACTTGTTCTGGCTTGGTGATGTGTAGGTGATAGCGCAAGCCATAAAATAACTGCGGCCCATTGGTTTGCGGATCAATTGGCTGCATCTCAATACGCTCGGTATAAACCTGTTTCTTTGGACCTTCGGCCTTGGGCTTAATGTCCAAGCCCCGTTGACCTTCCCAGATCCCAGCAAGGCGGGTAAGGGGACCTAGGTTTTCTAGGGTGTTAATTGAGTATCCCTGGGGCTCTGTATAGATATCAGCGGGAAAAGAGTTCATGCGGACGCCTTGGTTAAATGAAGCATTAATGGCAAATAATTGAGTATTATCAAATTATCCACAAACCTTATGGAGTCTTAAATGAATACTCGCTTTGCAAAACTCACTTTGGCCACACTCATTTCCGCCTCTATTGGTTTATCACCGCTAACTGTGATGGCAGCTGATCCAGCGCCAGCTCCTGCTCCAGCGGCGGCTCCTGCAGCAGTGCCTGCTACTCCAGCACCTGCAGCTCAGCCAGAGAAGGCCGCTAAGAAGTCTAAGAAGCAGGCCAAGAAAGATAAAAAAGCAGAGAAAAAAGCTAAGAAAAAAGCCAAGAAAAAAGCAAAAGCAGCACAAGAGCCTGCAGCAGCTCCTCAGCAATAAATTCGTAGTAATTAAGTTAGGGGGTCGGATCCCTCAAGGTCTAAGGGCTTTGTGGAATTCAACCCCTTTTGCTTTTCTGGCGCATTGTTGCGTACCAGCAGCCACATCGCTCCCATCACCAAACTCATTCCTCCAACCTGAATCCAGGTAATTGGTTCGGATAACACGAGCCAGCCCATAAACAGTGTTGAGACGGGACCCAGTATTCCGGCTTGCGCAACGAGGGGTGAGCCGATGCGATTGATCGCAATCATGATTAACAGCATTGGAATGACAGTGCACAGACTGGCATTGAGTAGGCTGAGCCAATAGATCTGATGCACCTGTACAAATACAGCCGCGGGATCGTAAATCAGAATTTGAATAACACTCAGAAGCGCAGATGCAGAACTGGCGTAGACCACTAAGCGTACGCTACCCACACGCTTCACCATTTCTCCGGAGCCAATCATGTAAATTGCGTATGAGCATGCGCTAGCAAAGACTAGCAACATGCCAAGTACAGCCAAAGAACCAGTAGAGCTGGCATCCTGAACGAACACCACAATCACACCAAGATACCCAACAATCAGTGCATACCATTGCAAGCGACTAATGGATTTATTCAATACAAAATAAGAAATCAATAAGACGATGGTTGGAGTGAGGTAAAGAACAATTCGCTCTAAGCCAACGGAAATATATTGCAGCCCCAGAAAGTCTAGATAGCTTGAGAGAAAGTAGCCCATAAATCCCAGGGCAAATATCTTTACCTTATCCCTACGGGATAGCGGGCTCATGGCCTGCCTACGTGCTTGCCACCAATAGATCCCCCAAAAAAGGGGAAGGGCCATCAGCATCCGCAAGGCAATTAAAGTCTCTGCATTTGCGCCATAGCCAAATGCAAGCTTGATCAGAATAGCTTTCCCGGAAAACAGGACTGAGCCCAAGCCGGCCATAAAGAGGCCGTACACATAACGACGATGTTGCAGAATTCCGCTAGCTGATTGCATGCTGTTTTATAACAGCTTATTTAGAAGACTCCGCATCTCCAAAATGACCTCTGATGGAGTGAGCCCAATCGGACCAATTTGCTTGGCTACCAAACTATCTGCAGCGGATGCATGGAGCTGTACCCCAATACAGCCCGCTTCCCACAGATTGAGATTGTGATGCAGTCCTTGTGCAGCGATCGCTGCAATAGTGCCGGTTAACACGTCGCCCATTCCGCCGACGGCCATGCCGGGATTACCTTCAGCGCATTGCACTGCTAAATGAGTAGGGGAGGCAATGAGCGTATGTTGGCCTTTGAGAACAACAATGGAGTTGGTGAGCCTCACTAACTCAGATAGCGCATCAAGGCGGTTTGCTTGTACATCCGAAGCCGTCGTATTGAGAAGATTTGCGGCTTCACCAGGGTGTGGGGTCAGAATACTCATACCAGGAAGCGCTATATTTCGCTCCTTCAGTAGATCTAAATATTCAGGGGTATCAGCCATTAAATTGAGTGCATCGGCATCGATGACTAGGGGAACTTTTGGATATCGCAGTGCAGCTACCAGCCAATCTCGAGCTAGCTCAGAAAAACCTAAGCCTGGTCCAATCGCAATCACATCAGGTGCGGTAGCCTCTAATTGTTCTTGGGCATTGAAGCTAGCTAAGCGAACCATGAGCTCGGCCTGTTCTGGCATGGCATGAGCAGCTGTTGGATCGAGCATTTCCAGAATGGTCCAGCCGGCTCCTAAGTGAAGTGCCGCGCTACCAGATAGCATCAGGGCGCCAGCCATGCCAGGTGCGCCACCAACTAGCAGCACCTTGCCAGCATTCCCCTTATGCTCTGAGGGCGCTCGCTTAAGACGAGTGATTAACTCGAGAGATCTCAGTTCGGTGGGTGGATTCATTCGAATAGTATCGCTCTAATGACTGACTTAACAATGGATTTTATCGGGAGTATCCTTTAAGAATGAAAATACAATTTCTTGGTGCTGCAGGTGAGGTTACTGGTTCAAGGCATTCTGTTGAGGCCCTTGTGGGTGGGCGTGAAGTTCGCTTCATGGTGGACTTTGGGATGTTTCAGGGTGGGCGCGAGGCCACCGCAAAGAATCTAGAGCCCTTACCATTTCCTCCTAAGGAAATTGATTTCGTCGTCCTAACGCATGCGCATATTGACCATAGTGGTTTATTGCCCAGACTCTGCGCCCAAGGTTTCACTGGCCCCATTTATTGCACTGAGGCGACATTTGAGTTGTTAAAAATTATGCTGCCCGATAGCGCGCATTTGCAGCACTCGGATGTAGAGCGGGCAGAGCGTAGACAAAAGGCGGGTAAGTGGCGCGGTGAGTTACCAGTGGCCTTGTACTCCATGGAGGAGGCTGAGCTTACCCTTACCCAATGCCAAATACTTGCTTATGGAAAAACATTAGAACTTGGCCAAGGTATTAATCTCGAGTTTCTGAACGCAGGCCATATTCTGGGGTCGGCAATTGCCGTGATCGATATTAGCGAAGACCATGCCAAGAAAAAGCGCTGTGTTTTCTCTGGGGATATTGGTATGAAGGGTAAGTTATTGATGCCCGATCCCACTAGGATTGAGCAGGCAGATGTAGTGGTAGTGGAGTCAACCTATGGCGATCGACTGCATAAAACTTTAGCGGATACCGAGTCTGAATTAATTGATGTCGTAACTAGCACCTTGAGTGCGCATGGCAATATTGTGATCCCTGCATTTGCTGTGGGTCGCACACAAGAGATTTTATTTTTACTGATTGATTTGGTGAAGCGCAATTTATTGCCTCATCTCAGTATCTGGGTTGACTCTCCAATGGCAACCGCCGCCACCCATTTGACTCAGCATTTCTTTTCGCAGTTAGACAAAGAGTCACAGTCAACTTTTGAGTGGTTCAAAAAGAACCCAGGTGCGGTGGATCTGAGATTTATAGCAGATGTAGAAGAATCCAAGGCTTTGAATAAGGTTAAGGGCGGGGCGATTATTATTTCAGCGAGCGGTATGTGTGACGCAGGGCGCATTGTTCATCATCTGCAGGCTAATTTGCCGCGCGCACAAAATGCAATTGTGATTACTGGATTTCAGGCTTATGGCAGCTTAGGTCGTCGCTTGGTGGATAAGGCGGCTAAGGTGCGCCTCTTTGGTGAAGAGATTGTGGTTCGCGCTTCGATTCATACAATTGGAGGATTATCAGCCCATGCAGATCAGGCTGGACTGTTGGATTGGTTGCAGGGTTTTCAATCTGCACCGCAATCCGTGTTTGTAGTTCATGGAGAGCCAGAGGCTTCCGCTGTCTTGGCTCAATCCATTCGGGAAGAGCTTGAGTGGAAGAATGTCATCATTCCAGAGCGCTTACATACCTATGTTTGCTAATATTTAATCCGCTACTTTAGCGCTCTGAACCTGGCAGAGGAGCATTACTTCTCCAATGGATTTAGAGGTTCTTAGCAAAAGAGGGTGAATAAAAAAGATATAAAAAAACCGCGGCGAACCGCGGCTTATTTTTCTCGAGGAGAGATTACTTCTTAGCGTCAGCTGCTGGCGCTGCTGCAGGAGCAACTGGAGCTGCAGGGGCATCTTTCTTTGCATCTTCCATGTGAGCAGCTTCAGCACCATGCTTCTCGCCACCCATATCAACGTCGCCATCGCCTTTGATGAGTAAATAGGCTGTAGCAGAAATTAATACTAGTACCATGATGATGATTGAACGGTTGCTCATTGCATTTCCTTCGGTTTGGTTAATATCTTCTAATATTAACGCCTGAAGCGTTGTTGGTATATCCGAATAAGCCCCTAGATGCCAAATTAATGCAATATTCTAGGTAGTAATACTGATTCTGAAGCCCCGTCCCACGGCATCACCCGCTTAACGATAATGGGCAAGATTCAAAGTAGACCATTTTTAAAGCTTGGAACAAAGGTGCAAATATGAGCCCAAATCTCCCCGTAAATAACTCTCAAACAATTACTGATTTTCTAAATCTTCATCAGAGCCAAATGGCGGAAGATAATTCTGAAGACTCCTATCGATTTGCCTTTGATGATCAGGCCTTTTTATCTCGCCGTGAAACTTTAGGTCTGCGCTTTCAGTTGGAGTTATTAAAGCCAGAAATACTCTTACATGAGCGTGGCATTGAGCATACGATCACTGTCTTTGGCTCAACTCGCTTTGTAAGCTCTGAAAAAGCGCAAGAGTTAGAAAAGAATGCGAAAACACCAGAAGCCATAGCTGAGGCTAAACAAGCATTGCTTCACTGCAAGTACTACGATTCCGCAAGAGAATTCGGAGCAATCGTTGCGGGTTATAACGCCACTCAATCTGAAGATCGAAATAAATTACATATTGCTACTGGTGGTGGCCCCGGAATTATGGAGGCTGCCAATCGCGGTGCTTTTGAAGCTGGGGATCAGAGCATTGGTTTTAATATCAGTTTGCCGCGAGAGCAGCAGCCGAATCCCTATCTCACGCCTGGTTTGAGTTTTCGCTTCCACTATTTTGCTATCCGCAAAATGCATTTCATGCTCAGGGCGAGAGCGATAGTTGCCTATCCAGGAGGCTTTGGCTCGTTTGATGAGTTGTTTGAGGTTTTAACCTTGATGCAAACCAAAAAGGTAGAGCGCTTTCCAATCATTTTGGTTGGAAAGACATTCTGGCAAGAGGTTATTAGCTTCAATCAGATGCTTAGCTATGGGGTAATAGACCAGGTAGATATGAATTTAATCCACTTTGTAGAAACCGCCCCAGAGGCTTGGACGGTGATCCGCGACTGGTATCAATTGGCCTAAATCTGCCCGAGAACTGTAAAATAGGCCCTCACACCATGGCTATCTCTAATACCGTCACCCTCACTTCCGAACTGGATCTACCAGCCTATTTGTTTGGTATTGCCATGCTTCTCGTTGTGATGCTGGTGCATGGCTTGGCCTTGCTCCAGATTGCTAAGCGCTATGAGGTGAAGTCATTTCTATATCTTTCAGAGCATAAATACTCTTCTGTAGCTTTTGTGTTTTATGTCAGCGTGTTGTGTTTATTTCTAATCCATATTTTTGAGATCATTCTCTGGGGAATTTCCCTAAGAGCCTTTAATCTTCTGCCGAATTTGGGAGAGAGTATTTTATTTGCGGGTAGCACCTATACCGCAATGGGCTTTATGGATGACCTCCTGCCAAGTGGCTGGAAGATGCTAGCGGTCATTATTGCCTTCTCAGGTATGTTTGCGTTTGCTTGGACAGCATCTGTCATGATCTCCATGACCAAGAATTTCCGTCAAGCCTATACCCGATTGCATATGCAAAAACTCAAGCTTCCGTCCGAAGTCATTGAGCGCTTTAAGTAAGTTATGACTAAATCTTGGGATACCATCATTATCGGTGGTGGTGCAGCTGGATTATTTTGTGCGGGTGTTGCTGGTCAGCTCGGTAAAAAAGTATTAGTGCTGGATCATGCTGACGTCTTATGTGAAAAAATTCGCATCAGTGGCGGGGGGCGATGTAACTTCACCAATCTGCATAGTAGCCCAGCTAATTTTCTCTCTTTAAATCCAAACTTTGTAAAAAGCGCTTTAGCTCGTTACCCCGCAAAAGAATTCATTAAGCTAGTCCAGTCTTATCGCATTGCTTATCACGAGAAACATCAAGGACAGCTATTCTGCGATGACTCTGCCAAGCAGATTATCGAGATGTTGCTGGGGGAGTGCGATAAGGGGCATGTTGATATTTGTCACCCAATTACGGTGGAGTCAATATCCAATGAAGCCGGCGCATGGATTGTAAGGACTAGTGCTGGCACTGAACGATCAAAATCTATCGTGATGGCAACGGGCGGCTTACCGGTTCCCGCAATTGGTGCAACGGCTTATTCCTTGGATATTGCTAAGCAATTCGGATTAAAGGTGGTTGATCCACGTCCTGCATTGGTGCCGTTGTCATTTACTTCTGGTGAGTTCGATAATCTGATTGAGTTGTCTGGTCTGAGCTTGCCAGTGCGCATTGCCTCTGGATCGAAGGGCAATCGTTATGGCGCTTGTCGCTTTAATGAGGACCTACTCTTAACGCACAAAGGGCTTTCAGGCCCCGCAGTCCTGCAGGCCAGCAGCTATTGGGCTGAGGGTGAGGCCATTCATGTTGATTGGTTGGGTGCAGTTGAAGCCAATGGACGATTTACCTGCGATGAGCTGTTTGATAACGAAGATAACCGCCTCAAACTGACTGAAAATATCTTGGCCTCGGTGATGCCACTACGTTTAGCAAAAGCATTTGCTGAGCAAAAAAATCTCTTAGGCAAAAAGTGGGCTGAGGTTTCTAAAAAAGATCGTCAAGCCCTCAAAGAGCTCATCACGAATTGGTCGGTAAAGCCCGCAGGAACGCTAGGCTGGAAAAAGGCTGAAGTGATGTTGGGTGGCGTCGACACCAAAGAGTTGGATGGACAAACCATGATGGCTCGAAACCAATCTGGTTTGTATTTCATTGGCGAGTGCGTTGATGTCACCGGGCACCTTGGGGGCCATAACTTCCAGTGGGCCTGGGCTAGTGGTTTTGCTTGCGCTCAATCAATCTAGAGATTTCATACCAAACCAATTAGTGTTTTAGTTAGGCTGGTTTCTCATCCAGTCGGCTGTATTGAAGAAAGACTCTTCCAGTTGAGCGCCGATCTGGCCATCAATACCGCAATCTTCCATCGCACGATACATGCATGCCAGCCATTGATTGCGTTCCTTAAGACCAATCTTGAAGGGTAGATGCCTGGCCCGAAGCATTGGGTGACCATACTTGGGGGAATAGATATCTGGGCCTCCCATCCAACCCGATAAGAAGAGCTTCAGCTTTTCTCGCGAGTTTGATAGATCTTCCGAATGCATGGCCCGCAATTCTGAGAAGGGCTCTTCTAAGGCCATCAAGTCATAGAAGCGGTCAACCAATTCTTCAACCTTTGCTGCGCCACCAATAATCTCGTATGGGTTTTGTCGTTCGCTCATGCCCCAATTTTAATGCCAATAAAGCAGGGAATTGGCAAGTCTCCGTTTTGGGTATAGAGTGGAAGAACGGCTTTACTAGTTACTTAAACCCCTAATACACCTAAAGGAGAGTGGTAATGGACAAAAAAGATTTGCAAGCATGGCAACAAGAAAAGGCAAAAGAGTTATTTGCGTATTCTCATAAATTGCTAGATGCCGCTAAAGATTTGAGTGCGCACCATCTTGAAGAGATGCAGTGGGGCATGAAAAATGCCATGGAGAGCGCCAAGTCTGCAGCTAAAAATGATCTTGCTAAGCTCAAAGAGTTGCAAGAATCTGCGACACAAGAAGCTGCAAAGCGCGCAACGGTATATCAAAAGAAGGTGAAGTCTGTCCTAAGGGATATTGGTGAGGATGCGGCTGATGGAACCGAAAAGCATTTAGAAAAAGTACGCAGCTCCCTGGTGGGCTGGCTTGAAGATGTTGAGGACAAAATTCCAGGTCATGCTGATAAGCTATCTAAGGTAGTTCATGATATGTCGACTGCAGGGCAAAAGATGTTTAAAGAAGGTCGAAAAATCGTGAATCAGGTAGCCGATGCTGCTGAGAAAAACATAGAAGAGCATCTCAGAAAACCATCGGATACAAAAAAGAAGACTAAGTAATTAGACGTTTCGTAATCTTAGTAGCAAGAGGCCACCCAAGAAGGGTGGCCTTTTTTATACCCAGCCCTGAAGCCAAACCTCAGTATCTTTGAGGTCGCGCCAGGGAATGATCTCTACCTTCTTATCAAATACCGCTTCGATCTCCACGAATTCAATTGCGGCCTCAGGAATCTCTGGAAGAATGACCTTGCTCACCAGAAAATGTTTTCGTTTCTGAATGGGTTTGACTGCTGTCCATTTGGTTAGTAGCAGTTTCTTGGGATTGAGTGGGTTTTGTTCTTTAGAGGGCATTGCACTGAAATTCATTTGCACCGCTGATGAGTTTTCCTGAGTCAGGGGTAAAGTTGTAGCTCGAGTCCTTGGTCTGAGCGGGGCACTGTAAATCAAAGTAACTCACGGGGCCTAGACTTCCACAGTAGTCGTATTGCCGATCCTGAAACTGCATCTGGGCTTTTTTGAGAACCATGGCCGACTTTGAGCCAGAGTTATCTAGGCATGACCAAGTCGTATACGTTTCCCTGCCGCAAGCCAGGAGCCCTAAAGGCAATATCAATAAAAACAGTAATTTGTTCATAGCGATGAGCATAGCCTTATTTAACGCTTTTTGCTGATCGATCGTTTTGTATTAATATTTATCTCAACGGGTTCCCAAACTGGGAAGATCGCCAATAAGAAAAAATATAAAAGGAGAATTATGGATATCAATCGTCGTGATGCATTGAAGCTGGGCGCTACTACTGCTATCAGTGGAATGCTGATGCCCAATATGGCTAGCGCCTCAGAGCGTGCACCTATTGTCGTGGAGCCATTGACTGGTAAGGCAGGATTTCGGGTGGCCAATTACTTGCCCAAAATGGGTGCTAGCTCGCGCTTAGGCTTAGTGACAAATGATGGCCTAGTGGTAGATATTCCTGGTGAGGCTGCTAGACAAAAGCTCACACTGTCATTTGACCCTACTTCAATGATTTCCTTAGCTGCATCAGGCAATCATGGTTTGCTGGATTTAGCTGCGCTATTTAAGAATCGTAGCAAGAGCTCGGTTAATGTAAATCAAGTGGTGTTGCTCTCACCAATTCCGAAGCCACAAAGCAATATCTATTGCGTGGGTTGGAACTACCTGGATCACTTTGATGAGGGTATGCAGAGCCGCGCTGATAAGACTGTAAAAGAGTATCCCAAGGTTCCGGTACTGTTTACCAAGGGTACTCAAACTATGAATGGTCCGTTTGACTCTATTCCTTACGATGGTAGCTATTCGACTGCGATTGATTGGGAAGCAGAGCTAGCTGTCGTCATTGGTAAAAAGGGTAAAAATATCTCCGAAGAAAATGCAATGGATTACGTCTTTGGTTATTCCGCCTATAACGATACAACTGCGCGCGATGTTCAGCAAAAGCGCCACTCAGGTCAGTGGTTCAAAGGCAAGAGTCTAGATGGCCATGGTCCAATGGGTCCATGGGTTGTGACTGCTGGCGGCGTGAACTTGGATGACACCCGCATTATTTGCCGAGTCAATGGCGTAGAAAAACAAAATGCCAGCTATAAGCAGATGTATTTCAAAATCCCTGTGGTGATTGCGGAGTTGTCGAGAAGTTTAACTTTGCTCCCTGGCGACATTATTGCTACTGGTACGCCATCAGGAGTGGGTTACAGCAGAAAGCCACCAGAATTTCTGAAACCGGGCGACATGATGGAGACTGAAATTACTGGAGTTGGAATTATCCGTAACAAAATTGCCTAGTTAGGAATGGTGGCGTCTGATGAGGCGCCACCATTATTCAGATTTACAGCACCCAGAAGTGATGGGTGCCATCTTTACCAAGTTGCTCTACCAAACCAAATTCCCAATCTAGATAAGCCTGCATTGCTGCTGGATCTACGCTAGTTCCTTCATAAGGTCGTTTGTAACGATCTAATGGTGGGGATGCTAAGTGAGTCGGACCTTTTTCAATATCAAGACCAGCATCAATCCAAGACTTATTGCCACCAGACAATACACATATCTCTGCTTTTGTTAGTGCCTGAATTTCTGGGGCGGCAAAAACAGCAAGCTCACCCGTAGTGCTAGTGAGTACATAACGATTTGCCTTTGGCAGTTGCTCTAAGGCCTTCGAGAATTGCGAGCGAAGTGCAAACCAGCTTCCCGGAATATGACCCTTCACATAATTGGCATGCGTACTGAGGTCTACACAGATGGTGTCCTTGTCATTCTGTAACCAGCCTGCAGCTGTCTTGACATCAACGACTTGAATCTTCGGTGCTGCTGGAAGAGGGGCAATCCAAGCGCCTTTTTCGGTGAGATCTGAAGCTGTGATATCGTCGATGACGTAAACATCCCAAGCCATCTGAGCAAGCCATGAGGCGGGCATATTGGCTCTCACTCCACTAGGGTCTGCTAAAACGATGCGTGCACCACGAACAGGGGCGACCATTTCTGTTTCTTGTACTAACTGCCCGCCTGGAGTGGAGCGAAATCCAGGGAGGTGTCCAGCTTTATATTCTTCGGGCGTTCTGGTATCAAAAAAATACGTCGTTCGCTCAGCTTGAGATTTCCACTTCTCAATATCGGCAAGCTTGACTCGTTTAACTCCAGCTTGATCGGCAACGCCACGCGCACGGTCAGCTGCGACCATGGCAGTGCCTTCGCTGACTTCTTTGAATTTACGACTTTGCCCCTTATCCAACTCTTGACCAGCTAGAGTCCAGCCAATTGTTCCGTTGCGCAAGGCATTCACTTCATTTGGAATACCTGCATTAATCAGAGATTGGGTGCCGATAATGCTTCGCGTCCGTCCTGCGCAGTTCACAATGATTCTGGTCTTTGGGTTTGGTGCCAGCTCAGGAACGCGTAGGACTAGCTCGGCACCGGGGACGCTGATTCCGGTGGGGATGCTCATGGTTTGATATTCATCAAAGCGACGGACATCCACTACCACCACATCTTCCTTGTCATCAATCAACTTCTTTACTTCTTGAGCGGACAGGGAGGGTGTATGTCTTTTGGATTCCACAAACTCACCAAAAGATTTACTTGGCACATTCACATCTTTAAATACTTCACCACCAGCCGCTATCCAGGCTTTAACGCCGCCCTCAAATACAGCAACATCAACATAGCCCAGCGCAGAAAGTCTTTCTGCTGCCAGTTGAGCATCTCCTTGACCATCATCTAAGGTGACAATCGGTACGTCTTTTCTGGGAAGCTTGCTCAGTGCATCGACTTCAATACGAGAGAGCGGAAAATTGGCTGCGAATAAAGGGTGCTCCTGTGCATGCGGGTCTTCCTCACGCACATCCAATAGTGCAATCTCTTCTTTTTTGAGGAGCTTGTTTCTAACAAATGCGTAATCTTGTTTTTTAATCGACATAAATTCTCTTCTTGATTTTTATTTTTATTGATCTATGTATTAATCTAATTTAGCGTTAGATTTTTTAACTACTTCAGCCCAGCGAACAATCTCTTGGTTGATGTAGTTGGCCAGTTCAGGGCGGCTCATTTTCGGAGCTGTGGCACCCATAGCTGCCCAACGTTCTTTGATATCAGGCGAGGCGAGGGCAGTCTGTACTTCTGCACTCATCTTGTCGACGATCTCTTTTGGTGTTCCTTTGATTGCCCACATTGCATACCAGCTGTACACCACAAAGTCTTTAATGCCCAGCTCTTGCGCAGTTGGCACGTTAGGGAAAGCATCCACACGTTTTTGTGTTGCTACTGCAACAGCAATCAACTGACCGTTTTTGATGAAGGGGGCTGCACCAGCTAGGGTGTCAAACATCATATCCACTTGACCGGCTACTAAATCTTGGAGGGCTGGTCCAGTTCCGCGATAAGGGATGTGGGTGATGAACAGCTTGTTTTGCATCTTAAATAATTCGCCGGTCAAATGCTGGGAGGTGCCGTTACCGGTTGATGCGTAATTGTATTTACCTGGATGCTTACGAATTTCTTCAATAATCGATTTCAGATCATTTTTCGGAAACTTGGTTGGGTTGACCACGATGACATGGGGCACGCTGCCAATGATGGCAACTGGCTCAAAATCTTTGGTGATGTCATAAGAAAGGTTGGTGTACATGCTCGGGGCAATTGAGTGGTGCACTGCGCCAAGAAGCCAGGTATAGCCATCTGGAGCCATTTTTGCAGCCGCTGCTGCACCAAGGGTGCCACCAGCGCCACCTTTGTTATCCACAATGATTGAGGTGCCCATTTGTGTGGACAGCTGCTTTGCTAGCGGGCGCCCAAAAGCATCCACGGCACCACCAGGGGGAAATGGATTAATAAAGGTAATGGGCTTATTGGGGATTGGCCAATTGCTGGCTTGGGCAAAGGATTGCAGGCTAAGTAATGCGCCAGCCAATAAAACAAGGATATTTCTGATTTTCACGTTTGTCTCCGTTAGTTTTTTAGTAGTTTTCCCTAATTTAGAGGATTTGGCGAATATAAGAGTTATCCCTGATATCCACCCTGAATTCCTCTGGTTTTTCTAGGGATATACTGATTCCGAGCTCAATACTCATACTTTGATCAGACATATAGGAGACAAGATGTCACAACACGATACATTGTTGGCTGCTTTCGAAACTTACAAAGCGGAAAACGAAAAGTTTATTGAAAAAGGCGTTAAGGCATCTGCTGCGCGTGCCCGCAAAGCGTTGCAAGAAATTGCTGGTGCATGTAAAGAGCGTCGTAAAGAAATTACAGCCGCTAAAGAAGCGATGGAAGCTAAGAAGTAATTCTTCTTACCCTGAATTGAATTCAGCCTGGCCCCCAAAAGGAGCCGGGCTTTATTTTTTATACGCTTACTGAAAATAAGGTGAGCTTCATCGCTTTACTCCTAATGGCTAGCAAGCTTTGATACTCAGGGCTATTAGCCCATGACTGAGAGTGTTCCAAATCTGGAAACTCCAGCTCAACAAATGCACTAAAGGAATCGCAATGTAATTCATTCCAGAAGAATGCATTGAATGATCCACGAGCAGTAATCTTCCCTTGATATAGTGCCACTGTATCCCCCACTTGAGATCGATACTCCTCAAAAGCCTCTGGATCATTTAACTGAATCAGGCCAATCACTTTGGTAGTCATGCCATCTCCTGGTAATTTATTGGACTAGTTTATAAGCAAGCTATAGTGAGATCTTAGAACTTCACTATCTCATACGAGGCGTATATGAAAGTCGCATTTTTGGGTTTGGGTAATATGGGTCTGCCAATGGCCCTCAATTTAATTAAAGCAGGGCATCAAGTCTATGGCTTTGATTTGGTGCAGTCTCAGCTTGATGCCTTCAAAGCTGGCGGTGGCATTCCTGAGCAGAGCGCATCAGAGGCTGCCAAGGGTGCGGATGTCATTATCAGCATGCTCCCAGCCTCACGCCATGTTGAGGCTTTGTATCTGGGTGATACCGGCTTACTTGCCACAGCCAATCCAAAGGCCTTACTCATTGATTGCTCTACGATTTCACCAAAGGTATCGCAAGCTGTGGCCGCTGCCGCAAAAGCCAATGGTTTTGCCATGATCGATGCTCCAGTCTCTGGTGGAACTGCAGGGGCTCAGGCGGGGACCTTAACCTTTATGGTGGGTGGTGATGCTTCAGCGCTTGAGTGTGCCCGACCATTATTAGAGAAGATGGGCAAGAATATCTTTCATGCGGGTGCAAGTGGCAGTGGGCAAACCGTTAAAGTCTGCAACAACATGTTGCTCGGTATTCAGATGCTGGGAACAAGCGAGGCATTGCGCCTAGGAATTGCTAATGGCATGGACCCCAAAGTGCTCTCTGACATCATGTCCAAGAGCTCTGGTCGCAATTGGGCTTTGGAGCTCTATAGCCCTTGCCCTGGGGTGATGGAAAACGTGCCATCCTCAAAAGGCTATGCAGGGGGCTTTGGTGTCGACCTGATGCTGAAAGACTTGGGCTTGGCCACTGAGAATGCTGGCGATCTAGATGCTAGCGTTCCATTGGGGGAGTTATCCCGCAAGCTGTACGAAGCCCACAGTAAAGCAGGAAACGGCCAGCTTGATTTCTCGAGCGTTTTTAATCTAAGGGCGGATTAAAGCAATACTTCCAGATGTTGATTTTGTTTGTCCGTCATTTGTCCAATGACACAGGCGCTAGCGAAGTGATGCTGTTTAAAGATTTCTAAAACAGTATTCACAGCATCGGCGCTGCAGGAGACGAGTAAGCCGCCGCTAGTTTGAGGATCCGTTAGAAGCGCTTGCTGTGCAGGGCTAAATTGCTCCGGTAAATGAACCTCCGCTCCATAGCTTTGCCAATTACGATCTGATGCACCAGTAATGACGCCTTGATCAGCCAGGCTCTGAACATTGGAAAGCAGGGGAACCTGATTCCACTGAATTTGTGCGGTGAGCTTTGAGCCTCGAGCTAATTCCAAAGTGTGCCCGGCAAGACCAAACCCAGTAACGTCAGTTAAAGCATGTACGCCAGGTAGTATTGCAAGATCAGGACCTGCAGAATTTAACTTGGTCGTGTTGGCAATCATCTCTTGATAACCAGCGTCACCTAAGAGATCTTTTTTAAGGGCTGCGGATAAGATGCCGACGCCTAGTGGTTTGCCTAGAATTAATACATCTCCAGTCTGAGCGGCCGCATTGCTCTTAACGCGCTTAGGGTCAACAATACCAATAGCAACTAAGCCATAAATAGGCTCAACGGAATCAATCGTATGACCACCTGCAATCGGAATACCTGCTGATCTACAAGCTTCAGCACCGCCTTCAAGAATGCGTGCAATTGTGGCATTTGAAAGCACTTTAATAGGCATGCCAACGAGAGCCAAGGCAAACAGCGGGGTACCGCCCATCGCATAAATATCACTAATAGCATTAGTGGCAGCAATCTTGCCAAAGTCAAATGGATCATCAACGATGGGCATGAAGAAATCGGTTGTTGCAACAATCGCCTGAGACTCATTAATTTGATATACCGCAGCATCATCAGAAGTTTCAATGCCAATCAAGAGCTCTTTTGGAAAAGGTAACTGCGGAACGCTTTTCAGGATTTCTGAAAGAACGCCGGGAGCAATCTTGCAACCGCAACCGCCGCCATGTGAGAGGGAGGTTAAGCGGGGCTCTTGGGTAGATGGAGTATTCATATCAATAAACTCAATGTATTAAATCGTATGGATGCAATATTAGCGGAGACTTAACGATTAAAACTGCGCTTAGGCGGACTTCCACGTTTAGCAGCTGGCTTGCCTCCACCATTACCGCCACCATTTCCACCGCCAGCATTACCTGGCCTAGGCTTACGAGATTGTTGGTGTTGTTGGCTACGCAATTGGATCGGTTGCGCTACGGCATTCGGATCTGGTTCAAATCCAGCAATCACCTCCTGTGGCAGTTTTTGCTTGATGAGCTTTTCAATATCACGGAGCATTTGATGTTCATCAACGCAGACCAAAGATACTGCAACACCATTTGAGCCAGCTCTACCAGTTCTACCGATACGGTGAACGTAATCTTCAGATACGTTTGGTAAGTCATAGTTCACGACATGGGGGAGTTGATCGATGTCGATACCACGTGCTGCAATATCGGTAGCAACTAGTACGGTGATCTTTCCATCTTTAAATTCTGCTAAAGCCTTGGTGCGCGCGCTCTGACTTTTATTGCCATGAATCGCCATCGCAGTAATACCATCCTTTTCAAGCTGGGTTACTAATTTATTGGCACCATGTTTGGTGCGAGTAAATACCAAAACCTGTTGCCACTGATTGGTTTTAATCAGATGTGCCAATAAAGGATGCTTTTGGGTTCTGTCTACTGGGTGAATGAGTTGAGCAATCGCTTCATTCGTGCTGTTACTACGTGCCACTTCAATCAATGCTGGTGAATTCAGCAAGCCATCAGCCAGTGCTTTGATCTCGGTCGAGAAAGTTGCTGAAAACAGTAGGTTCTGACGTTGCTTTGGCAATGCAGCCAAAATCTTTTTGATATCACGCAAGAAGCCCATATCTAACATGCGATCTGCTTCGTCCAAGACGAGGATTTCAATATTGGCGAGTGAGACGCAATTCTGTGACATTAAATCAAGGAGGCGACCTGGTGTTGCCACCAAAATATCTAGCCCAGCAGCGATCGCTTTAATTTGTGGATTCGCACCAACGCCACCAAAGATCACTGTAGATTTAAGGCCAGTATATTTGCCGTAAGTCACAACAGACTCTTGAACTTGGGCGGCCAGCTCGCGGGTAGGTGTCAAAATCAAAACGCGCAATTGACGCTTGCCGCCAGTTTTAGCAGTACTGCTTAAGCGCTGAAGAATCGGTAGGGTGAAGCCGGCAGTTTTACCGGTACCAGTTTGAGCTGCAGCGAGTAAGTCTCCACCCTTTAATACCGCAGGGATGGACTTTTCTTGAATGGGGGTGGGGCTAGTGTAGCCTTCTTCACTAATAGCGCGAAGAATGGATTCTGATAAACCAAGATCTGTAAATAACATAGGGACCAAATAAATATTGGCCCGTATTCAATTAAACGACTATCCCGGCCAATGGGGTGAGCTGCCACACTTGCAGTGTTTGCAGAAAGAGCCCCTATTTTAAGCTATCAGGCTGCATTCCAAAGATTTGGCGTTACTGAATTAGCATATCCCGAGACAAATAATTTTTCTGCGCCTGTAATGGGGTCAAACACAGCGCGCTGGATGCGGCCAATATTTCCACCATAAACATGAATGCTGATGGAAGTTTGGTCACTCAAAGCATTCTCGACCACATGGATGTCATGTGTTTGGGGGGATACGGTAGCAACTTGACCTGGGTGGCAAATGAATGACTCATTGGCTTTATAGCTGCCATCAGCCTGTTGGTAATAGTCAGCACTGCGTTCTTGCCCTCGCAACTGGCCAATCATGCCCCAGACAGTATGGTTATGTAATGGCGTCTTTTGACCGGGACCCCAAACAAAGCTGACTACTGAAAAGCGATCGAGTGGATCTGCATAGAGCAAGTATTGTTGGTAGTACTGAGGATGTGGTTTGCAAAACTCTTCTGGTAACCAGTCATCAACCTGAATTAAGTTTTCTAAGAGCTTTTTGCCTTTAGAGAAAACAATTTCCTCACTCGGCTTGCTCTCTATAAGCGTTGCGAGTTCTTTAACAAAAGTCAGTAGCTTGCCTTCTTGCATTGAAGTCTCTTCAGTAGTGATGTTATTGATCTGCTGCAAAGAGCCAGTCAGGTAGGCCCTTTGGTTTTAGGGTGGTAGTGTCAACACAGACAATGTGCAGTAATGCGGTAGCAAGAAGTTCTGGCTCCATTCCTTCGACGATACGTTTCGCAGTTTGCTTCACTGCAATTTGGGTGCGACCACGGTGCTCAATGATTTGATCAATGCTTAAGAGGTCATCTAATCGCCCCGGCCTATGAAAGTTCATCGTGATTTCTCGGACGGGAAGAACGATCCCAAATTCATTGACCAACTTTGTTGGGCTTAAGCCTCTTTGCTGCAGCCATTCAGAACGGCTTCTTTCAAAGATCTCTAAATAACGAGCGTGATACACAAATCCTGCTGCATCGGTGTCCGAGTAGCAAACACGAAAGAGGAAAGGGGGATTGCTTAATTGGGTCATAGGGGTAAGGTGCTTTTAGATATATAGAATCATATCGCGATGTGCGATCCCGGCTTCATCGTAGATATCACCTTGTGCAGTAAACCCAAACTGCTCGTAAAACGGCATGGCAGATAGTTGGGCATGTAATTCCAGTTGGGTAATGCCCTGGGATTTGCTGAGCTCTAGCAAGGCACGAAGTAAATCACCTCCAATTCCCTGTCTTCGATGCATCGGCAATACCGCCATGCGTCCAATTCTGCCAACGTTCCCAGGTAAGGTCACAAGGCGAGCCGTCCCAATGCATTCTGAGTCCAGATAGGCTAGAGCATGCTGTGCGAGTGGGTCGTACTCGTCGAGCTCCATCTCTGCTGGAACGCCTTGCTCTTCGATAAAGACGCGTTTTCGAACGGAGTAGGCCTCTTCCTTGCCATCTAGCCAGGATTTAATCAAGATCACGCGTTTATCTCTCAGCTATCTATATGTGGAGGCAAATTGGCTATTCAGCCTCAAATGTAGCAAATTGCAGCTTTTTTGGCTTCAAATATTAGCTCTAAAGCTTATAAGTAAGCCACTTCATGGTTAAAATGAATTGGTGGTGCCAGAGGGTTGGCGCCCCTCACAAACCTTTATTTAGGAGTTATCTTGAAGAAATCTTTATTGGCTACATTAGTTGCCTCACTCGGTTTAGTTGTTGCAGGTTCAGTATTTGCTCAAGCACCAGCAAAAATGTTGCCTTTGGCGGCTGAAGCAATTGTATTGACTGCTACTGTTGATTCAGTGGACGTAAAGAATCGTATCGTTGTTCTTAAGGACGCTAACGGTAACTTGGCTCAAATGAATGTATCCAAGCAAGTAAATGATTTGGATAAAGTGAAAAAAGGCGATGTGTTTGTTGTTGAGCATGCTCAAGCGATTGCAGTTGGTTTAGTTGCTGCTCCTAAGGGCGCAAAACCAGGTGTTTCAGGTGTTCGTTCAGTAGTGATCGCTGGCAAAGGTTCTGCTAAGCCATTTGAAGAGACTACTGATACTGTTTATGCAACAGTAAAGATCAGCACAATCGATGCAAAAACTCGTGTTGTGACATTTACATTACCATCAGGCGAGAAGCAAAAGGTTAAAGTAGACCAAAGCGTTTTAGGTCTTGAGAAATTCAAGGCTGGTGACGACGTAATGGTTGAGTTCGTTGACGACACAGCTATTGGTTTCACAACGCCAAAGAAATAAGTAAAAACTAATTCAGCATTAATCATGCTGGAGCAGTAAAGAAAAAGGCCCG
Source organism: Polynucleobacter sp. MG-27-Goln-C1 (assembly GCF_018881905.1). Lineage (GTDB taxonomy): Bacteria > Pseudomonadota > Gammaproteobacteria > Burkholderiales > Burkholderiaceae > Polynucleobacter. Next base: position 294,333 of record NZ_JACVPM010000001.1, read on the forward strand.
CATTGCGGGCCTTTTGCATATCAGCTAAAGATTAAGCGTCTTTGGCAATCATCACATCAGAAGCTTTGATTACCGCCCAAGCCTGATCACCAACTTTGAGCTTGAGTTCATCAACGGCCTCATTAGTAATGGAGGCAGTAACAATGTGGCCAGCACCAATATCTAACTTCACGTGAGAAGTGGTTTGACCCATTTTGAGTTCAACAACTTTACCGCTGAGAGTATTGCGTGCGCTGAGTTTGACTTTAAGTTCCATGATTTCTCCTAGTGAAGGTATTGTTTGGCGTAGACAGCATCATTGTAAAGAGCTTCTTTGTACTGCGCCTTGCCGTAGTTGCGAATAATGGCCTGGCCTTCATCAGAGGCTACAAATTGAATGAACTTAGCGGCAATATCGCGGTTCTCAGTGGCGCCGACAGGGGCTACTAAAGCATCATAGGTATTTACTAGGTAGGGATCGCCGCGATAGAGAATCTGTAGATCAGGGGCAACATTTTTCTCCGCCACCCAAGTGCTGCTATCTGTCATGAAATACGCTTTGTCAGTATTTGCCCGTTTAAGCGAGGCTGTCATGAAGTCATTGGTCACGATGTACCAATTACCTTCAGGTGTAATCCCGGCCTTCTTCCAGATATCCATTTCTTTCTGGTGGGTGCCTGATTTATCGCCGCGAGAGATGAAATTAGACTGTGCCTTGGCGATCTTTGCATAAGCATCAGCGCCACTGCTAGCGGATTTGATTCTGGCGCTATCCGCTTTAGGCCCAACGATATAAAACTCATTGGAACCAATCAGCGTCCTACCAGTTGCCCATCCTTCAGCAATTGCTTTATTAACACCCTCTGGTGCGTGAACCATGATCATGTCTACCTGCTGTGTTTTCAGCAGATTAAGGGAGGCACCACTTCCGGCTTTAATCCAGACCAAGCGTGCGCCTTCCTTTTTGTCGAACGCCTCACCCAGTTGTTGCAGAAGGCCTAACTCTCCAGGGCTGCCGGTTGCCAATTTAAAGCTCTTGGCACCTTGACCATAGGTAGCTTCCACTTTGGGAGGGTTGGATTGCGCTAATGATGTTTGCATTCCAAGCCCTATTAATAAACTGGATAGAAGTGCACTAAATAACTGTTGTGGATATCTCATGCTAATTATTTACTAGCGTTAGGGAAGAAGAGTTGCTCGCCACCAATTTTGTAGCTTGCAATAACATCTTGACCATTTTTAGAAATCAGCCAATCAATAAACTCCTGTCCTTCAGCTTTTTTCACATGCGGGAATTTCGCTGGGTTTACTAACATGACGCCATACTGATTAAATAGCTTTGGATCGCCTTGAACCAAGATGACCAAATCGCCGCGGTTCTTAAAGGAAAGCCAAGTAGCGCGATCAGCCAAGATATAGCCATTCATTGCGGATGCGGTATTGAGGGCAGGGCCCATGCCAGATCCAGTTTCTTTGTACCAGGCGCTAGGTGCCACTGTAATGGCTGCATCTTTCCAGTAACGTAATTCGGCAGCATGCGTACCACTCTTATCACCACGAGATACGAATGGTGCTTGCGCTGCTGAAATTTTCTGAAACGCTACTTTGATATCTTTGCCGCCACCAATTTTCGCCGGATCGGATTTAGGTCCAATCAATACGAAGTCGTTGTACATCACTTCGTAGCGTTTTGTGGAGAAGCCCTCAGCTACAAACTTTTCTTCAGCAGGTTTGTCATGAACAAACACCACATCAGCGTCGCCACGACGACCAATATCCAAAGCTTGGCCAGTTCCAACGGCAACTACTTTGACATCGATACCGGTTTTCATTTTGAAGATTGGCAAGATAAATCCAAAGAGACCAGATTGCTCAGTAGAAGTTGTGGATGACACAACAATGCTTTTCTCTTGCGCATAAGCAGTGTTGCTTAAAAGTGCTAGGGCAGTAATGGCAGATGCCAGTATTCGGGTAAATGAGAATTTCATCTGAGTTCGCTTCCTTAAGGGTGTTCGGTTAAGATCTGTCATATTACAAAACATCAATATGCAAAAAATTACATATGAGAATTCAGATCCGACCCACCCTTATTTTTGGTAATAAGAACGCCAAAGATCCGGCCGTTGTGGACTTGGTCTGGCTAACTAGCCTCTTAAAAGACATCGAGCACGGCAAAACCTTGATGTCCGCTTGTAAGAAGATGGGCCTCTCCTATAGAAACGTGTGGCAAAAGCTTAACGATGTTGAGGAGGCCTTAGGCTTTAAATTGATGGATCGGGTTAGAGGGCATGGATCCCAGCTCTCTGAATATGCCAGGTACCTGATTCAATTTACCGATGATTTTGACCAAAAAACAGTGCGCTTGGGTCAAACCAGCCTTTCTCATCTAGAAGAGGGCTTTGCTCAATTTAGAGTGAAGGCAAAAAAACAGTGGCGGCTTGCCAGCAGTAGCGACCCCATTATTCAAAAATCCGTGTTGGATATCGGTGGTTTTGAATTAATTACAGCGGGATCGGGCGAGGCGCTTGAGCGCCTATTCAATTACGAAGTGGATATTGCGGGCTTCCATGTATCAGACCAGCAAAGCTCACAAATTATTGCAAAGCGCCTAAAAAAAGAGGGGATGCAAATCTTTCCGGTGATGAAGCGCGTTCAAGGCTTGATGGTCGCTAAAGGTAACCCCCAAAATATTAATAGCCCTAAGGACCTGTTGCGTCCCAAGATTCGCTTTATTAATCGTCAAAAAGGTTCCGGTACGCGCCTCCTGCTCGATACCATCCTAACTAAAGAAGGTATTGATTCTCATCGTATTAAGGGCTATGAGAATGAGGAGTTCACGCACTCTGCAATTGCGATGGCAATCTTGGCTAAGAAAGTAGATGCGGGCATGGGCGTCAAGAGTGTAGCGATTGAGAACGGTCTCGACTTTATTCAACTGAAAGACGAAATCTTTTTCCTGGCTATGGGCGAGGAGTTGAGCGCCAATAGAGAGCTTGCCAAGCTCATTCGGAAGATTCGTACGCTCTCAGGGGAAACACCTGGTTATAAATCGATTGGACTTAATAAGCAGATTGCCGGTTGGTTATAAACTAGCCCCATGATCAAAAGCATTTGCGTATTGGGTTTCTTGGCTTGGAGTTTTCTAAGCTCTATCGCCTATGCGCAATCAGTCACGGTCGCCGTGGCGAGCAATCTGAAGCCTGCATTCGAGGAGATTTTTAAGGGCTTTAGTCAGAGCAATCCCCAAAGTAAAAATATTCGCGTTGTTTATGGATCATCGGGCAATCTATCAAGTCAGATGAGACATGGTGCCCCATATGAGTTATTCATTTCCGCAGACGAGGCCTATCCACTAAAATTGGTTGAAGCGGGCTTAACTCGAGATCGTGGAGTAGTTTATGCATCCGGGCACTTGGCCTTGATAACCAATGCAGCGGCTGGTCTTCGCTTAAGTTCAGATCCGGATAGCATTCAATCTTTGCTGAGAAGCGCTAAGAAGATTGCGATCGCCAATCCAGATTTGGCTCCCTATGGCAGAGCCTCTGTTCAATATCTTCAGGCAATCGGCTTATGGGATGAGCTGCAGAGTAGGGTGATATTTGCAGAAAACATTTCCATTGCCGCTGTCTACGTGAGTACTGGAGCTGCCAAGGTTGGTATTACCGCTTTATCTCTAGCAAAGTCTTCGGAGCTGTCTCAACAAATTCAATATATTGCCTTGCCTGATAATTTGTATGCTCCGATTAAACAGCGCATGGTTTTAAAGCGAGATCCAGCGCCGATTGCCATCGCACTGTATGACTATTTTCAGAGCTCTGTTTCTAAGCAGATTCTGCGCAATCACGGATATTCCGTTCCCTGATTAGACTAAGTCGACTTTTTTGTTTTAAATCAAGATGGCGGCCTAGTAATTAGGCGATGATTAAGCCCATGAACCACTCCGAGAGAATGATATTCATTCTCATGTGGGCATATAATTGGTCTATCAATCCCATCAATCCAGACATGAATCTTGAAGAAATCCTCCCGGGCGTCAGAGCCCGCGTTAGCAAGATTGCCACCACAGGCGATCAACGTGAAGATATTCGCGGTCAATTAGAGGATATTGGCTTTCTTCCTGGTGAGCAGGTGGAAGTCTTGCGCAAGGGATTGTTGGGTCAGGGCCCTATATTGATTCGAGTTGGATCATCGACATTTGCCTTGCGAGAATCTGAAGCACGATTAGTTGAGGTAGAGATTCTTTAAGCATGTCCGAAGCGCAGATCCATTTCTATCCAAGTGAACCTCTAGTCGCATTGCTGGGTAATCCCAATTGCGGAAAAACAGCACTCTTTAATTTGCTGACGGGTAGTCGTCAAAAGGTCGCCAATTATTCTGGTGTGACTGTTGAGAGAAAAGAAGGGCGCTTAACCCTCGCATCTGAAAAAGTCATTCGCATTCTTGATCTTCCAGGTGCTTACAGTTTGTATCCGCGCTCTTTAGATGAGCGAGTCACTTGTAACGTGCTTCATGGCAAGGCCCAAGGCGAAAAGCGTCCAGACCTCGTGCTCTGTGTTCTCAATGCCATGAACCTCAGACGCAATTTACGCTTGGTCTTATCTGCAAAGCGCTTAGGTTTACCCTGTGTTGTCGTACTCAACATGGTGGATGTTGCTCAGCGCCAAGGTTTAAATGTTGATGCAGAAGGCTTGTCTCGAGAGTTGGGTCTCCCTGTTATTGCAACAGTGGGTATTCATGCCAATGGTGCTGATGAACTCAAACACTTTTTGAGTGTGCTGGATTGGAAAAACTTATCCGCATTAAGTGCGAGCAATATAGATGAAGGTATTGAAACTTCTGTCGATCACTCAGCCCATACCGAGTCTGACAACATTCAGGTTCAGCGTGTATTGCAAAATCTAGGTCTTGATCAAATCATTCCTGATCGTTTGAGTGATCGTCTGGATTCTGTACTGCTGCATCCTGTTTTTGGCCCACTCATCCTCGCTACAGTGCTCTTCTTCATTTTCCAGGCGGTATTTAGTTGGGCCACCTTGCCAATGGAGTTGATTAAAGCTGGAGTGGATTGGTTAGGCGCTCTATGCACTCAGGTACTGCCAAATAATTGGCTACGCAGTTTATTGGTGGACGGTATTTTGGCCGGCGCTGGCGGAGTATTGATTTTCTTGCCGCAGATTTTGATTCTGTATTTCTTTATTCTCATTTTGGAAGAGTCTGGTTATCTTCCACGAGCCGCTTATTTGCTGGATCGATTGATGGGGCGGGTGGGTCTATCAGGTAGATCCTTTATCCCACTGTTATCTAGCTTTGCCTGTGCCATCCCTGGAATTATGGCAACGCGCAGTATCTCCAATGCACGCGATCGTTTGGTAACGATCTTGATTGCACCCATGATGACTTGTTCAGCACGTCTACCTGTATATGCCTTATTGATTTCCGCCTTTATTCCCGAGCGTAAATTGTGGGCCGGATTAGATTTGCAAGGCCTAGTTTTGTTCTTACTCTATGTTGCAGGCATTGCTGGAGCAATGGCCGTAGCTTGGATACTCAAACGCTTTACTAGCGAAAAGTTTCAACTCAATGCCTTGATGATGGAGCTGCCGAGTTATCACTTGCCACGCTTAGGTAATTTAGCGATTGGTCTTTGGCAGCGTGCTGAAATTTTCTTGCGCCGCGTTGGTGGAATTATTCTGATCATGACAGTCTGTCTATGGGCGCTCTCGAGTTTTCCGCTTCCTCCAGAAAATGCGACTGGCTCACCCATTCAATACAGTATTGCTGGAATAATGGGTCAGGCTTTGGCGGTAGTCTTCGCTCCGATTGGTTTTAACTGGCAAATCAGCATTGCTTTAGTTCCTGGTATGGCAGCTCGAGAAGTGGTGGTGAGCTCTTTGGCAACCGTATATGCATTATCCAGCTCTGGTGTTGATGCAGCAGATGCTTTGGTGCCGCTGATCTCTACAGGCTGGAGTTTAGCCACGGCCTTATCGCTTTTGGCCTGGTTTGTCTTTGCCCCCCAATGCCTCTCGACAATTGCTGCCGTCAAAAGAGAAACGGGTGGATGGAAGATCCCAATCATCATGCTGAGCTATCTTTTTGGCTTAGCCTATCTGGCAGCCTTTATTACCTATCGGGTTGCGAGCTACTTTGGCTTAGCCTAGTACTTAATTAGGCATTCAATGCAAAATTGAGATAAATTGTCATAAATAACAATTAACTCCTCATTGGTGCCCTTATGAATTTATCTCTTCGCCACATATTATTTACTGCTGCTTGTACTCTTAGCTTGAATGCGTTCGCTGAGCCAGGTGAAAATACTTATAAACAGGTTTGCGCTGCCTGCCATGCTTCTGGCGTTTTAAATGCCCCCAAGTTTGGTGACAAAACCAAGTGGGCCCCTTTGATTGCTGAGGGTCAAGTGACTCTGACAGCGCATGCCTATGTTGGTGTAAGGCAGATGCCTGCTAAAGGGGGCGTTCCTAATATGACCATTGAAACGTTTTCTGATGCCGTAGCCTATATGGCTAATAAGGCAGGCGGTAATTGGAAGACGCCTGATGCAAAAACTCTGGTATCAATCAATAAAGAAATCGAATCCCGTAAGGCCGGCTTAAATCAAAAGCAGTAATTGCATGAATTTACAGCCACATCAGATTGAGATCATTGGCTACTGCGCTGCATTTTTGACAACGATTGCTTTTCTGCCTCAGGCCATTCAATCCTGGCGCACCCGAGACCTCTCTGGAATCTCGCTCGGTATGTATAGCTTGTTTACTGTAGGCGTTGGCTTATGGCTTATCTACGGCATCATTATTGAAAAGTGGCCCTTGATCTTGGCCAATGCCTTGACCTTTGCTTTGGCCCTCAGCATTTTGCTGCTCAAACTCCGAAGTAGTGGTCATAAATGACATTGACTCAAGTAATGTCATAATTAATTCACACAATAATTATTAAAAAACTAGACATTCATTAGAAAGGCTATTTATGAGCGCTGCATACGTTATTGACCCACCAATCGTTCCATCCCTCCCTGTAGTGGGTGACACCCGTCGTTTTGCTGTGAACCGTATTTATTGCGTTGGTCGCAACTATGCTGATCACGCGCGTGAGATGGGCCATGATCCTGATCGTGAGCCACCATTCTTTTTCATGAAGCCAGCCAATTCAATCGTAGCTGATGGCAAAGATATGCAATATCCAAATCTATCGAATGATGTTCATCACGAAATCGAGATGGTCGTTGCTATCGGTAAAGGTGGCGTTAATATTCCAGCGGATAAAGCGCTAGAGCATGTTTATGGTTACGGTGTTGGTCTAGATATGACTCGTCGTGACCTACAGGGCGAAGCCAAGAAAATGGGGCGCCCTTGGGATACTGGTAAAGCCTTTGATCAATCCGCTCCTTGTGCGGCAATTACTCCAGCTGCTCAGTTCGGACATCCGAATAAGGGCGTGGTCAAGCTATTGGTTAATGGTGAAGTGCGTCAAGAGGGTAACTTAAACCAATTGATTTGGAATATTCCTGACACTATCGCTTACTTATCCACTTTGTTCACCCTCGAGCCAGGCGATTTGATTATGTCTGGCACGCCTGCAGGTGTTGGCCCTGTGAAAAAAGGTGATGTACTTGAGGGAAGCGTCGAAGGTCTTACGCCACTCAAAATTAAGATTGTTTAATACACGCAAACAGTCTTAAAAAATTACTTGCCAATCCACTTTGGCGAGCGTCCTTCAAGGAAGGCATTAACCCCTTCTTTGAAGTCGACGCTGTTGTAGGTCTCTCTCATAAGTTCAGTGCAATCCGGTAAATTACTTTCCATTAAGCGAGCTAAAGTTACCTTACTTGCCTTCTGGGTAATTGGGGCAAGCGATGCCAATTTGATGGCTAAGGATTCAGTTGCTTGCGCAATATCCTCAGGAGTAGTAGTTTGATACAGGTAGCCTGAGTTCAGTAATTCGGGTGCCTTGATCAGTTCTGCAGTAAGCAACATCCGCTTCACCATCGGTACACCTAAGTGATTAGCAATCCAAGATAGATTGCTTGGCGATAAACAGTTACCTAAAGTTTTTGCGACTGGAATACCAAAGCGCGCATCATCGGTTGATATTCTGAAATCACATGCGGTGGCGATGAGTAAACCACTGCCAACCGCCAAGCCCTCGATTAGTGCAATGGTTGGAATAGGTAAGTGCTGCAAAGAGTGAAAAATCGCATCCACTGCAACTTCGTATGCTTCATTCTCTTGGAGATCTATAAATTGCTGGATGTCGCTACCGGATACAAAGGCTTTATCACCGGCACCCCTAAAAATCGCTACCCGGATTTCTGGTCTACTCGCCAAGTCATCGCAAAGACGTTTGAGTTCCTCATACATCGGCCAGGTCAAGGCATTGCGTGCGGCAGGATTATTAAATGTAATGCGGGCAATGGGCCCATCGAGCTGGAAGTCGATGCAGGGTGGGGTGGTGTTCATGACTGCATTCTATACAAAAGACCCTTTAAACAGCTTGTTTTCAAGTTCTAGAACGACCTAGGATAGAATTCATTTATGTACATGTTCCTACCTTTCCTGACAGCCTTTATCGGCCTTGTCCTTGTTTGGTTTGAGAAGCGTCTGGCTGGTTTAGTGATGCTTGCTATTACCCTTGGCATCCTCATGTTCTGGTTTCGCATTCATGCGACCGACCATCTCAATATCAGTCTGTAACGAACATGAGTAAACATTCCCTTCCTTCATTAGCCGCCCTTGGCAATCAACTGGCTCTAGTTGCGATTATTGGCATGTTGTCTTATGCCTTTGTCGATCAACTCTATTTTGGTGAGTTACCTTGCCCGCTGTGCTTAATGCAGCGCATGGGTTTTGTCATCATCGGGTTTGCACTAGTTCTGAATATTCGTTTCGGTGCGCATTCTTCTCACTACGGTTGGGGTATCATCGGCGGCTTAACTGGGATGATGGTTTCCTTGCGCCAAGTTTTCCTGCACATTCTTCCGGGTGACAAAGGATTTGGAAAAACTTTTCTCGAGTTGCATTTTTATACTTGGGCATACGTAGGCTACGTTGGCTTGTTAGCTGGTCTTGCGATTCTTTTGATGTTGCCTAACCGTGATGTGCGCTCACGCTCGCTGTTTGCAAATACTTTAATCATTCTATTTATTGTTTTAGTCTTTGCTAACCTCGCTTCCACGCTGTTGGAATGCGGCATTGGCCCTTGTGCTGATGATCCCGTTAAATATGACGGATGGATCTGGTTGCGCACTCGTTTTGGTTTTTAAGTTCGTGTGAGTGATGTCATGCTGATCACCTCTAGGGTGGTTAAGGGTTTGGCGGTTCTACTGATTTGCTTGGGCTTTGCCAATACCGCTCAATCTCAAACTGCTAAAACCAATACTGCTTGGCCTAAACAAGCGATTCGGATTGTGGTGACATTCACTCCTGGTGGAGCTCCCGATATTTTGGCGCGTGTACTGGCTGAGAGTTGGCAACAAAGTTTAGGTGTACCGGTCCTCGTAGAAAACCGCCCTGGCTATGGCGGCAATATCGGCGCCGATATTGTGGCAAAGAGTGAACCAGATGGCTACACACTCCTGATTGGTACGGTGGGTATCCATGCCATTAACGGCGCGCTCTATGACAAGATGTCTTTTCATCCGATTAATGATTTCACACCCATTAGTTTCTTGGCGAGCACGCCTAATGTATTGGTGGTCAATAAGAAGTTAGGCGTGAGTAATTTGCACGAACTGATTGAGCTGGCCAAAGCCAAACCCAATGAACTTACTTTTGGCTCTTCTGGTGTCGGCACTTCCTTGCACATGTCTGGCGAACTTTTTAAAGAAATGACTGGAGTACAGATTCGGCACATTCCCTATAAAGGCAGGGCTCAATCTTTGCCGGATCTGATTAGTGGTCGGATTTCCATGCTCTTCGATAACCTCTCATCATCACTGCCTCTGATCAAGGCGGGTGAGGTGCAGGCTTTGGCAGTCACCACCTTAAAGCGCTCTCCAGCAGCTCCGGAGATTCCGACCATGGCAGAGCAAGGCTTGCCTGGATTTGAGGCAACATCTTGGTTCTCGCTCATGGCACCCGCCAATCTGCCCCCATCCTTGCAAAAGCGCTTAAATACCTTGACTCGCCAAACCCTCAATCAGCCTGATGTTAGAAAAAAGTTGCTGGCTAGTGGTTTAGATCCTGCTCCAGGAAGCCCCCAAGAGCTTTCCAAGTTGATTCAAGCTGAGACCAATAAATGGGGTAGAGTGATTTACAAATCAGGCGCAAAATTAGAGTAATTAGTCTAAAAGCTGAAGTGATAAATATTCCAATAAAAGCCCAATTCTTGTCAGCCTGGATTTGGGTGAAGCGTTAAAGGTAGTAGGAGGCGACCAATTAATGGGGTCCACTATGAAAACAAGCCAAAAGCAATACAACTCAGTTTTGTCTAAAGCGGTTCTGACGCTCTTTGCAGCAGCAGGTCTATTTACCCTTGCTCCGGTAGCGGCTCAAGCGGGTAATGTGGGCTGGGCTGTCTCTGTTGGGGGCGGTTACGGAGGCGGTTGGCGCCCAGCAGCTTACGGCCCTGGTTGGGGTGGTGGCTGGGGTCCAGGTTGGCGTGGCGGATATTACGGCGCTGGCTATGGCTATCCCTATGGGGCTGGCTACTATGCTCCACCCGTGGTTTATGCAAGTCCGCCGGTAGTTACTTATGCAGCGCCACAGCAGCCTATGGTTTTAGCTTCTCAACCTCAGCCTCCAGTTTGGTATTACTGTGAAGCGAGTGGGCAGTATTTTCCATATGTACAAAGTTGCGCATCTGGATGGCAGACTCAGCCAGCAATGCCACCATCTGGCAATGTATCGACACGGCAACGTAGTCACAATTAAATAGTTATCCGATTTAAGGAATCAATATGAAACGTACCGTACTGACATTGGCGCTCATCAGCTCTTTAGCTGCTTGCGTCTCTGCGCCAACGGGCCCAACTGTGGCAATCATGCCGCGTGAGGGCAAACCTTTTGAAGTCTTTCAGCAAGAAGATCAACAGTGTCGTGAGTTCGCTGCAAACGCGATTAAGGACACTAGTAATGCAGCTCTTAAAGAGGGTGCAACTAGTGCAGCCATTGGCGCCGCTTTAGGTGCGGCTGCTGGTGCAGTGATTCAGGGTGGTAGTAGCCAGAATATTGGCACTGGCGCAGGCATTGGTTTACTTGGTGGCGCCGCTTTAGGTGCCATGAACTCCTCCGGTAAGCAAAATCAGGGGCAGGTTCAATACAACATCGCTTATCAGCAGTGTATGTATTCCAAAGGCAATCAGGTACCTAGTTATCCAACTCAAAACTTTGGTGGCGGTGGCGGTAATAATAATGGATACAACATTCCCCAAGGCAAGCCATCAATGCCTCCAAATGGATTTAAACCTATTCAGTAAATCTAATTGCTGGAATTGAATCTCGACTAAACCTCAACCGGCGGATGCGTTTTCTCAAAGCGCGCCGCTGTTTTTCTAAAGAGGTAGAGTAAAAGTAGTGCGGCTAATCCTAAGCTCATGCTGTTACCAGCCCAAAAGCCATTAGCGCCTTGTAAAAACTCTGGTGTATTGCCAAAGACATTGAACCCCATCAAGTAGCCGCCACCCAAGCCTACACCCCACAGTGAGCCTGCGTAAATCAACATTGGCCAGAAGGCGATGCGGTACGCGCGCAGAATAAATGCCGCAGTAATCTGCAAGGCATCAAACACTTGATAAAAAGCGATAAACAAAAATAGCGGAATCGAAAAGACTTTCACTTCTGCCGGTGGATCATAGAGATCTAAAAGTTGAACCCGGAAAATCCATACCGCAATACCAATCGAAATACACAGAGTAGTTGTGAAGAAGACTGATGACCAGCCAATCTCTTCAGCACGCTCCTGCTTGTTAGCTCCAATCGATTGAGAGACTAATGTCATCGTTGCAATAGATAGGGATAAGGGCACCATATAAATTACCGTCCCCATATTAGCCACAATTTGGTGACCAGCTAGAGCAGTAGTACCAAGACGCGCAATGAAGAGCGACATAAAAGTAAATGATGTCACTTCAATCAAATAGCTAAAGCCGATGGGTGCACCCAATTTCAGTAAGGTCCAGATGCGATGCCAGTCTGGCCAACTAAAGCGCGCAAAGATCTTAAATGGCTTGTAGAAGCCATCGAAGAGCACAAAGCTGAGGGTGATGATGAGCCAAAACCAATTAATGATGACGGTAGCTACAGCACAACCTGGTCCACCCATGCCTTCAATGCCAAGCCCACCATAAATGAATAGTAGGTTGAGCGGCAGCTTTAAGCCCAAACCAATCAGTTGCACTACGGTAATTACTGCTGGTCTAGAAACAGCATTGTGCAGCGCCATCAGCACACGCATTGCCATGCTGGCAGGTAAACCAATGGCAAGAATATTGAGATACAACTTAGCCTTGCCTTCAATATCGGGTGTGACTTGAGAGATTTGCAGCAGATGATCCGCGTTGAGCAGAATGGCGCCACCCAATAAGGTGAGGCCCACCGCTAGCCAAGTAGCTTGACGTACTTCTTCACCGATCTCACCAAAACGCTTAGCCCCAAAGAGTTGGCCAGCGATTGGGGCGAGGGCGGAGATTACACCAGTGAGACCAACATAAATACTAATAAAGATGGCGGATGCCATTGCAAGTGCAGCTAAGTCGTCAGCGGAGTAGCGCGCTGTCATAGCGGTATCTAAAACGCCAAAGGTAATCACTGCCAGCTGACCAATCAACAATGGTCCAGCAAGTTTTAATAGGGAGGGGATGTCCTCGCGCAAACGCGATAACTTAAAGTGCAACACGTATTATTCTTTACCAGCAGGGGTAATTTGATAGAGGCGCAGACGCTCATCACGGTCAGATGCCCGGCGATCCTCCCAAAGCAATTCAATTTTCTTTTTATTGAGGCTAGCGTATGCCTTAGCTTCTAAAGAGTTATGGGTCAGCATGAGATTGCAGTTGGGATCATCACGCAAAGGTAGTTTGGTGAAGTAGCTAAATGAAGCTAGCTGTGCAGAACCCAGATTGCTGGTATCAATACATCCTGGTGTGTTGGCAATAATTTGTACCAGACGATCAGAAACATATCGATAAGTCTTTGCATAATTAATCGTTGGCAACCAAAGTGTCATTAACAACACCCACATCAATGTAGTGCCAGATGCGGAGATGATGAGACAACGCCAGATTTCTTTTGGAGCGCGTGAAGTTCTCCAGCGCACAATTGCTAACCACACGCCAGTAATGATGAGGGCAATAACAAAACCAAAGTAGTCAAACTGCGCCTGAAAGCCCGGTAGGAGTCTCGCCAAATTGGCGGCAGTAGATTCTGGAAAGCCGGTTACTTTAGCGAACCAAATAATCCAAATAGCCAAAGCGATCATGGTGAAGCTAAACATCGCAAACCAATCGATGAAGCTAATGAGGCTACGCTTGAGAATCGGCAAACTAAACGCAGCAATGATCGACAAGCTGGGGATCAAAATGATGAGGTCATGTTCATTGGCTTCTAGTCTGAAAAGGACATAAATTAAGCAACCAATAAACAAGCTAAGCGGAATGCAAAGGTGAGGAGCGCGCCATTGACCCGCTTCTTTGACCCGACCCCAATGGGCGAGGGAGATGATGGCTAATGGCCAAACTGGCCAGGCATAAGCCCAGAAGTTGACGCTCAAAAATCCAAGGGATTCAATAGAAGGCGTTGCGCGCATCTCCGGCATATTGCGCCAGCCTTCTTCAGCGATATGACGCCACTCTGGAGTCAGGTTACCCAAATACCAAAGCGCAGGCCAAATCGCAAAACCAATGAGGCCTAAAACCGTACTGGTCAAAGTCCAGCGAAAACGTAACTTCGCATTACTAGCAATGACTGCAATGATGGTGGAGCTGACGATGATGAGGCTGAGTGTGAGATTGCTCGAAAGCGCAACGATCGCAATGCCTAGGCCAGTCCATAAACCGCCTTGCCATGGTTTATCCAGGCCACGCACTGTGCCGTACAAAACAATACTGATGCCCATCAACTGAGCCATCATTGGTGTAGTCTCGTGTGCGCGTTGTGCAAGACCGACGCATGCCAAGAAAATCAATAGCGCACCATCGGCTAAGGTCATGCCATAGTTTTTACGACCTGGCTGACCACCAACTGCTAAGACCATGGGTTGAACTTCTTGACGACGACCCAATAGATAAGTCGCGTACCAAATAGCCAATGCAGAGGCGAAGAAGCAAACAGCCGCATAAAGGCGCGCAGCATTAGCTGCTCCAATCAATGGACCAAATAGATCCATGAGGGTGGCGCCTAGCCAGTAAGGGAAAGGTGAGCCAAGCGAGATATCGCGCCCAGCTAGATGCGGAACAATCCAGTCGAGTGCTTTGCCATGTTGCAAAGTCCACATGCCACCAAAACCGATGGCATCTTCGTTCTTCCAGGGATCACGCGCAAATAGGCCGGCAAAACCATAGACCAAGGTCAACGCAAAAATAATGATGCGTGGGATGGAGGTGGTGGCGGCGGCGGTGAGTTTGACCATAAAAAACTAGCAATAAAAAAGGCAGCAAACGCTGCCTTGATTATCTCGCAGGGGAGGGTGAATAGTGAATATCCAAACCCCAGCCCCTTTGTAGAGTAAGCCTATTACTTCTTCTTAGCTGGCTTTTCAGCAGCTTTAGCTTCTGCAGCAGCAGCTTTTTTCTCAGCTGTTTTTGCAGCGCCATCGCCAGTTGCTTTAGCAACAGCTTTAGTACCGAATTTCTGACGGAATTTCTCAACACGACCGGCAGTATCCATAATCTTCTGGGTACCAGTGTAGAAAGGGTGTGACTCAGATGAAGTCTCGATCTTGGCCAATGGATATTCATTGCCATCTTCCCACTTGATTGTCTCTTTAGTAGACATAGTGGAGCGAGTCTTGAAGCTGAAGTTATTAGAAACGTCTACAAAGACGATTTCACGATATTCGGGGTGAATGCCAGGTTTCATTATTAAGTCCTATTAGCAGGCAGCCGTTCGGGTCCTAAGACCTAAATACTTACCCAAGTTAAATGCAAATTATTAAAGCGGTAAAGGCGAAATTATGCCATGAAATCAACAACAAAGCGCACTTTTACCGTCTCTGAGAGTCTAAATTAGCCACCCTTACGCATTAAATCGAAGAATTCACCATTATTTTTGGTGGATTTGAGCTTATCAACGATAAAGTTCATCGCCTCGATATCGTCCATATCGGCCAATAATTTACGTAAAACCCAGATTTTCTGGAGGTTTTCAGCTTTAACCAGTAACTCTTCACGGCGGGTGCCGGACTTGTTGAGGTTAATCGATGGGTAAACGCGACGCTCAGCCAAGCGACGCTCAAGGTGAACTTCCATATTGCCGGTACCTTTGAACTCTTCGTAGATGAGGTCATCCATACGGCTACCAGTCTCAATCAAGGCAGTAGCGATGATGGTGAGTGAGCCACCTTCTTCAACGTTACGCGCAGCACCGAAGAAACGTTTTGGGCGTTGCAATGCGTTTGCATCAACACCACCAGAAAGTACTTTTCCAGATGAAGGGATAACAGTGTTGTAAGCACGAGCAAGACGGGTAATCGAGTCAAGCAAGATGATGACGTCTTTTTTCATCTCAACTAAGCGCTTAGCCTTTTCAATCACCATCTCGGCAACTTGCACGTGACGCACAGCTGGCTCATCAAATGTAGAGGCAACGACTTCACCGCGTACAGAGCGCTGCATTTCAGTAACTTCTTCAGGACGCTCATCAACCAACAGCACGATCAAGATCGCATCTGGATTGTTCGCAGAAATCGCATGAGCGATGTGCTGCATCATCACGGTCTTACCGGATTTAGGTGAAGACACGATCAAGCCACGCTGGCCATAGCCAATCGGGGAGATCATGTCGATGATGCGGCCAGTTAAATTCTCTTCAGCTTTGATGTCGCGCTCTAACTGAATGACGCGATTCGGATGCAAAGGCGTTAAGTTTTCGAACATGATGCGGTTCTTCAAGGCCTCAGGAGCCAAACCGTTGATCTTGTCTACCTTAACCAATGCAAAGTAACGCTCGCCATCTTTAGGGGTGCGAACCTCACCTTCAACGCTGTCACCAGTGTGCAGGTTGAAGCGGCGGATCTGTGCAGGGGAGATATAGATGTCATCCGGAGAGGCCATGTAAGAGGCATCTGGTGAGCGCAAGAAACCAAAGCCATCAGGCAATACTTCCAAAGTACCGTCACCGAAAACAGATTCACCTTCCTTGGCGCGCTTCTTGAGGATGGCAAACATCAACTCTTGTTTGCGCATACGTTGTGTATTTTCAATCTCCAGGCTGGCTGCCATTTCAAGCAGAGCGGATACGTGGAGTACTTTGAGTTCAGATAATTGCATGTGGTTCTCGGGTGTAGATAAGGATGTAGATGTGTTTTGGGGTATCGCTGTCTAGATGGACATCAGACAGATTGGAAAAACAGAATTTTGGGGAGTTTGCTAAAAAAGAAGGGGAGGGAAAATTGCTGGGAATATTGCCGAAGATCGGGGCACTGAAAGTGCGTTGAAATAGATACTACACTAAAAACAGCTAAAAACCACAGGCTCACCCAGTGAACCTGTGATCAAGGACTATTTACAGATGACTATCAATAAATGCAGTCAACTGGGATTTAGCCAAAGCGCCTACTTTTTGAGCAGCAACAGTGCCGTTCTTAAAGAGGATCAATGTTGGGATGCCACGAATGTTGAATTGGGCGGGAACGCCTTGGTTCTCATCCACGTTCATCTTCGCGATTTGGATCTTGTCGCCGTATTCACCAGCCAGTTCTTCAAGGATAGGGCCGATCATCTTGCAAGGACCACACCACTCAGCCCAGAAGTCGAGGAGAACAGGTTTATCGGACTTGAGAACGTCTTGCTCGAAAGAAGCGTCAGTTACATATTTGATGCCGGCACTCATGAAAATTCCTTAATTAGTCTTATTTAGTTTTATATAGTTATTGCTCTACAACGCTTATATTAGCAATAAGCCACACTTTCTGCCTAAATACTAAAAAACCAGCCCTAGAACCACCCTCAATGCCGCATCCATTCCCAACCCTAAACGAGCAAAAGCAGCAACATGCTTGGGCAATAGCGCCCAATGCCAGTGCTCTGAAGTCGCTCGCCGAGGGTATCTGGAATTGTGCAAAGCAAACAAACCAGCGCCCCTTAGTGGTGCTAAGTACCGCAGGCCCATTAATGGGGGTAAGAGCTGCCCTGGAAAAGTATCGACCTAAAGATCTGCCTAGTCACATTGCCTTCCTGCCCCAAGTCATGAGTTTTAACGACTGGCTTGAAGCAGCGCCAGGCGCCTGGAAGTTCCCCAAGAAGCACACGGATCTAGAGCGTTGGTTATCTGTTTACGCCACTCTGCGCAAACATATGCAATTGCAATCCTGGTTTAAAGCAGAAACCGAGGCAGGTTCGTGGGGATTGGCCCAAGCCATCATCGCAGCCTGCGATACCTTATCGAACTCTATAGCGCCCAGCCTTCAGCAAGAGCTAAATCGATTGATCTCAAATCAAGAAGAGCTTGCTACTCAAAATACGCAATCTTGGATCGAGACCCTGGAGCCATTATTGGATCGCACTATTGGGCAGGCATATCCAGTACTTGCAAGAAAAGTAGTGGATCAAGAAGCGCAAGTACTTCTGACATTTTGGAGATACATCACCAGCCCAAGTGATCCCGCATTCAGAAAGCAATTTGCTATGGCCGCCTATCTGGAGGCTGCTAAGAAAAATTCTCAAGCAAATGCAAAACTTTTAAATACAAGACCTTTGATTTGGGTAGAGACTGCAGACCCAACTCCGATTGATAAACGGCTTATTCAGGGATATTTAGCGGACTATGCGCAGTTCGCACCAGCAGTTGAGGTGACGATGAACTGGGAGTCAGTCGCGCTCTGGACAGAAGCCTTCAATCCCAGCGTCCCTGAAGAGCAAAAGCTGCAAGCTATCCAAGTCAATATTAGCAATGCGCATCCAGAGCATTGGAATCTGATTGCCGCCAAGCGATTTGAAGAGTTGGCATGGGCAACAGCTAAAACCATTGAGCAGCAGTTAATAGATGGCAAAACCAACATCGCCCTGGTAGCGCAAGATCGCCTCGTTGCCAGAAGGGCGCGTGCATTACTGGCACGTCTTGGACCATCACTCAAGATTCAAGATGAAACGGGTTGGAAGTTGTCCACCACCAGAGCAGCAGCAGCGCTCAATAGCTGGCTCGAGTTATTGCGCGCTCCATCTGAGGGGCCGAGTGCAGCTGATCTATTGGAGTTTTTGCAAAACCCATTCTTAGATCTTGGAAAGTGCCTTAACCCCAACAGTACGCGTGACGCAGAATCTTTAAATGGATTGGTAGCGCAGCTTGAAGATATTTTGATTGCTAGCCAGGCTAAATCTGGCTGGGAGACTTTCCACATGGCGATTGAGGGATCGGTCACACACGGCTCCGCTGCACCTAATCCACTTTTGCTAGAGCTGCTGCAATCCATTCGTGGTCGTCTCAATCGTTGGCGTGGAGTCAAAATCAATTGCGCTCTAGCTCATCAATATCTGATGGATGACCTTATTCAAATGGGAATGACTCAGGGCTTAGAAAAAGATTCTGCTGGCAAACAATTGCTTGAGCTGCTGGAAACATTTGATTTTGATGTTGAGCATCAGCAAATTTCGATGCGCCTCAATGAATGGCTCAGCCTATTAAAAACAGTCATTGAAGAATCTTCATATGAAGAGAAGGGCGTTAGTGCTGCAGCTAGCCTGAGCATCTTGCCGTTGAGTTCTACCCGCTTTAGAGAATTTGAATCTGTGGTCATGGTGGGTTGTGATGAACAGCAACTTCCTGCATTTTCTGAGCCGCCATTATTTTTCTCGGATGCTTTAAATCGACTCTTGGGTGGATCCAGCATTGAGGCTCAGTTTATTCAGCAGGCGCGAGATCTCTCTCAACTGCTCATCTCGTTCCCCAGCGTTGATCTCCTTTGGCAAAGTAAGAGCAAGAGTGGGGAGCCGCTGAGGCCTTCGGCATGGATTCAGAGGCTCCAAATTGATTTGCCGAATTGGCAGGCGCAAAATGCCAGTACATTATTTGCGCCTCGCAGTGGAACTTCGGCTCCATCCCAAATGGCGATCGCAACATTGGATTCAGATTTACCAATGCCAGTCTCGATGAGTCCGAGTGCTTACAAAGCATTACGTGACTGTCCATATCGCTACTACGTGCGCAGTTTGCTAGGTCTACGTAAGCTCAAAGGCTTTGAAGAGGGCTTTGATGCCTCGCTAGCTGGACAAACTTTGCATAAGATCTTGCGTAATTTCTATCACGCTATGAAAAGCGAGGCGCAAAAATCTGCCTCACCAATCACCATTGATCCAGAACTGCGCCGAGCTTGGATGCAAGATCAGTTAACGCTGATTTCAGAACAGGTCTTCAAGCGCTTAATTGAAGGTGATGCCAGAGTTTTGGGTGTCTTGAGAGATTGGCAAAAGCAAATCCCAAGTTTTATTCAGTGGCAGTTAGATCGTGAGGCTCAAGGTTGGCAGTTCTACGACGCTGAAGTAAAGGTCGGCTTTGATCTGCCATTCACTGATGTAGATGGAAATGAGCGTCACATTCGTATAGAGGGTTATGCGGACCGCTTTGATGTGAGCACCCATGACCCTAAGGCTGCAGCAGTGATTGACTATAAGAACCAGAGTCTCACTAAAGTTGAGTGGCGATCCGAGGTGGTTCTGGATGATCCGCAGCTATTAATCTATGCCAGAGCTTCTAATGAGAGCAAGAAGATCCCTGGGCGCGTAGTGAATGCAGCTGAGTGGGTTGCTTTAAAGGCCGATGTAAAAAAAGGTGGGGATGAAGCTGAGCGTTCTGTAGTCATTTCAGAAATGCCAGAACTCATGCAAGAATTTTCTGAGCAAATCACTGAGGATGTGCAATCTCTCTGGTCCGGAAAGCCGCTCAAAGCATTCGCACCGGATAGCGTTTGCCAGTATTGCGAAGCTAGGGGTATTTGCAGAAAGGGGATGTGGTGAGTAAGTCTACGTTCCCAGTTGATGTTGCTTGCGATCCCAATCGTTCAGTGATCGTGTCCGCTTGCGCAGGCAGCGGCAAGACTTGGTTGTTAGTCACTCGTATGACTCGCCTACTTTTAGCTGGTGCCAAGCCTCAAGAGATCCTCGCGCTCACCTTTACCCGTAAAGCAGCGCAAGAGATGCGTGATCGACTTTATCGCCTGCTAGAGGAATTTTCACAATCGAGCGATGAGCAACTGATTGGGCATTTAACTGAGCGTGGCCTGAGTGCTGATGAGGCGAAAGCATTGTTGCCTACTGCCAAGTCCCTTTATGCCAAAGTTCTGGCAAGCCCGCAAGGCATTGTGATTGATACCTTCCACGGTTGGTTTGGCAGGCTTTTAGGTGCAGCGCCAATCTCAACTGGCATACAGCCGGGCTTTAGTTTGCGCGAAGATGCAAAGCGTTTGCAAGATGAGTGCCTAGATGACTGGTGGGGCAATTTACCCGAAGGTATTCAGGCGCATTACGACACCTTGTTAAAGGCACTTGGTGCAAGTGAAACTCAGAAGTTCCTGATGAGTAATTACAGTCTCTTTAAGCAAAGAGGGGCTTGGACATTCTTCTCGCAAGCATGCAAAGCCCATGGCACTTCTCCTATTGAGAAACTCACAGCTGATTTGCCTAGACTGAAGATTGACAATCCACTGAATGCAATGTGGAATGCCATCAACGCAAAAGCAGATTTAGAGTTTCTACATCGTTGCTTTAGTAATAGCAGCGCTACAGAAATGGCCTATGCGCCGATTATTCAAGCCGCCATCAATCTCAAGGTTAGTGGTGGGGATGTGATGGAGATCGTTGCGGTATTGCAGTCCGTATTTTTGACCCAAGACGACACCAATCGCACCTCGAATGACAAAGCCGCAGGCGACCTCAAGAAACATCTCAAAAAAGAGGGTGAGCTAGATCGCGAACTAGAGCATGTCACTTATAAACAAGCTTGGGCAACGGCTTTCTTGGAATTTGTTGCCTGGAATAAAGAGCAAGAAGCCTTTGCGCTAAATGAAGCTTGGTTTGCCATGAGCGCCGCAATGATGGATCACGTTAGTGCGACCAAAGAATCGATGCGTGTACGCGACTTTGATGATCTGGAGATCGGTGTCGGTCAGTTAATGGCGGACTCCGCTAATGCAGCCTACTTACAGTCGAGGCTAGATGCAAAGTACAAACATATTCTGGTAGATGAGTTCCAGGACACTAATCCCTTGCAGTGGCAGATTCTGCGGGCATGGCTAGAAGGCTACGGTCAGGATGAATCTAAGCCTACCGTCTTTATCGTAGGAGATCCTAAGCAATCGATTTACCGATTCCGCCGCGCTGACCCTAGATTGTTTAATGATGCGCAGGCTTTCTTAGTAAAAGAAATGAATGCAGCCGCATTAAATCAAAATACTACCCGCCGTAATGCGCCAAAAATTAACGAAGCAGTAAATCAGATCTTTGGCACTGAGCAATTGCCGGTGTCATATCCATTTACCGCCCAAAACACTTTGTGGAAAGCGCCCGCAGGAAGTGTTGCGGATGCATCGTATTCAAGCGAAGGTGAAGCCTATTTATTGCCTTTAGTGAAATACGAAGCCGAAGAGTTGGAACAAAGAGCCGGCAATGCCTTTGAAGAGGCGATTGTGGATGCTCGACAAACTGCTGATATCACTCAGCGCTACGTTGAGGGCCAGCAGGTCAGCGCATTAATACAGAACCTCATCCAGACGCGCCCTGTAGTTGATCGCGTCAATGGTAAAGAAGTCTGGCGCAAGGCTAGAGAGAGTGATTTTTTATTATTGGTGAAGCGCCGCAAGTACCTCCCACAATTTGAGCGCGCTCTGCGTGAGGCAGGTTTAGCATTCGAGAGCTCAAGACTGGGTGGATTACTCAATACTCTAGAGGTTGACGATCTTATTGCGCTCTTAACGATCTTGGTAACGCCGCGCCACGATTTGCCACTCGCGCAGGTGTTAAGAAGCCCGATCTTTGCGTTCACCGAAAGCCAAATGCAAGCCCTCACCAAGGCAATGGCATCGAATCAATATCGCTCTTGGTGGGATGCTTTGCAAGATAGTCCAGATGCAGGCTTGATACAGGCGGCGCGTTATTTAGAGCATTGGCGCGTGCTAGGTGAGCGCTTGCCAGTACATGATTTGCTCGACCGCATTTATCAAGAAAGTGATTTACGTATTAAATACGCGAGCGCTTCTCAAGAGATTGCCCGCGCACAAGTCTTAGCAAATCTCGATGCCTTCCTTGAGTTAGCACTCAATCAGGATGGTGGCCGTTACCCAAGTTTGGGTCGCTTTATTGAGGAGATCAACACCATCCGCCGCGGCGACGATGATGAAACTCCGGATGAGGGTGATGTTGAAGCGGAAGCAGATCTTGTTGAGCTCGATGAAGAGAGCGAGTTATCTGAGGAAGATAAAAATAAGCGCGTTCGCATGATGACGATTCATGGGGCAAAGGGCCTGGAGTCACCATTTGTCATCATGCTGGACGCTAACCACACTGAAGGCAAGGCAGATCATCGCGGTGTCTTATTGGATTGGCCGCCCGAGAGCGAAAGTCCTAGTCATTTGTCGATGTACACCTCGGCCACCTTAACCAATCCCCGCAGTGAAGTACGTGAACGGGAATTGCTCATAGCTAAGAATGAGAACTGGAATCTGCTGTACGTTGCAATGACCAGAGCAAAGCAGGGGCTTTGGATTAGCGGTGTGGCAAAAGCATCCACTGCAAAAAATCCTATAGGTCTAGATGAGAAGTCTTGGTATGGCAGAGCGATGCTAGGCCAATTAAACATTCTTGAAGATCAACCCGCACCAATAAAAAACCAAATTCCAACTCCAACAGGTCAGAAGACAGTCAATTCAAGCAATTTCATGATGGATGACTTTGAGGTTTCCTGGGGTGCCGCTAAAGCGAGTTATGAGCAGCTGCTCAAAGATATTGAAAGTGGTGTGACACTTGAAGTCTTCCAGGATGATGACGGCGCACCAGATAACTCCAAAATATTGGAAGAGGGCGTGCATTTTCACCGCCTACTAGAGCACCTCACCCATCAAACCGGGGCAACAGCTCCGGAATCCATGAGCGCAGATCAAATAGCTCGCTGGCTTGGTATTAGTAATGAGTTAGCAAGCAAAGCGCTAGACCAGGCGACGACTGTTCTTAATGCAAAAGCGCTCCAGCAGTACCTCACAGCAAATCAGTGGGTACAGGCCTGGAATGAGATTGATGTTTTAAGTCTGGACGGCAGAAGCTTCCGCCTGGATCGCTTAGTAGAGTTTGAGGATCACTTGGTTATTCTCGATTACAAGCTCACCATTCCTGAGGAGGGTAGCGAAGCCCACAATAAATACCGTGCACAGCTCAATAACTATAAACAAGAGCTAGCCAGAATACGTCCGGATAAGCCTGCTAAGACCTTCTTAATCTCTTCAAAGGGTGAGATTCGAGAGGTGGTCTAAGAATTCTCTTAGGCAGCAATTTTGAGTTTGCTGGAAATTAAATTGCCTTTGATGATTTTTTTCTCAACAGCTGATATGGATTTAGCTTCTTTTTTAATTTCACCCAGCACCTGATTGATGAACGTTTGCCACCCTTCGCCTTTAGATTTATAAAAATCTAAAACATCCTTATCGATCCTCAGGGTAACCTGCTCTTTGCTTCCACTGCCTAAGGGCCTACCGCGACCGCGAACCATAGTGGGTCTGGCTTTCTCCCACTCTTCATCGGTGAACGGGATAGAGTCTGGGTCTGCCATTGCGGCTTTGGTGATTGCGGCATCTTCTGCGGCGCTATGTCTAATTAGTTTTTTCTTCATAGGTATTCATCTCGCGGTTATTTGCTCTTCTTAAGCTGATCATTCTCACGCTCGTTTTTAGCTCAACATAAACTACACAATGCAGGCGTTTATTAATTAGGGCCAACGCTACACGCCTTTCCTCGCCATAATCTTTTCTGTGATCAACCCAGCTAATAGCTGAGTCCCAATCAATAAGTTCCGCCTCGGAGAGTGACAAACCATGTTTCGTAATATTGGAATCATTTTTAGCCGAATCATAAGATAATTTCATCGGAAATATTGTAGTTACGTTAAATCATATCAGCAATGAATTTATATGGCTACAAAAATTAAGGGCATTCAAGTCTTAAAGAAGTGGTGCGCCCCTTGAAATCCAATCTAAAGACCCTATATAAGTAGGGAATAGCAAAAATCCCCAAACTAGGGATAATGAAATTCACACGAAACATCCTACAAGGGGTCCTGATGAAAATTCGTAAAGTAATTAATGTATTCGTTGGCGTATTTACGGCAGCGCTACTGTTAACTAGCAACGCAGCATTTGCCGAGGCAACTTTGCCTGAGGTATATCAAGCTGTGCAATCTGGGCAGATGGCTAAAGCTGATGCCATGATGCAAGAGGTTCTGCAAAACCATCCTAATAGCGCTAAAGCACACTACGTAGCTTCTGAGCTTTACCTTAAAGAGGGTAAGTTAGAAGCGGCGCGCAATCATTTCATCAAAGCGCAAAACTTGGCGCCTGGTTTACCGTTTGCCCAACCTGAGTCTGTACAAAAACTTCAGATGCAATTAGCTAGCACTCAAGTTGCGCCTGCTGCCAGTCAGACATCCATTTTTAGTAATCCACTCTTTTGGGGCCTGATTGCCATCTTGGTGATTGGCGTCATGATTGTGATGAGACGTCGTAAGGCAGAAGCAGTGCAAGTCTACAACGCACCAAGCGCTGGTTATCCTGGTACTCCAGGTGGCCCAACTGGCTATCCCGGTGGTCCTGGCGGTCCTGGTTACCCTGGAGCACCAGCAGGTGGCATGGGTAGCGGTTTGATGGGCAGTCTGGCAACTGGTGCCGCATTAGGCGCCGGTATGTATGCTGGTCAAGCGCTAGCAAGCAATCTTATGGGTGGTCACGATAACGGCCATTCCAATGCCGGCTCTAACCCTAACTTGAATCAGGTTAGTGGCCCAGCATCTTTAGATCCAAACTTTGGCGTACGTGATGCCAGCTCTTGGGATGATGGTGGCGCTAGTTCATGGGATGACAGTGGTGGTGGCGATTTCATGAGCGATGTTTAATTCGCTCTCAGTCCAGTAATTTATACAAGAAAGTATTTATGGCAATCTCCATGTACCAAGCATCGGTTCCTCAGTTAAAGAAAATGCTGGTCAACCTGACCACTATTTTGACGAAGGCTGAAGAGCATGCAGCCGCAAAAGGAATCGATGGCAAGGTCTTGGTGGAGGCGCGCTTATTTCCGGATATGTTTCCTTTGGCCAAGCAGGTGCAGATTGCTTGTGATCAGGTGAAGTTTGGTTTGGCGCGTTTGGCTAGTGTTGAAGCGCCTAAGTTTGACGATACCGAAAGCACGCTTGCTCAATTAAAAGAGCGCATTGCTAAAACAATCGCTTTTATGGATAGTATTAAGCCAGAGCAGATTGACGGCACAGAAGCAAAAGAGATTAAGTTCTCGATTAAAGAGTGGAGCTTTGAGTTTGTGGGTGAGCAATATGTACTCACTTGGATCATTCCAAACTTTTACTTCCACGTTACGACGACTTACAACATCTTGCGTCACAACGGTGTTGAACTTGGTAAAGCGGATTACCTCGGCTAATGGAGCGAGTAATAGAGATCATCGAAGTGGGGCATGCCTGGCTGTATCGGGCAAGTATCTACACTTCTAATGCATTCTTGGATGATCCGGCCATACTGGCATTTGCATTCTGCTAAGAAATAACTAAGCAGCTTAAGTAAATAAAAACCACCTTCTGGTGGTTTTTATTTAAGCGGTGCAGGCTCAGTAACTTTGCCGTTGTAAATATTTCCAATGGTTTCATTGACCATCTCAACAGGAGATAGGCGAGTCAGGGACGTGTGATATGAGCTAGCCGTTGCCATTGGGAAATCGGTTTTGGGATCTCGCACTGTTACTGTTAATTGGAGAAGATACATAGTGATATCCCACATCCATTTATCCACATAAGTAATTACTGCATCAGCATTGCTTGGTGCGGGTCCATCACCATTACTAGCTTTTACGCCTCTCAGACGCAAGTTGTCCGCAATTAAGGTGTCAATCCGCTCTTTATCTTTTGGTTGGTGGACAACGTAGATTGTCTTTAGCGCTTGCATATCCGTCGTTGGGGCAACTGTGACTGACTGCCTATTAACGCAGGCACTTAATAGAAGGGCTGAGATAAGAAGGGCTAGGGATCGCAATTTCATCAAATTCCTTTATGGAGGTTAAACTTTGAATTCAAGCTAATTAATTCCAATATAGCACTAAGATTTATAATCATGAGAATAATAATATTGGGTAAATATGAGCAATATCGCACTAGAAACGATGCAAGAATTACTTCATGAGCGTCTTGGTATTGAGAAAGATAAAGTTTCGCTAGATTCCTCGCTGGATGATCTTGGTATTGACTCGCTCATGCAAATTGAATTACTTTTTGATTTTGAAGACAAATACAAAGTCAAAATACCTGATATCTCAGAAAAGCCAACGACAATACGTGAATTGCTCGCAGTCATTGAGCCATTCATTCCAAAATCATAATTAACTGAGATCTTCATCATGAAGAGACGGGTTGCTATTACCGGCGTTGGATTGGTTGATCCACTAGGTAATTCTATCGGTAGTTTTTTCGACCGCACTATACGTGGAGAGTCGTCTATACGCCATTACTCTACAAACGATATCCCCGTCCCGATTTCAATCCCTGCTGTTTATTGCGCAAGTTTTAATGGTGATGAGATTCTGGGTAAACCCAGAACCATTTCTATGGATAAGTTTTCGCAGATGGGTTTAGTTGCAGCGTTTGACGCTTGGACTAATGCCGGTTTTGATATTAACGATAGATCGCATAAGCCTGATATTGGCGTCTCTTGGGGTACAGCTCTTGGAGGAACCCGTATTTATGAACAAGGCTTAAAAGAGATGTGGCTTAACGGAAGAGAGCGTTTGCCACCGCTATCGGTAGTGATGGGGATGAACAATGCCTGCTCTTCGCATATTGCCATTCAGCTTGGGCTTGGAAACTCCTCATTAAGTTATACAGTTGCTTGTTCATCAGCGTCAGCTGCAATTGGCGAGGCTTATAGAAGAATTCGTGATGGCGAGGCTAATGCTATGGTTGCTGGCGGATCTGATACGCCGCTGATATATGGGGTAATACGCGCCTGGGATGGTATGCGCGTGCTCTCTCCAGGTGATGAGGAAACATCCCCCAATGCTTGCCGCCCATTTGACAAAAGTCGCTCAGGCCTTGTCCTGGGAGAGGGGGCCGCAGCACTCATTCTTGAGGACTGGGAGCATGCTGTTGCTAGAAATGCTCCAATCATTGCGGAGTTGGCTGGTTATGGGGCGAATTGTGATCATGCAAATTTAGTCAAACCTGATCCGAATGGACAGGTTGCTGCTATTTCTCTAGCCCTAAATGATGCCGGCATTGCGCCTGAGGATATTGGTTATATAAATGCTCACGGTACCGCAACTGTAGAGGGTGATCCTAGTGAGATTGAGGCGCTTAGAACGGTATTTGGAAATCGAGCCAAGGATTTGGCTGTCAGCTCTACTAAATCGACGCATGGTCACCTGATGGGTGCGTCTGGAGCTATAGAGGCTGTAATTACTATTCTCTCCATTAGGAATGGAATGGTTCCCCCAACGGCTAATTTGAAAGATATTGATCCCGCTTGCGAAGGGGTGCGTCACATAAAAGTCGGCGATAACAATAAGTTAAATCTGAAAGCGGCAATATCAAACTCATTTGCCTTTGGCGGTAGTAACGCAGTTTTAGTATTTAAATCTGCTAATTAGGTCGGCAACTGAATGAATTCTTCTGCTAAATTTGGGCTTAAAGCTTGGTCGGCCTGGAGCTCATCCCTAAGAACTCAAGAAGAATGGTTGTCATGGGCTAAGAATCCCTTTACGCCCAATGGTGCAGACAAGCCAAAGGTGGAGGGAATGCAGCCAATCAATCGAAGAAGATTGAAACGTCTTGGTAGCATGGCCTTAGAGACTGCTTATAACTTACCGGACACTAGTTCCCCAATTATTTTTTGTAGCAGGCTGGGCGAGTCTGAGAGGTGCTACGAGTTGCTCAAGGAGTTAGCGGAAACCGGTGCTCTATCACCACAATCTTTTAGCTTAGCTGTTCATAATGCAATCCCCAGTTTGTACACGATAGATAAGAAGATGCACTCAAATGTTCTTGCCATATCTTCTGAGGCGGGGGTATTCTCGGCCATCATTGAGGCGCTGGGGTTGTTTGCATGCGGCGAACAGATAGTGCGCATCATCGTTACTGAGGAAGCTGTATCTAACGAGTACAGGCAATATTGCGACTTTGCCGATGAATCTTACGCCTATGCCATTGATCTTGTTCCGACGGGAAATATGTCACTCTCATTTTCTGGGAATGAGCAATGTAGATTAGTTTCTGCTGAGCTATCCACCAACCTCCAGGCGTTTCGATTCTTATTATCTGACGATCGTTTGTGTGAATGTGCCATTGGCAGGACCTCTTGGATGTTAAAGAGGGAAGGGCTTTGAATCGCTACTGGCGCATTTTTGCGACCGGCCTTTCATTCACCATATTTGGGCTCGGCGGAGTATTGCTGACTTTCGCTTTAATTCCCATTTTGGTCCTTACGAATGACAGTGAGTCCCGTAGAAAAATCGGAAAGATATTGCTCAAAAAATCATTTCAATGCTTTTTATGGGGTATGCAGTTTTTAGGCGTAATGAATTTAGAGGCAAAAAACATGTATCGCTTGAAATCAGGCGGGCGTTTAGTTCTAGCAAATCACCCCAGTTTGATCGATGCAGTTATATTGATTGCGTTAATCGAAAACCCAAATGGAATTATTAAGTCCAGCTTATTTAATAACCCATGTATGTATGGTTTAGCCAAAATAGCCGGGCTAATGCGTAACGTTGAGGGTCCAGAGTTAATTAGAAAATCTATAGAATCTATAAGCGCTGGTGATAATTTGATAATATTCCCCGAGGGAACCAGAACAAAGGTTTTGGGGGAGGCTGTTTTTAAGCGGGGGGCGGCCTACATAGCATTAAAAGGTGGTTTTGATATAACACCGGTATTAATAGTTACCTCTGAGCCAGTTCTGAGAAAAGATCATAGTTGGTACAAGGTGCCATTGAGTAAGCCTGTATTCACTGTTTCCGTGATGGAAGAGATTAAGGTTGCCACAAAAGTTGGGTCTGGTGATGAGCTTATCTTGGCAACCAAAGAATTAACTGAGTACCTAGAAGAATATTATTTGCACGAACTAAGAGAATATGAGCGACCTGGAATTAGAGATTAAGAAATTAATCATAAGTAGTTTAAATTTAGAAGACTATCAACCAGAGGATATCTCCTCTGAAGAATCGCTATTTGCTGATGGTCTTGGCTTGGATTCTATCGACGCTCTGGAGCTGGGGGTTGCTCTTCAGAAAAAGTATGGACTTGAGTTAACAAACGTAACAAAAACTGAAGGAAAGCATTTCTATTCCGTTGCAACTTTAGCTAAGTTCGTTGCTGAAAATAGAACAAAGTAAGTTCTTAACTTAATAAATGGAAGTCAATGGAATTTCTGCTGGCAATTTTGCTGCCAATATCGATCTGGGTATTCAAGTTTTTCGGGATACCGTTTTGGGTAGCCGGAATTTTTCTTATTCCCCTCATTTTCCTTAAAAAAAATCCCTACTGGGGCAAGGCTCTCGCACTTATAGCTTTAGTTCTTGGCTGCGCTTCTTTATTGCTACAGACTCCTGATTTTGTCTACTTCTATCCAGTAATGGTGAATGCAGTTCTATTGTTTGTATTTGCTTCAAGCCTATATAGACCGCAGACTATCGTAGAGAAGATTGCTCGATTACGGGATCCTAAATTCTCCGATCTGGAGATTCCTTATGCAAGGAAGGTTACGCTTGCTTGGGTATTATTTTTTGCCATGAATGGTTGCGCAGCATTTATTACGGTCTTACTAGAAGATAAGTTTTATTGGTCTATCTACAACGGTGCAATTTCATATGGACTGATGGGGCTCATGTTTGCTGGAGAGTTTTATTGCCGTAAAAGGTATATAAAAAGTGCTTAGCCATAAACTATCGGTCTTGCTAGTCAGCGGTCATGATGACTTACTCATTACTGATGATGGCATAACCCTTGGCAGACTTAAGGGCGATGTAGCAAAGGCAAGGGGGTCCATTAAGGGTATCCCCAATACAGAAATTGCTTTATTTCATTCTGATGCTTATATCTTTCTGGTTTGGTTGCTAGCAGCCTGGCAGGAGAGGCGAAAAGTGCTGGTCCCCGTTGATAAAAATATTGCAATTAGCCCTGGGTTTTCCAGCTGGTTCAAACTCGGTGAGTTTGATGAGCCGGATCTAATCGGGTGGGACGCAAGTACTCAAGTCGACAATTCAGAATTTATTGAAGTTGATTCAAGCTTTGATGCATTAGGAGTCTTTACTTCGGGATCAACTGGCGAGCCGGTACTAATAGATAAAACGTTGCGTCAACTTGAGAATGAGGTAGATGCTCTTGAGTTCACATTTGGTGAGAAGATCGCAAAGAATGTTGTGTTTTATAGATCTGTGAGTCACCAGCATTTTTTTGGAATGCCTTTTGGTGTCTTTTGGGCGGTGTCGCGAGGCTCGACGCTGTCCAGGTTCGCGATCAAAGGCGGACATGAGTGGAATACCTTAAATCAGCAGGTATTCATAACTAGCCCATCATTTTTAAAAAGTATTGCAGATACAACTGCTCAGCATAAAAATATTGGCCCTGGGATTCAGTCGATTTTTAGTGCTGGAGGAATTCTTGAGGATTCCATCTTCTCTACAGTCAATGCAATTACAAAAACTAGGGTTGTTGATATTTACGGTAGCTCTGAAACTGGACATATTGCCTGGCGAAGTTCACCCGCAATGCCTTGGCAAGTTCAGGCGGGAGTGGAGTTTAAAAAGCCAGTCGAGGATGTGCTGCAAATTAAATCCAAGTTTTGCCCTAGCGATGACTGGTTCCCTACATCCGATTTAGCACGCCAAAATGGCAATTCTTTTGAAATCCTTGGAAGGGCTGATCGAATTATCAAAATTGAAGGCACTAGGGTTTCCTTAAGTCAGCTTGTAGCGTCTATTAAGGAATCTAGCTTTATAGAAGACTGCCTAATTAGCGACATAGAGAACGGGAGAAGAGCCCAATTGGGCGCAGTACTAAAGTTAAGCCCTATAGGCCTTAAAACTCTGGAAGTCGATGGAAGATTGCGATTAATTAATAGCCTGAAAGAGTTGTTGCGAGGCAAAGTCAATTCAATTGCTATACCAAGAAGGTGGAGATTTGTAGAGGAGTTCCCAAAAAATAGTCTGGGCAAGGTTTTAAAGGCAGGCTTAGATGGCTTATTTTCTGAGAAATTAAAGGCTCCCATCATCATCAGTCGTCAAGTTGAGGAAAATTCTATTGAATTAGTTTTAGATATGCTCAAAAGTCTAGATTGCTTTAACGGACACTTTGATGGTTTCCCGATTGTTCCTGGCGTGGCATTAATCGAATGGGCAATTACCGCTGCAGAAGGACATTTGGTTAAAAATCAGGTCTTCTCGGGTATGTCTCAAGTGAAGTTTCAAAAATTTATCAAGCCGAATCAAATAATTCGCCTCAGATTGGAATTGAACCCTGAGGCAAAGAATCTAAAATATCAATATCACAGTTCCGATACTGTCTATTCCAGTGGCATTGTGAAGTTTAGGAGCGCGGAGTAATGAATCTTTGCGTTCTGATACCGTACTACAACCATCCGGATGCTATTGGATCCGTGGTTAACCAGTTACTGCCTTACAAGCTCAATATTATTCTTGTTGATGATGGAAGTGGGGAGCAGGCAAAGCAAAGCCTATTACCTCTGATTCAGTTGCCAGGAGTGCAGTTGGTAACTCGTGCTCTTAACGGAGGCAAAGGAGCTGCGGTAATCTCTGGAATGAGGGAGGCGCTAAAGCAGGGTTACACACATGCATTTCAGGTAGATGCTGATGGGCAGCATGATTTAACAAAAATTCCAGAGCTAATTAAGCTGTCTCAACAGAATCCCGAAGCAATTATTTCTGGAATGCCTGCATATGACGAAACGGTACCTACTAATCGGAAGTTGTGGAGATATGCAACGCATATTTTGGTTTGGATCCATACACTTTCGTTGGAAATTAAAGACTCGATGTGTGGATTTCGCATATACCCCCTGAGAAAAACTTTAGAAGTTATCGATTCCCGAGATAAGTTCGGGCAGAGAATGGATTTTGATATTGAAATACTTGTTAGATCCCAGTGGGCTGGTTTGCGAGTTGAGCAGATGCCGGTAGGGGTGCGGTATCCCATTGATGGGGTATCCCATTTTCAATTGTTTAATGATAATTTTTTGATAACCAAGATGCATTTCAGGTTGTTTTTTGGAATGCTAATAAATTCACCAAAACTTCTTTTTAGAAAGTTTGTAGCTTGATACATTGGGCTGACATAAATGAGGTCTCGGCCTCCTTTGGACTGAAAATCCTATTTTTCATATATAGGGTTTTTGGGAGGGTGCCTGTATTAATTATTCTTTACCCTGTTATTTCATGGTTTTTTCTAGCCAGTAGGGTTGCTAGAGAATCATCTCGAGATTATTTAAGTAGGCTTTATGTATATAGCGGATGTAAGTCTCCAAAGCCAAGCTCATTGAATGTCTTTAGGCATTTATATGCATTCGGTGAGTGCATTCTAGATAAGTTGATTATTTGGAGCGGTCGAATTGATGATCTTCCTTATTCATTGGAAGGCTTGGAAGAATTTCATTCTCACGCTAATGCGGGGCATGGCGCGGTTGTTGCTGTGTCGCATTTGGGAAATTTAGATTTTTGTAGGGCTATTGGACAGTTGTACCCCGATATTAATTTGACTGTTCTAGTGCATACAAGTCATGCCGTCAAATTCAATCAGCTTTTAAAGTCGATCAACCCTGAAAGTGCGTTAAATATTATTCAGGTATCTAAATTTTCGATGCATGATGCAATGCTCTTATCTGAAAAGATTGAAA
This sequence comes from Polynucleobacter sp. MG-27-Goln-C1, assembly GCF_018881905.1. GTDB lineage: Bacteria > Pseudomonadota > Gammaproteobacteria > Burkholderiales > Burkholderiaceae > Polynucleobacter. Next base: position 327,573 of record NZ_JACVPM010000001.1, read on the forward strand.
AGGGTGGCTTGATAGCAATAGCAGGTGATCGCGTTCCTTTGTTGTGGGGAAATACGGTCACCGTGAATTTCATGGGCTCTAAGGCTGAATTCCCCGTTGGTGCATACATGCTGGCCAAAACCTTAGGGTGCCCTCTATTTTCATTAATTTCAATTAAGGTTGGGGAGAAGTACGAGCTATCCTGTTGCACAATTTCCGAATTAGGTGGGGAAGATAAATCAGGGTCGATTCAAGATGCTGCGCAAGCCTTTGCTAATAGGTTGGAGGAGGGATGCTTAAAGTCTCCTTTCCAATGGTTTAACTTTTATCCTTTTTGGCAGCGAGGCGTCAATCATGAATAGGATTACCAAGAGCTTCATGGTCCTTATCTTGTGTTTAGTTGCCGGTTCTGTTTACGCTGATTCATTAGTAACTCAAATTAGTGCTTTAGTCAGCGCATCCCCTACGGTCCGCGGAAAGTTTGCCCAAAGCAAAACTCTTTCAGGCGTCAGTAAAAAGTTAAATTCTGAGGGATTCTTCATCGTTGACAAGGGCAAGGGAGTTGTATGGGTTACGGAGAAACCTATTTATCAAACCCTTAAAGTATTTGACTCAGGAATTCGCATGGGAAATAAGAGTGGTGTGTTGATGAATTTGGACGCTCGCAGCGAGCCATCGGTTAAGTACATCAACGAATTGGTCCTAGCTATTTTTTCTGGCGATATGAGTGCGCTAGAGAAGTTGTTCAATTACTCTGGTGAAGTAACAGCCAAAGACTGGAATCTTCAATTAACACCTAAAAACACAGTCTCAATGCCTTTTAAGAAAATTTCGATTGTTGGTAGCTCTGCAATTAGCCGTATTAGCTTCGCATCAAAAGATGGCGACTTAACGGAGGTGATCTTTTCTGATGTGCGTTTAGCACCAGCTCTTAGTAACGATGAAGCACTTCAATTCCAGTAAGGCCCTAGCGGCCCTTTTTCTTTCTGCAACCCTTGGGTTTGCTATTTGGACAGCTTTTAACCTCCAACTTATTTCTACTCGGTTAGATGGTAATGTTTTTTCGCTGCTTCCAAAATCAGAGCGAAATGTTGTGGCCGAGGAGTTTATTGACCGTGTAGCCAAAAATGGCGAAAGATCACTGGTTGTACTATTGAGTTCAAGCAAGCTTGAGGTATCTATAGAGGCGGAAAAAACGTTCAAGTCCTTAATTGAGGGCTTGGCTGTCAAGAGCGCACCTCCGCAAGATGGCTACTCTGAATACGTATCCAAGCTTCTATCCCATAAGTCCGGACTGCTCACTCCGGATGACATTGCGCAGCTAGATAGTCAGGCAGCACCTTTTTGGCTTGATAAGTCTAATGCGATGGCTTATTCCATGGGTAATTCGCTCATTCCCTGGAAGGATGATCCCTTCGGCCTGCTGGGTGATTGGCTATACAGACTAGGTGGCGTGACTAAGGTGAGGCCTTATGGCGATGGTCTGGTTGTTGAGAGGGCGGGAGTCTCTTATGTCGTTTTGCCTATGGAGATTAATGCCTCTGTGGATTCATTGTCTGCCCAGGTTGTTCTTGCTGATGCAATCAATGCTGCGATTAGGGGGACCAAACTCAAGCACCAAGGAGTGGACGCTCTTAAGGCCGGGGTTATTTTCTTTGCCTCTGACACTTCAAAATCAATCGAAGCAGATATTTCATTGATTGGATTAATTTCCGGCATCTCCGCATTGCTTCTGATAGTTTTTATCTTCAGAAGTCTTTATGCGGTTGGATTTGTTTTGCTAACTGTCTCGATTGGTTTTATGTATGCCGTCCTGGCATGTTTTTTCATCTTTCCAAAAGTCTATATTTTGACGCTAGCTTTCGGCACAAGCTTAATAGGAATGTCTGTTGACTATTGCCTATATTGGCTAACCGCTTCAATTGAAGACAATAAAAATCCGCTTGAGAGAAGGCGCTATCTATTGCCTGGAATGTTCCTGGCTTTAATTACAACGGCAATAGGTTACTTTTTGATGGCCATTACACCATTTCCGGTGTTATCTCAGATGGCGGTTTTTTCTATAGCCGGTATATCGGCCGCTTGGTTAACCGTAGTTCTGATTTTTCCACACGTCAATAAATTACGTTTTAGTGCGGGCAGTTCTTTTGCGCTGGTTCATTTCATTCAACCCAAAAATTATCGAATTGCAATTGCAGCTCGAAAAGTGATTGTTGCTGCAATGATCCTAGTATCCCTTTATGGTATTTTTTTCTCACGCTCCAATGACAATATTAAATCTCTAGCAAGTTTTGATAAGGAATTGATAGCTCAGCAAATAAAAACTTCAGAGATTCTTGATTTACCAAGTCCATCTCAATTTTTTATTGTTAGCGGATCTACTGATGAGGAGGTTCTCAATAGGGCTGAGCAGCTAACTCATCAGTTAGACAAATTTGTCGTGGATGGGGTAATTACTGGATATCAGTCATTAACCAGGTTTGTTCCATCTACTGCTACGCAAAACATAGCAAGTAAGGCATACGCATCCCAGGGCAGGGCAAATGCTACAAAGCAGATTGCTAAGGAGTTTGGCATGGACCCAGCCTGGGCGCAAAGCCAAAATCAAATCAATGCGCCGCTAACAATTAATGAGATACGGGATACCCCTCTTTACAATAGGTTGTCTTATCTTTGGTTTGCGTCGGATGCATCATCGATTAAATCAACCGCAGTTCTATTAACTGGGGTTAATAGTGCAGAAGCGGTAGGAAAGCTCTCTAAGTTGGCGGAGCCGGACATATTTTGGGTTGATAAACCCCAAGAAATTTCAGATGTATTCGCTAGATACAGAACCATTTTTTCTTATGTTGTTGCACTTGGCTACTTATTAACATTCGTGGCGATTTACTTGAAGTACGGTAAGAGTGCTTGGAGGGCTGTTTTGCCTCCGATTTTGGCAACTTGTCTTACTCTAGCCATTCTCACTATAGCTGGTGAAACAATTACACTCATGACTGTCATTGCATTTGCCTTACTTCTTGGCGTGGGTACTGATTATGGAATCTTCCTCCTCCAGTATCCTTCTGATAAGAGGGTGCTGCTATCAATATCAATTGCAGCATTGATGACCTTAATTTCCTTCGGCAGCCTTTCTTTGAGCTCCGTTCCGGCAATACATAGTTTTGGTATTGCGCTACTTTTCGGTGTTTTAATATCTTGGTTGCTAACTCTATTTTTTGCCAAAAAAGTTGATACAGGTGAGTAATCATTTAATTATTCGTTTGCTGGGAATGCTCCTCACTGTCCTTGCATTGAGCTCATGCTCTACTGTATTTCTGAACGACTCTGATGGCACAAGCCTTAATGCATTAGGTGAGCCACGCATCCTTGAGATGCAAATGCATTTAATAAGGGGGTCTGACTCCTACACAATGGATCTTGTAGTTGAGGTGCGTAAATCTGGCTTAACGGTGGTCGGATCGTCATTTGGGGTTCGAGTATTTACGCTTTCATATGACGGTGCCGTTATAGCGGAGGGCACTGGAGCTGGTTTGCCATTTTATGTGCCAAATCAGTTGATTCTGGACGATGTCATCTTGGCGCTTTCCTCAAGGCAATCTTTGGAGTCTAACTTGCCAAAGAACTGCCAGCTAGTAAGGGATGGAGATGTCGGGAAGATATACTGTGACGAGCGGCTCTTGGTAAATATTACGCACCAAAAGACTGCCAATAAAAACAATCTTGTTTTGGTGGAGAGATTCCAGCCAGAATACAAAGTTAATTTCGTTATAAGTGAAGTTAAGTGACTATTTATATCAATAATTATTCGATTGTTAGCCCATTGGGTTATGGCATCGCAGAAACTCGTAAAAACCTCTTTTCTGGCATTAGTCCGGGGATGATGAAAACGGAAAAATATAGCCCCGGAAGATCGCTTTTTTTGGGGTTGGCTGGCGATCAGTTGCCCGATCTAAGCTTAGCGCCTATAAAGCATCGCTCAAGAAATAACCAATTACTTTTAGCGGCCCTTCAGGGGATTGAAGATAGTTTTTATCTGCTATCAAACGGGGTGGATAAAAGTCGTATAGCTATTGTGATTGGTTCAAGCACTTCGGGTATTTCCGGGGAAGAGGACGCCTTCCCTTATTTGATGGAAAACAATAAATTTCCAGAGACATTTGACTTGGCACAGAGATTGTTTTGCTCGCCCGCCAATTTCCTTGCTGATAGATTGGGCGTTACTGGAATTGTGCATGGAATATCAACGGCATGCACATCAAGTGCTAAAGCAATTACCAGCGGTGCCAGGCTATTAAAGTCTGGGATGGCGGATTTAGTGATCGCCGGTGGAGTTGATACGCTATGTAAATTTACTGTTGCGGGATTTACTGCGATTGAGTCTGTATCTGCCGATCGTTGCAATCCCTTATCACTTAATAGATCTGGGATAAATATTGGAGAGGGCAGCGCATTGCTCTTAATGAGTCGCCAACCTGGGGATATCTCTCTTTCAGGATGGGGTGAGAGTTCTGATGGTCATCACATCTCAGCGCCAGACCCAAGTGGTTTTGGCGCATCATTGGCAGTCAATAATGCGCTGAAGATGTCAGCCAAGGAAATTGACCAAGTTGAATATATAAACTTACATGGTACGGCTACACGGCAGAACGATGCAATGGAGTCTCGACTTATTGGCACATTAGGATTTAAGTGCCCTGTTAGTTCCACTAAGCCACTCACTGGACATACGCTTGGGGCTGCAGGTGCAATTGAGGCCGTAGTTTCTTGTCTTACTCTTGCTGGTGATGGACGACTACCCCCTCATATTTGGGATGAAGTGCAGGATCCCGAGTTGCCAAAACTCAACATTGCGGGTAAATATGCAAGCCCACCTAAGGTTGTTATGACTAATAATTTTGCATTTGGTGGCAACAACACCTCCCTCATTTTGGAAGCAGTTTGAACTCTAAATTAACCGAATTGCTCCCGCATGCATTACCAATGCTTTTGGTGGATGAGCTGATTTCGAGCACTGATGATTCTGCTGTTGTTGCAGTAACTATTAGGAATGACTATCCATTTTCTGGGGATAGTGTTGGCACTTGGGTTGGTCTGGAGTTGATGGCGCAGTCAGCGGCTGTATTGTCAAAACTGAGAAAGCAACAGAAATCTGAAAAGCCTTCGCTGGGATTCTTACTTGGTAGTAGAAGTTACGCCGCTTACATTCCTAAGTTTTCTCCTGGCCAGCAGGTTTTGGTGGAGATTCGATTGGATCCTGAAAGTCTAGGGCAGGCCACGATTACCGCTTCAGGTGCCATTAGAGATACCTCGGGACAGTTAATTTGTGAAGGCGTTCTCACCTTGTTCGAGCCGAATGATGATGCTTTATATTTATCCAAATGAAACTAAATAAAACCGTTCTTATTACCGGTGCAAGCAAAGGTATTGGCAGGGCTATTGCTTACAAATTGGCTGCTGAAGGCTACGACCTAGTACTTCATTGCAGATCTAGCATGAGTGAATTGGAGTCATTGGCTGGCTCACTTCAAAAAGAATTTAATACCGATTCATCTCTTTTGCAGTTTGATGTTTCGGATAGGGCGGCATCTAAAGATGCCCTTGAGAATTATTTGGCGAAAGCTGGTGCACCCTATGGCGTTGTTTGTAATGCAGGAATTACTGCTGACAATGCATTCCCCGCGATGCTTGGTGGGGAATGGGATAGCGTTATTGATACAAACTTAGGTTCTTTTTATAACGTACTTCATCCCTTGGTTATGCCCATGGTTTCAGCTAGAAGACCGGGAAGAATTATTACCATGTCATCTGTTTCAGGCGTAATGGGTAACAGGGGGCAAGTGAACTACAGCGCCTCAAAGGCTGGAATTATCGGCGCAACCAAGGCCTTGGCTATTGAGCTGGCCAAAAGGAATATTACCGTTAACTGTGTAGCGCCGGGACTAATAGAGACCGACATGGTTTCTCAAGAGCTTGCTGATGCTGCCATAAAGAGTGTGCCAGCCCAGAGAATGGGTAAGCCAGAAGAGGTGGCTGCAGCCGTGAGTTTTTTGATGAGTGAAGGGGCTTCGTACATCACTCGTCAGGTAATCTCCGTCAACGGCGGAATGATTTAGGACTTGCGAGCCATAAGGAGGAGGGGTTGCCCCTCGCTCCTAAGTGCATCCTGCTTACTGTGCAGCTCCTTTTTTAGCTTTCTTTTCTTCTTCTTTTTGAATTTCTTTCATTACTTTTTTGCCGTACTCAGAATTCACTGGACCCTGGCATTTGAAATCTAGATCAATGATGCTCGTATTGGGTGAGGCTGGATCAACCCTTAAGTTTTCCTTGGTCACTTCAATTCCATTGGCACTCTTCTCGGCGCAGAATTTTTCAGCATGCTGGTAAGCGCGCAACTTTACTTTAGCGGCATCCCCTTGGGCTACGTTGATCGTATAGGCGCCATCACCCTTAGGTAAAACACCCGTTGTGGTAGCGCAGGCAACAACGAACAAACCTGTCAACAGGATGAGAATATTTTTGGCGTTAGAAAACTTCATTTTTACCCCCTAGAGTTATATTTTTACAAAATCTATATAGGATTATTGTATGTTAAATTTCTCTTAATTTTTGTATATAACTTAGGTGCTTTTGCTAGATATGATTCTTCTGACCGGCGCCACTGGCTATATAGGCTCTCATCTCTGGATAGAGCTCCTGAAGGGGCCCACCCCAGTTCTGGGCTTGGATAACCTCTCCAATTCTTCTGCTAAAACTCTGGATGTTATTGCCGCCATCTCAGGTAAGACCCCGGCATTTATTAAGGGTGATATTAGGGATGTTGAACTGCTCGAGGACGTATTTTCCAGAAACTGTATAACAAGCGTTATTCATCTTGCTGGGCTGAAGGATGTGCAAGAGTCCGAAGAGAGGCGACTTGAATACTTTGATGTCAATATTCAAGGTTTCAAAAATTTACTCCAAGTAATGCGAGCACATAGTTGCTTGAAAATAATTTTTAGCTCCTCTGCGGCTATATATGGGCAACATGCAATATCGCCAATCTTAGAAGGGGTTAGCGCAGCACCTGCCAACTATTATGGTGAAACTAAATTGGAGGGGGAGCGCCTTCTTGCCCAGGAATTTAATAAGCACCCGGCAATAAGCTCTGTGAGCCTCAGGTATTTCAATGTCGCAGGAAAACATGCGTCTGGATTATTGCAAGATTACGTATCCTCAAATGCGCATTCTCTTTTCGCTGAGATTGAGAGTGTTCTACTGGGTCGGGCAAGTGCGCTATCTGTATTTGGCGATGACTGGGGCACTCCAGATGGAACATGTATTAGGGATTATTTGCATGTTTCAGATCTTGCGCAGGGGCATATTGATGCCCTCGAGCTCTTGGGCGGTGTTGATAAGTGTGCTGCATTAAATCTTGGGCTCGGTATTGGCCAGAGCGTATACGACGTTATTTCCACCTATGAGCGCATCACTGGCAGCTCTATACCTAAAGTTATAGCTGCCAGGCGGGCGGGCGATGTAGGGGTAAGTTTTGCTGATACTCATTTAGCTGCCGAGTTAATGGGCTGGAAGCCGAGAAAAACCTTGTCTGATATGTGTAGGGATAGCTATCAGTCTTGCACTAAGCGCTTGAGCTAGCCCCCTTAAAAAGGGGTCAAAAACCACGTTTTTGAAAAAATAAGGCCCGGGTATTGAAATACTGTATGGATATACAGTATATTAGAACCCATGGCACTTATCGCACTTCCACAAAGCTCCTCAGAAAGCACGCTGACCCAGGACCCACAGGCCTTGGCAGCCAATGGCGCCTATGAGTTCAAGCTCCTGAGCCACCGCATTTCAGCGGGATTTCCGAGCCCAGCAGCGGATTATGCGGAGGAAGGTCTCGATTTAAACCACTATTTAGTCCAAAACAAGCCAGCTACCTTCATGTTCACCGTCAAGGGTGATTCGATGATGGGTGCGGGTATTTGTGACGGCGACAAGGTGGTGGTCGATAAAGCCCTCAAGCCAAAACATAAAGACATTGTTGTTGCCGTAGTGGACGATGAGTACACCATCAAGCGCCTCTATCAATTGCGTGGCAAAACCGAGCTTCAGCCAGAGAACCCAAATTACGAGCCCATTACCTTTAACGAGAACAGCGAACTCCAAATCTGGGGTGTAGTCGTTGGAGTAGTGCGCAAGTACAGCCACGCAAGCAGCAGAAACGGGAGGTCCGCATGAACCAAGCTGGCCAAACTAATCAACTCTTCGCACTCGTAGATGTGAACAACTTCTACGTATCTTGCGAGCGCGTATTTGCTCCCAAGTTAGAAGATGTACCAATGGTGGTGCTATCCAATAACGATGGTTGTGCAGTAGCGCGTAGTGCTGAAGTTAAAGCGCTGGGCGTGAAGATGGGTACACCCTGGTTTCAGATGAAAGATCTGGCTAAGCAACATGGCATCCAGGCTTATTCCTCAAACTACACTTTGTATGGCGATATGAGCGGTAGGGTAGTGGAAGTCTTAAGAAAGTTCACACCCAATCTCGAGGTCTACAGTATTGATGAGAGCTTTCTGCAAATCGAGACAGTGCTCAAGCAATATGCTGACCCAACTAGCTTAGGTCAAATCATTAAGCAAGATGTTAAAGACACTACAGGCTTGCCTGTATGCGTTGGTATTGGTGCTAGCAAGACTCTTGCTAAGTTAGCCAATCACTTGGCTAAAAAGAATCCCCAGTTTGCTGGTGTATGTGACATCAGTTCTATGTCTAAAGAAGCGCTCTATCAATGGATGGCAGAGACAGCCGTAGGTGAGGTGTGGGGTATTGGAGGCAAGACTGCCAAGAAACTCAAAGAGCTCAAGATCAATAGCGTATTTGATCTAGTGCAAGTATCACCACAAGCGATGCGTCAACAGTTTGGTGTTGTAATTGAGCGCATTTGCTACGAGTTGCGTGGCGTATCTTGCCTGCAGCTCGAAGAAGTGGCCCCAGCTAAACAGCAGATTATTTCTTCAAGAAGCTTTGGTAAGCCAGTGACCTCCATGGAAGAGTTAGCTGAGTCTGTTGCTACTCATGCTGCAAGAGGTGCCGAGAAACTCAGAAGCCAAAAGTCAGTCACGGGCGCACTCACTATTTTTGTGCAAACCAATCCACATAAGCCGTTTGAGCCACAACACCATCAAAGCATCACAGTAGTTCTGAGCGACCCTAGTGACAACACCTTAACCCTCACTAGCGCTGCATTAAAGGGGCTAAAGCAAATCTATAAGACAGGCTTTAAGTACAAAAAAGCAGGCGTCATTCTCAATCTCTTGGCTGACAAACCCACCATGCAGCAATCATTATTTGATGACATGGAAGTCAAAGGCAAATCTGCTGGACTCATGAAAGCCATGGACTCGATCAATACTCGTTTTGGTAATGCCGCCATCAAAACCGCAGCATCTGGAACTAAGCAAGACTGGCAAATGAGATCAGGCAATAGATCGCCAAACTACACCACGCAGTGGGATGAATTACCCGTAGCACGATAAATAATTAATCAACCAATCAAGTAAAAATCAAGCAAAAGCAAACAAGGAGAAATCAAATGGAACTATTAAATAACTTCAACGGCATCTCATTCGCAGTGATCGTAGTTTTGTCTTACTGCACCGTATTAAAAAACACGAAGCGCAACGAGCGTAGTAATACCCAAGTATTTAGCCGCAAGTATCAGTAAGGAAGCAGAAGTAAAGCGGAAGTAAAGAAAAAACAGAACAAGCAGCAGCTGCCTGGAAGGGGAATAAGGAAATCACGGATTCCTTATTCCCTAGTAAAGGCATTTATTTGGCTTCAAGAGCTTTGCGCAAGAATTCCGATACGTTGTCTTGACGCAGCATCCATTGCTTATAGTCAGATGGAACCATGCTGATCAACTCACCTTTGTGTTTACCAAAAGGCATAACGGTTGGAATGCGAGCTTTCTCAGACATCTCCCATAAAGCATCTAAAGAAGATGGCTTCAGCTTCTCAATGATCTGTCCAAGAATCTTAGAGCAGATCCACACATCAGCTAACGCGCTATGCGCATCACGCAATTGCTCTCTAGCAGTAGCTCTTTCAAAGTAATAGAGCAGGGCGCTTTGAGTATGACTATCTAAATCAGGCCAAAGGCTGCGAGCGAGAGCAAGGGTGCAAATACGTTTAACTTCAGGCTTGCCAATAGCCTCCCAGTCAAAATCAATGCTGTGACCAATGATGTACTTAGTGCCGGCAGGCAATCTAAATGAAGTGCTAGCAGGGCAGTTAACCAATTCCTCATCCATGATGTGGTGAGTTGCCAAAGCACCCAAGCTAATTGGCTTGCCGGGGTTGTAACGCTGGACCCAAGGATTACCAACCGCTAGAGGATTGATGGAAGTGACGTCTAAAGATGCGGCCTCAATAATGACGGCATTGTTCTTATCGGTTGCTTCTACATCGAAAATAATGGCTTGTGGCATGGGCTTCTTTAGTAAAAGATATTTGAGTGACTATTGTGCCTTGAGTTCGGCTTGTCCTTGCCAAGTGCGGATGCAGCGCTTGTTGATGTCAGTGGCGTGAGGCTTGCATCTGATTCAGCTGGTAAGCATTTTCTTGGCCACTAAAGTCTTGGTAAGCCTTTGCTTAATCATTTCTTGTTCAATTTGCCAGGCGATAACTCTTCTGACTGCCACTGCACTAGAGTGGTCAAAGATCGATTCTTGTTTTAAGAAATCATCAAAGCTACTGCCAATATATTTCTTCTTCATGAGTAACCTCTAGCCTTAAGGTGGAGTTACGCTGCCAAAAGGCCATTGAATAATGGAATCTTTGGCAAGATTTTTTTGAGCTTCAACTCTGCATGCCACAAATCGTATTTAGATTGCATTTCAATCCAAAGCTGGGGCCCATTGCCCAAGAAGGTTCCGAGTCTTAGGGCGAGCTCAGGCGTGATGGCGCTTTTTTCAGAGAGAACGGCATGTAATGTTTGTCTTGATACCCCAAGATGCTTTGAAAATTCAGTGACAGAAATTCCCAAGGTGGGGAATACATCCTCTCTCAGAATGGCTCCAGGGTGGGTAGGGGATCTTTTGCGCATGATGTTAGTGATAGTTTTCTAAGTTAACTCGGTAAGCATTCTCTTCAAGCCACTCAAAAGTGATGCACCAGGGACCATTAATATGAATGCTAAATCTTTTAGGCTTTCCTTCTAATCCGTGAAAGTTAAATCCGGGGACATTTAAATCGCTCAAACTCATTGCAGAATCTATTGCATCTAGGCGCCGAAGAGTTCTGCTAACTAAAACTCTATTAATTTTGCTACTTTTACCTTCGGTAAATAATTCTTGTAAACCTTTGTGAATAAACGATTGAATCATTCAGGCATTTTAATTCTGAATGCTCAAGTGTAAAGTAAGACCTTACACTTGTAAAGGCTTAAAAAGCTTGTGCTTATTCCACTCCCTATGAATTCTTGATAGTCTTATGACTTAATCTTTTCCTACGCCCAAATCATCCTAAATCCCTGTTCTTTAACCTCCTAAACCTCTACGCTGAATCTTTCTGACTACCGGGGGATTAGGCATGCACCTAGCGATTGAATGTAGACATAAGCAACAACGCCTGTTTAGATTAGTAATGGATTCCCGGGTAGTCCTAGTTCTACTGATTATTTGGATGATTTGGGGAATCTTCAGGGTCTTAAAGATCCTGTAATCAAGCTAAATCTGGCTTGGGGAAGGTGGACGAGCCCGACCCCCGGCACTGACAGAATTGGGTTTGGCTGCTTCGTTCCCGACCTGACCAGGTTATCCAAACCGCCATGCGGGGAGGCCCGTCCAATTCCATTTTAGCTTGTTAGAATGTAATACATGACAGCATTGGCTTTAGCCCGTTCGTGGCGCCCTAAAACTTTCTCCCAATTGGTAGGACAAGACCATGTGGTTAAGGCATTAACCCATGCCTTAGACCAAGGTCGACTACACCACGCTTGGCTCTTTACAGGCACTCGTGGGGTCGGAAAGACCACAATCGCCCGCATTATGGCCAAAGCCCTCAATTGCACCGGGGAAGATGGCCAAGGGCGCATGACCTCAGAACCCTGCGGAAAATGCCCAGCTTGCCTCGAAATCGATGCTGGACGCTTTGTTGACTATATCGAGATGGATGCTGCGAGTAATCGCGGGGTAGACGATATTGCAGCTCTATTAGAGAAGGCAGCCTACGCTCCAAGTAATGCGCGTTACAAGGTCTACATGATTGACGAGGTGCACATGCTCACCAATCATGCCTTTAATGCCATGCTCAAAACGCTCGAAGAGCCGCCTGAACATGTGAAGTTCATACTGGCGACTACTGATCCACAAAAGATTCCAGTAACGATTCTGTCCCGCTGCTTGCAGTTCAATCTCAAGCAAATGCCAGTACCGCTCATCGTTGAGCATTTAGAAAAAGTACTCGCCGCAGAAAAAGTGGATTGCGAAACCAATGCATTGCGTGTTTTAGCAAAAGCAGCACAAGGCTCCATGCGCGATGCCTTATCACTCACTGATCAAGCCATTGCATACGCCGCTGGCAAAGTATCTGAAGAAGCAGTGCGCGGCATGCTCGGCACATTAGACGATGCATACCTCATCAGAATTCTAGATTCACTAATAGCTAAAGATGGCGCAACGCTATTGGCAATTGCCAATGAAATGGGTGAGCGCAGTATGTCTTTCTCATTAGCACTTGCAGATTTATCAAGCCTCATTCAGAAAATCGCTGCTGCACAAATCGTTCCAGAATCTGTTTTAGAAGATTGGCCTGAAGCTGCAGAAATTCGTCGCTTAGCTAGCGCACTGACAAAAGAAGAAGCGCAACTCTTCTACCAAATCAGCATTACTAGTCGCCCAGATTTATCACTAGCTCCAGATGAGCAAACTGGTTTTGCCATGACGCTCTTGCGCATGTTGGCCTTTCGTCCCGGAAATGAAACGCCAGGTAGAGCAGGGAATTCAGCGCCACCAGTAGCAAGCGCCCCAAGACCAGCGGCACCAGCAAATCAAACTGCTGCTCCGGTCAGGTCGGCGCCTGCAGCATCTGCTCCAGCACCTATGGCGGCTAAGCCTGCCGCTTCAGCTCCTCTAGCTCCTGCACCAGCGGTCACTGCATCTGCAGCCAATCGTCCAGACTGGCATGCCTTGATGCGTCAGTTGCCGGTTAAAGGTTTGGTTCAGCAGTTAGCGTTTCAGACAGAGTTACAAGATTGGGAAGATTCACCAGCAGGCGTGCGCGCTACTGTTGTGACGCCAATGCCGCAGCTGGCTTCAGAAGCGTCAGTTGGTCGTCTGGCTGATGCATTAAGCGCACACTTCGGCAAGCCGATCAAAGTATTAATAGAGAAGGGTGAAGTTGAAGGCAAGACAGTAGCTAAAGTCGATGCGCAGATTCATCAAGAGAAAAGACAAAACGCAGAGCAGATGATTGCTCAAGATCCATTTATTCAGCAATTAGAAAAAGAGTTTGGAGCCAAAGTAGTTGGTGGTTCTGTTAAGCCTCTTTAATTGTCAGATTTAACAATATTAGATACAAGGAAATAAAGCGATGATGAAAGGTGGCCTTGCTGGTTTGATGAAACAAGCCCAGCAGATGCAAGAGAAGATGAAAGTAGCGCAAGAGCAATTGGCTGCGCTAGAAGTCACTGGCCAAGCAGCCGGTGGTTTGGTTAAAGTCACCATCTCTGGCAAACACGAAATGAAACGCGTTCAGATCGATCCAGGTGCAATGGATGATCGCGAAATGCTGGAAGACTTATTAGTCACTGCCTATACAGAAGCATTCAAACAAGTAGAAGCCGCTAGCTCACAAGTGATGTCTGGTGCTACTGCTGGTATGCCAATGCCTCCTGGCTTCAAGTTGCCTTTTTAATCATTAATAAAAAACTGTTTATTTAATGGCACGTCAAGAAGCTCCACAAGATGCCCTCGGTCGATTGATCGAGGCATTGCGTGTATTGCCTGGAGTAGGGCCAAAGTCAGCACAACGCATGGCTTTCTATTTGCTGCAGCACGATCGCAATGGTGCAGCAGTTCTTGCCCAGTCATTAGGTGAAGCTGTAGATACAGTGGGGCACTGCGCTCGTTGCAATACCTTCTCTGAAACCCAAATCTGCGCAACTTGTAATGATGATCGTCGTGATCCATCTTTACTATGCATTGTGGAAACACCGGCTGACCAAGTGATGGTCGAGCAGACATTAAGTTTCAAGGGCAATTACTTTGTATTGATGGGCCGCATCTCGCCACTCGATGGCATGGGTCCGAATGAAATCCATTTCGATCGATTGCTTAATCGCATTGAATCTCCGGATACTGGAGTGCCAGTCAGAGAAGTTGTTCTGGCTACGAATTTCACAAGTGAAGGTGAGGCCACAGCCCACTACATTGGTGAAGTACTCAAATCCAAAGGTATCAAAGTCACCAGAATCGCCAGAGGTATTCCGGTAGGTGGTGAACTTGAGTATGTGGATGCAGGCACCTTGGCCAGAGCGCTGATGGATCGCCGTACTGTTGGCTGAGCGCCACCTCAGCAACATCTCTCACTCCAATCGTCACTAAATCGACATAAATTCTAGGTAAATTGCCTCTTTTTGGGGATAATTTGGCCTGCACCACTGTTGAGCTTCAATCTCACGCCGTGCCTATCCGAGTTGTCTTGTTTTTACCCCGGTAGATCTGGCCCTTAATCTTCATTGGCCATTGATGCTAAGCATGATGAAATTGTGAATGACCCACAAATCCTATCTTCTCCTGTTGAGCTTGCTTGCTGCCTTTTGCAGCACGACTACGCTCGCCCAGAAGGCGGGATCTGGCTCAGACCAAATTGCCACTTTTGCTTCTCCAATTGCCGATTTGCCTACAGAGGGTGAGTTGTTTGGGTTGCCTGTAAATATTCACGGCCAAACGACTTACATCAATCAGCGTTATAACAATTTCAATTCATCCTATTCTGGTCAGAATAGTTTGGATGCTCAGAAGTCGATGAGTTACACATGGTCTGGTACCTTGTTCTTTGGCGCACGTCTTGCGCCGAATACCGATGTCTACTTCAACCCAGAAGTAGTGTCTGGTGTGCCATTCTCCGATCTTTCTGGTTTAGGTGGTTTCACAAACGGTGAGGCGACTAAAGCCAATGGCGCGCAAGCCAAGTTTTATTCTGCGCGTGCTTTTGTTCGTCAAACGATTAATCAAGAGGGCGATAAAGTCGTTCTGGAGAATGAAGCCAATCAAATTACGCAAACTGTCAGTAGTAATCGTGTTGTATTGACTGGCGGTCAGTTCTCTACACTCGACATCTTTGATGACAGCCGTTACGCTAAAGATCCCCGCATTCAGTTTATGAACTGGGGCAATATGACCTATCTGGCCTATGACTACGCAGCTGATGCGAGAGGCTACAGCTGGGGCTTGGCGGGTGAGTGGTATCTCGATAACTGGGTGATGCGCGCCTCACGCATGCTTGCTCCTAAATCACCAAATGGCCGTGATCTTAATTGGCAAATCTTCAACACCTATGGCGACCAAGTAGAAGTAGAGCGTCAACATAACATTGCCGATCTTCCTGGCAAAGTCAGCGTCTTGGCTTATCGTAACAAGATGATGTTGGCTCGTTTCTCAGACGCCACTAATTATGTAATTCAAAATAATGCGCAGGGCACTCAAGCCATTAACAATGTTCGCAACAACATGCAATACAAAACCGGTATTGGTTTGCATGGAGAACAAGCTTTAACAAAAGACCTCGGTGTCTACGGTCGCGCATTTACATCAGATGGCCATACCGAAACAATGTCCTTCACTGAAGCAGACAACTCGATCTCTGTTGGTATGGGCATGAACGGTACAAGTTGGAAGCGCCCAAACGATAGTATTGGCATATCCGTGATGCAAAACGGCTTATCTAGCTATCGTCGTTCCTACCTGCAAGCAGGGGGTGTGTCTTATTTCATTGGTGACTACGCTAGCCCAAGTCAGACTATTTCGTATTCTCCTGAGCGGATCGGTGAGGTCTATTACAACGCCACTGTCATTAAGAATGTTCTAGCAGGATTGAACTTTCAGCACATCATTAATCCCGCCTATAACTCTGCCCGCGGACCGGTAAACATCCTATCTTTTAGGGTTCACGCCGAGTTTTAAGCATTGCAAGGTGGTTCAGATTAATTATTGTCTTTAGAATCAATAAGATACGAAACTCCAATAATTCGACTTTTGGGATTTCTCACCTATAATCGTTCAACCCCCCTAAAAATTCAGGGAAACCTGCATCTGGGGCTATAAAAACAGCATTAGTACAGATTTAGAGGCAGCCGATTTGATTCACGGCCATAAAAAAACGAGCACATTTGTTGATGCAAGATTAACCCCCAAGCACCGGGTTGCTTGTGCCGTCGCTTCCTTATTTTTTGTATCTTCTGTTTTTGCCCAGTCAAATGCCCCCATACCGGCTAGCGTCACAGTCCAAACGAATGAATCGAAGGACTCTTTGTCAGCGCCGCCAGTTGTAAGTAATGAAACTGCTAATCCTGCCAATGCCGCATCGTTGTTTGCACCAGTAACGAAGAGCGATACACCCAAGATCTACACCAAGGGTGCACCATCAGGCCCGGCTGAAATGGATTTGCGTCAGCTCTGGACTGAACTGAAATTAAACAACCCGCAGTTGTCTTCATTGCGTGAGTCATACCTATCTGCCAAAGCCACTGTGCCGCAAATCAATGCGCCAGCCAACCCGCAGGTCGGTTTGGTGTGGTCTGGTATGCCAGTCAATTCACCATTTGCTTTGGGTGGGGCTAATGCACCAACACCGCAATATCAAAATGGCATCAGTAGCAATAACGCCATATCCATTGCTCAGCCGTTTCAGTTCCCAGGTAAAAAGAGCCTGGCATCAGACATTGCCAATACCAATGCGGAAGCCTTGCTTGCCCAAAGTGAAGCAACCTATTTGCAGTTAGGTGCACAGCTTTCGACTCTGTATTACGGTGCATTGGCATCGCAAAAGCAATTGCAAGTTTTAAAAGAGTCTGTCATGCGTTTGGAGATGATTAAGAACGTCGCTAAGGCGCGTTACTCCAACAATGCGGCTGCTTATGTTGAATACCTCAATGCGCAGGTGGCACAAAGTGCAGCGCAAGCAGATCAATTTAATGTAGAGCGCCAACTATCGGTTGCTCTAAACAATATCAATACTTTAGTAGGTCGCCACTCCAGAGAAAAGCTTGTACTGCGTGGGGATGTCCGCCGCGCAATGAATAGTGTCCCAACATTAATTGAGTTAGAAGACTATGCCGAAACAAGTCATCCCTCATTAAAGAGTTCAGCATTGCAGTTAGAGGCAGCACGCAAAGGCGTGGATTTGGCGAAGAAGGCTTATTTGCCAGACTTCCAAGTGATTGGTTCTTCCTTTACCCCGCGCGGCCCATTCTCGGCCAATAACGGCGCGATGTTCTATCAGTTTGAGTTGGACTTAATTATTCCCTTGTATTTCTTCACGAAAGAGAAATACGGGGTAGAGCAGGCACAGCGCAATCAAGCTGCAGCCGAAGCGGGCAATATCTCCAATCGTCAACAGATTGTGCTGGCGGTGAATGGTGCCTATGCTGCGTATGAGCAAGCAAAGAATCAAACGCAATTTCTCAAAGAGCGCCAAGTTCCCCAAGCAGATGCTGCTTATAAGGTTGGCCTCACTCAGTACTCCAATAATGGTCAGGGATTTAATGATTTGCTGACAGCGCAAACCCAATTGCGCAATCTCGAAGTTCAATTGGCGCAAGCGGAGAGCAATCTTCTCCAAGCGCAAGCAGTGTTGCTAGTGACATCTGGCAAAGAACCTTTTTAAGGAGCAGTGTTGAAAGACAAAATTCTTTCTTTTCTAAAGCAGTTTGCTGATAAAGCAAAGCCTATTACTGATAAGGCATTACATTTTGGTGGCCACAGACTGCAGGTAGCTCTTGCAAGTGTTGCTGGCCTGTATTGGAATCTCAGCCCACAAAATCGTCATCGCGTTCGCTTGGCTGCCTTTGCTTTTGCCATTCTTTCAGTGGGTATTGTGGTCGGCCGCATTACCAATGTGAACCGTAACGTCAAAATTGAAGCCTCTGATAAGGCATTGAAAGTAGAGAAGAGCGGCATCTTGGAGTTAAAGCTTGCTGGCATCAAGCTCAACCCAGAAATTTACATCTTCCAGACTGCAGAAAAAGTCCAGGTACCCATCGACATCAAAGTGCCAGGTCGTTTAGCGTTCAATGCTGAAAAGTCTAAAGTTCTTTCTGCGCGCGCACCAGGGCGTGTAGAGCGCATCTATGCATTTGATGGTGCCGAGGTCAATATTGGTTCTCCAATAGTAGAGCTCTATAGCCCAGAATTTCTGTCTGCTCAGCAAGAGTATTTGCTTTCATCAAAAATGGCGAAAGTATTAGAGACTAATAAGACCATGAGCGACTTGCTAGGTGATGCCCGCATTACCCAACAAGCTGCCGCAAACCGTATGCGTAATCTCGGTGCTGGCGATGGTGATATCAAAGCAATTGAAACGACTGGCAAAACCCAAAACAATTTAGTAATGCGTTCCCCACTCAAGGGAGTGGTAGTCAAGCGTAATGTCGAGCCTGGTTCAGCTTTAAGTGCTGGTGATGTAATTGCCACTTTGGCCGATCCAAAGCAACTTTGGTTCTTGGGCAATGTATTTGAGCAAGATTTCCGCTTGATTAAGCCAGGTCAAAAAATGATTCTGCAAGTGGAAGCCTATCCAGATAAAGAATTTGTGGCTTATGCGAATTACGTTGCCCCAACGATTGATCCGCAAACTCGCGCTTTATTGATTCGTGCAGATATTGAGAACAACGACGATCTCCTGCGTCCAGATATGTACGCTTCTGCCAAGTTAACTACTGGCATGGCGGATGCAATTGTTGTCCCACAAACGGCAGTAGTGCGTATTCGTGAGATGCGTTATGTCATTGTGAAAGCTGGTGATGAGGTTTACCGCCGCTTGCCGGTTAAAGGCTATGACCTCAATAGCAAAGCTTTTGCCATTACCGAAGGTGTAGAGCCAGGTTCACGTGTCTTGGCTGAAGGCGCAGTCTTGTTAAACGATCGATTCGCAAAGCAGGAAGACTAAGTGAGCGCGTTTACTTCCTTTATTCGAGGTGTACTTGAGAAACGTGTGCTGGTCATCGTTGGCTCGATCGTGCTCCTCGGTTTGGGAATGTTCAGCCTTTCTAAGCTACCAATTCAGCCTTACCCAGGCGTAGCGCCATTAACGATTCAGGCGATTTCACAATGGCCAGGAAGAAGTACGACTGAGGTAGAGCAGCAAGTTACGATTCCGGTCGAGAATGCCTTGGCCGGTATTCCAGGCTTGCAAGCCTTCCGTTCGGTCTCTTTGTTTGGTTTATCTGTTGTTACCTTGAAGTTCAATGACACGACTGATCCATTTAAAGCGCGCCAAACATTTATTACCAGTCTTGCGAATGTGAGCTTCCCGCCTGGAGTCACTTCCAGTATCAGTCCGGATTCGGATGCGACTGGCGAGATCATGCGTTATGAGGTGAAGTCGGATTACGCTTCATCGACTCAATTAAAGACGCTACAAAACTACGAGATCTATAAAGAGCTCAAACAAACTCCTGGTGTAGCTGACGTTTCCTCTTTTGGTGGCAAGGTTCGCCAATACCAAGTGATTGTCAGCCCGGAGAGTCTGCAGTCTAAGGGCGTTACCGTTAATGAGCTGATTGCTGCTTTAACGAATGCCAATAGCAATACTGGTGGCGGCCTATTACCCAGCGGTGAACAGCAATTTGTAGTCCGTGGAGTAGGACTCTTACGCAATATTGATGACATTAAGCGGGTAGTGATCTCCATTCACAATGGAGTGCCCATCCGAATTGGTGACGTAGCTGGGGTAGAGATTGGTAATGCACCGCGTTTGGGTTTATTCCAGTTCAATGAAAACCCAGACTCTGTTGAAGGCATTGTTTACTTACGCCGTGGCGAGAATGCCACTGAAGTTTTAGCTCGCGTTCGCAATACCGTTGAAAATATCAACAAACAAGTACTCCCACCCGGAATTGAAGTGGTGCCGTTCTATGACCGACAAGTGCTCTTGGATATCACCATCGGCACTGTGAAGCACACATTGTTCTTTGGCATTTCTTTAGTTCTCGCGGTACTCTTTTTCTTCTTGGGTAATTTGCGCGCAGCAGCAGTAGTAGCAGCAGTGATTCCATTAGCGCTGTGCGTCTCATTTATTCAGATGCATCTGTGGAGCGTGCCTGCGAATTTGATTTCTCTTGGCGCGATTGACTTTGGTGTGATCGTTGACTCTGCAGTGATTCTGACGGAGAACGTCATGCGCCACTTGGAAGAGGGTGGCAAGCGCCTCAATCAAAGCATTATCTTAGCGACCAGTGAAGTGCAGCGCGCCATGATTTACTCGACTGGAATCATTATTGTTGCCTACTCCCCATTATTCTTCATGGGCGGAGTAGAGGGCATCATCTTTAAGCCAATGGCATTCACCATGGGCTTTGCTTTGATCGCTGCCATGGTTCTGAGCTTAACCTTCTTGCCAGCCATGATCTCTTTGGTATTTGGCGAGAACTTACATCACAAACCACCGGGATTTATTACCAAGCTTCTGAATGGCTACAAACCGCTATTGAGAAAGTGGATGGATCGCCCATTAACGGTTGTATCTGTTGCGGTATTTGTTCTAGGTCTGACCTTATTAAGTGTGACTCGTCTGGGAACAGCCTTCTTGCCAACCCTGGAAGAGAACAATATTTGGTTGCGCGTCACTTTGCCAAATACCGTTGATCTCGACTACTCTGTCAAGATAGCCAATCAATTGCGTGAGACTTTCTTAAAGCAACCTGAGATTGATAAGGTTGCAGCCCAGATTGGCCGTCCCGATGATGGTACCGATTCCACTGGTGTATTTAATCAAGAATATGGTCTCTATTTAAAGAGTCCTGACAAGATGCCAAGCGGCTCCAGCAAGAAAGACCTGATCGCCCACCTTGAAACTGAGCTTAATAAAATTCCGGGTGTTACTTATAGCTTTTCTCAGTACATTCAGGACAACGTGAATGAAGCGCTCTCCGGCGTGAAGGGTGAGAACTCCGTCAAGATTTACGGAACTGACCTAGAGGTCTTAGATCAAAAAGCCCATGAGGTGATTGATCAGCTCAAAAAAGTACGCGGCGTAGCGGACGAGGGCGTTCTCAAAGAGTTGGGTCAGCCGACTTTAAATATTCAGATCGATCGTGAACGTGCCGCGCGTTACGGTATTAACGTGAATGATATTCAGACCGTGGTTGCTAACGCCATTGGTGGTGCTGCAGTTACCAACCTCCTTGAGGATGAAAAGACTTTTGGCATAGCCATTCGTTTAAATGAAGGTAGTCGCAATGACGTGGCCGATATTGGCCACCTCTTAGTGGACTCGCCTAACGGGCCATCCATTCCCTTATCGATGGTGGCAACTGTTCAGTTAAGTGACGGTCCATTCTTTATCTATCGAGAAGCAGGCAAGCGTTACATCGCTATTAAGTTCAGCGTACGTAACCGTGACTTAGGTAGCGCGGTGGAGGATGCTCAATTCTTGGTTGAGAAAAATATCACCTTGCCACCAAACTACTCGATTAGTTGGGATGGTCAATTCAACCAAATGAAACAAGCGCAGAAGAAATTGATGTTGATCGTGCCATTGGCATTACTGGGCATCTTCTTGTTGCTGGTTAGTGCTTTTGGTAATTTCCGTGATGCGGTGATCGTCATGATCAACGTGCCATTTGCAGCTATTGGTGGCGTGATTGCTTTGCATCTTGCGGGCGAGACTTTGAGTATTTCTGCTTTCTTTGGATTCTTATCCTTATTTGGCATTGCAATTCAGGATGGTGTGATTCTGATCTCCTTTATTAATAAGACCGCCGCTACCGAGCATGGCGAGATGAAAGATGTCATGGTGGAGGGTGCTTCCTTGCGCGTTCGTCCGGTATTGATGACGGCTGCGCTTTCTGGTTTAGGACTCTTACCAGCTGCTTTATCTCACTCGATTGGCTCTGAGGCTCAACGTCCTCTGGCTTTGGTGATTGTGGGTGGCATGGTGACAACGACTATTTTGACCCTCTTGGTACTGCCAGTAATATATGGATGGTTCAGAGGTCGTTCATTGACCCCATTGGCAAAAGCCTAAGAGTATTGATCAGAAATCAAAGGGTATTCCAAGCATGAGTGAAAACACAAAGCAGCCACATATTCTGATTTCAAATGATGATGGCTATCTTGCTCCTGGTCTTTTAGCTCTGGTCAATGCCATTCGCCCATTGGGTCGTGTAACAGTCATTGCCCCAGAGCAAAATCACAGTGGCGCCTCTAACTCTCTCACGCTTTCGCGACCACTCTCTATTCATCGTGTAGCTGGAGGTGAGCGTGATGGATTCTTATTCATTAATGGCACTCCAACTGACTGTGTGCATATTGCGATGACCGGTTTCTTGGATGAGAAGCCTGATCTCGTAGTTTCTGGAATTAATCAGGGCGAGAACATGGGCGAAGATACTCTGTATTCCGGTACTGTTGCTGCGGCAGTTGAAGGTGTGATGTTCGGTGTTCCTGGTATTGCTTTCTCACAAATTGATAAAGGCTGGAACCGCATTGAAGATGCTGCAAAAGCAGCGCACGATATCGTGGCTCAAATGCTGGTATCTAAGTTGGCGCATAGCGAAGGCCCTGCAACTTTGCTGAACGTGAACATCCCAAACCGTCCTTATGCTGATCTGTATCGCTGGAGAGTTACTCGCTTGGGTAACCGCCACCACTCCCAGCCGGTGGTAGTTCAAAAAAGCCCTCGCGGCGAATTGATTTACTGGATTGGTGCAGCAGGGGATGCAAAAGATAGTTCAGAAGGAACAGACTTTCATGCGATTGATGATGGCTGCATCTCGATCACGCCAATGCAATTGGATCTAACTCATCATGCCCGTTTAGCCGCTATGCGTGCCAATGGTTGGGATCGCGGTTGAGGCCAGCCGCTGAGCGTAATGCCGGTCATCGGCAAGCCTTAGCAGCGAAAGTACTCGCTGCTGGGATTAAGCACGGCAAAACATTAGAAGCGATTGCGACTGTTCCACGCCATGCATTTATGGATGCAGGTATGCATCCTCAAGCTTACGAAGATACCGCTTTACCAATTGGCCATTCACAAACGATTTCTAAGCCATCTGTAGTGGCTCGCATGATCGAGCTATTGCATAAGCCCAAGCAGTCGCTAGGCAAAGTATTGGAGATTGGTACCGGCTGTGGATACCAAGCAGCAGTACTCAGTTTGCTATCAGATGAGGTGTATTCCATAGAGCGTATTCGTCCATTGCACGATATGGCTAGAGAAAAACTGCGCCCATTTCGGATTAAAAATCTGCGCCTGATCTACGGGGATGGCATCTTAGGTTTGCCCCAAGCCGCTCCATTTGACGGAATTATTCTGGCAGCAGCAGGCTTAGGTATTCCAGACGCCTTACTAGATCAATTGGCCATTGGCGGGCGCTTAGTCGCCCCAGTGGCCAAAAATGAGAAAGAGCAGCAATTGATCATGGTGGAGCGGATGAGCTCCCAGCGCTATCAAAGAACCGTTCTGGACGAGGTCTTTTTTGTCCCCTTACAATCAGGGGTAGTATGAAAAACCCAATGAATACCTTGCCTAAATACTTCTTATTGCTAGCAGCAATTGCATCCCTGGTGCTCAATACGGGTTGTTCAACGACTCCAAGAGCTAAGCCAGCGAATGTCGTTGATCGCACCAATGGAAACAGTGAGCCTACGCCTCCTGGTTACTATCGTGTGAAGCGTGGTGATACTTTGGCTCGGATTGCATTGGATAACGGTCAATCTCCTCGCGATGTGGCGCAGTGGAACAATATGTCGAACCCCAATCAGATTGAAGTAGGGGATTTGATATTAGTGAAGCCACCAGCAGGGTCTAAGTCTGCGGTAAAACCAGTCGCCAAGCCGCCAACAAATATTGATACTGCAAAAACAGATGCGCCAAAGGTTGATGCTGCCAAGGCAGATACACCAAAACCAGAAGCTCCAAAAGAAATGGTTGCTGAGCCTGGAATTCGTTTGTCATCCCCAGCTAAAGGCAAAATAACTGAAGAGTTCAATGACAAGAACAAAGGCATTGATATCGCCGGTAAGTTAGGCGATCCTGTGACCGCAGCTTCAGATGGAAAAGTGGTTTACGCCGGCAACAGCTTGCGTGGCTATGGCAATCTAGTCATCATCAAGCATGACAATACCTATCTCACAGCCTATGCTCATAATCGTACACTTCTGGTTAAAGAAGGTGACACGGTAAAGAAAGGGCAGAAGATTGCTGAGATGGGCGATACCGATGCTACTTCGGTAAAGCTCCACTTCGAACTCCGCGTGAATGGCAAGCCAGTAAATCCAACGCCATACTTGCAGTAATCGCCATCAATAAATTGCTAGTGATTTAAGTATGGCAACGGTTCTCGTCTTCGATATTGAAACTATTCCGGATGTAGCTGGACTACGTCGCCTCAATGACTATCCTGATACATTGTCAGATAGTGAAGTCGCTGCTAAAGCGATGGCAGAGCGCGCTGAGAAAACAGGTAGCGAGTTTTTGCCACTCTATCTACAGCGTATCTGCGCTATCTCCTGCGTCATACGCAGAACAACCAAGGATGGCTCACCGCAAATAAAGGTGGGAACCTTGGGCAACCCTCAAGATGATGAGAAGGTATTGATACAGACCTTCTTTGAGCTCGTTGAAAAATATACCCCCCAGTTAGTGTCTTGGAATGGCAGTGGTTTTGATCTGCCAGTTCTGCACTACCGCGCATTAGCAAACCATGTGCAAGCACCGCGCTACTGGGAGATGGGTGAGAGTCAAGAAAACGATAGCCGCGAATTTAAGTGGAATAACTACATTAGTCGTTATCACATGCGTCATCTCGACTTAATGGACCTACTGGCTAAATTTAATGGTCGCGCCAATGCGCCTTTAGATGGATTGGCAAAGCTCTGCGGTTTCCCGGGCAAGATGGGCATGGATGGCAGTCAAGTCTGGCCTGCTTATCAAGAAGGCAGGATTGATGAGATCCGTCGCTATTGCGAAACCGACGTTGTTAATACCTACTTGATGTACTGCCGCTTTCAGTTGATGCGTGGAGGCTTCTCATTAGAAGAGTACAAAGAAGAAATCACTTTCGTTAAAGCCTATTTAGAAAAAGAATCTAAAGAGCCGCATGGCGAGCAGTGGCAAGAATACCTCTTGGATTTCGCTCCCGATGCGTAGAGGTGAAAAGCCAGTCCATATCGTTGTGACTGAGCCAGTACGAGTTGACTCCCTTGATCTAGATGCCCAAGGCATTGCACGCCTAGCTCCGAATGAAGCAGAGGCTGCCGAGGGCCAAAGTGGTAAGGTCATTTTTATTCAGGGGGCACTGCCAACTGAGCTCGTTACCTATGTCATCACACGTGACAAAGCCCGTTTCAGTAAGGCCAAGGTACTCGACATCCTCAAGCCTGCAGTATTTCGAGCTGAACCCAAGTGCAAAGCATTTGGGGTTTGTGGTGGTTGCACCATGCAACACTTGGATATACGGGCGCAAGTTGCAATGAAGCAGCGTGTACTTGAGGATGATCTCAAGCACATAGCAAAAGTCGCCCCCGAAGAAATTCTTCGCCCCATGGGTGGTCCCGCTTGGGAGTACCGTCATCGCGCGCGCTTAAGTGCGGTTAATCGCTCGATCAAAAAAGGCACCGTGCTGATTGGGTTTCATGAAGGGAAGAGTGGTTATGTTGCTGACATGACTGCTTGCGAGATTTTGCCTAAACACGTTTCCGATCTGCTTCCAGAAATGCGTAAATTGGTCATGGGCTTATCCATTGTCGATCGCATGCCGCAGATTGAGATTGCTGTAGGCGAACCAGAGGATCCCAATTCGGATGATCCAAAAAAATCAAAGCCAGTCACTGCATTGGTTTTCAGAAACCTCCTACCTTTAACACCAGCTGATGAACAACTGCTCAGAGACTTCGCAGACACCCATCAAGTCTGGGTGTGGTTGCAGCCTAAAGGCATTGAAACCGTTGCTCCGTTCTACCCATTAACGGGCAAGCTTTGTTACCGCCTGCCCGAATTTGAAATCGAGATGCCGTTTAAGCCGGCGGATTTCACGCAAGTGAATCACATGATGAATCGTGCTTTGGTCAGTAGGGCGATTCGCTTGCTGGAAGTGAAGCCAAGTGATCGAGTCCTCGACTTGTTCTGCGGTATTGGTAATTTCACATTGCCGCTCGCAAGACGAGCAAAAACTGTATTAGGTATCGAGGGCTTAGAAAGCCTGACCACTAGAGCCAAAGCCAATGCGGAACACAATCAGCTCGCCGATAAAGTCAGCTTCATGCAAAGCAATTTGTTTGAAGTGACAACAGAAACAATTGCCTCATGGGGCAAAGCTGAGCGCTGGCTAATGGACCCTCCGCGTGAAGGCGCCATGGAGATCTGCCAAGCGCTAGCCTTACTGCATGAGCAGCGCAGTGACTTGCCACCGCAGCGCATTGTGTATGTCTCTTGCAATCCAAAGACGCTAGCTAGAGATACTGACATCCTTTGCCATCAAGCGGACTATGTCCTCAAGAGTGCGGGCATCGTCAATATGTTCCCTCACACTTCACACGTGGAGTCGATGGCGGTATTTGAAAGACCCTGAGGAATGAACAGGCAAGTATCGAGATAAAGAAAAAGGCACCCGAGGGTGCCTTTTCTATTGAAGCTTGAAGCAATACTTAGTCTCTATTGCCACCCACAATACCCAAGAGTGCGAGCAAGTTGGTGAAGACGTTATAGACATCTAGGTAGATAGCTAAAGTAGCCATGATGTAGTTAGTCTCGCCACCATTGATGATGCGCTGGACATCAACCAAGATGAAGGCCGAGAAGATCGCAATTGCCAAAACCATCACAGTCAACATCAAGGCAGGTAACTGCAACCAGATGTTGGCCAATGAAGCCACGATCAAGAGCAGTACGCCAACCATCAACCATTTACCCATGCCTGAGAAATCGCTCTTGCTCACGGTAGCAATGGTTGCCATCACAGCAAAAATTGCACCTGTGCCGCCAAAAGCCAGCATGATTAAGGTAGCGCCATTGCTGTAGCTATTGAGTGTGTAGCCCACCAAGCCGGACATCATGATGCCCATGAAGAAGGTGAAGCCTAAAAGCAGCAGAACACCAGCTCCGGTGTCTTTGTTTTTCTCAATTGCCCAGAAGAAGCCAAAGGCGATTGCCATAAAGACGATGAAACCCATAAAAGGGCTGCTCGCCATGAAGTTAAGCCCAAATGCAACGCCAAGCCATGCGCCAATGACAGTAGGGACCATTGAGAGCGCCAAAAGGGCATAGGTATTGCGAAGTACGCGGTTGCGTATCTGTGGGGTGCTAATCGAGCTGGTTTGCCCAAAGCCGTAAGAGTTGAGATCACTCATATTGACTCCTTTTTCATAGTTAATACACGAGCCCACAAGGGGCTGTTGTCAGTAAGTATAGACAAAATGGGCTAATTTCAAGCCCCCCATGAAAAGGACTACAAGTTAAAGGGTTATGCCCTGTAAATTCAATGGCTTAGCTACGCCCAGATCAGGGTAAATACGGTCAGGCGATGTATAATTCGGGGGTCGCTGAATTCCTGGCGCGTTGTAGGAAATAGGGCAGAAGTTCACCCTGGGTCCAAATTGGCGCCAATTTCAGCAAAATCTTTGAAATCACTATTGGAGTTTTACATGGCTATCGAACGCACCCTTTCTATCATCAAACCAGATGCTGTTGCAAAAAACGTCATCGGCAAGATCTATGACCGTTTTGAATCTGCTGGTTTGAAGATTGTTGCGTCCAGAATGGCGCATTTGTCACAAGCTGAAGCTGAGCAGTTCTACGCTGTGCACGCTGCACGTCCTTTCTTTAAAGATTTGGTGAGCTTCATGATTTCTGGTCCTGTAATGATTCAGGTATTAGAAGGCGAAGGCGCAATTGCTAAGAACCGTGACTTGATGGGCGCTACTGATCCTAAGAAAGCTGATGCTGGCACTATCCGTGCTGACTTCGCTGACAGCATCGATGCAAACGCTGTTCATGGCTCTGACGCTCCTGAAACTGCTGCTGTCGAAGTTGCATTCTTCTTCGCTGGCATGAACGTTTTCAATCGTTAATTCACGATTGTTAACGAATAACCTATTTAATACATAAGTAGGCGCATTGACCTCCCCGCGCGTAAATCTCTTAGATTTTGACGCTGACCAAATGGCAGCGTATGTCGCGGGGTTGAATGAAAAGCCCTTTAGGGCGAAGCAACTCATGCAGTGGATACACCAACGTGGTGTTTCTGACATCAACGACATGAGTGACTTAGCAAAAAGCTTTAGAGCAACACTGCTCGATAAAGCAGAAGTCCTTTCTCTCCCGGTAATTAAAGATGAGCATGCAGCAGACGGCACCCGTAAATGGTTGCTAGATGTTGGCGCTGGTAATGCTGTGGAGTCTGTATTTATTCCTGAAGATGATCGTGGCACCTTGTGCATCTCCTCTCAGGCCGGTTGTGCAGTCAATTGCCGTTTTTGCTCAACAGGGC
Source organism: Polynucleobacter sp. MG-27-Goln-C1 (assembly GCF_018881905.1). Classification (GTDB taxonomy): domain Bacteria; phylum Pseudomonadota; class Gammaproteobacteria; order Burkholderiales; family Burkholderiaceae; genus Polynucleobacter. Next base: position 356,248 of record NZ_JACVPM010000001.1, read on the forward strand.
ATCAAGGATTCTCGCGTAACCTGACCTCTGGTGAAATTATTGGCCAGCTCTGGTTTGCTGAGCATTTACTCCGCACCGATCCGAATGCAGTTCGCCGAATTGAAAAATACCCAACACCAGGCTGGGAGCACACCGGTCGTGTGATCTCGAATGTGGTCTTGATGGGTATGGGTGAGCCCTTGCTCAACTATGACAATGTTGTGACTGCTTTGCGTTTAATGCTCGATGACAGGGCTTATGGTTTATCACGTCGCCGTGTGACCGTATCGACTTCTGGCGTCGTGCCGATGATCGATCGCTTGGCACAAGATTGCCCAGTAGCATTGGCAGTGTCATTGCATGCACCGAATGACAAGCTGCGTGATCAACTGGTTCCGCTAAATCAAAAATATCCTTTAAGAGAATTACTTGCTGCGTGCGAACGGTATTTGCCTTTTGCCCCAAGGGATTTCTTAACCTTTGAATACTGCATGCTCGATGGCGTGAATGACTCTGACATTCAGGCAAAAGAGTTGGTGCGCTTATTGGCGAACATCAAGTGCAAGATCAATCTCATTCCATTTAATCCATTCCCTGAATCTGGATTAAAGCGCTCAACAGCGCAACGTGTACATGCTTTCGCCAGCATATTGTTAGACGCTGGCATAGTGGCTACTGTTCGTAAAACCCGTGGTGATGATATTGCTGCTGCCTGTGGCCAGTTAGCAGGTGACGTAGTCGATCGCACTAGAGTGCGTGAGCGTGCGGTACATGACAAAAAAATAGAGCATGATTTAGATGATGATGCTCAAGAGCTCGAAGATGAAGAAGAGCAAGAGTATCAAGCCGAGCACCCAGTGCAATGGCTCAAAAGATTAGACGACTGATTTCAGAATACAAGTCCAATGAGTAATTCATCTCACAATCTTCCAAAGCTCCCTTTAGGCCCATCACCTAAGAGAGCTACTCGCCAGGCAACGGTTGCCTGGAAAACGAACATCATTACTGTTGGTGGCGATGCGCCAGTACGCGTCCAATCCATGACCAATACCGATACTGCTGATGCAGTGGCTACTGCAATTCAAGTGAAAGAGTTGGCGCGTGCCGGTTCAGAGATGGTGCGTATTACGGTAGACACGCCAGCCGCAGCTGAAGCGGTGCCTTATATTCGTGAGCAGTTGGACAAGATGGATGTGTTGGTCCCATTGATTGGCGACTTCCATTACAACGGCCACACTTTATTAAATGACTATCCAGAGTGCGCCAAAGCTTTATCCAAATATCGTATCAATCCGGGTAACGTAGGTAAGGGCGCAAAACGCGATCCGCAATTTGCACAAATGATCGAAGCCGCTTGTAAATATGACAAGCCGATTCGGATTGGTGTGAACTGGGGCAGCCTAGACCAAGACTTGCTCGCTAGCATTATGGATGCCAATGCAGCCTTGCCAGTCCCCAAGACTGCGCAAGAAGTGATGATTGAGGCATTGATTCAATCCGCATTGCAGTCTGCAGAAAAGGCTGTGGAGTTCGGTATGAACCCCAATCAAATTTTGCTGTCTTGCAAGGTAAGCAATGTGCAAGATTTAGTAGCTGTGTATCGCGATCTCTCGCGTCGCTCTGATTACCCATTACATCTGGGTCTTACAGAAGCAGGCATGGGCAGCAAAGGCATTGTGTCTTCAACAGCGGCAATGGGCATCTTGTTGCAAGAGGGTATTGGCGACACGATCCGCGTTTCTTTAACACCTGATCCTGGCGCGCCACGTGAGAACGAAATTATTGTGGCGCAAGAGATTTTGCAAACCATGGGATTGCGTAATTTCACACCCATGGTGATTGCTTGTCCTGGCTGCGGTAGAACGACAAGCACGACTTTCCAAGAGTTGGCTGCCAACATTCAGTCCTACCTGCGTCAACAAATGCCGGTCTGGAAAAAAACCCACCCAGGCGTTGAGGCAATGAATGTTGCCGTCATGGGCTGTATCGTGAACGGTCCGGGGGAGAGCAAGCACGCCAATATTGGCATCTCGTTGCCCGGCACTGGCGAGACTCCAGCAGCCCCCGTCTTTGTGGATGGCGTCAAAGTAAAGACTTTGCGTGGTGAGAACATTGCCCAAGAGTTTCAGGTGATTGTGGATGAGTACGTGAATCAGAATTACGCACCGAAATAAATTAAGCAAAATAAGAACAACAAAGAAGAACTGAAGCGCACATCATGACTGACCAGGCTAACCAAGCTAATCCAGCTAAAACACAAAAGATCCAGAAGATTAATGGCGTTCGCGGCATGAATGATCTCTTGCCGGCTGATGCTGCGCAGTGGACGCATTTAGAGCATGTCTTGCGTGATCTCACTCGTGCTTATGGCTACGAGTTCTTGCGCACTCCGATTGTGGAAGCGACTGCAGTCTTCCAGCGTGGTATTGGTGAAGTAACCGATATCGTTGAAAAGGAAATGTATTCCTTTGAGGATCGCCTGAATGGTGAGCAACTCACATTGCGCCCAGAAGGTACTGCTGCTGTAGTTCGCGCTGTAGTTGAAAACAATCTTCTCTATGAAGGACCAAAGCGTCTTTGGTACACGGGGCCGATGTTCCGCCATGAGCGTCCACAACGTGGTCGCTATCGCCAGTTCCATCAATTTGGTATTGAGGCGATGGGTTTTGCCGGCCCCGATATTGATGCTGAAATCATTTTGATGGGTCAGCGCCTATGGGATGAGCTGGGCTTAAAGGGTGTGCGTCTAGAGATTAATTCTTTAGGGCAAGCCCCTGAGCGTGCTGAGCATCGTGCCGCCTTGGTAACGTACTTCGAGAAAAATAAAGAGCAGCTCGATGAAGATTCGCAACGTCGCTTGCTAACGAACCCATTGCGTATCTTGGATTCTAAAAATCCAGCAATGCAGGATTTGATTGAAGGCGCGCCAAAGTTATTGGATTTCTTAGGCAAAGAGTCACTCAAGCATTTCGAGGCAGTTCAGGCATTAATCAAGGCAAACAACATTCCCTGCAAGATCAACCCCCGCTTAGTTCGCGGTTTGGATTACTACAACCTGACTGTTTTTGAGTGGATTACCGAAGAGTTAGGTGCTCAGGGCACGATTGCTGGTGGTGGTCGTTATGACCCCTTGATCGAGCGCATGGGTGGTAAAGCTGCTCCAGCTTGCGGTTGGGCCATGGGTATGGAACGTGTTTTGGAGTTGATGAAGGTTTCGGGATCCTTGCCAGAACCGCAAGCTCAGTGCGATGCCTTTGTAATTCACCAGGGTGGCGAAACCTTGAATGCTGCCATGATCATTGCCGAGCGCCTGCGTAATGCCGGTATCGATGTTGTCCTCTTTTGCCCTCCAGATGGCCAAACTGCCAGCTTTAAGTCACAAATGAAGAAGGCAGATGCGAGCGGGGCTGCCTATGCAGTCATTATTGGGCCGGATGAATTGGCTAAAAATGAGGCTCAGCTCAAGGATTTACGTAGCAGCGGCGAACAAAAGGCTGTAGCGCTAGATAGCCTTGTAGAGGCTGTAATTGATGCCATAGTTGGCGCCACCGAATAGAATTAAGACATTAATATTAAAAACTGTATTTATTAGCTTGGATTGACATGCCTTTAGACCTAGAAGAACAAGAACAAGTAGATCAACTTAAAGCATTCTGGCAAAAGTATCGCAACCTGATTACCGGTGTTGTGACTGCTGCTTTATTTGCTTATGCAGCCTATAGTGGATTCCAATGGTGGCGCACTAGCCAAGCTGCAGCTGCTTCTCAGTTATACGAGACGATGGTTACCGCAATTAACAAGGGTGATAAAGATCAAACCTTGCGCGCCGCTGATGATTTGCAAAAGCAGTTTTCTGGCACCCCTTATGCAGCCATGTCTAGCTTGGTAGCTGCGAAGATTGCATCTGATGCGGGTGACTCAGCAAAGGCCATGGATTATTTACGTTGGGCTGCTAAGAATTCTTCTGACCAGGGTTATTTGGCTTTAGCTAAATTACGTTTGGCAGCGCAATTGATAGAGCAGGGTACTGAAAAAGATTTTGCGGAAGCGGATGCCATTCTGAAAGAAAAGCCTGTCTCAGGCTTTGAGGCATTGTGGTTAGAGCGTCGCGGCGATTGGTATTTGGCTCAAAAGAACACGGCAGATGCCCGCAAGAGTTATGAGGCTGCATGGAAGCAGTTGAATGATGCAAAAGAATTCCCTGAAGAGTCGCGTCGTCTCTTGAAGGTTAAATTGGATGCCGTCGGAGGAGTAGCTCAGTGATGATGGATTGCAAACGTGTAGCAAAACTAGCAACTACAACCCTCATATTGGGTTCTGTGGTGCTGGCCTTAACGGCTTGTTCTGGTGGCTCACGTGTACGCAAGCCTGCTGAGCTCGTCCCGGTTACCAATCAATTTGACTTAACTCCCGTATGGTCAACCAGCGTCGGTTCATCTGAGACATTTAACTTTCATCCTGCGGTAGCGGGTGATGCGGTCTATGCCGCTTCTCATCGCGGAAATCTCACTAAGCTTGATTTACGTACCGGTGAAAAGTTGTGGGAAGTATCAGTGCCAGATCGCTTGTCTATTGGCCCTGGATCTGACGGTCGCACTACAGCGGTAGTCACCACCAAAGGCACTGTTTATGCTTACGACGATACCGGCAAGGCTATCTGGAATGTTAGCGTTGGCAGTGAAGTGTTATCTGAGCCAGTGGTTGCAGGTGGCGTAGTCATCATCCGCGCGTTGGATAACCGCTTTATTGGTTTTGATGCGCAGACGGGTGTGCGTAAGTGGACTTATCAACGTCAACAATCTGCACTGTCTTTGCGCGTAGGTTACGGCATGCTGGCGATTGGTAATGAGGTCATTGTGACTGGATTTTCTGGTGGTCGTTTTGGCATGATCGCCATTGCAAACGGTGGTCTAGTTTGGGAAACCCCAGTCTCCTTTCCAAAAGGCTTCTCTGAAATTGAACGCCTTAATGATGTGACTGCTAAGCCAAGTATGGAAGGCGAAATTATTTGCGCTGTTTCTTATCAGGGTCGTGTAGGTTGCGGTCAAGCGCGTACTGGAAACCTTTTATGGTTTAAAGATTACTCAAGCTTTACTGGTACAGCACAAAGTCCTGATCTCGTTTTCTCCTCCAATGAAAAATCCTATGTCACTGCGTTTGCAGTCAAGGATGGCTCACAAGTTTGGGAAAACACGCAGCTGACATTTAGGGATGTTGGTGAGCCGATGGCGGTTGGTAAAGTATTACTCGTAGGTGATGCACAGGGTTATGTGCATGCACTTTCACAAGCGAATGGTGAAATGCTGGCACGCATTCGTCATGACAGTAGTTCAATCACAGCCGCACCGATTGCGGTGAATGGCCTCATCTTGGTTCAATCTCAAGGTGGCAAACTAGCGGCGTACAGTCCAAAATGAATCCAGTAATTACTATTGTCGGTCGTCCTAACGTTGGTAAATCGACACTCTTTAATCGCTTAACGCGTTCCCGTGATGCCTTGGTTGCCGACTTCTCGGGTTTAACTCGCGATCGTCACTACGGCAAAGGCCGTATTGGTGAACGTGCATTTATTTGCGTAGACACTGGCGGTTTTGAGCCGGTAGCTAAGACCGGCATCGTTGCTGAGATGGCCAAGCAAACCAAGCAAGCTGTAGCTGAATCCGACATCATTATTTTTTTGGTGGATGGCCGCTTGGGTATGGCACCGCAAGACCGTGTGATTGCCGATTTCTTGCGCAAGACAGGTAGACCAGTCATCCTAGCGGTGAATAAAACCGAAGGTATGCAAGCTGGCGTAGTTACTGCAGACTTCCATGAAATGGGTCTTGGTGAGCCGTTCCCGATTTCATCAGCACATGGTGATGGCGTGCGTGGCTTGATCGATGATGCTTTGGATTCCTTAGGCGTTCCAGAGCCGGAACCAGAAGAGCAAGAAAACGACCCTAATCGCCCAATGAAGATTGCGGTAGTGGGGCGTCCTAACGTCGGTAAATCCACCTTGATCAATAAATTGATCGGTGAAGAACGCGTTATTGCATTTGATATGCCAGGTACAACGCGCGACGCAATTGAAGTTCCTTTCGAGCGCAATGGCAAACCTTATATCTTGGTTGATACCGCAGGTTTGCGCCGCCGCGGAAAAGTATTTGAGGCAATTGAGAAGTTCTCAGTTGTAAAAACATTGCAAGCGATTGCCGATTGCAATGTGGTCATCTTGATGCTCGATGCCCAACAGGATATTTCAGAGCAAGATGCACATATCGCCGGCTTTATTGTGGAAGCAGGGCGTGCATTGGTTGTTGCTGTCAATAAATGGGATGGTTTGGATGCCTACGTTAAAGAGCGTGCGCGTTTAGAGATTGCTCAAAAGTTGCGCTTCCTCGACTTTGCAAACGTACACCCCATCTCAGCTAAAAAAGGCACCGGCCTTAAAGAGTTATTTAAAGATGTTGACCTCGCTTACGCTGCAGCGATGGCGAAATTACCAACGCCTAAGCTCACCCGTATCTTGCAGGAGGCGATTGAGCACCAGCAGCCTAAGCGTGTGGGTATGGGTCGTCCAAAATTACGCTATGCCCACCAAGGTGGTATGAACCCCCCTATTGTGGTGATTCATGGAACATCCTTGAGCGGGGTTACTGATAGCTATAAGCGCTACCTAGAAGGTCGTTTTAGAGAAGTCTTCAAGTTACGCGGCACCCCATTGCGCATTCAGATGAATACAGCCAAAAACCCCTATGTTGATGCGGACAAAGGCAAAAAAGGCAAAAAGAAGTAAAAATAGCGATATAGCTTTAATTGTGTTTGAACTATGTTTTAGACGGAGGGGCTTGATTTTTCAATATCAGACCCCTTATGTTGGAGGTAGACAGCAGCAGTAAGCAGCAGCAAGCAGCAGCAAGCAGCAGATTGATAAATAAAAAAAGCAAGACTCCCAAAATAGAAGCAGCGTATAAAAACCAATAAGGAGCAGTATGAATAACAGCAAAATCCAATTGCTACAGGATCCCTTCCTCAATGCTTTGCGCAAAGAGCATGTTCCTGTCTCCATCTATCTTGTTAACGGCATCAAGCTGCAAGGCAATATTGAATCTTTCGATCAATACGTAGTCCTTTTGCGCAATACCGTGACTCAGATGGTTTACAAACACGCCATTTCCACGATTGTTCCTGCTCGTGCAGTGGAGTTCCGTACGGAAGAAGTTAGCTCTGTATAAAACAGGCGTAGATGCGGCGCGTGCCGTTCTAGTAGGAGTCGATACAGGCCGCGAGGATTTTGCGGACAGCATGGCAGAGCTCAGCCTTTTGGCTGAGAGTGCTGGCTCCATACCTACAACTAGTGTGATTGCCCGTAAGGGTAAAACTGACCCGGCTTTATTTATTGGCTCAGGCAAGGCAAATGAAGTCAAAAAAGTGATGGAAGAGCAAGGTGCCGAATTGGTCATCTTTAACCATCCGCTATCTCCAACACAGCAACGCAATCTCGAGCGCCATATTGGCTTTCATGTCATGGACCGTACGGGCCTGATTTTGGATATCTTTAGTCAAAGAGCGCAAAGCCATATTGGTAAAACTCAGGTTGAGCTGGCTCAAGTGCGCTATCGCATGTCTCGTTTAGTACGTGCCTGGAGCCACTTGGAACGTCAACGAGGCGGTATCGGTGTACGCGGTGGCCCTGGTGAAACCCAGATGGAGCTTGATCGACGGATGCTGGCAACTAAGGCCAAGCGTCTAGAAACAGAGCTTGAGAAGCTCCAGCGCCAGCAAAGAACCCAAAGAAGGGCTCGCAATCGCAAGGATGTCTTTTCAGTATCCCTGGTTGGGTATACCAATGCTGGTAAGTCCACATTGTTTAATTCCCTCACAAAAGCAGGGACATATGCCGCAGATCAGCTATTTGCGACCCTGGATACCACCTCCCGCAAGGTCCATATAGATGGCGTAGGCTCCATTGTGGTCTCGGATACAGTTGGATTTATCCGCGAATTGCCTCACCAGTTGGTAGAAGCGTTTAGGGCCACCTTGGATGAAACCATCCATGCGGACTTGATTTTGCACGTCATTGACGCCTGTAGCCCAGTTGCAAGGGAGCAAAAGGCCGAAGTAGAGGCTGTTTTACGGGAAATCGGCGCTGACGACATCCCTCGAATTGAGGTGATGAACAAAATTGACCAGATGCCCCAGACCTTTACGGAAGGTGCAGTCCTGGTCCGCGATTCTGAGGGAATTCCGAGCCAGGTTTTCCTCTCTGCCAAGACTGGCCTAGGCCTGGATTTATTGCGTTCAGCCCTCGCCGAATGCTCTCAAATGACTGATAGAATAAGGGTCGAGCAGAATCGTGCCAAGGTCCAAATGGCCCCAGACGAGTTTTTAGCTCCTTTACCCGAACGACCAGAGACTTCTGAATTTAATCCGATTCCCAACCGAAAATATTCACCAAACGATGCGTAAATTTCTTGAGCTGTTTTCGGTCAATGATCCAGGCTGGGGCAATAGTCAACCAGGCAGTGGATCCAAAGATGCCAAAGGTGGGCAGGGTGGCGATCAATCCCCTCAAGCTGAACCGAGTAATCCTGATGCTGAAAAGCCGGTAGAAGTTCAGCCAAATAAGCAGCCAGCTAAGCCTGATGACCCCCCAGATTTGGATGAACTGTGGCGTGATTTCAATGACCGCCTCAGTGGAATTTTTGGCGGCAAGAAAAAACCCGGCGCAACTTCAAGCAAGCCAGCCAATAAACCGAATAGCACTGATATTCCTCCGCCATCTCAGCGTGGTAATGGCGGTGGTAACAATGGCGGTAATGGCGGCGGTAATGGCGGCGGTGGTATGAGTGCCCCTAATTTCAATTTCACCAATCCTTTTGGCTCTAAAGCTACCGTCTTATTGGCTGCTGGTGGCGTGCTATTAGTTTGGATCTTTAGCGGCTTCTTCATTATCCAAGAAGGCCAAGCTGGAGTGATCTCTACCTTCGGTAAATATGATTACACCGCTAAGCCCGGTATTAACTGGCGCATGCCTTGGCCAATTCAATCTCAAGAGACGGTTAATTTATCTGGCGTGCGATCTGTAGAGGTGGGTCGCCCAACATTAATTAAGGCAACCAATCAAAAAGATTCTTCGATGTTGACCGAAGATGAGAACATTATTGACGTGCGCTTCGCAGTTCAATACAGATTAAAAGATCCTACTGATTATTTGTTTAATAATCGCGATCCTGATGCCACAGTGGTTCAAGCGGCAGAGACCTCCGTTCGTGAAATCGTTGCTCGTAGCAAGATGGATACCGTCTTGTACGAAGGGCGCGAGAAGATCGGTATTGATCTCGCAAACTCGATCCAGAAAATTTTAGACAGCTACAAGACTGGCATTTATGTAACCAGCGTGACCGTTCAAAACGTTCAGCCCCCAGAGCAAGTACAAGCTGCGTTTGATGATGCTGTAAAAGCAGGGCAAGACCAAGAGCGTTTAAAGAGTGAAGGTCAAGCTTATGCAAACGACATTATTCCGCGCGCCAAAGGTACAGCAGCTCGTTTGATTCAAGAGGCTGAGGGCTATAAGGCGCGTGTAGTGGCTACAGCTGAAGGTGATGCTGCCCGCTTTAAACAAGTGTTTGTGGAATATGCAAAAGCGCCCGGCGTGACGCGTGATCGTATGTATATCGATAGCATGCGCGAGATGTATAACAACGTCACTAAAGTTTTGGTGGACACGACTAAAAACAATAGCCTGCTCTATCTCCCACTAGATAAGTTGGTCGCTCAAGTGAGTGCTGAGAGTGCTCAAGTAGCAACAGGCCAAGCACCTGCGACTACACCAACTGGTTCCGTAACAGTCGGTGGTGCAACAGGTAATCCTGCGGCGCCAGTCGCAAGCTCACCTAGTGTTGCCGCTCCGAGTTCTGGATCTGCAAATACTGCTGATAAACGTGATGGCTTACGTAGTCGTGATCGGGAGGCAAGATAATGAATGCAAATCGTCTCCTAGCTAGCATTGCTGGATTAATAGCTCTTGCATATGTTCTGGCATCCAGCGTTTTTATTGTTGATCAACGCAACTTTGCTGTTGTCTTTGCTTTTGGTCAGATTGTTCGTGTGATCGAGCAACCTGGCTTGCAAATCAAATATCCAGCGCCGTTCGAAAGCGTGCGTTTCTTTGATCGCCGTATTCTCACAATCGACAACCCTGAAGCAGAACGTTTTATTACTGCTGAGAAGAAGAATCTCTTGGTGGATTCGTATGTGAAATGGCGCATTGTGGATCCGCGTAAATTCTTCATCAGCTTTAAAGGTGATGAGCGCTTGGCGCAAGATCGTTTAACTCAGTTGGTTCGCTCTGCCTTGAACGAAGAGTTCACCAAACGGACTGTACGTGAGTTGATTTCTGATCAGCGTGAAGAGGTAATGCAAGGTATTCGCAAGAAGGTAGCTGATGATGCTTCAGATATCGGTGTAGAAATTGTGGATGTCCGACTCAAGCGCGTAGATTTGCTCGCTGAAATCAGTGATTCTGTTTATCGCCGTATGGAAGCAGAGCGCAAACGCGTTGCCAATGAGCTTCGCTCTACTGGTGCAGCAGAATCAGACAAGATTCGCGCAAATGCTGAGCGTCAACGTGACACGATTCTGGCTGAAGCTTATCGTGATGCACAAAAGATTAAAGGTTCAGGCGATGCAAAAGCCACTGCGCTTTATGCAGAAGCTTTCGGTCGTGACCCACAGTTTGCACAGTTCTATCAGAGTCTCGAGGCTTACCGCAGCTCCTTCAAAGATAAGAAGGATGTCATGGTGGTTGAGCCTAACGGCGAGTTCTTTAAGTTCTTGCACAAAAAAAATTGAAAGTGAATATTTCAGATCATGAATCGTTGGTTACTTCCTGAAGATATTGCTGATGTTTTACCAGCTGAGGCTCGTAAGGTAGAGTCTCTGCGTCGTGCTATTCTGGATTTGTATGAGTCCTATGGCTATGAGCTGGTTGCTCCTCCGATTTTGGAGTTCTTAGATTCCTTGCTAACTGGCACTGGTTCAGATCTCAATTTGCAAACATTCAAATTGGTTGATCAATTATCTGGTCGTACATTAGGTCTGCGTGCAGACATGACTCCACAAGTGGCTCGCATTGATGCCCATTTACTCAATCGCAAGGGTGTAACTCGTCTTTGCTACGCAGGTTCTATTGCACACGCCCGTACCCCTGTAGGTAGTTCCGCTCGTGAAGAATTACAACTCGGCGCTGAAATTTATGGCTGCGCAAGTTGGGAAGCGGATTTTGAAGCGGTCTCCTTACTATTGCAGACTTTAAGTGTCGCTGGTTTAAACAAGGTTTACCTAGATCTCTCTCATGCTGGTGTGCTTGCAGGAATCTTGGATGGGCAAAGTCTTGAGAAGGGTGATATCGAAGCGCTCTATAGCTTGCTGCAAAGCAAGGATCGACCACGCTTGGCTATTTGGGCTAAATGCCTTCCGACTAAATCTGCCGAAGCTTTAATGGCACTCACAGAATTAAATGGACCCTGCGCACAAGTGTTGGCTAACGCTAAAAAGTCTTTGCCAAAACACAAGTTGATTGATGAAGCCTTAGCTCAATTGGAAAAGCTTGCTGCTGCAATTGCTGCCTTGCCTAATCAGGTTGAACTCAGTATCGATTTAGCTGATTTGCGTGGATATCAATATCACAGCGGTGTGATGTTTGCAGCTTATGTGGATAAGTTTCCTCAGCCTATAGCCCGTGGTGGTAGATACGATCATGTTGGTCAAGCATTTGGACGTCCTCGTCCTGCCACTGGCTTTTCAATGGATTTATTGACTCTCGCCAATCTTGCACCTATAGCCCAAAGAAAGCCCGCCATCGTTGCGCCTTGGATCGTGGACGCCACTCTAGCTAACAAGATTGCTGAATTGCGTAATGCTGGTGAGGTAGTCATACAAGCGATGGATGGCGACGCTGTAGAAACCGCTGAATATATTTGTGATCGTGAGCTAGTAAAGCAGGGCAGCTCATGGGAACTGAAAAAGAAATAACTCGCTTTATTAATAACGTACTAATTCTGTAATTACCTTTTGGATTTCATTATGTCTTCAAAGCAACAAGCTCATGGTCGTAACGTCGTTGTCATTGGCACCCAGTGGGGTGACGAGGGCAAGGGCAAAGTGGTGGATTGGTTAACTGACCATGCTCAAGCAGTGGTGCGTTTTCAGGGTGGACATAATGCCGGTCATACCTTGATCATTGGCGACAAGAAAACGATTCTGCGCTTGATCCCCTCTGGAATCATGCATAAGAACGTGATTTGCTACATTGGCAATGGCGTAGTACTTTCTCCAGAAGCGCTCTTTAAAGAAATTGGTGAGCTAGAAGCTGCAGGATTGGATGTTCAATCTCGTTTGAAGATTTCTGAAGCAACTACATTAATTCTTCCGTACCACGTAGCGATTGACCATGCGCGTGAGAAAAAACGTGGCAATGCCAAGATTGGCACTACTGGCCGCGGTATTGGACCAGCATATGAAGATAAGGTCGCACGTCGCGCCTTACGTGTACAAGATTTGTTTTATCCAGAAAAGTTTGCCGCGCAATTGCGTGAGAACTTGGAATATCACAACTTCATGCTCACAAACTACTACGGTGCTGAGCCGGTAGATTTCCAAAAGACTTTAGAAGAAGCCATGTCTTATGCGGAACGCATTAAGCCAATGGTGGTCGATGTTTCTAGCGCTTTATATGCTGCAGAGCAGGCCGGTCAAAATTTATTATTCGAAGGTGCGCAAGGAACTTTGCTCGATATCGATCACGGTACCTATCCTTACGTAACTTCAAGCAACTGTGTAGCTGGTAATGCGGCTGCCGGATCTGGCGTTGGCCCAGATTCATTGCAATACATCTTGGGTATTACAAAGGCCTATTGCACACGTGTTGGCGCAGGTCCATTCCCAAGTGAGTTGTATGACTTTGATAATCCAGCGAAGCAAGATCCCGTTGGCGTTCGTTTGGCTGAAGTAGGTAAAGAGTTTGGCTCCGTTACTGGTCGTCCACGCCGTACTGGTTGGTTAGATGCTGCTGCATTGAAGCGCTCTATTCAGATCAATGGTTTGTCTGGCTTGTGTATTACTAAGCTTGACGTATTGGATGGCTTTGAGACTATTCGTCTTTGCGTTGGCTACAACCTAGATGGTCAGAAATTAGATGTATTACCGCGTGGCGCTGAAGCTGTTGCGCGCTGTGAGCCGATTTATGAGGATTTCCCGGGTTGGAAGGGAACCACTTTTGGTATTCGTGAATGGGACAAACTCCCAATAGAGGCACAGAAGTTCCTGCGTCGTATCGAAGAAGTTGCAGGAAAGCCGATCGCTATGGTCTCAACAGGACCTGAACGTGATGAAACGATTCTTCTGCAACATCCTTTCAAGGGTTAATAAGATTTCTTTTATTAACTTTTTATATATTTAATTTACCTATTTGTTTCGGAGTTTTTAGATGACTGCACGTACTCAATGCAATAGCCTGCAAGTGGCTACACCGTTGTATCGCTTTATTGAAGATAAAGTTTTGCCTGGTACAGGGATTAAAAGCGCTGACTTTTGGAAAGGTTTTGACGAAATCGTTAAAGACCTAGGCCCAAAGAATGAAGCTTTGTTGGCTAAGCGCGATCGCTTGCAATTGGATTTGGATAAGTGGCACCAAGCCAATCCTGGTCCAATCAAAGATATGCCTGCTTATCGCAAGCATCTGAAAGAGATTGGCTACTTAGATGAAGTGCCAGGAAAAGTTCTAGGCACCACTAAGAACGTTGACGATGAATTGGCTCTTCAAGCTGGTCCTCAATTGGTGGTTCCAGTTCTCAATGCGCGATATGCATTGAATGCTGCTAATGCACGTTGGGGTTCTTTGTATGATGCTCTCTACGGTACTGACGTTATCTCTGAAGATGATGGCGCAACTAAAGCTGGTGCTTACAACCCGATTCGTGGCGCTAAGGTTGTAGCCTTTGCTCGCAAATTTTTAGATCAATCTGCACCGCTGGCCAAAGGTTCGCATGCAGATGCTACCGCGTACACAGTGGATGGCAATAAGTTAGTTGTGAGTCTGAAGGATGGTAGCAAAACCGGCCTTGCTGATGAGAAGCAGTTTGTGGGTTATCAAGGCGATGCTTCTGCACCTTCTTCAGTTCTCTTGCGCAATAACGGTGTGCATATTGATATCGAAATCAATAAGAGCAAAACCATTGGTGCTAGCGATGCTGCTGGTGTAAACGATGTTGTACTCGAGGCAGCGCTTTCTACCATTTTGGATTTGGAAGATTCAATTGCTGCAGTTGATGGCGATGACAAAGTCCTTGCTTATGAAAACTGGTTGGGCATTCTCAAGGGCACATTAGTTGAAGAAGTTAGCAAGGGTGGCAAAACCTTTACTCGCACATTAAACCCAGACCGTAAATACACTGCCGGCATTGGCGCTGTTGATGCTAAAGACGGCGTTGTGACTTTACATGGTCGCTCTTTGTTATTCCTCCGTAACGTTGGTCACTTGATGACTAACCCAGCAATCATCACTGGCGACGGTAAAGAAATTTATGAAGGTATCTTGGATGCAGTAGTTACTGTATTGATCGCTTTGCATGACATTAACCGTCCTGCAACTCAGGCAATCGGTAATACCCGTAAAGGCTCTGTCTATATCGTTAAGCCAAAAATGCATAGCCCTGAAGAAGTTGCCTTTGCTGCTGAACTCTTTGGCCGTGTTGAGAAATTGCTAGGCTTGCCAGCAGATACTGTAAAGCTAGGCATCATGGATGAAGAGCGTCGTATGAGCGCCAACATTAAGGCGGCGATTGCTGCAGCAGGTGCGCGCGTTGCCTTTATTAATACTGGCTTCCTCGACCGCACTGGCGATGAAATGCATACAGCTATGCATGCAGGCCCAATGATGCGCAAAGGCGACATGAAGACCAGTAAGTGGTTATCTGCTTACGAGCGTCGTAACGTTCTGGCTGGTTTGGATTGTGGCTTGCGTGGCCGCGCTCAAATCGGTAAAGGTATGTGGGCAATGCCAGATTTGATGAAGGCCATGGTTGAGCAGAAGATTGTTCACCCTAAGGCAGGCGCAAATACTGCTTGGGTGCCATCACCAACAGCGGCAACATTGCATGCCTTGCACTACCATCAAGTTAACGTAGCGCAATTGCAAAAAGAGATGGAGCAGTTAGATACTGCTGCTGAAGCTGAAGCCCTGATTGATGATTTGTTGACCATTCCAGTGGTGGAAAAAGCCAACTGGTCTAAGGAAGAAATTCAGCAAGAATTGGACAACAATTGCCAAGGCATCTTGGGTTATGTAGTACGTTGGATTGATCAAGGTGTTGGTTGTTCTAAGGTGCCTGATATTCATAACGTAGGCTTGATGGAAGACCGCGCTACTTTGCGTATTTCAAGTCAGCACATTGCTAACTGGTTATTACACGGTATCGTGACTGAAGCTCAAGTGAATGAGACATTGCAGCGTATGGCCAAAGTAGTTGATGGTCAAAATGCTGGCGATGCTTTGTACAAGCCAATGATGCCGAATTACAAAGACTCTTATGCCTATAAAGCAGCTAGCGATCTGATCTTCAAAGGTCTAGAGCAACCGAATGGTTATACCGAGCCTTTGCTTCATGCATGGCGCTTGGAAGTGAAGAAAGCTCACGCTTAAGCCCTCAGTTCTTTGCTCTCAAGATCAAATGGATTTGTCGCGAGGCAAGTCCATTTTTCTTTGGTCTGCAACTTACTTAAGCTCTCAGCCATCCCATGTTTAGCTTTTTAAACCCCTTTGCCAGACTGACAACTGCTCGTGGGCAGGCGTTGGGTTTTCAACTCAATGACGGGGGTAGGGAGGCGGCAGGTTTTAAGGGTGGGGCTGGTGACTGCGTGGTTCGTGCTATCGCGATTGCAACTGAGTTGCCCTACATGCAGGTCTATGAAGATCTACGTGCCGCCAATGCAGTCTATGCGGAGCAAAGAAAGGATAAGTTGGCCAGAAGGCTCAATGCTAAGGGTGCCTCACCTCGAAATGGCAATCACCGCAACGTCTTTCATGACTACATTCTGGGTCACGGTTTTGATTGGGTTCCCACCATGAAGGTTGGGGCAGGCTGCCAGGTACATATGCTGGCCAATGAGCTGCCCTCAGGCAGGCTAATAGTGAAGGTTTCCAAGCACTTAAGTGCGGTAATTAATGGAGTGATTGAAGATACACATAACCCTTCTCGGGGCGGCTCACGCTGTGTCTATGGGTATTACATCAAACGCTAGAGCCTATAAAAGAAAAAGCCTCCAAATGACCGGAGGCTTATTTCATAAAACTGACCAAAAATGGCCTAAAACAGGGGTAAATCAGCTATAAATTACCAATTTCCGCTAGTTTTACGTGATTTCTGTTCCATTACTTTAGCTTCGCTAAATGCAGCTGCCAACAAAGCAAAGAAGTCTTTAATTGCAAATAAAGGCTTAAAGCTAAAAGCGGGTGCCTGGTGAAACTGTACTGAGTTTGAATGTGCCATGGTGAGCTCCTTAAGGGTTAACCCTAATGATACACCCAATCATCCCAAATTGCAGCAATTCGATTGGATTTGCCTAGTAGACGCTGGTATTACGATATTTCTGGTCCCAAGCGTTTTTATAAGCCGTGGTCATGCCGATCATGATGGAAGTGGTCCATGCCAATGAAAAGAGGCCGCTAAAAGAGATGAAAAATGCAAAGGTTTTCCAGCCATCAACCAATGTGTCAGACTCAAAACCTACGGTTGTGTAGCAGCTGCCTGCAAAGAGAACTGCAGCAAGAGGAGTTTTCATGATTTCAAGGCCAATAATGAAGACCGCCCAAAGGAGAATCTCTAATAAGTGAATCAAGGCAAGAAATACAAAGGTTGCATAAAAATGAAAGAAAACCCGGTTGTATTGAGTTAGCTTGATATTGCTCCGGGTCAAACGCTCGAAGCGCATGTACAGGTGGTTGATGGCGCTGCCATGAAACATCAGAATGACAATCAAACAGGCAATTCCCCAGGCGGTATCCCGCGCCAGTAGTACAAAAGGGAAATCGGCGAATGAAGTGAGTATGTTATTCATGGAGTCTGTATTGGGTGGGTTCAGGCATTGATTTCTTTGTGGGTTGATAATGTCATATCTCTAATATCAAGTAAAGAAGCCATTGACCGAGCAGCGCATGCCAGGAGGAAAGCAGAAAGAGCGCTTTTTCTTATTCTCTTTGGCGGGTATTCAATTTACCCACATTCTGGATTTCATGATCATGATGCCTTTGGGCCCCGAATTTATTCGAGAGCTCAATATCAATACGCATCAGTTTGGTCTATTACTCTCTTCCTATACTTTTGCTGCTGCCATTGCCGGTGTCTTCGCTACGTATTTCGTAGACCGCTTTGAGAGAAGGGTGCTTCTTCTCAGTCTTTATGCCTGCTTCATTATTGCCACATTAGTTTGTGGTTTGGCCCCTGATTACCATTCATTATTTATTGCTCGCGCATTTGCGGGTGCGTTTGGTGGCATCTTGGGTTCACTGGTTCAAACCATCATTGCAGATTCAATTCCGTTCGAACGCAGAGGCAAGGCTTTGGGTACGGTGATGTCGGCATTCTCTGTATCGACAGTAGCCGGAGTTCCCTTAAGTTTATTTTTAGCCAATAACATTCCATCCTTAGGATGGCGTGCGCCATTTATCTTTATCGCGCTGGTCTCGAGCCTCATCTTGTATTTAGGCTATCGCAATATTCCTAAGATCTCTGGCCACCTAGGTCACACCCATGAGGGCAGTCGCCTCAGTCAAATCTGGAATATCTTTATTGCCCATCAGCATCTGCGCGCATTTATTTTTATGGCGCTGATTATGTTGACCGGATTTTCCGTGATCCCTTATATCGCGCTCTATCTCACCTCCAATGTGGGGATTGATAACTCCTATATTTCCTTAATCTATCTTTGCGGCGGTATTGCGACACTCATGAGTTCTCGCATCATTGGTCATATGGCCGATCGTTATGGAAAGGTCAAAGTATTTAGAGTGCTTGCTGTGATTAGTCTTATTCCTTTGCTGGTGACGACTAATCTCATGCCGGTGCCGCTGTGGGTGGTGTTGATTAATTCCACTGCATTTTTTATCTTAGTTTCCGGCCGTATGATTCCGGCGATGGCGATTGTGAGTCAAGTGGTAGAGGCCAAAGTTCGGGGAACCTTTATGAGTCTCGTGGGTTCGGTGCAGATGCTGGCCTCGGGGCTTGCTTCAGTTGCTGCTGGTGTTGTCGTCACCATTGGCGCCGATGGGAAGATGGATCACTACAACTTAGTTGGTTATGGTGCAGCTCTGTGTGGCTTGCTTACCTTCTGGTTGGTGGGCTATATTCATACCGATAAACAAGCGCAATAAACCCATTTATTTCTAATAGAGAGATTCACATGATTACATTTCAAAGACCGGACGGCGCTTCAGTAGAGGCTTATTTAGTTGAGCCTGCCAATCCAAAAAATGCTCCTGGCGTGGTGGTGATTCAGGAGTGGTGGGGACTTGATGATGAGATTAAAAATGTCGCTAACCGTTTAGCAAATGCGGGGTACCGCGCTTTGGTTCCAGATCTCTATCGTGGCAAATTGGCTCTCGAGGCAAATGAAGCGGAGCACCTCATGAGCGATCTCAATTTTGGCGATGCTGCCAGTCAAGATATCCGCGGTGCTGTTCAGCACCTTAAATCAACTGGTAGTAATAAAGTGGCTGTCACAGGATTCTGTATGGGCGGTGCGCTTACGGTCCTATCGGCTGGGCTTGTTCCTGAATCTGATGGAACGGTGGTTTGGTACGGATATCCTCCATTAGAGTATGTTGATGCATCAGCTATAACAAAGCCGATGCTCGCGCACTGGGCCCTTCATGATGACTTCTTCGCTATCGCTGGCGTTGATCAACTTGAGGAAAAGCTCAAAGCTGCTGGGGCCAAATATGATTTTCAGCGCTATGACGCTAAGCATGCCTTTGCTAATCCCAAGTCGGATTCGAGAGGTTTGCCACCCCTACAGTACAACCCGGCTGCTTCTGATTTAGCTTGGGAGCGCACTATGACTTTTTTAAAAAATACTCTAGGTAATTAATAGTTAATTAATAGGTAATTAAAGGCGTATATGTTTTTTAATTGGATTTATAAACGGAGCAATGTCCAGATATTGATTATTTTGGTCTTGTTCTTTGTGGTTTTGTTGGATGTAATGCCGCGTATTTTGCAAGCTATCCCGATGTTTGCTCCTACCCAAGACAGCACTCGATTGGGCTTGAGTCTTTTTGGATCGATCATTACTTTAAGCGGCCTCTTAATTGGTTTCTTATTAAATCAAGCTCAAACCAATTTTCGTGAAGTGCAATCCTTAGTCTCTAGAGAGGCTGGTCAAATTAATAATTTGGATCGCCTATTGGTTCGCTATGGAGATCCTGCAATCGCTCCTGTTCGTAAGGAGCTATTTGAGTATATGAATTCGATTGTGTTTGATGAGTGGGATTTGATGAAGGATGGCCTGGGCAGTTCAAAGACCCATATGCTGTGGCGAGGGATTTCTCGCCAGCTTTTATCCTTGGAGCCTCATACCAATAGACAGACGGCGATGTACACCGACATCCTCAAAAAAGCGGAGGAGGTCGCTGAAAGCAGGGAGTCACGAATTGAACGCTCATCAGTGCGCCTGCCGAATTTATTTTGGGTAGTCATCATCATCTGTATGGTGGCCTTGCTCGGCATTAATACCTTGTTCTTGCCATCTGACTCATTTTTTATGGGCTTGAAAATTTTGCCAGTGACCTTGGGTGCGTTAATTTCGCTTTTGGTAATTACAGATCAACCCTTTAAGGGGCAGAGTTGCGTAAAGGCTGACCCATTTCTTAAAATTATTGCGTCCATTAAAACGCGCACCGAATAATCTTCACTTCATTTTTTTATGCATCTTTTCTCAGAAAACCTCGCTGTTGAACTTTCTTCTTACTACCGCAACCTAGCTTTAGGGCATGGTGTGATTCCCAAGGTCTTCACCTTGGTGAATGGGGCAGGAGATCAATACCTCTTTTTTGTTGATGATCTGCGCATGAGCAAAGATGAGGAAGATCAATTCTTGGCTTATATCGTTCAAGAGCATGAGGCGGTTTGCTATGCGCGAGGCACTCTAGTAGTTCTTGAGAAATCCCAACAGTTGATTGAATTCGCAGTAATCGATCAGGATGACGCTGAAGCCATTGTGTGCTCAGCCCAATTAACGCGAGATATTGATGACAAGCCAGTTGGACTAAGTGAGTTTGAAAAGACTTTGGCGCCCAAAAAGACTATCTTCTTTAGCGGTCTCTTTGAGCCCATCAAGTTATCGGATGACAGGGCAGAGGAGTTTGAAAGTCTTTGGGAAGAAATGAAGCCCAAAATCTTGCATCGAACGATGGGAATCTGATCGCCTATTGAAAAAGGGCTATTTAGTCCCCATATAGGTCTTTGTAGGTGTATTTGGTGCCCAGGAAGGGACTCGAACCCCCACAACCTTACGATCGCCAGCACCTGAAGCTGGTGCGTCTACCAATTTCGCCACCTGGGCATGCCGTTATTATAAAGGTATGCGCCTTGTGGCCCACTTTCCAACCCCTTTTGGCTTTTCCCCTTCAGACTTGGTGGTTTGATACAGTAGCCTAAGCAAGAATAATCATTGATATATAAGGCATGTATTGCCGAAGGAATTAAATGCGTAAAGCAAAAAACTTGGTGCCACGAGAGGCTGACCGCTTAGGTACAGTCCAGGGTCACCGAGATGGATTTGGATTTGTGATCCCAGATGACGGCGGTGAAGATATTTTTCTTTCTGAAAGAGAAATGTCCCGCGTCATGCACGGCGATAGAGTCAATGTCAGAGTTTTAGGAACAGATCGCCGCGGTCGCCCAGAAGGTCAGATCGTCGATGTGGTTTTGCATGCCAATAAAGTCGTTATTGGCCGCCTCTTAAATGAGAATGGCGTTTTGATTGTTGCGCCGGAAGATAAACGTATCGGTCACGATATTTTGATTCCGCCAAAAGGTCAGGGCAATGCTAAATTAGGTCAAGTGGTGAGTGTCGAGATCATCGACTATCCAGATAGTTATAGACAAGCTGTTGGTCGTGTTGTTGAAGTATTGGGTGAGATTGATGATCCCGGCATGGAGATTGAAATCGCCGTCCGCAAATATGGCGTTCCACATGAGTTTTCAGCGGCAGTAAAAAAAGAAGCGGATGCATTGCCCGATACCGTCCAGCAATCTGACCTTGAGGGTCGAGTGGATTTGCGTGACGTTCCTTTGGTCACTATTGATGGCGCTGACGCTCGTGACTTTGATGATGCGGTGTATTGCGAGCCAGTCATGTACGGCAAGAGTAAAGCTTGGCGCCTGATTGTGGCAATTGCTGATGTATCCCATTACGTCAAGCCGGGCCAACCTTTGGATGATGAAGGCCTCCTACGCGCAACCTCAGTGTATTTCCCGAGACGGGTCATACCTATGCTGCCAGAGAAGATCTCTAATGGTCTTTGCTCTTTAAACCCTGGGGTTGATCGTCTGTGTATGGTGTGCGACTCTGTTGTGGATAACAACGGAGTAGTGCTGGCCTATCAGTTCTATCCAGCGGTAATGCATTCTGCTCAACGCTTTACATATGATACGGTGTGGGAGATTCTTTCCAATAGCAAGGGTCCTGAGGCAACGCGTTTTGCCGAGTTCAGACCTTTACTCACTAATCTCTATTCCCTATACAAAATTCTATTAGATGCACGTCAAAAACGTGGCGCTATCGAATTTGAAACTACTGAAACCCAAATCATCAGCAATGAACTGGGCAAGATCCTGCGTATTGAGCCGCGTTTGCGCAATGATGCACATCGCTTGATCGAAGAGTGTATGTTGACGGCTAACGTTTGCGCTGCCGACTTTATTGATAAGAATAAGCATCTCAGTTTGTATCGCGTTCACGCTGAACCTTCTGAAGAAAAATTAGTGACTTTGCGTCAAGTCCTTCGCACCTCTGGCTTGTCCTTAGGTGGTGGCGAGAAGCCTAAGCCAAAAGACTATGCCAAGCTCATGCGTGAAATCAAAGAACGTCCTGATGCCAATATGCTTCAGTCCGTTGTTTTGCGCTCTATGCAGCAGGCAATGTACCAACCGGATAACGAAGGCCACTTTGGCCTTGCCTATCCTGCGTACTCGCATTTCACGAGTCCGATTCGACGCTATCCCGATCTATTGACTCATCGTGTCATTAAGGCAATTCTTGCGAAGAAGCCTTACACACCTGTTTTGCCACCTATGGTTCCGCTGAATCTGACTCTGCCGCGTAAGGGCAAAGGTCGTGAAAATGCAGTCAATGCCAAGAAGTCTCATAGCGATGCAAAAGAGGCTGCAGCCAATGGCACGCGTTTACCTAAATTACCGAAAGGCGCCAATGCCGCATTGCCTATTTGGGGTCAATTAGGAGTTCACTGCTCATCCAATGAGCGTCGTGCCGATGAAGCATCTCGCGATGTTGAAGCTTGGCTCAAGTGTTACTACATGCGTGACCATTTAGGTCAGGAATATGCCGGCACAGTGACTGGTGTTGCATCTTTTGGCCTATTTATTCAACTAGAAAACCTCTTTGTTGAGGGTATGGTTCACGTCACCGAATTGGGTGGCGATTACTTCCAGTATGACGAAGCTCGCCAAGAGCTCCGCGGGGAGAGAACAGGCATTCGTTATCGCTTAGGCGATCGCGTACATGTCTTAGTAAGCCGTGTTGATCTGGATGCTCGCAAGATTGAATTTAGTCTCGTCAAGTCCGTTGGTCTGGAGCCGGGTGGAACCACAAATCGTCGTCAAATTGTTTTGGCTAGCGATACTGGCAGGCCAAATAAGAAAGCATCACCCAAAAAAGGTCGGCCAGGTAGTAAAGAGCCGCAGAAGCATTCCGGTGTTAATGTGAATGCTGCTAAGTCTGCCGGTAATCTTGGCGCCAATCAGTCGAAGAATCAAGCTGGACGAACAGCAAGTAAAGTTGCTAAGTCTGGCAAGCCTTCAAGGCCCACTGGTAAACCAGCTGGTACTAAGCCACCAGTCCGCAGCACTAAAGCGCGTCGTAAATAATTAGCAATACAGAATCGAGATAAGTAAAGATGAAGCAAATATTGGTTGGTTTTCATGCAGTACAAGCGCGCTTACGAGTGGATGCGGCAAGTCTTAAGTCAGTTTATTTTGACCCGAGTCGTCGCGATCGTCGTATGGGTGATTTTCTCAAGCAGGCTGAAGAGGTCTTGGGCGAAAGATTACACGCCGCTGACTCTGAGCGTCTTCATAAGCTAGCAGGGCATGATCGCCATCAAGGTGTGGTTGCTCTAGCTGAGAAGATGACGATTGCACGCACCATTACCGAAGTGGTAGAGGATGCAGAAAGCAATCAAAGCAAAGTGATGTTCTTGGTATTAGATGGCGTAACCGATCCCCATAACTTTGGTGCATGCTTGCGTGTGGCTGATGGTGCTGGTGTTGATGCGGTAGTTATTCCTAAGGATCGCTCAGCCTCTATCAATGCTACTGTGAGCAAGGTATCTAGCGGTGCTTCTGAGGTTATGCCGGTGATTACGGTTACCAACTTGGTTCGCAGCATGAAAGAGATGCAAGAAGCCGGTGTTTGGCTGATTGGTACCGACGACGAAGCTGAAAAATCCATTTACGATCTAGATCTCACTGGTCCTATTGGTATTGTCATGGGCGCAGAGGGTGAGGGCATGCGCCGCTTAACCCGCGAAACTTGTGACGAGTTGGTACGCATTCCAATGAAGGGTGTTGTCGAGAGTTTGAATGTTTCTGTGGCAAGTGGCGTATGCTTGTACGAGGCACTAAGACAGCGTTTAGCTAAAGAGCCTAAATAAGCAGTAAATCCATTCATTTACTCAAGAGGCTGCTATGAAATGCAATATCGGACATACTGACCGCGTTCTACGAATGACCGTTGGCGTTACCCTTATGGGCCTTGCAGGTTTTGGAATAACTGGCCCTTGGGCTTGGATCGGCGTCATCCCATTGCTAACTGGCATGATCGGCAATTGCCCGGCCTATAGTATTTTAGGTATCAATACTGCTAAGAAATAAGTGGTAATGCCTTAGGCAAGTAGTTGCTGCACAAATTGCTCTAATTGAGCTGGCGGTAGAGCTCCGCTAACGCGGTGAACCTCTTTGCCGTTCTTAAATCCCGCTAGTGTTGGTATTGAGCGGATATTCCATTGGGAGCCGAGTAGTTGCTCTGCCTCGGTATTTACCTTTATAAATAGCACTTGATTGGCATGAGCTATAGCGCTTGCCTCAAAGGTTGGGCCAAACATCTTGCATGGTCCGCACCATGGTGCCCAGAAATCCACTATCACCGGCATGACTGATTGGGTAAGCAGCTCGCTAAAGTTTGCTGTTGTTGCATTAATGGGTAGCGATAGTAGCTCTTGCTTGCAAGCTCCGCAGATAGGAATCTGATTCAGCCTCTCAGCAGGAACTCGATTGCCTTTGTTGCAATGCGGACAATGAATAATCATCTTGACTCCTTGGTGAGCACTCTAAAGACTTAACTACTTAATAAAGCCTCGAGCTTTTCAGTATCGATACAGAAATTACGTATTCCTTCGGCCAATTTTTCAGTGGCCATTGCATCATTATTCAACTGCAATCTAAAGTTCGATTCATCCAGATTGAGAGGGGAGATATTTTCACTAGCCAGTGCACTTGCTGCATTACTTGCATTGAGCTTTATTTCAACCGCTGCTGTGCTCTTCTGAAGATCGCCCAGCAACTCTGGACTGATGGTGAGCAAGTCACATCCGGCCAGCTCTAGAATTTGGCTGGTATTACGGAAGCTAGCACCCATGATTTCAGTAGCAATCCCAAAGTGCTTGTAATAGTGGAAAATGCGCTTGACGGATGTAACGCCAGGGTCATTTGCACCGCCGTTATCAACATCATTCCAATTGCTGCCGAGTTTGGCTTTATACCAATCAGTAATGCGCCCCACAAATGGTGAAATCAATTTCGCATTGACTGCGCCACAGGCTGCAGCTTGCACCAAGGAGAAAAGCAGCGTCATATTGCAATGAATGCCCTCGGCCTCTAAAACTTTTGCTGCCTGGATACCTTCCCATGTTCCTGCCAGTTTGATCAAGACGCGTTTGCGATTAATGCCATGAGACTCATATAGAGCTATGAGGTGTTTTGCTTTGGTAATAGTTGCCTGAGTATCAAAAGAAAGGCGTGCATCAACCTCAGTCGAAACTCTCCCTGGAACGGTCTTCAAAATCTCCAAACCAAACGCTACCAGGATGTAGTCAACTAAATCGATTGGTTTCATTCCCGGATGGGCTGATTTAACTTGGTTTACCAATGCCTGATAGTTGGCTTGCTGGGCAGCTTTGAGGATCAGGGAGGGGTTGGTTGTGGCATCCTGCGGCTGATATTCCCGCATGCGTTCAAAGTCGCCGGTATCGGCCACCACGGTAGTCAGTTGTTTGAGTTGGCTCAGTGCGGTAGCAGGGGAAGTCATCAGGATCTTGAATGCTCTTATTTAATTAGTCAGTACAACAGATTGAATATCATATGATAGATGCATAAATAAGGCTGTTCCAGTTCAGATAAGGGTGTCGGGCAAGATCATGAATCAAGATCAACTAAAGCAATTAGTAGGTGAAGCGGCGCGGGATGAGGTATTAAAACTGCCTGCTGGCCAGATTCTGGGTGTTGGAACGGGTTCTACCGCCAACTGCTTTATTGACGCCCTAGCACCCCATAAGGCGCATTTCTTAGGAACAGTCTCCAGCTCTAACGCTACGACTGAGCGCCTGCTAAAACATGGTTTTAAGGTCTTGGATCCCAATGAGGTGGATCAGTTGCCCGCCTATGTTGACGGCGCCGATGAAATTGATCCCGCTGGGCACATGATTAAGGGCGGCGGCGGTGCCTTGACCCGTGAGAAGATTATTGCCTCGATGGCAAAGCAATTCATCTGCATTTGTGATTCTTCTAAGCAAGTGACGGTATTGGGTAACTTTGCCTTGCCTGTGGAAATCATTCCCTTGTCCAAAGGAATTGTGACTCAAGAGCTGGCCAAGTTAGGCGGTACGGTAACGCTCAGAATGGCCAAAGAGGCGCGTACAGATTTAGGGCAGACGCCAAGTCAGCCTTTTTTGACGGATAACGGCGGCTGGATTTTGGATGTTGCTGGCCTAAAGATTGCCAACCCAATCGCACTTGAAGCGCAAATTAATCAAATCGCTGGCGTGATCACTGTTGGCCTATTTGCTAAAGAGAAAGCCAATATTTTGCTAGTGAGCAACGCGTCCGGCGTGAGCAGAATCACTTTCTAAATTAAAAAACCCGACGGGGCAGCAAGCTGATCCATCGGGTTTGTTTGCCATGATTCTTCATGGCGCGGGCAAAGAGAAGAGATTTAGTTCCCAATGCCCATAAGCACATAGATATGCTTACGAGTAGTGGCTTTCGCCAATGTAGTCAATCACGAGATCTGACTGACTACGTTTCAATCCTATGCTTCTGGATTTAACTCGTCAAGCGATACTCAAAAATAATTATTCAGCTGGCGGTACATAGCCCTGGGCCATGTCTGCACCGCCTTCAAAGAAGTATTTTTCAACTTGCTTAAGTAGGTACTGACGAGCACGAGGGTCGGCCATATTTAGGCGATTCTCATTAATGAGCATAGTTTGTTGCTTTAACCAGTCGGCCCAAGCCTGCTTGGAAACTTGATTCCAAATTTTCTTGCCTAGCTCGCCAGGAAGCGGGGCAAAGTCCATGCCTTCGGCTTCTTTATTGAGTTTGATGCATTGAACCATGCGTGCCATTTGCAATACCTTTCAAATACGGTGTACTAAATATAAATAATGAAAAAAGTAAATATAAAAAGCTTATAAATCTTTTGTAAGGACCATGGATTTACGATCCCAGTTATAGATCTGCTTTCTTTCTTCAGGAAGATCATCAACAGAGGCGCGCTTAAAGCCACGCTTTAAAAACCAATGCTCTGTTCTGGTGGTTAAAACGAAAAGCTTTTTAATACCTTCGCGTTTTGCCCGCATCTCGACGCGCTTGAGTAGACGTTCTCCATCACCTGAGCCTTGAACATCAGGATCCACTGCGAGACAAGCAAGCTCACCCACGCCATTAGGGAATGGGAAGAGGGCGGCGCAGCCGAAGAGAACGCGATCATGCTCAATAACAGAGAAACGCTGAATATCACGCTCAATGACGTCTTGACCGCGAGCGGCCAAAATACCCTCTTCTTCAAGCGGGCTAGTCAACTGCAGAATGCCGCCAACGTCATCTTGATTGGCTTCACGCAAATTCTCAATATCGGATGAGGCCAACATCATGCCGATACCATCATGGGTAAAGAGCTCTTCTAAAAGCGCGCCATCTTGATTGCACGGCAAGAAGTGGACGCGGCTCACACCAGCACGAATAGCTCTACCAGAGATATTGAGTAAACTCTTCATGCCTTGATCGAGCTCTGGATGATGGGTTACATACTCTTGAAGTTGCGGCATGGAAAGTTCAGTAATGAAATCACCATCATCATCTTTTAAGCCGGCGTAAGGACTTAAGAAAATAAGCTTATCCGCCTTAAGTGCAGCAGCCGTAGATGCAGCAACATCTTCAAAAGCCAAGTTAAACGCCTGACCTGTTGGAGAGAATCCTAAAGGTGAGAGCAGCACAATCTTATTGCTATCTAGTGAAAGCTTGATGGAGGTCGAGTCCACCTTGCGTACTAAGCCAGTATGGATGTAATCGATACCCTCAACTACGCCCACAGGCATAGCAGTAATGAAGTTGCCTGAGATAACTGACATGCGAGAACCTGCCATTGGCGTATTTGGAAGTCCGCGACTAAATGCCGCCTCAATATCCAAACGCAATTCACCAGCAGCT
The DNA here is from genome assembly GCF_018881905.1 of Polynucleobacter sp. MG-27-Goln-C1. Classification (GTDB taxonomy): domain Bacteria; phylum Pseudomonadota; class Gammaproteobacteria; order Burkholderiales; family Burkholderiaceae; genus Polynucleobacter. The sequence goes on from NZ_JACVPM010000001.1 coordinate 384,210, forward strand.
TCTTTCACACACTCCAAAGCCGCAGCGTCGGTGATGCGATAGCTATGCATGGCGCTCTTGCCGAACTGGCTCTTAATATTGCGGAGCGTAAGCTGCTCTTCAATTTGAGGGCGGATACCATGAACTAAAACAATCCGCATGCCCATGGCATGCAACATGGCAATATCTTCAATGAGATTCTCAAGGCCGATTTCTTGGGCTAGCTCACCAGCGAAGGCGATTACAAAGGTCTTCTCGCGGAAGCTATGAATATAGGGCGCAACATCACGCAGCCATCCTACAAAAGGAAAGTTGGAGCTTGATTCTTCGGCGTTTGAGCCGGGGTTTGGTGCATTTGTTGGCATAGTGAGAAAATTATAGGGTGCAAGAGCCTATAAACCAACAAAAACCCAAAGCAAGCCCCGTGTCTGTGCCTGCTTCCAACACCTCACGAAGGCTGGAAATTCGCTTTCCGGAGGAGTTGCCGGTATCAGGCCAGCGTCAAATCATTAAAGATGCCTTGAGCTCCCATCAGGTGGTGATCGTCTGTGGTGAGACTGGGTCAGGTAAAACAACCCAATTGCCGAAGATCTGCTTGGATCTCGGTAGGGGCACCATCAACGGCGGCCGCCTCATTGGGCATACACAGCCTCGCCGTATTGCCGCGACAGCCACAGCGAAGCGTATAGCCCAGGAGCTGGGCACTCCCATCGGCCAGGACGTGGGTTATCAGGTGCGCTTTGCCGATAAGACTAGTCAGGGCGCCTCTATCAAGTTGATGACTGATGGCATCCTGCTAGCCGAGACCCAGAGAGATCCTCAGCTTCGCGCCTATGACACCCTCATCATCGATGAGGCTCATGAGCGTAGCCTCAATATTGATTTTCTACTAGGCTATCTACGTCAGCTCTTGCCTAAGCGTCCCGATCTCAAACTCATCATCACCTCGGCGACTATCGACGCAAAGCGTTTCTCAGATCATTTCACTTTGAATGGCAAATCCGCACCCGTTATCGAGGTGAGCGGTCGACTATTCCCGGTAGAGCAACGTTATGAGCCGCTAGAGCCCGACGCTAAGCCAGACGGGAAAAAAGAGTCCAAAGAGGCCAAAGAAATTCCAGATGCGGTTGCAGAGGCCATCTCCAATGTCTGGCGTGAAGGTGCTTCAGGCGCTGGCGATGTCTTGGTATTCTTGCCTGGAGAGCGAGAGATTCGGGATTGTGCCGAAGCTCTACGCAAAGATCACGTCCTTCAGCAACGCTTTCATCCGGAGATACTGAGTCTCTTCGCCCGACAATCGGTCGCGGAACAAGAGCGTGTATTTAATCCTGGCAATGGTCGACGCATCATTTTGACGACCAACGTTGCCGAGACCTCATTAACAGTTCCCAATATTCGTTATGTAGTCGATAGCGGTTTGGCGCGCGTCAAACGCTATTCCTACCGCAATAAAGTAGAGCAACTCCAGATCGAGCCGATTTCGCAAGCTGCAGCCAATCAAAGGGCAGGTCGTTGCGGTCGTGTATCGGATGGTATTTGCATTCGTCTGTATAGCGAACAGGACTATATCAATCGTCCTAAATTTACCGATCCAGAAATTCTGCGTAGTTCCTTGGCGGCAGTATTACTTCGCATGAGTTCTTTACGTTTACCCCGCATTCAAGAATTCCCATTTATTGATAAGCCTCTTGGTCGGGCGATTGCCGATGGTGTGCAGCTGCTAGATGAGCTGGGGGCTATTGTTTACGACGAAAATTCTGCAGACGACAACAAAGATATCAACAATAGCTTCAAGTTAACCCCTACGGGCAAGCAGCTAGCAGAACTTCCTCTCGATCCCCGAATTGGCCGCATGCTTTTGGCTGCTAAAGAGCAGAATGCATTACGTGAGGTCACCATCATCGCTTCTGCTTTAGCAACACAAGATCCTCGTGATCGACCGATGGATCAAGCTGCCGCAGCGGATCAAGCGCATTTACAGTTTGCAGATGAACGCTCTGAATTTTTAAGCTTTGTGAAGCTGTGGGATTGGTATCAGGATGCGTTGAAACATAAACATAGCAATCGTCAATTAGAAAACTTATGCCGCAGTAAATTTTTATCTCCAAGACGTATGCGAGAGTGGCGTGATGTACATGGTCAACTCCATACGATGTTAGGTGAAAAGGGCTGGAAAGAAAATCCCTCAGCTGCTACATATGAGCAAGTACACCTTTCTTTGTTAACGGGCTTATTAGGTTACGTTGCTAAAAAAGAAGAGGATGAAAAATCCCAAGAGCGCGGTAGCAAGACGGGTAGTTATATTGGCGCGCGTGGTATTCGCCCCTTTATTTGGCCGGGCTCAACTATTGGTAAAAAGGCTGGTGCTTGGATCTTGGCGGGCGAGCTGCAAGAAACCAATCGGATGTATGCCCGAACGATTGCCAAGATTGAACCCCAGTGGGTTGAGAAGGTAGCAGCTCACCGCCTGATTAAATCTCTGAGTGATCCTTTTTGGGATAGTCGCCAAGGTGAAGTCATGGCATTTGAGCGTGGCACTTTGTATGGTTTGCCGATATATCACGGCCGTAGAGTGCGCTATGAGTCTCATAACCCAGAAGAAGCTCGAGAGTTATTTATTAGTCAGGCTCTAGTTCAAGAAGAAATGTTTGGGCGCATGGATACCCCAGCATTAATGAGGGAGACCGAAGCTGACGCTAGAAAAAAATACCCAGGTAGTTTTGAATTCTTCTGGCATAACCGCCGACTAATCAAAGAGATTGAGGCACTAGAGCATCGCTCCAGGCGCCCCGATGTCCTGGTAGATGATGATCTCCTATTCGCTTTCTATAGCTCACGCATTCCGAAATATGTCCTCAGTAGAGAGGGTATGAAGGCTTGGCTCAAGAAGGCGGCCAAGAGCGAGGGCACTAATGAAGAGAGTGCTGACAGTCTCTTACGGTTAGCTAAAGCAGATTTAATGCGCCATGAGGCCGCCGGTATTACGGTAGATCGCTATCCTAAAAAAATGATCGTTGGTGGTAGCGAGCTGAGTTTGACTTATCACTTTGAGCCTGGCAGCCCTAAAGATGGGGTCACCCTGGTTGTTCCGTTGACGCTGTTGAATCAGGTAGATGGTCGCCGCTGTGAATGGCTGGTGCCGGGCATGTGCGAAGAAAAGATCCACCTCCTACTCAAATCACTCCCTCAGAAATTACGTCGTCACTGTGTACCGCTACCGGAGTATGCAAAATCGTTCTTAGAGCGCATGCTGGCAGAAAAGCAGTTTGGAGTGGGGGACTTTTTAGATAGTCTGATTACGGATATTCGTAAAGAGCGTGGTTTAGAAATTAAGCGAACGGATTTCAGGCCTGAATCTTTGCCACTGCATTCATCTATGAATTTCCGTTTAGTGGATGAGCATGGTCGCCAGTTAGAGCTCGAGCGCAATTTATCCCGATTACGTGCTGAGTATGGGGAAACTGCTCGAACTGCATTTCAGGCAATAGCTCAACAAGCGGTGCAAGAGGAGCTGGGCGGTGAAGTTCCAGCGACCACTCCAAGTGCCTCCTTCAAAACAACTCAGAGCGCTAACAACGCTGCAGTAAAAAATGTTGAGCAGGGCGGTTATCGCAGCTGGGACTTTGGTGAGCTACCTGAAACCCTAGAGATTCAAAAAGGTAACCGTACCCTATTTGGTTATCCTGCATTAGTTGATCGTACTGAATCATGTGATCTTGAGGTCTTCGATGATTTGCTTGAGGCCAGAAAATATCACTGGCAAGGATTACGAAGATTATTTGCCTTATCGAATAAAGACACGCTCAAGGCGTTACAAAAACAACTTCCTGGTATTCGGGAACTTGGTTTGCTGTTCATTAATGTTGGCTCAGTAGATGGGTTGATTGAGCAAATTCTCAATCTTGCTCTAGAGCGAGCCTTTATGAATGATCCACTGCCAGTAAATGCCGAGCAATTTGCAGAGCGCCTACAAGCAGGGAAGCCTCGCTTGGCGCTAATTGCTCAGGAGATTTCAAAGCATGCTCTAGCGGCTTTACAGGCCCATGCAGATCTTCAAAAGAAGCTGGCTCAGGCCAAAGCTGCCTCAGCTGCTGCATATACAGATATTCAAACGCAAGTTCAGGGTCTGATATTTCCCAAGTTTGTGTCAGACACTCCTTATGGACAGTTAGTGCATTTCCCACGCTATCTCAAGGCGATTGCGATGCGGATCGATAAATTACGTGTCAATCCTAGTCGAGATGCCCAGTGTCAAAAAGACTGGGAATCTGTGGCTCGTCCATGGCAAAAACTGGTTCAAGGGAGCCGTGGATCTGCGAACTATGCTATGTCTGAAGACCAAGCTTTGACGGATTTTCGCTGGCAGCTGGAGGAGCTAAGGGTGGCCCTTTACGCCCAGGAATTAAAGACCCCAACCCCAATGTCTTTAAAGCGTCTTGAAAAGGTCCTTGCTAGCTTGCGTTAGATCAACTAGGTCTTTGGTTGGGGATCCCGTCTAGGGCGTCAATTGCTTACAATGTAAGTTATGCATACTTATCTCAGTAAAGCCAAATTTGGCACTATTTCAGCCTTGACTGTATTTGCCCTGATCGGGTTTCAGAATGGCGTCTTTGCACAAATTCCAAGTGCAACTGACTCTAAAGGCGAGCCTAAGTTGGCAGTCGTGTTGAACTCTGGAGAAGCAACGGTCAGTTTGATCGATATGCCGAGTCGCAAAGTGATTAAGACTGTGCCCGTTGGTAAAGAGCCCCATCACTTGATGATGACTCCAGATCAAAAGACGCTACTCATTGCAAATGCTGCAGGCAACGATGTTGTGTTAATGAATCCCACTACTGGTGAGTTGACAGGCAAGATTCCTGACATCATTGACCCGTACCAAATTGGCTATTCGCCAAATCATAAGTGGTTTGTAGCAAACGGTAATCGTTTGGATAGGGTGGATGTCTATCATGCTCAAGGCGCAGATCTGAAGTTGGCCAAGTCTGTGAAGTTAGGTAAGACACCAAGTCACGTTGCGTTTACTGCAGATAGCAAGATTGCATTTATTACCCTACAAGATTCCAATGAGCTGGCAGCAATTGATTTGGATAGTCAGACTGTGCTTTGGAAAATGACCACGGGTAAGGTGCCTGCTGGCGTTTGGATGACGCCGGGCGATCAATACCTCCTAGTGGGCATCACTGGTGAAGATAATGTGCAAGTGATTGATTGGAAAAATCGCAAAGAAGTCAAAAGGATCTTTACCGGGAAGGGTGCCCATAACTTCCGTCCCTTGGGCGATAAAAAACATGTGTTCGTCAGCAACCGTATTGCATCTACCATTAGCCTTATTAATATGCAGACCTTGGAAAAGGTAGGTGATATCACTGGTCTGCCTGCAGGCCCGGACGATATGGAGATTACCCCTGATGGAAAAACTATGTGGGTCACATTCCGTTTCTCCAAAAAGGCGGGAGTAATTGATATCCCATCAATGAAGCTAGTTACTGTAATTCCAGTTGGCAAATCTCCGCATGGTGTTTTCTTTACCCCACGTGCTGGTTGGGAATAATTTAGGTAATGCTTCTAAAAGCCCCATTTACAAGACTTGTAGTATTTCTAGCTTTAGCGCTTTTTGCATCCCTTGGGCTTGCGCAAGAGTCACATTGTAAAAAAACGATTTACCTCACCTTTGATACTGGCAATATGTCTGTTGCTCAGACAGTTGCGGATGTATTGAATCGTCAAAATATTAAGGCCACTTTTTTTCTGGCAAATGAAAAAACCAGTCGCGGTGATTTTTCTCTAGATGATTCCTGGAAATATTTTTGGCAAGATCGCGTTCGGGAAGGTCATCATTTTGGTGGCCATACCTTTGACCATCTGTACTTTGTCAAAGATGGTCCCAGTGGAGAGATCTTTGCAAAGCCGCAGTTTGGACCCAAGGCCGGAGTGACGAGTCTATATAACGAAGCGGGCTATTGCCGAGAAATCAGGCGGGTAGATGAACGATTTAAAGAGTTAACTGGTAGCAATATTCAGAAGATCTGGCGCGCACCTGGCGGTAAAGCTTCCCCTCGTTCAATTAGGATGGGTAGCCAATGCGGTTACCACCACATCGGCTGGAGCCCAGCTGGTTTTCTGGGTGATGAGCTGAGTTCACAGACCCACCCAAATCAGATGCTTTTAGATAAAGCGAGCATTCAGCTACAAGATGGCGATATCACCATGGCCCATTTAGGCATTTGGTCACGCAAAGACCCTTGGGCGCCAGCCGTCTTAGAGCAACTCATTGTGAATTTGAAGGCTCGCGGCTTCTGTTTTGCAACCCTGCCAAAACAGGATAAATAAGTCACAATTGGATATATGGATTCCAATCCCTTAATAGCCGCCATCTCATCAGCCTACGCTAGCATGCAAGAGTTCTTGTTCGCTAATGTAGCGGGACTGATTCTGTATCAATTCGATCTCATGTCGATGGCCGAGGATGTCTTTGATGGTATCGATTGGTTTTTATTTGGTTGCATTCAGATCTTGCTAATTGCTGTCATCTTGCGTACGTGGGAAAGATTTTCTCCGGCAGAGATGCAGGAGCGTTTTGCTACAAGCTCTAAGGCAGATATTTTTTATACCTTGTTTCATCGACTGGGTATTTTTCACGGGTTGATCTTTCTCGCCTTATCGGGATTTTTCTTTCAGATCGACTCCGTTTTGCATGACTTCCGATTTGGCAGGCTCAATGTAGAGTCATGGTGGCCTCCGGTAACATCCATCCCCTTGGTTAGCTTTTGCATCTATTTTGTTTTGTTAGACCTAGTGGAGTATTTATATCACCGCGCTTCACATACTTTTAATTGGTGGTGGCAATTACATGCCTTGCATCATAGTCAAACTGTGATGACGGCATGGTCCGACGATCGAAACCATATTCTCGATAGCATCCTGCATGCAGTCGTGTTCGCTTTCTTTGCATTACTTTTCGGAGTATCTCCGAGTCAATTTATTTTGCTGGTGGTATTGAGTCAGTTTATTCAGAGTTGGCAGCACGCCAATCTAAAAATTCATCTTGGGGCCTTCAAATATTTATTGGTATCGCCGATGTATCACCGGATGCATCATGCGGTAGGTTATGGCCATGAAGCTAAAGGCAAGCCTGGTGTTCTGGGAGGCTGCAATTTTGGTGTCTTGTTTCCCTGGTGGGACATGATCTTCAATACTGCGATCTTCCCTAATGAAGTTCATCCTACTGGAGTCAGAGATTTGACTATTTCACCTAATGTATTGCAACAGCAGTGGCAAGGGCTGATGCATTCAGTGCGTGAAATTTTCCCCAAGACGAAGTAATAAACAGCAGTTCACACGCAGCAATGGAAATCTATGGATAGCATGCAGCAGGTTTTTAAGTCTTTTGGCTTGGCTTTAGTTGGCACGATGCATCCCAAAATGCTCTGGCTAAGTCTGCGCCCATTTTTGATCGTTTCTGTCTTATGGGGTTGCTTGATTTGGCTAACCTGGACTCCAGCATTGGAGATGCTCAGCATCTTTTTAACAACATCCATGTTTACTAGCTGGATTCAGGATGGTTTGATTTGGGCTGGGTTTGAAAATGCACGTGCATGGATTGCGCCACTATTTTTTGTCATGCTACTCATCCCATTAATCTCGATCAGCTTATTGGTTTTTATCGCCTTCACTACCGTGCCAACGATTGTCAGAGTAGTCACTAGGCAACACGCTTATAAAGATCTTGAGCGAAAAAAGGGCGGCGGCTTATTTGGCAGCTTTCTTTACACGATCTGGTCTGCCTTGATCTGCTTGGCATTGGTGATGTTGACTTTGCCGGTATGGTGGATTCCACCATTGGTGGCGGTCTTGCCGCCATTACTCTGGGGCTGGTTAACCATGCGCTTGATGTCTTATGACGTACTGGCTCAGCATGCTACTTGTCAAGAGCGCGATAAGCTCTTACATCAACACCGTTGGCCACTATTAGCCATGGGAATTGTTTCAGGAATGCTCGGTGCTGTACCCACGTTTTTCTGGGCAACCTCAGCATTAGCTTTGGTGTTGTTTCCCATTGTGAGTTTTGTTGCTCTTTGGATTTACTCTTTAATCTTTGTATTTGCTGCGCTGTGGTTCACGCACTATTTACTTGAGGCATTAAAAGAGATGCGTAGAAACGAGTTTGATCAATCCTTAAATATAGAAGCACGTGTAATTGATATGGAGCTACCGTACCATGGTTGAGGTGTCAAAACAGGTCAGCATTGATGCGCCTGAGGTCAAGGCTCGTCGCTTTGGTTTGATTGTGATTGGTGATGAGATTCTGTCAGGCCGTCGCCAAGATAAACACTTAAGCAAATTAATCGAACTTTTGAATGAACGTGGCTTGAGTCTATCTTGGGCTAAGTATGTTGCAGATGATCCCGAGCAAATCACCGCAACCCTGAAAGACAGTTTTGCAAGTGGTGATGTTGTTTTCAGCACTGGTGGAATTGGCGCTACTCCTGACGACCATACGCGGCAGTGCGCTGCTTTGGCGCTGGGTACGAAAACCGAACTGCATCCAACTGCGCAAGAATTGATCGCAGGGCGCATCCAATCTATGGCAGAAGGGGATCCTCTAAAAGCGGATCTCAACACTCCTGAAAATCAACACCGCTTCAAGATGGGTGAGTTCCCAATTGGGAGTGACATCATCCCGAATCCCTACAACCAGATTCCTGGCTTTTGTATTCGTGAGCACTACTTTGTCCCTGGCTTTCCGGTGATGGCTGCCCCCATGATGGCTTGGTGTCTTGATACCCATTATCAAAAGCTGTTTCATCGTGAAAACTGGGCAGAGCAGAGCTTTATTGTTCCCAAGGGTATTGAGTCAGTCTTAACGCCTTTGATGGAGCGTATTGAAGCCACATTCTCCGGCGTGAAGGTTTTTAGTCTTCCATCCGTTGGAGACGCCTCTAGGGGTGGCGTTTATGCCGAACGTCATATTGAGTTGGGCATTAAGGGCAATTCAAACTTGCTTGATAGCGCTTGGATTGCTTTGCGTACAGGTACCCAGGCGCTGGGTTACGTAATTCATGATATTTCTAAACCAGACTAAGCACTACTTTGGTGCAAATATAGTATTTTTTAGCATTTTGAGGGGTATTTCAGCACTTAATTAGTGCAATAATGACTGTTCCCGTTTGTTTGCTTCAGTAAATTAGATACATCCCAAGGGCATATTTGATGCCTGGAATAAACAAGGGTGTACACCTTAGGTTTGTATTCCGAATTTAGTTAATAGAGGAGATTTGCATGACGAAGACCGTCGCTGATGTGATGAAGTTGGTTAAAGAGAAAGAATGTACTTTCGTTGATTTCCGCTTTGTAGATACAAAGGGTAAAGAGCAGCACACAACGGTACCTATTTCTGCATTTGACGAAGACAAATTTGAGAGCGGTCATGCATTTGACGGCTCATCTATTGCTGGTTGGAAGGGTATTGAAGCTTCTGACATGTTGTTGATGCCTGATCCAACAGCTTGCTATATCGACCCATTCTATGAAGAGCCAACATTGGTCATCACATGTGATGTGATCGAGCCTTCAGATGGCAAAGGTTACGACCGTGATCCACGTTCGATTGCTAAACGTGCTGAGTCATATTTGAAAAGCACTGGCATTGGCGATACAGCCTATTTTGGTCCAGAGCCAGAATTCTTTATTTTTGACGGCGTCCGTTGGGGTGCTGACATGCAAGGTTGTTTCGTTAAGGTGGATTCTGAAGAGGCTCCATGGTCTTCAGCTGCTGAAATCGAAGGTGGTAATACTGGTCACCGTCCAGGTAAAAAAGGCGGCTACTTCCCAGTTGCTCCAGTAGATACATTCCAAGACATGCGTTCTGAAATGTGTTTGATCCTCGAATCTTTAGGCATTCCTGTCGAAGTGCATCACCATGAAGTTGCTGGCCAAGGTCAAAACGAATTGGGTACTAAGTTCAGCACTTTAGTTGAGCGCGCTGACTGGACTATCTGGCAGAAATACGTAGTTCAAAACGTTGCACACGCATACGGCAAGACAGCTACATTTATGCCTAAGCCTATCGTTGGTGATAACGGTTCTGGTATGCACGTTCACCAATCTATTTGGAAAAATGGCGAGAACTTGTTTGCTGGTAACGGCTATGCTGGCTTGTCAGAATTCGCGTTGTTCTACATTGGCGGCATCATTAAGCACGCTAAAGCATTGAACGCAATTACTAACCCAGGTACAAACTCATACAAGCGTTTGGTTCCAGGTTTTGAGGCTCCAGTGAAGTTGGCTTACTCAGCACGTAACCGTTCTGCTTCGATTCGTATTCCACACGTTTCTAGTCCTAAGGGTCGTCGTATTGAGACTCGCTTCCCTGATCCATTGGCTAACCCATACCTCTGCTTCTCAGCATTGATGATGGCCGGTTTAGATGGTATTCAAAACAAGATTCATCCAGGTGAAGCTGCCGACAAGAACTTGTATGACTTGCCACCAGAAGAAGATGCAAAGATCCCAACCGTTTGTGCAAGCTTGGAAGAAGCATTAGAAGCCTTGAACAAAGACCGTGAGTTCTTGACTCGTGGTGGTGTCTTTACAGACTCTATGATCGACGCATATATCGCTTTGAAGATGGAAGATGTCACACGTTTCCGTATGACTACTCATCCGATCGAATTCGATATGTACTACTCCCTGTAAGCGAAGGAGAAATGTTGAGCGCAGGTCTGTTGCGCAATTCGTTTAAAGGGGCAGCTTCGGCTGCTCCTTTTTTTCCGACATTGCTTGATCAGATGCCCAATGCCATTGTGGTATTTGAGGCTGAGAACCAACAATTGGTTTACGTAAACCCGGCTGCAGAGTCTGCGCTGGATCTCTCGCGTAAATCTCTTGAGGGTCAGTCTGTGCACAACTTATTTGGTGATAACCAATCTATTAAACGCATGATCGAGGAAGTGAAAGCAGGCCATGTGTCTGCTCAACGCCAAGAGATGGTGCTGCATTCCTTACCAGGTAGCATCCATCAAGAGTCGATTCCTGCGCACGTGGTTGTAGCTAGTCTTGAGGATCCAACTCTGATCATGATGGAATGGTTTCCGATTGATCAACAGTTACGAAGTGAGCGTGACGAACGTGTCACTCAGCAAGTTGAAGCAAATAAGCAGTTAATGCGCAACCTAGCGCATGAGATTAAAAATCCTTTGGGTGGCATAAGAGGTGCCGCTCAACTGCTGGAGTTTGAACTTCCAGAAAAAGGCTTGCGTGAATACACCCAAGTCATCATTAAAGAATCTGATCGCCTGCAGAACTTGGTAGATAGATTGCTCGCCCCGCATCGCAAGGCGCACGCTATGGAGTCCTTTAATGTCCACGAGGCATTGGAGCGCGTACGCAGCTTGGTCTTGGCAGAGTTTCCAAAAGGTTTACGAATTATTCGTAACTACGACACCAGCCTTCCTGAGGTTCTGGGTGATCGGGAGCAGTTGATTCAGGCAGTCCTAAATATTGCTCACAATGCTGCTCAAGCTCTCTCAGAGGAAATACAGCAAGGTATCGCCCAAATTGAATTGAAAACGAGGGTGGCTCGCTCCGTAACTATTTCGAAGCATCGCTACAAGATGGCGATGGACTTGCACGTAATTGATAACGGCCCCGGTATTCCAGAAGATATCCGCGAGCGTATTTTCTTTCCATTAGTTTCTGGCAGGGATGGTGGCAGCGGTCTTGGGCTCACTCTGGCGCAAACTTTTGTACAGCAGCATCAAGGCTTCATTGCCTGTGACAGCTGTCCTGGACGGACTGACTTCCATATTCAAATTCCTTACCGTAGGCAGGAGAAAGCATTATGAAACCCGTTTGGATCGTTGATGATGACCAGTCAATTCGTTGGGTGTTAGAGAAGGCGCTGACTCGTGAGAATATTCCCCATAAAAGCTTTTCTAATCCCAATGATGTTCTCAATGCATTGGATAAGGAGGCTCCACAAGTATTGATTTCTGACATTCGGATGCCACGCGGCAACGGTTTAGATCTTTTGCAAAATGTCAAAGAAACTCATCCAATGCTGCCGGTCATCATCATGACGGCATACTCGGATTTGGATTCAGCTGTTTCATCTTTTCAAGGTGGAGCATTTGAATACCTTACCAAGCCATTTGATATTGATAAAGCGGTAGAGTTGATTCGTCGTGCCATGGAGCAGAGTGAGCGCAATCAATCTGGCAATAAAGAAATGAATGGCTGGAGACAGGACTCCACTGAAATTATTGGCCAAGCTCCCGCAATGCAGGAAGTTTTCAGAGCCATCGGTCGTTTGGCTCAGTCACATTCAACAGTCTTGATTACTGGTGAATCTGGTACTGGCAAAGAGTTGGTTGCCCAAGCTTTGCATAAACATAGCCCCCGCGCTAAGGGCCCATTTGTGGCTTTTAGTACTGCTGCAGTGCCTAAGGATTTATTGGAGTCAGAGTTATTTGGTCATGAGCGCGGAGCATTTCCCGGTGCATTAACTTTGCGTCGTGGACGTTTTGAGCAGGCTGATGGCGGTACCTTATTTTTGGATGAGATCGGGGATATCCCTTTTGATCTGCAAACCCGTTTATTACGCGCTTTGACTGATGGTCATTTTTATCGCGTTGGTGGGCAAGATCCCATCAAGGCAAATGTCCGCATCATTGCATCGACCCATCAAAATTTAGAGGCTCGTGTTGCTGCCGGTGCTTTCCGCGAAGATTTACTACATCGCTTAAATGTGATTCGTTTGCGGATGCCTGCCTTGCGCGAGCGCGCTGAAGATATTCCAGTTCTAGCTCATCACTTCATGCTGTCTTGTGCCAAGTCTTTAGGTGTAGAACCCAAAAAACTGTCGGATGATGTCTTAAAAGAAATCGGCGTTATGCCATTTTCAGGAAATGTGCGCCAATTAGAAAACCTCTGCCATTGGTTAACAGTAATGACCCCATCCAATGTGATTGGCGTAAGTGATTTACCTGCCGATATTTTGGCGGAAGCTGGTGAGCAACCTGTTTTATTGCAAGGTGAATCTAACCCCTCCGCTCAAGTTGCTATTAGGGGAGCTTCGGTTGATTGGGAGGGTGGCTTAGGTCGTCTGGCGGTCAAAATGCTTCAAGACGGCGACGCGGAAGTGTATGACGTTCTGTGCTCTAAGTTTGAAAAAGCAGTGCTGCAAGCGGCCCTAGAGGTCACCCGGGGAAGACGAGTTGAGGCGGCTCAGCGCCTTGGTATTGGCCGTAATACGATCACCCGAAAATTGCAGGAGCTCGGCATTGATGGCTGAGTCGATTCGAATAGCGGCCTGGAACGTCAATTCTTTAAAGGTTCGCTTGCCTCATGTTTTAAAGTGGCTCCAGGATCAAGAGAAAGCTAAAAAACCTATTGATGCGCTATGTCTGCAGGAGTTAAAGCTGACGGATGATAAGTATCCGCACAAAGAGCTAGAAGAGGCGGGATACATCAGTATTGCTGCCGGACAAAAGACCTATAACGGTGTGGCCATCATTGTTCGCAAAGCTGCATTAGCATCGATTGCTACGGATCATGAAACAACTTTCCTTAAGTCAATCAGAAACATTCCCGGCAATATTGATGAACAACAGCGTATCTTAGCTGCTACTGTGTGCTTCAAAGGAATGCAACCCATTCGCCTAGTCTCGGCATATTTTCCTAATGGACAATCACTTGATAGCGATAAATTCCAATATAAGTTGGGATGGCTTACAGCGCTTGAAGATTGGTTAAAGGAAGAGTTATATCAAAATACCCGTTTAGCACTCTTAGGCGACTTTAATATCGCTCCTACAGACGAAGATGTGCATGATCCATCCAAGTGGATTGGTCAGAATCTTGTATCCCCTCAAGAGCGGGGCGCATTTCAGCGTTTATTGAATTTAGGCTTAACGGATTCCTTCAGGATGTTTGAGCAGGCGCCTAAATCATTTAGCTGGTGGGATTACCGCATGATGGGTTTTAGAAGAAACGCTGGCATGCGGATTGATCACATTCTCCTAAGTGAAACATTGAAAGAGCAATGTAGCGCCAGCATTGTGGATAAGGAACCCAGAACCTGGGAGCAGCCTTCTGACCATGCTCCAGTGATTGCGGAGATTAAAAAGTCTTAATCTGGGGGTCTAGCGCTTGCGTTAGGACGACATTCTGAATCTTGCTTTATTCTTAATAGAATCTGTAACAGAATCCTTAAATGAAGCAAACAGTTTTGAAAATTAAGCTCTTGAATACCAATGTATCCGTGATCGTCAGCACTTGTATGCTGGCTGGATGCATTATGGTGGGGCCAGATTATTCAAGACCTCCGGTCAAGGCCCCCGATCAATACAAATCATCAGCTCAAACTGAATTTACAGAGTCTTTGGGTGAGAATTCAAACAAGATTCTGGATCCTGTAGATTGGTGGAAGAGCTTCAATGATCCAACGCTAAATACCCTGCTAAAGCAGGCTACAGCCCAAAATCTTACTTTGCAACAAACTGCACTTCGGATATACCAACTGCAAGCCCAACTTGGGGTCAGTGATGCCGCTCTATTACCTTCCGCTAATTTAAGCGCCGCGTATGCAAATAACCGGAATAGCGCAATACAAGAGGCGATTAATGACTCTAATAATTTAGTCTCTAGAAATGCCTTAGTTCAAATGAGCTGGGAGTTGGATTTTTGGGGAAAGAGTCGTCGTGGAATTCAAAGCTCATTGACATCCTATTTATCTGGTGTTGCTGCTTATTACTCGGCTGATGTTTCCTTAACTGCAGATGTTGCTAATACCTATATCAATATTCGCAACTATGAAGAGTTGATCGCTGTCGCAAAAACCAATTTGGCTTTACAAAAAGAAAGCTTGCGCATTGCGGGAGCTCGTTTTAAATATGGCGCCACCTCGATGCTCGATCTAAGTCAGGCGCAATCGCAGTACGAGCAAACCAAGGCTCAGATACCAGGTTTGATTGCCAATTTAAGAAAAAATCAGCACGCCATGAGTATCTTGTTAGGCGAAACCCCGGATTATTACGAAAAGACTTATGGGAATACCAAAGGAACTCTCAAGCCGCCAATTGCGCTAGGTGTTGGTATGCCAAGAGATTTGCTGCGCCGTCGCCCCGACGTTCTTCAGGCAGAGTTTGATGCCGCCTCTAAATCTGCGTTGATTGGAGTAAGTAAGGCGCAGCTATTCCCAACATTTACCCTGGGCGGAACTTTTGGCTATTCCAATTCCAATTACGGAAATTTAACCTCTGCTAATTTATTTAGTTGGGGTAATAGCGCTTCTGGGGTTACTGCTGGACTGTATTTGCCGCTGTTTTATCGTGGTGCGATTGTGGATCAGGTTCGCGTGCAGGATGCTATTTTTCAGCAGAGTCTGCTGGCCTATCAAAATCAAGTCCTGAATGCACAGAAGGAGGTTGAGGATTCGCTCATCACAATCTCTACAACTAAGAGCTCGAAAGAGGATTTAAGTCGCGGTGTTATTGCGGCACAAAGTGCTGCAGATTTGGCTCTTGAGCGCTATAAGGCAGGGCAGAATGACTACACCACGGTGATTACTGCACAGCAATCTTTATTAAATATTCAAAACTCTTTTGTCCAAACTTCATCAAACGAGCTCATCGGATATGTTGGAGCATTTAAGGCCCTTGGTGGCGGCTGGACTGCGGATATGAATCCCCCTAAGTTGCCCGACCAGATGATTTCAGATATGACCGACCGTACAGATTGGGGCTCAGTTCTTACGAGGACAGGCGATCCATTAACAGTTAAGGCAAGCAAGATATTGGTAGACGCCCCAGATCCATCAAATCCCTCACAAGATATTGCTCCAGTCAAAGTAAATACACCTATTCCGCCGACCCAGGGAAGTGCAGCGCCATGAAAGACTTATTAATAAAAACTAAAATTTTGCTCATGCCTTTGTGGCGTCAACTTGAGACGCTATGGAGATCACTCTTAGCTAAATGGAATGAATTTCTTGCAAAGTTAAGTACAGTTGAGATCCCTATTCTTAAAAAGAAACTTGAACCGCGGACAATCGGAATATCTTTATTCGTTCTATTCGCCTTGATCTTGCTGGTTTGTTTGAAATCTTGCGGCAAAGAAGTCAAGCGGTCTCCGACTCCAGTAACAACTGCGCAGCCACTTTCCCAGGAGATTCGTAGTTTTGCAACATTTGACGGTTTAGTGGATCCATATCTCACCGTCAATCTTGATGCACGGGTTAAGGGTTACCTCACCAAGATTGGATTTGCTGACGGAGCTATGGTGAAGAAGGGCGATCTATTATTTGTGATTGAACAAGATCCCTACATTCAGGAGGTGAAGTTAAAGCAAGCCATTTATAACGAAGCCAAAAGCGAGTATGGGCGTCAGAAATCTTTGCTTAAAGAAAATGCAACTTCTCAGGCGGCTGTTGATAAAGCATTGTCCCAATACCAGCAGGCTGAAGCCAATCTCACTCTTGCTAAGATTAATTTAGGCTATACCGAAATCAGGGCGCCTTTTGATGGTCTGATGGGGAGGCATTTGTTGGATGTGGGTGCATATCTAGATGCCACTACAAAAGGTGTTCAACTATCTACCATTCAGCAAATCTCACCAATTTATGTTTACTTCTCCATTAATGAGAGGGATTTTTTAAAGTTTCAAAAAATCCAAGATCCTAATATGGAGCGTAAGTCTGAAGTAAATACATTGCCTATCTTTGTTGGACTTCAAAGCGAAGTTGGTTATCCACATGAAGGTGTATTGGATTACGCCGCTAATTTAATTTCAACTGATACTGGATCCCTGCAATTGAGGGCAATCTTTAAGAATGAGAACTACCAGTTAATCCCAGGTTTATATGCTCGCGTGATGGCCCAGTATGGCGAACCAAGGCAGGCGTTGTTGTTGCCCAAGACTGCTGTGATGACGGATCAAGTGGGTGACTATGTCTTTGTTTTGGATGATGCTATGCGTGCACAACGTAAAGACATCACCCTGGGCCAAGGCTTTGAGAAATACGTTGAGATTAGCAAGGGTTTAACTGCTAGCGATAAAGTGGTTATTAATGGCTTTATTAACTTGAGCATTAATCAGGTAGCAAAACCAACAGAAGTTACGCTTGAGGCAATGCCAGCTCGATAACCATGCTATCTAAATTTTTTATCGAACGGCCGGTACTGGCGAATGTGATCGCTCTAGTCATGCTATTGATTGGGGCAGTATCCATTAATAGTTTGCCGATTGCCCAGTATCCCAACATTGTTCCGCCTACCATTCAGGTGACTGCCAGATATCCGGGGGCAAGTGCGACTCTAGTGCAGCAATTGGTTGCTAGCAATATTGAAACTCAGGTGAATGGCGTTGATGGGATGCTCTACATGGAGTCTGCATCCACTAATGACGGTAACTACACCCTCACTGTTACGTTTAAGGTTGGCACAGACCCTGATTTAGCCCAGGTGAACGTGCAAAACCGGGTAGCCATTGCGCTGCCTTCTTTGCCTCAGGCAGTACAAAAGCAGGGCGTCACAACCAAAACACAATCTACTGCCATTCTGCAGTTCGTCACTCTGACTTCATCTAATCCTGATCATGACGGCTTATTTTTAAGTAACCTCGCAAACCTGAAACTACAACAGCGCCTGGCGCGCCTACCAGGCGTAGCTGCAGCTAATGTGTTTGGTGTTGGTAACTACAGCATGCGAGTTTGGCTGGATCCTGCTCAGCTGAAGATGCGCAATCTCACGCCAAGTGATGTGATTGCTGTCATTAATAAGCAAAACGTCTTGCTCACAGCGGGTCAAATTGGTGCCCCACCAACACCCATGGGCCAAGATTTTCAGCTGACACTCAATGTCACGAGTGCCATGACAACCCCTGAACAGTTTGGAAAAATTGTAGTCAAGTCGGGTAGCAAGGCCGCCATTACTTACTTGCGTGACATTGCCAGAATTGAAATGGGTAGCCAGAATTACAGTCAATTCTTCAAGATCAATGACAGTCCTGCTGGAGGTATCGCAATCTATCAAATGCCTGGAGCTAATGCGATTGCTACTGCACAAGCGGTTCAAGATGAGATGAAAAGTATCGCCAAGACACTTCCTAAGGAGGTGTCTTGGGCTATTCCGTTTGATACCACGATGTTTGTCCAGGCTTCCATTCATGAGGTTTATAAAACACTGTATGAGGCAGGCATCTTAGTTCTGCTCGTGATTATGATTTTCTTGCAGAACTGGCGTGCCACGCTGGTTCCTGCAACCACAGTGCCTGTGACCATTATTGGCGCATTTGCTTGTATGGCCGCTCTCGGCTTCTCAATCAACTTACTTACCTTATTTGCAATTGTCTTATGTATCGGTATTGTGGTTGACGATGCGATTGTGGTGGTGGAGGCGGTATCGAAGAAGGTGGAAGAGGGCGAAGATCCAAAACAGGGTGCCATTGATGCGATGACTGCTTTGATGGGTCCAATTATTGGTATTACCTTGGTCCTAATGGCGGTGTTTATTCCCGCCTCATTCATTGCCGGTATCACCGGACAGATGTATCGTCAGTTTGCTTTAGTGATTGCAGCAACGGCTTTAATTAGCGGTATTAATGCGATTACTTTAAAGCCAACTCAGTCAGCCCAGTACTTAAAGCCGATTGATCCGAACCTAGTTAAAAATAAGCTCTATCAAAAATTTGATTTGTATTTCAATCGCCTAGCAACTTGGTACGGGCACAAGATTGAAGGCTTGATGAAAAATCGCGCCAAAGCCTCTATGGTGGGTATTGCGATTATCGTGGCATCACTCATCGGTTTAATGTTCGTCCCATCAGGCTTTATCCCAAATGAAGATCAGGGCTATCTAGTGGTTTCAACAACCCTGCCTGATGCCGCTTCTTTACAGAGAACGGAAGAAGGGATGAAAAAAGCAGTTGATGTAATTAAGAAGGTTCCTGGCGTTGAAACGGTTGTAGTGATTGGCGGTATTAATCTATTGAACAACAGCAGTTCTCAGTCTAATTCTGGCGCTTTATACGTCATCATGAAGAAGTGGGAAGAGCGGGGCAAAGGTGAAAGCCTCCGCGAAATCTATAACAATATGAATGAAGGGCTTCAGCAAGTTCAAGAGCTCAAATCCTTTGTGCTCTTGCCCCCAGCCATTCCTGGTTTAGGTCTATCTGGTGGTTTTGAGATGAGACTCATGCTCACTGATGGTAGCAATAACTTTGCCAAGTTAGATGCTGCTACGAAGGCTTTTATTGATGAGGCACAAAAACAGCCAGAAATCATGATGGCCTTTACGCCATTCCAAAACAATGTCCCGCAACTCCAGCTGAGTTTTAATGTAGGTAGAGCGGAAACGTTTGGTGTCGAAATCGGGGATGCTTATGATGTATTGCAGTCCTACCTGGGATCCTCTTACGTCAATCAATTCTTCAAGTATGGTCAGACCTACCAAGTCTATGTTCAAGCTGACGGGAAATATCGTAGTGCTATAGAGCAGGTTAACCGCCTCTATGTAAAAAATAAGAGTGGCAATATGGTTCCGCTCGGATCTTTCATTGATGTCAAAGAAACTACTGGACCAGCATTTGCATCGCAATTCCAGCTTTATCCGTCTGCTGCCGTTCTAGGCGCTGCAAAGGATGGCTATAGTTCCGGGGAGGCGATGAAGGCTCTAGAGCAAGTGGCCAAGAATTTGCCTGATGGCGTTGCTTTCCAGTGGGCTGGAATGTCATATCAAGAAGATTTAGTCGGAAATACCGTGATCTTAATCTTTGCGCTATCGATCTTGTTGGTATACCTGGTGCTCGCAGCCCAATATGAAACCTGGATTGCTCCACTGGCTGTCCTGACAGCGGTTCCTCTCTCCCTGTCGGGAACGGTAGTGGCTTTATTGCTTACAGGCCTAGCAAATAATATTTATGTGCAAATCGGTCTAGTTTTAATGATTGCGCTTTCATGTAAGAACTCAATTTTGATTGTTGAGGTCGCCATTGAGTGCAGGCATAAAGGTATGAGTTTCGTAGATGCTGCGCTAGAGGCTTCAAGAGAGCGATTTAGACCAATTGTCATGACCTCCATCGCATTTATTTTGGGTGTCATGCCATTGCTGCTATCTACTGGCGCAGGTGCAGCAGCTCGCATCTCTTTAGGCATCACGGTATTTAGCGGAATGATTGCCTCTACCTGCTTGGCAGTAGCTTTGGTCCCAATCTTTTACGTAGAAATCGAAACCTTCTTTGAGAGGCGAGCCAATAAGAAGGCCAATAAGTCTAATAAGGTCAACTAAATTGATCAGGTTTCCCCATATATGCATCTTAGACAATCTTTACAATTAATTACGCCATTCAATCCTTAGGAAATATTGAAATGAAAAAATTACTCGCTGCGCTGATATTCGGTGTATCTCTATGCTCAATGTCCTCCGCTGTTTTTGCTGACCCTCCAATGCAACCTTTTTATGCTGCTGTAATGAAGATGGCGCCTGAGGGAAAATTGGGGCAAGTTATTAAGCGGGAGCCAGTAAGAACATCCGTTAAAGGTGCTCAAGCATGGAGGATTGCGTATATTTCTTCTGATATTTCGGGTCGCAAAACAATCTCAACTGGCTTGGTCGTAGCCCCTACTGGACCAGTGCCCGCAGGTGGACGCCCTGTGATGTCATGGGGTCACGGCACAACAGGTACAGCACAGAATTGTGGACCATCCCAGGTTTTTGATCCCGTAGTGCCTTTGAATGAGTATTTCTTGCTTGGTGGAAATTCTTGGACAGATTATGGAATTCCAGCAATAGAGGAATTTATTAAGGAAGGATATGTTGTTGTTGCCTCTGACTATCAAGGTTTGGGTGGAGGAGGTAAGCAGCAATATACGATTGCTTCAACCAATGGCATGGATACACTCAATGGTGCTCGAGCTGCTGGCTCCATGAAGGAAACTGGCGCCAATAAAAAGACCTTGATTTATGGCTGGTCCACGGGTGGTGGTGCTGCAATCGCATTAGCAGGAATGCCTGATTACATTAATCAAACCGGTACTGCTTCTGACAATCTTGAAATGATTGGATTCGTTGCCTTAGCTCCTGAAGATATTTCAATACTGGCTCCTGCTGGAAAGTTAACTCAAGCTGCTGCCGATAAATATTTCCAAGAATCACAAACGATGTTTTTGGATAATATCTTTAATTTCACCCACGCAGCTATGTTCTATTGGGGTACCCAAGCGGCTTTTCCTAAACTGAGTTTGTCGGATGTCTTTACTGATGAGGGTGTAAAGGTAGTTGATGAGATTCTTAGTAATAAATGTATGCATGCGGCTAGTGATACATTTAATTTTCTTTATGGCTCAAGCTACGCTAGCCTGTTGAAGAAAAATCCATCAAACACCTTGGCTTGGACTGAGGCAATGGTGAAGGGTGGCGTGCGGACTGTAAAACCTATTGCACCCGTGCAAATTTATTTTGGATCGAAAGATGTTACTGTTCCGCCAATAATGCATAAGCTCTATCAGGAGCAAGTATGTAAATTAGGCGGCAATGTTGGCAGAATGCAGTTGCCTGGAGAGCAGTCCCACTTTACTACCCCTGGAACGTCTAAGCCGTTCTATTTAACCTGGGTTAAAGATCGGGTAGCAGGAAAGCCGCTGGCAAATGCTTGCTTACAGAATTAAAGAGGCAAAGCCTCTCAGTTAAAAAAAACCACCTTCGGGCGTTTTTTATTGGCAACTAACTTCCATTAAATTTCTAAGCCAGGCCACCATGTCTTAATAGGGCATCGATGCTTGGCTCACGTCCTCTGAATGCTTTAAAAGACTCGGCAGCAGGGCGACTTCCGCCCACCTCCAGAATTTCGGTCCGATAGCGTTTGCCAGTTTCTGCATCAAGTACGCTACCAGTGAGTTTTGCAGATTCTTCAAACGCGGCATAAACATCGGCAGAAAGTACTTCTGCCCATTTATAGCTGTAATATCCTGCGGCGTAGCCACCCGCAAAAATATGACTGAAGGTATTGATCCAGCGGGAGAGGGTGGGCTGTGGAATCACATTGAATTGATCCGCAATACTCCTAGATAGATCCAGAACGGCATGGCCTTGTGCATTCTTCGGATCAAAGCTGGCATGCAGACGCCAATCAGTTAATGACATCACAACCTGACGTAGTGTCATATAGCCATTTTGGAAATTCTTCGCTGCAAGCATCTTGTTAAATAATTCTTTGGGGAGCGGCTTGCCAGTTTCAGCATGGGCAGTCATCTTCTCCAAGACTTCCCATTCCCAGCAGAAGTTTTCCATAAACTGACTTGGCAATTCAACAGCATCCCATTCCACACCATTAATTCCAGAGACGCCTAGGGCGCTTACCTGCGTTAATAGATGATGCAAGCCATGACCACTCTCATGGAAGAGGGTGATGACGTCATCATGTGTGATTGTCGGTTGTCGCAGAACGCCATCTACCTTTACTGGCGGTGCAAAGTTACACACTAAATAGGCAACCGGTACTTGAATCTCACTATTTGGTAGCTCGCGACGTCCTCGCGCATCATCCATCCAGGCGCCACCACGCTTACCGGGTCGAGCATAGGGGTCTAAGTAAAAGTAAGCCACGATCTGGTTGTCAGCATTTTTAACCGAGAAGGACTGTACGTCTGCATGCCAAGTTGGTAGGGCGGCAACTTCAATCTTCACTGCAAACAATGTTTGAATGACTCCAAATAAGCCTTCTAAAACCTTAGGTAACGGAAAATATTGTTTCAGCGCATTCTCAGAAAAAGAGTAACGCTCTTGCTTTAATCTTTCGGATGCAAAAGCAATATCCCATGGTTCTAATCCATCGGTGATAGAGAGTTCAGATTTGGCAAACTCAGAAAGCTCTTGCCAGTCTTTGAGTGCAAAGGGTTTTGCCTTTTGTGCAAAGTTGGTTAAGAAGGTGTCGACTTCCTCAGCATTACTTGCCATTTTTGGAGCCAAGCTCAAGGCTGCATAATTTTTAAAACCCAACATGGCTGCTTCTTCATCGCGTAGCTTCAGCTGCTCGAGCATGTTCTGCGTATTATCCCAATCCATTTTTCCTTGGGAGTATTGAGGAGCTAGCTCAGAAGCTCGAGTCACATAGGCTTCATACATGAGGCGGCGGAGTGACCGGTTCTCGGAGTACTGCATCACTGGGTAGTAGGATGGGAAATGTAATGAAAATGCCCAGCCTTGAAGATTCTTTTGCTGAGCAAGATCAGCGGCAGCGGCGATAGCATCTTCTGGCAAGCCCGTTAAATCAGACTTATCGGTAATGTGGTGCACAAAGTGATCTGTCGCATCTAATACATGATCAGAGAATGCCTTGCCTAATAGCGCTTGTTCATCCTGAATCTCTGCGAAGCGTGGCTTTTGTGAATCGGAAAGCTCTGCGCCGCCAAGACGAAAATCTCTTAAGGAGTTTTCAATTACTTTTTTCTGGGCTGTAGATAGCTTTTCATAAGCAGGGCTTTGACTAAGTTCTTTAAACTTTTGATACAGCGCTAGATTTTGACCTAGGCTTGAAAAAAATGCGGTTACCTTAGGCATCATCTCGCCGTAGGCTACTCTAAGTTCCGGGGTGTCTGCCACACTATTCAAATGAGAAATGACCCCCCACGATCTGCCAAGGGATTCAGTTGCATCCTCAAGTGGTTCAAGTAAGTCATCCCAGCTTGCTGGAGTATTTGGATCGGCTGCATGAGCTACCGCTTTTTCTGCTTGCTTCAGAAGAAAATCAATTGCAGGCTCAATGTCTGAAGGTTTTACTTCGGAGTAGGTGCATATGCCTCTTCCGAATGAAATCAGAGGATTCTTTTGGAGTTCAGCGGAGGGCTTTAAAAGTGTTGATGTAGTCATCCCTATAGCTTAATGGACGACGCAAACTTTTGCTAATTAGACGCTGATCAGGCGCAAACCAGAGGGGTTTAGTTTGAAGGCTTCGCCGCTTTTTCTGCTGCTTCTAGGGTATTCATCAGCAGCATCGTGATAGTCATCGGCCCAACACCTCCTGGTACAGGGGTGATCCAGCCAGCGACATATTGAGCTGCATCAAAATCCACGTCGCCACAAAGCTTGCCATCAGGCATACGGTTAATACCAACGTCAATTACAACCGCGCCATGCTTCACCATATCACCAGTAATCATCTTGGGTTTGCCTGTAGCAACTACCAAAATATCCGCATCCTTAGTGTGGTGAGCTAAGTCACGAGTCTTACTATTGCAGATCGTGACTGTAGCGCCTGCTTGCAACAACAGCATTGCCATTGGTTTACCGACAATATTAGATGCGCCAACGATCACTGCGCGTGCGCCACGAATGGGGTATTCGATGCTCTCGAGGATCTTCATGCAACCATACGGCGTGCATGGCTTAAATTCTGGCTGACCAACCATTAGGGCACCGGCATTGGCTACGTGGAATCCATCCACATCTTTTTCTGGGGCAATTGCCTCAAGTACACGTTCCGCTGCGATATGCTCAGGCAGTGGCAGTTGAACCAAAATTCCATGAATGGCGGGATCGGCATTCAGTGTGGCGATGCGAGCAAGTAACTCTTCTTCGCCTAATTCGACTGAGTAACGCTCGAGTACAGAATGAAAGCCCACATCTTCGCAAGCCTTAACTTTGTTGCGGACATACACCTGGCTAGCAGGATTTTCACCAACAACAATCACAGCTAAACCAGGTCTAACGCCTTTGGCGGTGACGATAGCTCCACGCGCTGCAATCTCAGCACGTAATTTTTTAGATAGGGCGACGCCGTCGAGTAACTGTGCAGGCATAGGGGGAATTAATTAGGTTGTGGATCTGAGAGTGCTAAGCGGAGCAAGTCTGCAACGGTATTCACGTTGAGCTTTTCCATAATATTGGCGCGGTGCGCCTCTACAGTTTTAATGGAGATGCCAAGATCATCTGCAATCTGCTTATTCAAACGACCTGCCACAATGCGCTCAAGAACTTGGCGCTCTCGGCCAGTCAGTTTACTCAAGAGGCTTTGGGTAATCTTACGTTGGCTTGCTTGTGAGTAATCAATGCGTGCTTTAGCAAGCATGCGATCGACTAAACCACAGAGATCATTTTCTTTAAAAGGCTTTTCAATGAAATCAACTGCACCGCGCTTCATGGTGGAGACTGCCATTGAGACATCACCGTGACCTGTAATGAAGGCAACTGGCATTGGCAGATTTTCACTAATTAAACGTTCTTGTAATTCAAGACCGGACATCCCTGACATGCGCACATCTAAGATAGCGCAAGAGATCGTAGATTTATCTGTGCTTTGCAGTGACTGCAAGAATCGTTCTGCGCTTGCATGGCAGCGAACAACATAACCATTGCTTTCTAACAACCAGGTGAGGGAGTCGCGGACAGCTTCGTCGTCATCCACAACATAAACCACTTCAGCTTGATTGGGTTTGGTGCTAGCACTGGTATTCATATTGGCTCTCGCAGATCAATCTAAAAAATTCATCAATTAACTATTACCCCTTGGAGCCCGGGGATTCTAGGGGTAATAGTATTGTAAAGGTGCAGCCCGATAGCTTTGTATGTTCTGCGTCCATGTGATTTTTTGCCCAAAGACGACCCTGATGGGACTCAATTACAGATCGGCAAATATTCAAACCCATGCCCATGCCATCGTTTTTAGTGCTAAAAAAGGGCTCAAACATGCGTTTAATGACGGATTCGGCGATTCCAGAGCCTGCATCCGTCACCTGAATCCGCAACATCGCAGGAAAGGTGCTGGTGTCCAGATCTGCCGCAATCCGAACTGGAGGGGCTGACCAGCGTGAGGAGAGGGGGTAAACCTCTCGCAAGCTATCAAGCGAGTTCTTGAGAAGGTTGACAAGTACCTGCAGTATTAAGACTGGATCAACGTCGACCATTGGGAGATTTTCGGCAAGTTCAGTAGCGATGCTTAGTCGATGGCGATGCGCTTCAATCTCTACGAGGCCAACAGCATCATTAATAATTTCACTGATATTGCATGATTTGCGCTGAGGTTCACTACGTTTTACAAAGCCTTTAATACGCTGAATGATGGTGCCAGCTCTATGTGCTTGGTCGGAGGCTTTTTCCAATGCAGGAAGAATATCTTTCTGCATGACGGGGTCTAAGTGACCTTGCAAGCGTTTTGCTACACCCATGCAATAGTTCGAGATAGCTGCAAGAGGCTGATTTAATTCGTGGGCTAATGAAGAGGCCATTTCACCCATCGTGGTTAGGCGGCTAGTAAATTGCATACGCTCTTCTTGTTGGCGCACTAAATCATCGGCTTCAATACGAATCGTAATATCAGTAGCAATGAGTAATTGCGCTAAATGTCCATCAACCCAGGGTACGAAACGTCTGCGAACTTCGTACCATTTTGAAGCTCCATTTGACTCATCTAGCAACTGAATTTCTTCTGACTCTGTTTCTTGATACAGAGAAGAGGGTGGCGCACCTTCAGCTTGAGCCTGCAAGATATTTTGTTTGACATCGCTGTTAGCCAAATCAAAATGACCTTTAGCGGTATCGCCAAATCGCTCACGATAAAAGCGATTTGCAAAGAGTAATTCCCCAGTCTCGTTGGAGACAACTGATACTGCAGCATCTAGACCTTCTAAAACGGTAACGAAGCGTTCTTGTGAGGCTGCCAATTCTTCACGAATTTTCTTTGGTTCAGAAATATCAATTAATGAAGTTACCCAACCCGTTTGCGCACCCTTTTCATTAATCAAGGGTGAGATGAAGGTGCGAGTTTGAATGATTGAGCCATTGCGATGGAGGATTGAGCCCTCGATGCCAAGCTTCTTATCTTGGCTTAGCACCAGCTTGAGAGCTTGATTCATTTTCTCAGTAAGCTCAGTCTTTTGGCCTTCAGGCCAGAAAGCAAAGGGCGGGCTAAGTCCGATAAGTTCATCTGCTGACCAACCGGTCATCTCGCAAAAGGCGGGATTGACGTAGGTGATCATCTTATTCATATCGTGCGCACGAATTCCTACTGGAGTGGAGTTTTCCATTGCGCTACGAAAGTTAGTTTCTGCTCGGAGATTGGCTTCAGCCTCTTGCCTAACTTGCATTTGCTTGAGTACTGACCATAAGCTCCAAACCACGAATGCACTCAAGCCCAGCACTACGCCAATTAGCATTCTGAAAGTTAGATTGGTGGGTGGTGGATAAGTGTCAATACGCAAACTGAGGTTCGGGCTAAGCACACCTATATCAAGACTAGTTTGATTGCTAAATGCACGCTTGGGTGTATTTTTATCTGATGAAATTGCCAGGACCTTATCGTCATCCGTAATTAGGGTGAATCGATATTGACCTTTGAGTTCCCCTGGGATCATTTCAAGTAAACCCTGGGTTGTATATAAGACGGCAACCATCCCTTTAATTTCATTGCCAGAAATTTGAGGCACCGTTTGCCAAAAAACATTCCGAATTTCTTTTGAGATTAACTCATCGCTTGGGACCTCAAGCGCAATGAACTGACTAAATGCCGGCCTATTAGTAGCAGCACTAAGTTCCAGCGTTTTTTTCAGAGCCTGATTAAGAATTCCTGAATTATTGGCTTTATTAAACCAATCTGTTTTTAAGTTATCTAGTGGAATTTTCCACTGACGCTCATTGACTTCATTAATCCAGACGATTTGCGCAATCTCATGATTGCTTTGCAAGAGATTTTCGGCTTGAATAATGAGATTATCTTTTGACTTCGCAGCATCACTGCCGCTAACGTAGTCACGCCCCATTGATTGAAGTACGTCGGTATTGTTAGCAAATCGCAATTGAATGCGTTGCTTGGCAAATGAGAGCTCTCTAAATAGCGCCGCTTCTTGCTGACTCTTTTCCTGGAGCTGCAGGGTGCCCATAATGACACCCATCACCACGGTAAATAGAACAATTGCTATTAATGGTGTGTAGACAAGCTTAAATCCCCGTATTCGACGGATCCATTTCACAGGCTTAAGTTGCCAGATTGAAAATACGATTTTTTTCATGTAATCCGCTTATTTTGCCTGATGGGCACCTTTCTCTAGGCTATTTGGCTGTATTCATACATCTGATTGCGATGCAACAAAATACCACATAGTGAGAAATATTATCATTATGTGGAAAATTGCTTGTTTACACCCATAGACCTTCCTAGAATGTTGCCTATAGAGTGAATAAATAAGACCGATGTGACTAATGGAGGCAGTTTATGGCAGCAGTTCCAGATCAAATTTTGGGTAGCGCAGGAAAGCAAGATGCGGATCCAGGTGAAACCCAAGAGTGGTTGCAGGCGCTAGATGGCGTTATTCGGAATGAGGGTCCTGAGCGTGCTGCGTATCTTATTGACCAGCAGATTTCTCATGCACGTGTGAATGGAGTTAACCAACCATTCCATGCGGAAACCCCTTACATCAATACGATTCCAGTAGAGCAGCAAGCGCGCCTACCTGGTGATCAAAACGTTGAGCATCGAATTCGATCCTATACACGTTGGAACGCAATGGCGATGGTCCTGCGTGCTAATAAAGATACCAACGTAGGTGGACATATTTCTTCATTCCAGTCTGCAGCTACTTTGTACGACGTTGGCTTTAACCATTTCTGGCATGCGCCATCCCCTGAGCATGGTGGTGACCTGATTTTTGTTCAGGGGCATTCAGCTCCAGGTGTTTATGCTCGCGCCTATATGCTCGGTCGCTTGTCGGACGAGCAATTAAATAACTTCCGTCAAGAAGTTGGCGGCAATGGTATCTCTAGCTATCCACATCCTTGGTTGATGCCGGACTTCTGGCAATTCCCAACGGTGTCTATGGGCCTTGGTCCAATCATGGCTATTTATCAAGCGCGCTTTATGCGTTACATGCAGGACCGCGGATTTATTAAGGCAGAAGGTCGTAAAGTTTGGGCCTTCTTAGGTGATGGCGAAACTGATGAGCCAGAATCACTCGGCGCTATTGGTATGGCTGGCCGTGAAAAGTTAGACAACCTCATTTTTGTTGTGAACTGTAACTTGCAGCGTCTTGATGGTCCTGTGCGCGGTAATGGCAAGATCATTCAGGAGCTGGAGGGTGAGTTCCGTGGTGCCGGTTGGAATGTAATTAAAGTTGTTTGGGGTGGCCATTGGGACGCCTTGTTCGCACGAGACAAAAAAGGCATCTTGATGCAGCGTCTTGGAGAAATTGTAGACGGTCAGTATCAAACCATGAAGGCCAAGAACGGTGCTTATGTTCGTGAAATTGTATTCAATACTCCTGAATTGAAGTCGCTAGTAAGTGACTGGAGTGATGATGAGATTTGGCAACTCAATCGTGGTGGTCATGATCCCCATAAAGTATTTGCTGCTTTCCATTCAGCTGTAAATCACAAGAATCAACCTACAGTTATTTTGGCTCACACCATTAAGGGCTACGGTATGGGTGGTTCGGGTGAGGCAATGAACATTGCCCACCAAGCCAAGAAGATGAATGCGGATGATGTACGTCGTTTCCGCGATCGTTTTGAGATTCCAGTTAAAGATGAGCAACTCGATGAAATGCCTTTAGTGAAATTTGCTGAGGGTAGTGCAGAGCTGGAGTACATGAAAGCTCGTCGCCAAGAGTTGGGCGGCTACTTGCCTCAACGCCGCATGAAAGCAGAGAGCTTGCCAGTTCCTGCTCTAGATGTATTTGCACCATTGTTAGAAGCAACTTCAGAGGGTCGTGAGATCTCTACAACGATGGCTTTTGTTCGCATACTCAATACGATTGTGCGTGACAAGGTTTTGGGTAAGCGTGTAGTTCCAATTGTTCCGGATGAGTCTCGTACCTTTGGTATGGAAGGCATGTTCCGTCAACTAGGCATCTGGAATCAATTGGGTCAGCTTTATACCCCAGAAGATCATGATCAACTGATGTTCTATAAAGAGGACAAGACTGGTCAGATTTTGCAAGAAGGCATTAATGAGGCAGGTGGTATGTGCGACTGGATCGCTGCCGCAACTTCATACTCAACTCATGGCGTGCCGATGTTGCCTTTCTACATCTTCTACTCCATGTTTGGTTTCCAGCGCATTGGCGATCTCTGCTGGGCTGCAGGTGATATGCGCAGCCGCGGTTTCTTATTGGGCGGTACTGCTGGTAGAACCACTCTGAACGGCGAAGGTCTTCAGCATGAAGATGGGCACAGCCAGGTTTGGAGTGCTGCTATTCCAAACTGCATCAGCTATGACCCTTCATTCTCATTTGAAGTTGCCGTGGTAATTCAGGATGGTATGCGTCGCATGTTGGCCGAACAGGAAGATGTCTATTACTACATCACGTTGATGAATGAGAACTACGCTCATCCAGCAATGCCAAAGGGCGCAGAGCAAGACATTATTAAAGGTATGTACAAACTCAAAGCCGTTGGTGATGCCAATGCGAAATTGCGCGTACAACTTTTAGGTTCAGGAACGATTTTCCGTGAAGTCATTGAAGCCGCCGAAATCCTACATAAAGATTGGGGTGTTTCTTCCGATCTGTGGGGCTGCCCTAGCTTTACAGAGTTAGGTCGAGATTGGAATGCAGTTCACCGCAATAATCTTCTCAATCCAACAACTGCACCTGCTTTATCCCATGTAGAGAAGTGCCTTAAAGATACTGCTGGCCCAATTGTTGCTGCTACTGACTATGTGCGACTGTTTGCAGAGCAAATTCGTCCCGCAATTCAGCATATGGGTCGTCGTTTTGAAGTATTGGGCACTGATGGCTTTGGCCGTTCCGATACTCGTGAAAAATTACGTGATTTCTTTGAAGTCGATCGTCGCTGGGTTGTATTAACAGCGCTACGTTCATTAGTGGATGCTGGTCAGCTTGATCGCCAAAAGCTAGCAGAAGCGATTAAGAAATATGAAATCGATATCACTAAACCAAACCCAATGACGGTTTGATAAGAGACAGAGACTATGAGCCAACTAATTGATATTAAAGTCCCGGACATTGGGGATTACAAAGATGTGCCCGTCATCGAGGTATTGGTAAAAGCCGGTGACCGTGTTGAAAAAGAGCAGTCTATCGTTGTGCTTGAATCCGACAAGGCAACTATGGATGTTCCATCATCACACTCCGGCGTGGTGAAAGAGGTCAAAGTTAAAGTGGGTGACTCGATTTCAGAGGGCGCTATTGTTTTGGTGCTTGAAGAAAGTGGCGAGGCGACTGCTCCGGCTGCTGCACAAACTACAGCAGCTCCCGCGGCAGTGAAAACTGAAGTAGCAGCCCCAGCTCCTAAAGTGGAGCCTCCGATCGTGCGTGCACCAGCGCCGCCACCCATTAGCAATACACCAGTGGAAGTAGATCCAACCGCAAGTCACGCCAGTCCATCAGTACGTAAGTTTGCTCGTGAGCTTGGCGTCACCGTTCATCAAGTTAAAGGTTCTGGCCCCAAAGGCAGAATTACTCAGGAAGACGTGCAGGCTTTTGTAAAAGCTGCAATGAGTGGTGGGGCTGGCAGTGCATCCAACACATCTGGCGGAAGCTTGGGTGGATTGAATCTCATCCCTTGGCCTAAAGTGGATTTCTCTAAATTTGGAGAGACGGAGCGTCAGCCACTCAATCGCATTAAGAAATTGACTGCAGCAAACCTAGGACGCAATTGGGTCATGATTCCTGCCGTGACTTATCACGAAGATGCAGACATTACTGATCTTGAGGCATTCAGAGTTCTCACGAATAAAGAGAATGAAAAGCAGGGTCTTAAAATCACCATGTTGGCTTTCTTAATGAAGGCTGCTGTGGCTGCCCTTAAGAAGTTCCCTGAGTTCAATAGCTCTATTGACGGTGATGACTTGGTATTGAAGAAGTATTTCAATATTGCATTTGCCGCAGATACGCCAAATGGTCTGGTTGTACCAGTCATTCGTGATGCGGATAAAAAAGGCATTTTTGAGCTTGCTCGAGAAACCTCGGAATTAGCTGCACTTGCACGAGATGGAAAATTAAAGCCAGATCAAATGCAAGGTGCTAGTTTCACCATTTCCTCTCTAGGCGGCATTGGCGGTACCTATTTCTCTCCTATCGTGAATGCGCCTGAGGTTGCAATCTTGGGTGTAAGCAAGGCCGCCATGAAGCCTGTTTGGGATGGCAAGCAATTTGTCCCACGCTTAATTTGCCCATTGTCATTGAGTGCTGATCATCGTGTAATTGACGGTGCTTTGGCAACACGTTTCAATGTCTATATCGCTCAGCTGATGTCCGACTTCCGTCGCGCAGCGCTATAAGGAAAAGATATGGCTAAGCAAATTATTCTCGTACCAGATATTGGTGATTATTCAGATGTGCCGGTTATTGAAGTACTCATCAAAGTAGGCGATGTCATAGAAAAAGAACAGCCCTTACTCATTCTAGAGTCTGACAAAGCAACAATGGAAGTTCCCGCTGATGTAGCTGGAACCATTCTGAGTATTTCCGTCAAGGCTGGCGATAAGGTTGGCAAGGGAAGTGTGGTTGCTGAAGTTGAAGTTGGGGCTGCAGCTGCACCTCAGGCTGCTATACCTGCAGCAAGCCCATCTCCTGCTCCTGCAGCCGCACCAGCAGCTGCTCCTGTGATGAGCGCTCCTATCGCTGGACAATATAGCGGTAAGGTTGATCACGAGTGCGAAGTGCTGGTCTTAGGTGCTGGCCCAGGCGGTTATAGCGCAGCATTCCGAAGTGCGGATTTGGGTATGAGTACTATTTTGATAGAGCGTTACTCCACTTTGGGCGGCGTGTGCTTAAACGTGGGTTGCATCCCATCAAAAGCCTTGCTTCATACGACCTCCGTGATGGATGAAGTGAAGACAATGTCCAAGCATGGCATTAGTTATGGCGCTCCAAAAATCGAAATAGATCAGCTGCGTGGCTACAAAGATTCTGTCATCGCCAAGTTGACGGGTGGATTAGCTGGCATGGCCAAAGCACGCAAGGTGACCGTTGTTCGTGGCCTTGGTCGTTTCTTGGACGCAAATCACGTTGAGGTTGAGTTGACCAAGGGTGATGGCCAAGATTTAGCTGGTCAAAAAGAAGTGGTGCGTTTTCAGAAGGCAATCATTGCAGCCGGAAGTCAGCCAGTAAAACTTCCGTTCTTGCCAGAGGATCCGCGCATTGTTGACAGTACAGGCGCTTTATTGCTCAAGAGCATTCCAAAGCGTATGTTAGTCATTGGCGGCGGCATTATTGGTTTGGAGATGGCTACTGTCTACAGCACCTTAGGTTCACGTATTGATATTGCTGAAATGATGGATGGCCTGATGGCGGGCGCAGACCGAGATTTAGAAAAGGTTTGGGAGAAATTTAATGCCGGCCGTTTTGAAAAGATCATGCTTAAGACTCGCGCATCAAAAGCTGAAGTTAAAGCCGATGGTATTCAAGTGAGCTTTGAAGGTGAGAATGCTCCATCAGAGCCGCAAACTTACGATTTAGTGTTGGTTGCGGTAGGGCGCACACCTAATGGCAAAAAGATTGATGCATCAGCTGCAGGCGTCATTGTGGATGAGCGTGGTTTTATTTCAGTCGACAATCAAATGCGCACCAATGTAAACAATATCTTTGCAATTGGCGATATTGTTGGTCAACCTATGCTTGCTCACAAAGCAGTGCACGAGGGTCACGTTGCAGCTGAAGTTGCAGCTGGTGAAAAATCCTACTTCGATGCTAAGCAGATTCCATCCGTAGCGTATACCGATCCTGAGGTGGCTTGGGCTGGCTTGACTGAGGAGCAATGTAAAGCCAAAGGTATTGCTTATGAGAAGGGCTTATTTCCTTGGGCTGCAAGCGGCAGGGCGATTGCTAACGGACGTGATGAAGGTTTCACGAAGCTTATTTTTGATGCCACAACGAAGCGCATTATTGGCGGTGGAATCGTAGGTACTCATGCTGGCGATTTAATTGGTGAAGTGTGTCTTGCAATTGAGATGGGTGCTGATGCTGTAGATATCGGTAAAACTATTCATCCTCATCCAACCTTAGGTGAGTCAGTTGGCTTGGCTGCTGAGGCTGCTCTTGGTCACTGCACTGATTTACCGCCCGTCAAAAAGAAGGCGCATTAAACAACGTTTCTTTGCTATTGGTTTGATAAGAAAAAGCCCCGATCTCTCGGGGCTTTTTTATTACTACTGTTGCAACAAGAAAACTGTAGCAACAATGTAAGGATTACTTTTTCTTGCTAGCTTTAGTTGCAGGCTTGTTACCTGTTTTGACGGTCTTTTCAACTGTGCTGGTGGCATTGCTCAAGTTTGTTTGAGCAACTTCAACTGCATGCTTTACTGCTTTTTGGCTTGTTTC
This sequence comes from Polynucleobacter sp. MG-27-Goln-C1, assembly GCF_018881905.1. GTDB lineage: Bacteria > Pseudomonadota > Gammaproteobacteria > Burkholderiales > Burkholderiaceae > Polynucleobacter. Next base: position 418,453 of record NZ_JACVPM010000001.1, read on the forward strand.
AAAAACGTTATTGGCGGAAGCGATAGCTTGTTTAATGGCATGCACGGCAGATTCAGATCCTGCTGGTGCATTCTTTGTCCAATCCTCTACCAAGGCATTCATTTTTGTCTGACCCGCTTCAAGTTCTTTTTCAGCAGACTTTGTAAAACTAGCTTGTGTCTCATGGGCTAATTCATATAGATGGCGACTATAGGCCATGATTTTTTCTGCCATTGGCTGCACTGCTTCCGCTTGATGCGCGAGGAGTTGTTGAATATCTTTTACTTCCAAGGCTTTCTTTGCGCTGCTCATGCTATCGCCCAGGCTTTGCTTGGCAATATGCATATTCAGTTCTACCAACTTCTCAATGCTTTGTAAGGCTTGATTGGTCAGTCCACTCAAAGTCTCTAAATTTGCTTTTTGCGCTGCTGCTATCTGTTCTGGCGTTAAGTTCATTTCAATCCCTTTCTTGTGGACTTTATCTCTTTGCTCACTATGAGCTTTATCTTGAGCTTATCAATTTAATTACGCACCATTTTACAGCAATAATGGTGCGGTGCAACATAATAAGTGGGATGCTTAGAAACGGGATGTGAGGATATAAAAAAGCCTAAAATCAGTGATTACATAAAAAACTCCACATTTTCAATAAGTTATCCATGAAATTGAAGCTAGACAGCTTAATAGCACCGTTATTTGTATTGATCTGGAGTACGGGCTTTGTGATTGCGCGTTTAGCAATGCCATACGTGGAGCCAGCCACTTTCCTATTTTGGCGCTTTGCAGGTGTCTTGATGGCTATGGCTTGTCTTAGTCTGGTGTGGAGAATCAGTTGGCCTAGCTGGTCCCAAATGAAACATATTGCGGTTGCTGGGATGTTGCTACAGTTTGGATACCTATTGGGCGTGTGGTTCGCTGTACGTTTGGGAATGACAGCTGGCCTAGTAGCCATCATCGTCGGCCTACAACCAATTTTGACTGCTTGGTTTGCTGCCTGGGTTTCTGAAAGAGTGACTGGTAGGCAGTGGATTGGCCTGGGCTTTGGTTTTGCTGGTGTGGCTTTAGTGGTGGCGGAAAAAATTGGTTTCGCCCATATTCCGTTGTTTAGCTATGTCCTCGCGTTTGCAGCCTTGCTTTCAATAACGTTTGGCACTCTCTATCAGAAGAAATTCTGCCCAGTATTCGATCTTCGCGCCGGCTCATCTATTCAGTTCGGCGTATCTGCTGTCCTCTGCTTTATTTGCATGTATTACTTTGAATCCGGAATTATGGTTTGGAATGCTTCCGTTGTTGGTGCATTACTCTGGGCAATTTTTCCCTTATCCATTGGATCCATTAGCCTGCTCTTCATGATGATTCGTAAAGGGGCGGCAACCAAGGTAACAAGCCTCTTGTATTTGACGCCGCCAACTACAGCAGTAATGGCGTGGTTCCTATTTGATGAGCCATTCACTTTAATGATGGCAGGGGGCTTATTGCTGACTATGACTGGCGTAGTCTTGGTGAATCGCGGACAAACTAGTACTGTTGCAACGATTGCGGAGTAAGGCTGCACTATAGGCAGGTACTTTTACGGCATATGTAGGCAATAATTGCTGCATAGAAGCAAAAGTTATTTATCATTCGGTATGTTAAAAGTTTTGGAAGGTATTTGGGGATGCATTTGAATCGATTTAGGCTCATCGCTCTAGCTGTATTAATGTCATTTGGCGTAGCCGCTTCTTTTCAGGTAAGTGCAGCCAATAAGGATTCTCAAACAGCGAAGACATCTAAGTCATCAACGAAGGCAACTACCAAAGTAGAGATAAAGAAAGTTGCCAAATCTTCCAAGAAATCCAAAGCCGTTCGCACTACAGTTACACGATCTAGCGACTCAGTTGTAGAGGCTAGACCTTCATTTGCAACCGCATTGGGATTGCGCGGACAGCATGATGACCTCAGCCTCAAGTCCAGTGTGGCAATGGTGGTTAACCAAGATACAAAAGAAGTCTATTTTGAAAAGAATCCTTCTGTAAGTCTGCCGATCGCCTCGATCACGAAGTTAATGACCGCAATGGTCGTCCTCGACTCTAAATTGCCGCTTGATGAAACTATTGTCATTAATGCGGATGACGTTCATATCTACAGAACTTCGCGCCTTGCTGGTGGCACAGTTCTAACGCGAGAAGAAGCCCTATTGTTGGCACTCATGTCCTCCGAGAACCGCGCCGCATATACTCTTGGCCGAAATTATCCAGGCGGCATCCCAGCGTTTGTGGATGCCATGAACCGCAAGGCTAAAGAGATTGGCATGACACACTCTCATTTTGCTGACCCAACTGGCTTATTAAGTGAGAATGTAGCATCTGCAGAAGATCTCACGCGTATGTTGAGCGCTGCTTACCAGTACAAAATGATTCGTGAGTTTTCGACTTGGCCAGATTTAACAATGGTGATTGCGAAACGTCCGCAGAAGTTCTTGAATACCAATCGTCTAGTGCGCGCCGGCGATATGAATATCGGTCTCCAAAAAACGGGCTTTATCAATGCGGCTGGTAAGTGCTTGGTGATGCAAGCCAGAGTAAATAACACGCCTTTGTTACTAGTTTTCTTGGACTCTGTTGGTACGCAGTCACGCTTTGCTGATGCTGTTAGGGTGCGTGATTGGTATGAGCGTATGCCATCGGGCGAGCCTCATGCAATTCGTCGCTTAATGTAAAGAATGACGCTAGCGAACGAAATTCAGTTTTAAGTGTTTTGGTCGTTGACCTTAGGTTTGTAACCCATACCCTTAGAAATCTGCAAAGCCGTATCTTGTAGAAGCTTCAGCCAATCGGCTTGAATGCGATCAGTAGGAGAGCTTAATGAAAGTCCTGCTACTAACTTACCGCTGTCATCATAAATCTCAGCAGCAACGCAGCTCACACCGAGCTCTAATTCTTCGTTATCACGAGCGTGACCCAATTTACGCACTTGATTAAGTTCTGAATCCAATTTTCCTAATTCAGTAATGCTATTTCTGGTGTGTCCAGCTAAACCAGTGCGCGTGACATAGGCTCGAACTTGGCTTGGATCATCGCTCGCCAGAAATAATTTACCAACTGATGTGAGGTGTAGTGGTGCGCGGCCACCAATAGCACGAACTACTTGCATACCAGAGCGCTCGCTATAGGCGCGATCAATGTAAACAATTTCATCGCCTTGGCGAACTGAAAGATTGATGGTCTCGCCAGTAAGCTTGTGTAAAGCCCGCATGGGGGCTTGGGCTGCCTCCCGAACTGAGAGCCGCGCTTTAACTAAATTACCAAGCTCAAGTAATTTAAGTCCAAGACGATAGGTGCCACCATCACCACGCTCTACTAGGCGGCAGGCAACTAGATCATTTAAGATGCGGTGCGCTGTAGAGGGGTGTAAATCTGTCTCCTCAGCAAGGTTTTTAAGGCTACTAGACTCTTCGTGTGTTGCCAGGGCATCAAGCAAGTTCATCATGCGCTCAACTACCTGAATGGCTGTTTTGCCAGCCTCGCCAGGTGCTTTTGCTACTTTTTCAGGTTTGCTTGTTGTCATGCTGTTAATTGTAGCGATTTTTAGCAAAATTGCACAATATGAAACGCCATTTCAATGCCAAAAAGCGTTTTGGGACCTGCTAAGTTACTTTCTTAATGCCGCTGCGCACTCAGCAATCAGTTTTGGGCCACGATAGATTAGGCCGCTATAAATTTGAACTAGGCTGGCACCAGCATCCATTTTTTCTTCTGCATCTTTGCCAGACAGAATGCCACCTACGCCAATAATTGGAATGGTATCGCCTAAATACTGCTTAAGACTCTTGACCACCTCAGTGGATGCCGCGCGAACCGGGGCGCCGGACAAGCCACCAGCTTCTTGACCAAATTCAAGCCCTTGAACTGCATCGCGGGCAATCGTTGTATTTGTTGCGATGATTGCATCAATCTTAAATTCAAGTAAGAGATCAGCGATCAGTTTGATGTCATTTTGATCTAGGTCTGGCGCAATTTTTAAAAAGAGAGGCTTGCGAACACCATATCGATCGCACAGTGCCTCACGCGCTAAATGAAGAGATCCAAGTAAGGCGCGTAACATTTCCTCGCCTTGAAGTGCGCGTAAATTTTGTGTATTTGGGGAGGAGATATTGACGGTGATATACGAAGCAACTTCATATACCGCTTCCATGGCTGTCACATAATCGCTGGCGGCATTCTCGATCGGGGTACTTGCGTTCTTGCCAATATTTAAACCAACGATGCCACCATTTTGCCAATATGCAGAGTTGCGAACACGTTTGACACAGGCATCGACACCATCGTTATTGAAACCCATGCGATTAATGATGGCCTGCGCTTGCGGTAAGCGAAACATGCGTGGCTTTGGATTACCGGGTTGTGGCTTCGGAGTAACTGTGCCGATTTCCAAAAATCCAAAACCCAGCGACCCCAGTGCATCAATATGTTTACCATCTTTATCTAATCCGGCGGCAAGTCCAACTGGATTTGGAAAAGTGATGCCGCATAGGTTACGGGGATCTGAAGCTGGTTGCTCAACTAGGTGGCGCAACAAACCCCAGCGTTGCGCGCGGTCTAGATTGCTGAGGGTCAGGTTGTGCGCTTGCTCTGGGTCTAAAGAAAATAACCAGGGGCGTAGAAGAGGGTAACTATCGATCATGGGTAGATATTATGGCCCAATGATGGGTTGCCAATGATCATCCATTAAACCTTCAATGGGCTGGAACTTGGCCTTATAGGACATTTTTTCACTATTCTCAATGTAGTAGCCGAGATAAAGGTAGGGAAGGCCTAACTCTAGGGCCTGCTGAATTTGCCACAGAATGCTAAAGCTCCCATAGCTGGCAGAGGTGTTGCTGGTATCAAAGAAGGTGTACACAGAGGAGATGCCTTGATCCAAGACATCAATCATGCTCACCATTCGAAGACGTCCTGGATGGGGGTCATTCGGACCATCACGAAATTCAACGATTCTCGAGTTCACTCGACTTTGCAATAGAAACTGCATGTACTGATCTTGGCTATCTTCGCTGCCTTGATCCATATCGCCACCAGAATGACGATTACTTTGGTAAGACTGATAAAGCTGATAGTGCTCCTCTTGGTAACCCAAATTCAGAACACGAATATCTAGTCCCGCATGTTTTTTCCAGGAGCGTTTCTGGCTGCGGTTGGGCGAGAACTGCTTCACGGGGATGCGTGTTGCTGTGCAGGCATTGCATTCATCGCAATAGGGTCGGTATGTATATAGACCGCTACGACGAAAACCCGCATTAACTAGTTCGCTATATAAATCAGCATGTATTAAATGGGACGGTGTTGCGACCTGTGAGCGAGCGGTTTTACCCGGCAGATAGCTGCAAGGGTAGGGAGCTGTTGCGTAGAACTGAAGCTCGGTTAAGGGAAGTTCTTTTAATTGGGTCATAGCCAGTGACGCAAAATCGATTTATCAAATGTCCAAGGAATCTCTATATTAGTTTGCTTTAACGCAATTTGCAGATGAGCCAAAAATTTATCCCGAGATATTGGTGCAGCACCTAGAGAATCCAGGTGAGCAGTTTCTTGCTGACAGTCAATCATTGCAACTTGATGTTGCTCACACCAAGCGGCGAGAGTGGCTAAGGCAACTTTGGAGGCATCCGTTTGATGGCTAAACATGGATTCTCCGAAAACCATACCACCAAATGCAACGCAATAGAGACCGCCAATCAGTAACCCATCTTCCGTTACCGCAATACTGTGGGCGTGACCTTGTTCGTGAAGCTGGGTATAGGCATCCATGATTTCATGGGTAATCCATGTGCCATCTTGATCTTTTCTTCTGGCGGTTGCGCAAGAGCGAACGACTGCTCCAAAATCATCATCCACGCAGATATTTTTTTGCGGGTCCGTTAAAAAGTGTCGAATGGTTTTCTTCAGGGATTCGTGGCACTTAAAGTTCTTAGGCTTTAATACCATTCGGGGGTTGGGCGACCACCATAAGACTGGTTGATTGTCTGAGTACCAAGGGAATATTCCCATTTGATAGGCGCGAGCTAGCTGGCCTGGATAAATTCGCTCACTGACTGCTATTAAGCCAGGGACGCTGGGGTCGGGATCTGCGCAATCAATTGGGTTAGGAAATTCATCCTGAGATCCCAGCCAGTTGATGTTGCTCATGTGCTTGCGACGATCAAATTTTTTCTGTTGGCAGAATATCTCTGCTGCGAACACCAAACTCAATGCCTGAATCAAATACACCTGCAGCGCGATCGGCGAAGAACCACTCTAAGGTTTGTTTCACTGTTGGAAAGGCAATCTCATTCCACGGAATATCTTCCTCACTGAATAGATCAACTTCTAGACTCTCTTCGCCTGCGTAAAAGTCGGGAGAGGTCATGGTGGCTAAATAGAAGAGGTGGACTTGCTCTGCATGTGGCACATTGAGTAGCGAGTAGAGTGGGCCAACTTGAACTATGGCGCCAGCCTCCTCTTGAGTTTCTCGTGCTGCACCAGTACTAGTGCTTTCACCGAGTTCCATAAATCCAGCGGGAAGAGTCCAATAGCCATGGCGAGGCTCTATGGCACGACGACACAATAAAACTTGCTTGCCATGTACGGGAATGCTGCCAACCACGTTACGTGGATTGAAATAATGAATGCTCCCACAAGAATCGCAAACATGACGCTCCCGCGAATCATCCGCAGGAATCTTGATGCTAATAGGCGCTGCGCAGTGCGAGCAAAACTTCATGCGGACTTTCTAAAAATGGGCGGGGATGTGGCCACGTAGTGCATTGCTAAGCATAATCTCTTTTGCATTTTGAACATCGGCAATAGTCAGGTTTGCCTCATGGGCATTCCATTTGGGATCATTCAATATGATTGACCTCATTACCCCTGGTAGCAGTCCCGCTGTGACTGGTGGCGTAAGCCAGCGATCGCCGGACTTAATAAAGATGCTGCTTCTTCCACCCTCGGTAACAAATCCTTGTTCGTTAACAAAAAGAGCGTCAAAGCCACCATGTTCTTCTGCCAATTTCCAGGCCAGGTCATAAATATCTCTACTACTCACTTTATGCATCAGTAAAACATTGCCTGAGTAAAGGGTGGCATTACCGGGGCTAGGAAGAACGTCGCTAGCCCAAAAAATCTTCACTGATTCTGGCAGTGAGCTAATTGGAGAGATTTGGTAACTAGGTTTTCCAGCATGATCCAAATTCAATCGCAAGCGATAGTCGGTATCGCTTGAGATATTTTCGCAAGCACTCTCAATAACCATAGCAACTTCGGTCGAGGAGTAGGGAATGCCAAGCGCTAGAGCTGAATCTGTCAAACGTTCTAAGTGAAGCTGTAGATGTTGGGCTTTGCCTTGGTGAACTAGGATTGTTTCAAATAAACCTAATTCACTAGGGAGCTTGCTTAAGAAGGCTGCTTTAATTTGGCACTCCTCCCACTCTTGCGAAGCTTCAGAATCAATCGTAATGCCGGCGCCGATGCCCAATGTAAATGGTGCCGCATGTGAATCAATATTACGTTCGATTTCAAGCGTGCGGATGGGAACGCTAAATGCAAAGTCACCACTGGGATCTATCCAGCCAAGTGCACCGCAATAGTAGCCGCGATCTTGTGACTCCAATTCTTGGATGATTTGCATGCTGCGTTTCTTGGGTGCTCCAGTTACAGAGCCACAAGGAAATACGGCGTTGAGTACATCACGTAATTCAATTCCTGGTTTCATCTCAGCTTGAACAGTTGATGTCATTTGCAATACATCACCGTACCTGGCAACCTCAAAAAGTTCTGGAACAGTAACGGTTCCCGGTAAGGCTAGGCGGCTTAGATCATTACGCAGCAAATCAACAATCATGACGTTTTCTGCTTGATTCTTTGCATCTGCTGATAAGTGCTCTGCTGAATCACTCAATGCACTGGCGGTGCCTTTCATGGGCATAGCTTTGAGAGTATTGCCTTGCTTCTGAATAAATAATTCGGGCGACTGGGAAAGAATATAGTTCGCGTCACTCTCAATAAATGCGCCAAATCGTCCTGGCTGGCGACTTCTTAATCGTGCATAGAGTGAGAGTGGATCACCATAGGCCTCTCCCGTAATCCGAAAGGTATGATTAATTTGGTAAGTGTCGCCATTACGAATGTACTCTTGGATTGTTTCAATATCGGACTTGAATTGGTCCTCATGAATAGAAAAATGAAGGTTAGCAACGCCTGCAACTTGAGAGTCGGAATCTGGGGTCACAATCCGGCTCTTAATGAAGGCATCAGTATCTTGCTTGCTGAAGCTTTCATAAGATTGAAAGGACCATGCCTGTATTAGCGGGTGACTTTTCTGATCGCCATCGATGGGCCCATCAATTTTATGAATGTATAGACCTAATTCATAAGCAAATGCGGCAACAACATATTCGCCCTGACGCAATGCTTCATTGATATTACGCAGGCATTGATCTACAGCGGAAATCGTCTCTGAATAGCTGGACTGAGGATAGACAGTCCAGCACTGAAGCGCATTTTCATATAGGCGGCTGCTAGGCTGAGCTTGAGTGCTCTGGGCATCATCCAGCAAGATCATGCTATTGATCGTTAGAGCTCAAATAGATCTGTAGAAATTACTTGAGAACAGTAGCTGATTCAATCGTAACTGTCTTACTAGGAACATCTGCCATGCGTCCCATTTTCGGTGCCGGTGCAACCATCGTAGGAATTTTACGGATTGCATCAATGGTTTGCGTTCCAGAAATTACTTTGCCAAATACCGTGTAACCATTACCCATCGCATTTGGATAATTCAAGCCTTCGTTGTCCTTAACGTTAATAAAGAACTGGGCAGTAGCAGAATCAGGATCGGAGGTGCGTGCCATTGCAATGGTGTAGGTGTCATTCTTGAGTCCATTTTGAGCCTCTGAAACAACTGGGGCATTGGTCGGCTTTTGAACCAAGTCTGGAGTAAAGCCACCACCTTGAATCATGAAGCCATCAATTACGCGGTGAAAAATAGTACCGTTATAAAACCCGCTGTTAACGTAGTTCAAAAAGTTGGCAGTGGTTTTTGGTGCTTTTACGGAATCAAGTTCAACAACAAAATTTCCCATGGTAGTTTTGAATTCAACCTTAGGGCCTGCAAAGCATGCCGCACTAGTAATTAGGCTGGTAATCATGAATAGGGAGGCAATGATTTTGCGCATAGTGAAGATCCTTAAAAATCTATTAAAAATGGGATAAATCTTATTGTATTGCTCAAAGGCCGGATGGTAGTTGGCCCGCGTGCCGGTAAGCCGCCTCTTCGAACATCTTGGGTCTGTCTAAATAATCCAAAGCCCAGTCGATGGTATCGACCCCCCAAAAAGCATGGCCATCAATCACTAGGGTTGGCACGCCAAATGCACCATCTGCTTTGGCTTTCTCTGTATTGCTAATTAGTTTTGCTTTTGTTTCAGGTGCATCTGGTTTTGGTGTATCCGCTGCCAAACCAAGGTATTGGCAGAATTCTGCCCAGGATAAATTGGGATCTTTGCCTTCAACCCAAACAAATTCAAATGCGCGCTCAACCATTGTCCATTGAGCGTCTTGCTGAGCTAGAAGTCGCTGCGCAGCCACAGTCAGAAAAGGGTGATGATCCGGAAATCGAAATGGCAAGCCAAGCCTGTCAGCAAGCCACACACAGTATTGGTAGGTGTGAGGGCGCTTTGCTTCTACTTCACCAGGTCCACGATTATCGGTTGCTCGAAAGAGGCCTCCGAGCAAGATCGGGACAGGTTGAATATTGACACGCTGTTCAATGCGATGTCGCTGCTTGATATAGAAATACGAAAAAGGAGAGATGATGTCGTAATAAAAAGTCCCAGCAATTGGGGTTGCACTCTTTAGCTCTTCAATCATTTCTTATTCGATTCCTCATCTAATTTGCGTAAGAAGGCCATCTTCTCAGCAATCTGACTCTCTAGACCTCGATCAACCGGCTCATACCAATGTGGTTCAGTCATTCCCTCTGGAAGATAAGACTCTCCAGCAGCATAAGCATGTGGCTCATCATGTGCATAGCGATATTCCTTGCCATGGCCTAACTCTTTCATGAGTTTGGTCGGGGCATTGCGCAAATGATTGGGTACTGGTTTGCTTTGATCGTTCGCAACATACGCTCTAGCTGCGTTGTAGGCCTTATAGCTCGCATTACTTTTTGCAGCAATAGCAAGATACACAACTGCTTGTCCAAGCGCCAACTCACCCTCAGGCGAGCCTAGTCGCTCAAAAGTTTGTGCAGCATCATTTGCCAGCTGCATTGCTCTTGGATCGGCAAGACCAATATCTTCCCAGGCCATGCGAATAATTCTTCGGGCGAGATAGCGCGGATCTGCACCACCATCTAGCATTCGGCAAAACCAATACAACGCTGCATCGGGATTAGAGCCTCGTACTGATTTATGCAGGGCGGAGATTTGATCGTAAAAATGATCTCCGCCTTTATCAAAGCGGCGGGCCTGAACAGTTAAAGCATTCTCGATGAACTGTTGATCAACATTTGTTATGTTGGAGTCGGGGGTAGTAACTGCATTGCGAACTTGTTCAACTAAATTGAGTAGTCGCCTAGCATCGCCATCTGCATGAGAGATTAGGCTATCAATCGCATCTGCCTCGAAAGCAATTTCAGGCATTGCATACTCACGCGCACGATCAAATAATTGCTTTAACTCTGAAGCACCTAAGGATTTAAGTACATATACCTGTGCTCGCGAGAGCAGTGCTGAGTTGACCTCAAATGATGGATTTTCGGTGGTGGCACCAATAAAGGTAAATAAGCCAGACTCAACATGCGGCAATAAGGCATCTTGCTGACTCTTATTAAAGCGATGGATCTCATCTACAAACAAAATAGTTTGTCTGCCGTATTGAGACATGCTTTGTTGAGCTTGTTCAATAGCCTCGCGTATTTCTTTTACGCCTGCAAGTACAGCCGATATCGCGATAAACTCTCGATCAAAAGCCTTTGCAGAAAGTCTTGCTAGGGTGGTCTTGCCGACGCCTGGCGGACCCCAAAGAATCATTGAGTGAGGCCTGCCTGAAGCAAAGGCTAGATTGAGTGGCTTGCCTGTAGCCAGCAGATGTGTCTGTCCAATGACTTCTTCAACAGTTTTTGGGCGCAAGGCCTCTGCCAATGGAGGCGGAGGCGCTTGATCAAATAGATTGCCCATATCTTTGATTTAGTTCTGTACAAACAAAATTACTAGAGCCGCCCAAATTAAGCAGCTAGCTGAAACCAATGTAAGTCGATTGCGTAAAGTGATAAAAGCCGCGCAAGCCTCTTCACTAGAAAAATAGTATTGATAGGTTTCTTTATCAATATTACGTTGGATCACCAAAGCTGATGCCAGGATTACCAGTCCAACTGGAATATAAATGTGTAACGCAACCCAGGCTACTAATGCTGGTATCACACCCCAAATCCAGGCGTTCCGATCTTCCCAGCGATCCCCCGGAGGCGCTTTACCCAGCGTGTGCAAATTAGCGCCCCAATGTAATGCCCCCATGAAAGCAGTAATCACGGCCCCATAACCAGCTAATGACTCTGCACTTAGGTAATTGAGTGGTGTCGGCGCTAACTGCACCATAAGGGCTAGACCCACAAATGGGATTAGGCCGGCGTAGGCTAATTTACGAACTAGGGGTGGTAATGGGTTCACAAAAACTTCTTTATTTAAGTTGATTAATGATGAGTTGAATAATTATTTATCGTAGGTGTAGACGCCGCGTCCGGTCTTGCGGCCAAGGTATCCAGCTGCCACCATCTCACGGAGAAGTGGGCAAGGGCGATACTTGGAGTCGCTAAAATTCTCAAAATAGACTTCCATCACCGCAAGGCAGGTATCAAGACCAATTAAGTCAGCTAAGGCGAGTGGACCAATCGGTTGATTGCAACCTAGCTTCATGCCGGCATCAATGTCTTCAGGGCTGGCAAGACCTTCATGAAGCACGAAGAAAGCTTCGTTAATCATTGGTAACAAAATACGGTTTACTACAAAACCAGGAGAGTTCTTGACGGTGATCGGCTCTTTGCCAATACGCTTAGCCATTTCAATAATGGCTGCGTGTGTTGCATCTGAAGTTTGCAAGCCACGAATCACTTCAACCAATGCCATCATTGGCGGCGGATTAAAAAAGTGCATACCAATAAAGCGGCTTGGGTTGGAATCTAGGGCAGCAAGCTTCGTAATAGAGAGTGAAGAGGTGTTCGTAGCAATAATGGTTTCTTTGCTGACGATCTCATCAACTTGCTTCAATATCTTTTCTTTTACAGCTTGATTTTCGGTGGCAGCTTCAATCACCAATTGAAGGCCCTTGAAGTCAGCATATGAAGTGCTGCCTTTGATGCGCTTTAACGCCGCATCCTTTCCTTCAGCCGTCAGAGTTTCTTTTTTAACAAGGCGATCCAAGCTCTTGCTAATTTGATTCAAGCCGCGCTCAACCGCTGCATCACTGATGTCGACCATTACAACATCTAGTCCAGCAACTGCGCACACTTGCGCGATACCGTTGCCCATCGTGCCTGCACCAATAACTCCGACCGATTGAATCTTCATGCTATTTCCTTTTTTGATACTGTGATGAACCAAATAATTGCTCTCTTGCTTTGTCATCATGCAAGGGCTTGCGTAATGCAGTTAATACTTCAACGCCACGCTTAACAGCAGGGCGCTCACCAATCATTTCAAACCAGCGCTTGAAATGCGGGTACTCATTGATATCGATACCTTGATTCTTCCAATTACGTGTCCATGGGAATATGGCGATATCGGCTATGGAGTAACTCTTTCCAGCAATATAGGGATTATCTTTCAGTTGATGATCGATCACCCCATATAGACGCTTGGCTTCATTAGTGTAGCGATTGATTGCGTACTCAATTTTTTCCGGAGCGTAGATCCGAAAATGGTGGTTTTGACCTAAAAGTGGCCCTAAACCCCCCATTTGGAACATGAGCCATTGCAAGACCTCGTACTTAGCACGAGTGGATTTGGGTAAAAACTTCCCTGTTTTAGCTGCTAGATAGAGCAGGATGGCGCCAGACTCAAAGAGGTGAATCGGTTTACCATCAGGGCCATTGGGATCCGTAATGGCTGGAATCTTGTTGTTTGGGCTAATCGCCAAGAAGTCGGGCTTGAACTGATCGCCGGCACCAATATCAATTGGATGGGCAATCCAGTCTTTGCCTAATTTATATCCACACTCCTCGAGCATGATGTGCACCTTGTGCCCATTTGGTGTTGGCCAGCTATAAACATCAATGATGTCTTTATTAGGTTTGCTTATTGCCATAATCTTTCCTCTTTTATAGGGTTTGTAAACGCTCTAATGCTGCAGAGAGCGTTTTTTCTTCTTTAGCAAAACAAAAACGGATCACGCCTGACTCAACAGGCTTGGAATAAAAAGCAGAAATAGGAATAGTAGCTACGCCAACCTCGGTAGTTAGCCAAGAGCAAAAATCAGCTTCGCTCATCTTAGCTTGGGGGATATTTAACTTAGTGTAGTTCACGCATTGAAAATAGGTTGCTGGGGATGGCAATAATTTGAAACTAGTGCGCTCCAGTCCTTTACTAAAAAAATCCCGCTTAGCTTGGTAAAAAGATGGCAGCGCCAAGTAATGATCTGCATTCTTGAGGTATTCCGCTAAACCATATTGCATTGGTGTGTTCACTGTAAATACGTTGAACTGATGTACCTTGCGAAATTCTTTCATCATCGATGATGGTGCGGCTACATAGCCCACCTTCCAGCCGGTGACATGATAGGTTTTGCCAAAGCTCGATATCACAAAACTTCGCGCCGCTAACTCTGAATGACTTGCAATGCTCACATGATTAAGCCCGTCAAACACCATGTGCTCGTAGACTTCGTCACTTAAGATCAGCGCATTTGTACTTCTCACTAAACTGGCCAAGCGATCAAGATCGGATTTCTGCCAAACCATACCGGTTGGATTATGTGGCGTGTTGATGATGACGAGTCGCGTTTTTGGATTGATTGCTTTCGCAAGCTCATCCCACGGAATTGAATAGGAATTCACACTGCCTTGCTCATCGCAATTGGCGGTCAAAGATACGGCAACAGTTTTGCCGCCAGCTAATTCAATGGATGGGCGATAGCTGTCGTAGGCCGGTTCAATAATGACAACTTCATCGCCTGGAGTGACGCATGACAAGATTGCCGTCAAGATTCCTTGGGTGCCACCAGCAGTGATGGTGATCTCAGTGTCAGGATCGTAGTCATGACCATAAAGCGAAGAAATTTTTTGTGAGACACCCAGACGTAACTCTGCAATCCCGATCATCGGCGGGTATTGATTGTGATCAGCTAGCATCGCCTGATTAACCTGGGATATAAGCTCACGATCGCATGGAAAGTCTGGGAAACCTTGACCCAAGTTGATGGCTTGGTGTTTTGCCGCAAGGGTCGACATTACCGTAAATACCGTTGTCCCCACCTCGGGTAGGCGACTAGGGAAGGCAGGGGTCAGAGGTGGGTTTTGGTCCATGCAGGCGGTTTAGGGCAAATAAGGTAGGTAGTCGCTAGAATGGTAGTAATTCATATTCAAATTGTGCCATGCTGATCGTACTTTCACCCGCTAAATCCTTAGACTACAAAACCCCCGCCAAGGTCAAAGCCCCGACTTTGCCGGAGTTTGTTTCTGAATCAGCAAAGCTGATAGCTGAGCTAAAGAAGCTTTCGCCTCAAGAGGTCGCCAACCTCATGGGTCTATCGGATCAGCTGGCCGCTCTGAATGTCGGCCGATATCGTGACTGGTCCAAGAAATTTACCGATGAAAATAGCAAACCCGCTATTTATGCCTTCAACGGTGATGTCTACGATGGGTTTGACGTGAAGAGCCTCAATGCCAAGGCCATTGATTTTGCACAGGACCATGTCCGCATTCTCTCTGGCTTATATGGTGCATTGCGCCCCTTAGACTTAATGCAGCCTTATCGCTTAGAGATGGGGACATCGTTTAAGAATGCCCGAGGAAAAGATTTATACGCATTTTGGGGCGAGCGTGTGACCGATTCGTTGAAGTGCATCCTGGAGAAGCAAAAGAAGCCTGTGCTCCTCAATTTAGCTTCTGAAGAGTATTTCAAGGTATTGCAAGCCAAGAACTTAGATTGCCCAGTGATTTCTCCAGTGTTTCAAGATGGTAAAGACGGCAAGTTCAAAATTATTTCTTTTTATGCCAAGCGGGCTAGGGGGCTAATGGCTCGCTACGTTGTTGAAAATCGCATTACTGATCCTGCGGATTTGAAGGGCTTTAATTTAGATGGCTACAAATATGTCGCCTCTGAATCAAAACCAGAGAAGCCGCTATTTAGACGCCCCGAAAGAAAGTAGGAGAGTGCACCATGGCTGTTCATCGCACTAAATCCTCGCAACGCGCTTCTCCAGACGTAGAGCGCCTGGTAGCTGACGCCATCTCTTTGGCCGCCTCTGGCAGTCAGATGGAAGATCGTTTTTGGGAAGAGCGTTTAAATGTTCGCTTAATGCGTTTGCTGAAAAGTCAAAATCAGAATGTGATTGATGCTGCACTGGATCAAACCTTCCGTATTAATACCGTAGCTTTTGAGGTGCTAGCAGATTCGGCGGAAACACTTGCTGAATCACTCACCATAGAGCATGAAGGTCAGGGTTGGGATGTGCTGTTATTGGCTCTACCAATCGTTGCACACACGCGCTATCAGATTCCCTCCGGCGCACTGCCATTGAATGTCATTGAATCCACTGCAGCTGCATTGCACAACTCAATTGCTTCTACAGATGCCCGTTTAGCGATTGTTCCTTGGCTCTATAGCATTGATCAAATGCCACATTCACATTGCCAAACTCGCTTGTTGACTGAGGCGCTGGCAACCGCTGCCATCTCTTTAAGTGAAGTCAAGCTAGAGTTGCGTGAGATGTCAGAGACGATTGCAGTATTAGCTGACCCACGTTTCATCATTGCAGCTGTTGCTGCGCCTACAGGAACTCCGCTTTTCCGTTGGCAGGCAGAAGCACCAACGCGACAAGAGCGAGGCGTCAGTTTGATTGGTTGGCAAAACACGATGCAAGAACCCATTGCCTCACTCTTACCGGGCTGTGAGTTTGAGCTTTTGTTACCAGAAGCCTATTTCACAAACTGTCGCTTGGCTGATAAGCAAGTGCGTCCATTGAGTATTCGTGCTGGCGTTAATTTTCTTGAGAGTACCCTGGGAGTTTTGCCCGCTGGATTATCTTGTGTGGTGGGTGCATTTGGTGAGGAGCAGGCGGATGAGTACCGTATTTCATTTAGTTTGAAAGGTTCATCTGAGGTGGTCTATGGCGTCATCTGGCCACTCTATGATCGCGAGAGCGTTGCCAATGATGCTCTGAATGATTTATCTGAGGATGAGAGTCCTATGAAGCGGATTGCGGATGCGCTTCATGATGCTGGCGTTGAAGATGTCTTTCGTCATGCAATGTTGTTTGATCCGGAGCTTTGCGATGATTGCGGCGCGCCACTATTTCCGGACCGATCGGGTGATGCTGTTCACGCTGAGTTGCCGGATGACGCGCCTACACAGCAGCCTTTATTTCACTAGATCAATAACTCTATCCAAACAAGATATGAATAAAAAAAGCCGAGAAATTCTCGGCTTTTTAATTTGATGCGTTTGCTTTTAGTTCTGAATAAAAGGCTCTGAATTTGCAAACAAGTGCGGGAGTTTGCCTGTTTTCATTTCTGCAGTTTGGCAGAAATCAGCAAGACGGGTCCCAGACTTGATGTTAAACAACATTGCTTTGTTACCCAGCACAACAAGGTCATGTCCACTGTTAGCGTTCTTGTAACGCAAGCTTCCTGGTAAGGAATTTTCGCGCTTCAAATCAAACGTTTTGGATTCCCAAGTAATGCGAACCGTTTCTGTTGTACCTGAAGTTTTGAATTGCTTGCTTTCGCTACAAGTCCAAGTGGTTACTTCTTCATTAGCAATAGCGGATGCTGAACCCAAGAGGCCAGCTGTTGCTAGACTAACGATGAGAAGGGATTTCTTCATGTGTAGTGATCCTTAAGAGAGAAGGTGCTTAACGCCAGCTTGTTCTTCAAGCAATTCGTTAAGGGTGTGGTTCATGCGCTCACGTGAGAACTCATCGATTTCCAAACCTTCAACCATCTTGTATTCGCCGTTTTCGCAAATGACTGGATAGCCGTAAATTACTTCAGCAGGAATGCCATATTCACCTTTAGATGGAATACCCATAGTGACCCACTTACCATTTGTGCCAAGGACCCAGTCACGAATGTGATCGATCGCTGCGTTAGCTGCAGACGCTGCAGAAGATAGGCCGCGCGCTTCAATAATGGCCGCACCACGTTTGCCAACAGTAGGAATGAATGTATCTTTATTCCATGCTGCGTCATTGATGCTGTCTTTTACAGATTTGCCATCAATGGTTGCAAAGCGATAGTCTGGATACATTGTTGGGCTATGGTTACCCCAGACAACTAATTTCTCGATATCAGCAACAGGCTTGTTTAACTTGCTAGCCAATTGTGAGAGCGCGCGATTGTGATCCAAGCGCAACATTGCAGTGAAATTCTTCGCAGGAATATCTGGAGCAGATTTCATGGCGATGTAAGCATTGGTGTTTGCTGGATTGCCAACAACCAAAACCTTCACGGTTTTCTTGGCAACTGCATTCAATGCTTTACCTTGCGCTGTGAAAATCTGAGCATTGGCTGAGAGCAAGTCTTTGCGCTCCATACCAGGGCCACGTGGACGTGCGCCAACCAACAAAGCAACGTCAATATCCTTGAATGCTGTCATTGGGTCAGAGTGGGCTGTCATGCCGGCCAACAATGGGAATGCACAATCTTCCAATTCCATCATTACGCCGGTTAAAGCTTTTTGAGCCTTTTCATCTGGAATTTCAAGCAACTGGAGGATTACTGGCTGATCTTTGCCTAGCAAATCACCATTGGCGATGCGAAAGAGGAGGGAATATCCGATTTGACCGGCTGCACCGGTGACTGCAACACGCATTGGGGCTTTTGCCATTACTAATAACTCCAGTTGAGGTTAATTAATTGAAATTCTTTCTATTATCCATTCAAGTGTATGGACTTTCCATTTACACTGTCAATCATGTCTTATATAAGATATGAGATAAGCTTGAATTTTATCCAATAGATGCTGTCCTGGAGTTAATTTGTCATTGATATCTGAACCCATAGCCTCATTTAGCCCGCTTTATGAGCAAATCAAAGCCATGATTTTGGCGAGCTTGCAGGCCTCCGAATGGTTGCCTGGTGACGCTATCCCCAGTGAAATGGAGCTAGCAGCTCGATATGCTGTCAGCCAGGGTACGGTGCGCAAAGCGATTGATGAGTTGGCCGCGCTGAATCTGCTGGTGAGACGTCAAGGCAAGGGTACTTTTGTAGCCACCCATCAAGAAGAAGACTTTCAATACCGTTTTTTACGTTTGGAGCCCGATTCTGGCGATAAGTTGCATCTCAAAAACCAGTTTTTAGCCTGTGAAAATATCCAATCTGATGCCTATATTGCAAAGTTGCTTAAATTAAAGGCAGGTGACCCTATTATTCGAATCGATCGCGTTCAAAGCTCTGCAGGGCGTCCGATCGTTTTTGAGGAGATTTGGTTGCCCAAGGCACGTTTCGAGGGTCTGACCCTGGAGGCCCTTAACGCATGGCCTGGTCCAATGTACGCTTTTTATGAGAGCGAGTACGCCACGCATATGGTGCGAGCCGAAGAAAAGATTAAGGCCGTCCTAGCCAATTCGGAGCTTGCCAGGCACCTCGAAGTTCCAGAGGGGGCTGCCTTGCTTTCTGTTGAGCGTGTGGCTTTTACCTACGGGAATAAACCAGTAGAAATTCGTCGCGCAAGGTATGACACTTCTGATCAGCATTACGACAATAAATTGAACTAGGTAGTACACTCAAAAATCAGTAAAAACCACTATTTAACCCCTTTAAACGCTAAAAAGTCCCCACCACCCCCAAGGTTTCCAATAGAATATGTTGCAACACAACAAAACCACACTGAACCTCCACCGAAAGATTGAGATTACCCATGGTTGATGCACAGCAAAACGTAAAAAAAGATAGACCGGTTTATCGAAATATTGGTCTTGCCCAGTTGATTAAGTACCGCCTTCCTTGGGCTGGAAAAGTATCCATTCTTCATCGCATAAGTGGAGCGGCATTGTTTTTGATGTTGCCATTCTTGCTTTATCTCTTGGATCAAAGTTTGGCATCCGAGATGAGCTACCAAAAATTCCAAGCCATTACTGGCCACGTTCTTGTAAAGATCGTTCTCCTTGGATTGATTTGGTCTTTCTTGCACCATTTCTGCGCCGGCATTCGTTATCTCTTGCTGGATTTAGAGATTGGTGTTGAAAAAGTTGATGCCAACCGCTCAGCGATCTTTGTATTTTTCTTAGGTCTTGCTTTGACTGCGGTTGTTGGTCTCAAACTGTTTGGCTTGTACTAAGCACTTCTTTATTAAGGAAATCTAATGCCTATTTATCAAATTGGACCTAAGCGCTTAGTTGTTGGAGCGCACTACGGCCTTAAAGAGTGGATTATTCAACGTGTAACTGCCATCGTGATGGTTGTTTTCACAATCGTTTTAGTTGTTGATTACTGCATCACTGGTAGCGCGACTTATGAAGGCTGGGCTGCATTGTTTAGCAATCAGTTCATGAAGCTCTTAACGCTTTTATTCTTCATCAGCCTGTTCTATCACGCTTGGATTGGTATCCGTGATATTTGGATGGATTACATCAAGCCAGTCAGCATTCGTTTAACACTCCAAGTGTTAACTGTTTTGTATCTCGTAGCCTGTGCGGCCTATGCCGTACAAATTTTGTGGAAAGTGTAATTCATGACTGCGATTAAAAAAGCATTGCCACGCCGCCGTTTCGACGCGGTAATTATCGGTGCAGGTGGTTCAGGTATGCGCGCTTCTTTGCAATTAGCAGAAGCTGGCTTGAACGTTGCAGTGTTAACTAAAGTTTTCCCAACTCGCTCGCACACTGTTGCTGCACAGGGCGGTATCGGTGCATCACTGGGCAACATGAGTGAGGATAACTGGCACTATCACTTTTACGACACGATCAAAGGTTCTGACTGGTTAGGTGACCAAGACGTGATCGAATTTATGTGTCGCGAAGCTCCTAAAGTTGTTTACGAGCTCGAGCACTTTGGTATGCCGTTTGACCGCAACCCAGATGGAACGATTTATCAGCGTCCATTTGGTGGTCACACAGCTAATTATGGCGAGAAGGCCGTGCAACGTGCTTGCGCAGCTGCTGACCGAACCGGTCATGCAATGTTGCACACTTTGTATCAACGTAACGTTCGCGCAAAAACAAACTTCTTCGTAGAGTGGTTAGCACTTGACCTCATTCGCGACGACGCAGGTGATGTTGTTGGTGTGACTGCGCTCGAAATGGAAACAGGCCAGGTTTACATCTTGGAAACTAAAGTAGTCATGATGGCTACTGGTGGTGCAGGCCGCATTTGGGATGCATCTACAAACGCATTTATTAATACCGGTGACGGTATGGGTCTCGCAGCTCGTGCAGGCATTCCATTAGAAGATATGGAGTTCTGGCAATTCCACCCAACTGGCGTAGCCGGTGCGGGCGTATTGTTGACAGAAGGTTGTCGCGGTGAAGGCGGTATCTTGCGTAATAAAGACGGTGAGCGCTTTATGGAGCGTTATGCACCTACCTATAAGGACTTGGCCCCACGCGATTTCGTTTCTCGTTGCATGGATCAGGAAATCAAAGAAGGGCGCGGTTGCGGCCCTAACGGTGATTATGTGGTTCTCGACTTGACGCATATTGGCGCCGAGACAATCATGAAGCGTTTGCCTTCTGTCTACGAGATTGGCATCAACTTTGCTAACGTTGACGTTACTAAAGAGCCAATCCCTGTTGTGCCAACTATTCACTACCAGATGGGTGGTATCCCTACCAACATCAATGGCCAAGTAGTTGTACCTGCCAACGGCAAGCACAATGAAATTGTTAATGGCTTGTATGCAATTGGTGAGTGCTCTTGCGTATCCGTACACGGTGCAAATCGTTTGGGTACGAACTCATTGCTCGACTTGTTGGTATTCGGTCGTGCAGCAGGTAATCACATTGTTGCGATGGATCTCAAGAACCGTGAATTTAAGCCATTGCCTGCGAATGCTGGCGAACAAACTTTAGCTCGCATTGCTGCTCTTGATAACTCAACATCTGGCGAGTATGCCCAAGACGTTGCCAATGACATTCGTAAAACCATGCAGAAATATGCTGGCGTATTCCGTAACCAAGAATTGATGGATGAAGGTGTTCGTCAAATGGCTAAGCTTACTGAGCGCGCTAAACATTTGTGGCTCAAAGATAAGTCAGAGATTTTCAATACAGCACGTATCGAAGCTTTAGAAGTGGCTAACCTAATTGAAGCGGCAAACGCAACAATGATCTCAGCTGCAGCGCGTACTGAAAGTCGTGGTGCGCACTCACATGATGATCATCAAGAGCGTGATGATGACAATTGGATGAAGCACACGCTTTGGTATAGCGAAGGCAATCGCTTGGACTACAAGCCAGTTGTTCTGAAGCCATTGACTGTTGAGTCTTTCCCTCCAAAAGAACGTACTTTCTAAGCGAAGAGAAATTAAAAATGAGTGATATTCGTATATTTGAAATTTACCGCTACGATCCAGATGTCGATGCAGCGCCACGCATGGAGCGTTACGAGCTTGAATTGACTGGTGAGCGTATGTTGTTGGACGCCTTGATTTCCCTCAAGAAACAAGATGAATCCATTTCATATCGTCGTTCATGCCGTGAAGGTGTTTGTGGCTCTGATGCTATGAACATTAACGGCAAGAACGGTTTGGCTTGCTTGACCAATATGTTGACTTTGCCTAAAGTCATCACATTGCGCCCATTGCCTGGCTTGCCAGTTGTGCGCGATTTAATTGTGGATATGACCTTGTTCTTCAAGCAGTATTTGTCCATCAAGCCTTACTTGGTGAATGACAATCCAGCTCCAGAAAAAGAGCGTCTCCAAAGTCCTGAAGAGCGTGAAGAATTGAACGGTTTGTATGAGTGCATCTTGTGTGCATCATGCTCAACCTCATGTCCATCTTTCTGGTGGAATCCAGATAAGTTCGTTGGCCCAGCTGGTTTGTTGCAGGCTTATCGCTTTATTGCTGACAGTCGTGATGAAGACACTGCACAGCGTTTGGACAACTTGGAAGATCCGTACCGTTTATTCCGTTGCCACACCATCATGAACTGCGTGGACGTATGTCCTAAGCATTTGAATCCGACCAAGGCAATTGGAAAGATCAAGGAATTGATGGTACGTAGGGCGGTATGACCCTTACCAATGCAGAGTTATATCGCTTAAAGAGTGACGCCCGAAGAGGCTTGCTTGAAAACGATTTAATTCTGCAGCGTTTTTTTGAGCGTTACGGCGATCAATTAAATGCAGATGATGGAAAAGTTTTAACCCAGTTGCTAGCCCTAGAAGATAACGACTTGATGGACTTATTAATCGGTCGCAAGGATTCTGTTGCAACATTGGAAAAAGAATCGCAAGAGGCCTCTTTCAAGGCTGTATTACAAAGGCTGAGACAGAAGTAATTCGGCTTTAGCTGCAATAGAAGTGCGGATACATGATCAAATAGTGTATTAATCATCAATTTGAATGACTAAGGATTAGAAATGATTGAATCGGACATCAAGGCAAAATTATCGTTTTCGGACGGAACGCCAGATATTGACTTGCCAATTTACAAAGGCACTATTGGTCCTGACGTAATCGATATTCGTAAGCTTTACGGTCAAACCGGCAAGTTCACCTATGATTCAGGGTTTCTATCCACCGCCTCATGCAATAGTAAGATCACTTACATCGATGGCGATAAAGGTGAGTTGCTCTACCGTGGATACCCAATCGAAGATCTCGCACACAATTGCGACTTCTTAGAAGTTTGCTACCTTTTGTTGAATGGCGAGTTACCAAACGCTAAGCAGAAAAAAGATTTCGAAGAGTTAGTCATGCACCACACGATGGTTCATGAGCAAATGCAATTCTTCTTGCGTGGCTTCCGTCGTGATGCACACCCAATGTCTGTATTGACAGGCTTGGTTGGCGCAATGGCCGCTTTCTACCATGATGAGATTGATTACAGTGACCCGTATGCTCGCGAAGTTGCTCAGATTCGTTTGATTGCGAAGATGCCAACATTGGTTGCTATGGCCTATAAGTATTCTGTTGGTCAACCATTCATCTATCCTGACAATTCTTTGTCATACACAGCAAACTTCATGCGCATGATGTTTGCTACTCCTTGTGAAGAGTACAAGGTTAATCCAGTATTAGTACGCGCTTTGGATCGTATCTTTACATTGCATGCTGATCATGAGCAAAATGCATCCACATCAACAGTGCGCTTGTGCGGCTCTTCTGGCACTAATCCATTTGCCGCTATCTCTGCTGGTATTGCTTGTTTATGGGGCCCAGCTCACGGCGGTGCTAATGAAGCTTGCTTGCAGATGCTCAATGAGATCCAGGCAAATGGTGGCGTAGATAAGATTCATGATTTCATTGCCCAAGTCAAAGATAAGAACTCTAGCGTTCGTTTGATGGGCTTCGGTCATCGTGTATATAAGAACTTTGATCCACGTGCAAAACTCATGCGTGAAACATGTCATGAAGTCTTAAAAGAAATGGGTCTCGAGAATGATCCATTATTCAAGTTAGCCATGACCCTTGAGAAGATTGCATTGGAAGATGATTATTTCGTGAGCCGCAAGCTCTATCCAAACGTCGATTTCTATTCTGGAATTGTTCAGCGCGCATTGGGTATTCCAACAGAAATGTTTACCTGTATTTTTGCTTTAGCAAGAACGGTAGGCTGGATTGCTCAGTGGGAAGAAATGATCACCGACCCTGAGTACAAGATTGGTCGTCCACGTCAGTTATATGTTGGAGAAACTTCACGCAAGGTTCCTAACATTTCCGTACGTAAATAAAAGTTTTAGAGGGTTTACATGTCACGTACGCTTTACGATAAATTGTGGGATGACCATGTCGTCTATTCCGAACAAGACGGCACGGCTACGATTTATATAGATCGTCAGTTATTGCACGAGGTGACAAGCCCTCAAGCTTTTGAAGGATTGAATTTAGCTGGCCGTCCAGTTTGGCGAATTTCTGCCAACCTGGCGGTTTCAGATCACAATGTTCCAACGACAGATCGCTCCGAGGGAATTACTGATCCGATTTCTAAATTACAAGTAGATACTCTGGATCAAAATTGTGATGCCTTTGGTATTACTCAATACAAAATGAACGATCTCCGTCAAGGAATTGTTCACGTGATTGGACCAGAGCAGGGCGCTACCTTACCCGGCATGACTGTGGTCTGCGGCGATTCACACACAAGTACTCATGGTGCTTTTGGCGCACTGGCATTTGGTATTGGTACTTCAGAAGTGGAACATGTATTGGCCACCCAAACCTTGCTCATGAAAAAGAGTAAGAATATGTTGGTGAAGGTGGATGGACGCCTTCAGCCAGGTTCTACTGCAAAAGATATCGTGCTTTCTGTCATAGGCAAGATTGGTACTGCGGGCGGAACTGGCTACACAATTGAGTTTGCAGGTGAGGCGATTCGTAATTTGTCCATGGAAGGTCGTATGACCCTCTGCAATATGGCAATTGAGGCGGGTGCTCGTGCTGGACTAGTGGCTGTTGATGAAACCACTATTGAATACATTCAAGGCAGACCTTACGCCCCTAAAGGTGAGGCTTTGCGTCATGCTTTGCAATACTGGCGCACCTTGCATTCAGATGTGGATGCTAAGTTTGATGCAGTAGTCGAGTTACGTGCGGAAGAGATTGCTCCTCAAGTAACTTGGGGTACTTCACCAGAAATGGTTTTGTCTATTAGTGATCGTGTTCCTGATCCTGAAAAAGAGCGTGATGCGAATAAACGTTCCGCAATGGAGCGTGCTCTTGAGTACATGGGGCTAGTTCCGAATACGCCATTGAGCAATATCTCGATTGATAAAGTATTTATTGGATCTTGCACCAACAGCCGCATTGAAGATATTCGTGCTGCCGCCAAGGTGGTTGATCGCCTTGGTAAGAAAGTTGCCGCTAACGTCAAATTAGCCATGGTAGTTCCTGGCTCCGGCTTGGTAAAAGCTCAGGCCGAACGTGAAGGTTTGGATCGCGTGTTTAAGGCTGCTGGTTTTGAATGGCGTGAACCTGGTTGCTCCATGTGTTTGGCTATGAATGCTGACCGCCTTGAGCCTGGCGAGCGCTGTGCATCGACTTCAAACCGAAATTTTGAAGGTCGCCAAGGCAACGGCGGAAGAACGCATTTAGTAAGCCCAGCAATGGCAGCCGCTGCTGCAATTGAAGGTCACTTTGTTGATGTTCGTAAGATTTCTTAAGGAATATTGATGTCTAAATTATCTTCATTCACTATGATTAAAAAATTAACCATTGTTGCTGTTATCGGCATCATTCTCTCAGCCTGCGCCAATACTATGGAAGGTGTTGGAAAAGATCTTCAGACTATGGGAAATTCAATGGGTGGTAGTAGCAACAGCAATAACAACCAATCCCAAACTAAAGGGAAAGATGTTGTTGTAACCCCCGTTAAGTAAGCACTAGAAATTCAGCAGAAGATCATTATGGAAAAATTTACGGTATACAAAGGATTGGTTGCTCCGCTTAATCGCGAGAACGTGGATACCGATGCCATTATTCCTAAGCAATTCTTAAAATCCATTAAGAAAACAGGCTTTGGTCAAAATTTGTTTGATGAGTGGCGCTATTTAGACCATGGCGAGCCTGGTCAGGATTGCAGTAACCGCCCAATCAACCAGGATTTTGTTTTAAATCAGCCTCGCTATAAGGATGCTGGTATTTTGCTAGCCCGTAAGAACTTTGGTTGTGGCAGCTCCCGTGAGCACGCTCCTTGGGCTTTAGACCAGTATGGCTTCAGATCTGTCATTGCGCCTAGTTTTGCAGATATCTTTTACAACAATTGCTTTAAAAATGGTCTCCTACCTATTGTTCTCTCAGAGATACAGGTTGATCATTTATTCAATGAAACCCTGGCTTTTAGCGGCTATCAGCTCACTATTGACCTGGAAGCCCAGCAAGTCATTACCCCTGACGGGACCGCCTACAGCTTTGATGTGGCCCCATTCAGAAAGCATTGCCTGCTGAACGGCTTAGACGATATTGGCTTAACCCTGCAACATGCAGATAAAATCAAGGCTTACGAAGCTGAGCGCATCCTCAAGATGCCTTGGCTTGCGACACAACTGCCGTAGTTTTATAGAGTTAAAGGCCTTTCATGAAAATTGCAGTCCTACCGGGCGATGGTATCGGCCCGGAAATCGTTGCTGAAGCCGTTAAGGTATTAAATGCGCTCGGCCCTAAATTTGATCTTGAGTTTGCCCCAGTTGGCGGTGCCGCCTACGATGTGGCAGGCCATCCATTGCCACCCGCAACATTAGAGCTTGCTAAAAAAGCAGATGCCATTTTGTTCGGCGCTGTAGGCGACTGGAAATATGACACCTTGGCTCGTGAACTCCGCCCTGAACAGGCTATCTTGGGTTTGCGCAAACATTTGGAATTGTTTGCCAATTTCAGACCAGCTATTTGCTATAACGAATTAACTGCTGCTTCTAGCCTGAAGCCTGAAATCGTTAGCGGCTTAGATATTTTGATTATTCGCGAGCTTAATGGTGACATCTACTTTGGGCAGCCACGCGGCATTCGTACTTCTGAGCTCCCTTTATTTAAGGGCGCACGCGAAGGCTACGACATGATGCATTACAGCGAGCCAGAAGTAGAGCGCATTGGTCGCGTAGCTTTTGAAGCTGCGCGCAAGCGTGGGAAGAAAGTATGTAGCGTTGACAAGGCAAACGTTCTTGAGACATCGCAACTGTGGCGTGATGTCATGATTCGCATTGGCAAAGATTACCCAGATGTTGAGTTGTCACATATGTATGTTGATAACGCAGCGATGCAATTGGTCAAAGCACCAAAGGCGTTTGATGTTGTCGTGACTGGCAATTTATTTGGCGACATTCTCTCTGATGAAGCTTCAATGTTGACTGGCTCTATTGGCATGTTGCCATCAGCATCATTAGATAAAAACAATAAAGGCTTATACGAGCCAAGTCATGGCTCTGCACCAGATATCGCTGGCAAGGGTATCGCTAATCCACTGGCAACTATTCTTTCGGCTGCCATGATGTTGCGTTACTCATTGGGTATGCCATCTGAGGCGGATCGTATCGAGGCAGCAGTTCAAAAGGTTTTGTCGCAAGGCTTGCGTACAGCTGATATCTATACCGAAGGCACGAAAAAAGTTTCTACCGTTGAAATGGGCGATGCTGTAGTGGCCGCTCTTTCAAAATAACGTATTACCCTAAATTAATTCACTCAATAGATCATTCATCATGGCAAATACAAAAACTCCATTAGTAGGCTTAGTCGGCTGGCGCGGTATGGTTGGCAGCGTTCTCATGGAGAGAATGCTGGCTGAGAAGGATTTTGATCTTATTGAGCCTGTATTTTTTAGTACCAGCCAAGCTGGCGGTGAAGTACCACTCTTGAATGGTCAGAAAGTGACTAAGAGCGAAAATACTTTGCTTGATGCGAATGACATCAAGGCGCTCTCACGTTGCGACATTATTTTGACTTGCCAGGGCGGCGACTACACCAATGAGATTTTCCCTAAACTTCGCGCTGCTGGTTGGCAAGGTCATTGGATTGATGCGGCTAGTGCATTACGCATGAAGGAAGATGCTGTTTTAGTTTTGGATCCAGTAAATCGTCCAGTGATTGATAAGGCGTTGGCTGCTGGTGGAAAGAACTGGATTGGTAGTAACTGCACAGTTAGCTTAATGATGATGGCGATGGGCGGCTTAGTTAAGGCCGACATGGTTGAGTGGATTAGTGCCATGACTTATCAGGCGGCTTCTGGTGCTGGTGCACAGAATATGCGCGAACTACTTTTGCAAATGGGCGCATTGCGTGACAGCGTAGCTACAGAGTTAGCTGATCCATCCTCTTGGATTTTGGATATCGACCGCAAAATTACTGAGACTTTGCGTTCCCCTGATTTTCCGAAGAAAAACTTCCGCAATACACCTTTAGCGGGTAGCTTGATTCCTTGGATCGATGTTCCTGTTGAAAATGGTCAAACCAAAGAAGAGTGGAAAGGCGGTGCTGAGTTTAATAAGATCTTGGGCCGTCCTGCATTTAGAACTCCTGGAAGCATTCCAATTGATGGTTTATGCGTTCGTGTTGGCGCAATGCGTTGCCACTCACAAGGCCTCACAGTCAAACTCAAAAAAGATATCCCATTAAAAGAAATCGAAGCTATTTTGGCTAACGATAACCAGTGGGTTAAGGTTATTCCAAATGATCGCGAGACCACTGAGCGTGAATTATCTCCAGCTGCAATTAGCGGCACTTTGACAGTGCCCATTGGTCGTCTCCATAAGATGGCTATGGGACCTGAGTACCTTGGTGCCTTTACTGTTGGCGATCAACTCTTGTGGGGTGCTGCTGAGCCATTGCGCCGTATGCTCCGCATCTTGCTAGAGCACTAATGCTCAGATTTAGCCAAATTCAGTTTGCAAGAGCACTTTGCTTAGTTTGGCTAAGTTGGTCAAGTGCGGCAGGGGCCATTTCTCTTGGCTCCCCAAAACTACTTTCTAGACCTGGTGAACCACTCAAAGTAGAGTTTCCGATTCGGGTTACTGCAGATGAGCAATCTGCGCTCTCGAGTTTGAATGTTGGTATTACTAACAAGGCAGCCTACGATCGTTTAGGAATATCTCAAAAGATACTCGCCCTGAATCCTCAGGCGATGATTTATCGTAATCAACAAGAGCAGTTGATGGTTTTGTTGGAGACGGTTGAGTCGGTGCCAATGACGGATGATCCATTCTTGGACGTCTTAGTCACACTGAATTGGTCTGCGGGAAGCCTTACTAAGACCTATACATTGCTGCTGGGTGATGCTCAAAAAATTCTAGTAAGGCCTGGTCAAACACTATCTGAAATTGCGGCTCAGTTAGCCCCTCAATTGCAGGGTGCTACGCTAGATCAAACCATGATGGCTTTGTTTAAAGCCAACCCCGATGCATTTGCTAGCGGTAGTATTAATCGCTTAGAGGCTGGTGCTGAACTCAATCAACCAAATCAGGCTTTATTGCGCTCGATTAGCCCAGCAGAGGCTCAGCAATTTGTAGCCGAGTCTAATGCGCAGTGGCTATCTGAGCGTGATGCAAAGGGTGGGGCTCAAGGTGGCGCTAATTTAAAAAATGGTACCGATGCGCCTGCAAAAGATCGCCTCAAAATTGGATCAAGTGCTGAAGGCAGTTCTGAAGAGCGCCGCTACACAGAAGATTTAGTCGCTCAAGAAAAAGCGCTGGAGCAGACTCGGGTGCGTGTCGCTGAACTTGAAAAGAATATTGCTGATTTGCAACGACTTCTTGACCAAGCCAAGGGCAAGTCATCCGCATCCACTAAAAATGATGGTTCTTTTGGTTTAGGTGGATTTGCGCCGGCAATCTTTGCTTTGGTATTAATGGGCCTTACAGGTCTTTTACTGTGGTTGTTGGCAAAAAATGCCCGTCGTTCTGAAGTGCGCAATTTTTCAGGCGAAATACCCAAAGTTGCCTCAACTAGCAAGGAGCATCATCCGGCTCATGGTGCAATGCCAGATCGTGCAAAAGCACTGTTCGCTGGAATTGATCTGGATTTAACGCCCGTTAAAAAATCTACCCAGCCTCCAACTGCAGAGGTCAATCCACTTGCTGATGCTCTTCGTGTAAAACTAAATCTTGCTCGTGCCTACATCACCATAGAAGATTTTTCAGCTGCCAAAAAATCACTTCAAGAAATTGTCCATATTGGCAGTTCAATTGATCCTGCAATTACGATCGAGGCTCAGGGTTTATTGGCTGAGCTATCGCACAGAAATTCTTAAGCGGTATTATGCGCATCGCTCTTGGCCTTCAATATGATGGCAGCCCCTATTCAGGATGGCAGTCCCAAGTAAGTCAGAGGACGATTCAAGACGAATTAGAAAAAGCCATTTCATCATTTGTGGGAGTTGATGCCGCCAATGCGAATCCTATTCGCGTTATTACAGCCGGCAGGACAGATACAGGGGTTCATGCCTTAGGTCAGGTTGTTCACTTCGATGTTGATGTTGAGCGAGAAAACTGGTCGTGGGTCAGGGGTGTTAATACTTTCTTGCCAGAATCAATAGTGGTTAACTGGGCTATAGTTGTTCCTGAAGAATTTAGTGCTCGGTATTCTGCTCATGAGCGTACTTATATCTACGCATTGCATGCCGGACCATGCCGCTCACCAATGGCCGCAGATCGCGCTGGTTATGTCATGCTTCCAGCAGATCGTTGGTTTGATGTTGATGCTATGAGAGAGGCTGCCGAATGCTTGATTGGCGAACATGATTTCACCTCATTCCGATCCTCAGAGTGTCAAAGTAAGACTCCAGTAAAAACGATGTATTCCATCGAGATTTTCTCGAATGAGCCTTGGTTGTATTTCAAGATTAAAGGGAATGCGTTTTTGCATCACATGGTACGCAATCTAGTGGGAAGCTTTATTCAAATCGGCGTTGGCAAGCAAAAATCAGGATGGATGGCAGAAGTCTTGGCTGCTAAAGATCGCAGCATTGCTGCGCCTACGTTTTCGCCGGCTGGGCTCTATTTGGCTCAAATTGCCTATCCAGATGGGTTTCAGATACCAAAGCCTTGGCTTGCAAATTCTTGGTTACCTAAGGCGGTATTCGCCTAAGCAGGTCTTTATTTGCTCAAGGCCTTATCATTTCCCATATGGGCTTACTTACTAACTCTCCTGGACGTACTAGGGTCAAAATCTGCGGTCTCAAGACGCCTGCGGATGTGGATGCTGCTGTTGCCGCTGGAGTAGATGCCGTTGGCTTCGTCTTCTATGCACCAAGCCCAAGGTCTGTAACCCCCAATATTGCTGCCGCATTGATTTCCAGGCTTCCAGCTGGGGTAGATGCCGTCGGCTTGGTTGTAAACGCCACAGATGCTGAATTTGAGGCTATTAGGGCGGCTGCCTCTATTACCTTATGGCAGTTTCATGGAGATGAGTCCCCTGAGGACTGTGAGCGTCTAGCTGCGGGGCAGCCATGGATGAAGGCTGCACGCGTTGGGGCAGGCTTCGCATTTGATGATTTTTCCCTACAATATAGGCAAGCAAACGCCTTTTTGCTCGATGCTCTTGTTGAGAGTTACGGTGGAGGGGGCGTTCCTTTTGATTGGTCAGGAATTCCACAAGCATGGATAAGCGCAAACGCGCCTCGGGTCGTTTTGAGTGGTGGATTGAACGTTCACAACGTGGGCGAAGCCATTGCTCGTCTTCATCCTTGCGCGGTTGACGTCTCTAGCGGCGTTGAAATCAGCAAGGGTGTAAAAGATCACGCCTTGATGAAGCAGTTTATTGAGGCAGTGCGAGCCGCAGATGCAAGCACATCAACCTAATCATTTGCTGTAACTAATCAAAAGAGGTATTTATGTACGATAAGCCAGATGCACGAGGGCACTTCGGTCCTTACGGTGGCGTATTTGTTTCTGAGACGCTCATGTTCGCTTTGGATGAACTCAAAGCGGCTTACGCAAAATACCAATACGACCCAGAATTCTTAGAAGAGTTTCATTACGAGCTCAAGCATTTTGTAGGTCGTCCATCACCGGTGTATCACGCCAAGCGTTGGAGTGAGATGCTGGGTGGTGCGCAAATCTATCTCAAGCGCGAAGATTTAAATCACACAGGCGCACACAAAATTAATAACGTCATTGGTCAAGCGATGTTGGCTAAGCGTATGGGTAAGCCGCGAATCATTGCTGAAACGGGAGCGGGGCAGCATGGCGTTGCTACTGCAACTATTTGCGCACGCTTTGGTTTGGATTGCACCGTGTATCAAGGTTCTGTTGACGTAGCGCGCCAAGCTCAAAACGTATTTCGTATGAAATTGCTTGGTGCAAAAGTAGTGCCTGTTGAATCAGGAACGAAAACTCTTAAAGATGCGCTCAACGAAGCGATGCGAGATTGGGTTACCAACGTTGAGGATACTTTCTACATCATTGGTACTGTGGCAGGTCCACACCCATATCCGATGATGGTGCGAGATTTTCAGAGTGTGATCGGTGAAGAGTGCAAAGTACAGATGCCTGAAATGACTGGACGCCAGCCTGACTATGTCATGGCATGTGTTGGCGGCGGCTCTAATGCGATGGGTATTTTCTATCCCTATATCGATTACCCAGAAGTGAAATTGGTTGGTGTTGAAGCTGCAGGCCATGGCTTAAATAGTGGTCTTCACTCTGCAGCACTTTGTGTTGGTAAGCCAGGTGTATTGCACGGTAACCGAACCTATTTATTGCAAGATGAGAACGGTCAGATCTCTGAAACGCACTCTGTTTCTGCTGGTATGGATTATCCTGGCGTTGGTCCTGAGCATGCTTGGTTAAAAGATTCAGGTCGAGCCGACTATGTTGCGGTAACAGATGAAGAGGCACTTAAAGCTTTCCATGATTGCTGTCGTATCGAAGGCATCATTCCCGCTTTAGAGTCTTCACATGCAATTGCTTATGCGTGCAAATTGGCGCCAACACTCTCTAAAGATAAAACCATCTTGGTGAACCTGTCTGGCCGCGGTGATAAAGATATGCATACCGTTGCACAAGCGACAGGCTCCGAAGGTTAATTCGAAGTCACTCACGAAATTACAAAAAAATAATAATTACGAATTGCCATGTCAAAAATTACCGCACTCTTTAATGAACTAAAAGCTTCTGGCAAGAAAGGGCTCATTCCCTTTATTACTGCTGGTGACCCAGATCCAAAACTCACCGTTGAATTAATGCATGCAATGGTTCGTGGTGGCGCTAATGTGATCGAACTCGGAGTTCCTTTTTCGGATCCTATGGCTGATGGACCAGTCATTCAGCGATCATCTGAAAGGGCACTCACTCAGGGCGTTACTTTGCACGGTTGCCTGGACATGGTGAAAGAATTTCGGAAGCTCGACACTAATACCCCGGTAGTTTTGATGGGATATGCCAACCCTGTGGAGCAAATGGGGGCAGAGCGCTTTGCAACTGAGGCCAAAGCTGCCGGTGTTGATGGTGTTCTCGTGGTGGACTACCCGCCAGAAGAGTGCGAGGATTTTGCTGCTCGTATGAAGCTTGCTGGTGTTGACCCAATTTTTCTATTGGCGCCAACTTCATCACCAGAACGCATAAAGGATGCTGCCAAAATAGCTTCTGGTTATATCTATTACGTGTCCATGCGCGGTGTAACTGGTGCATCCCACCTAAATACCCAAGATGTCGCTAGCATCATTCCTAAGATCCGTGAAGCAACCCCGATCCCGATCGCAGTGGGTTTTGGTATTAATGACGCTGAAAGTGCCCGTGCAGTATCAAAAACAGCAGATGCGGTGGTAATTGGTAGTCGGATTATTCGACTTTTGGAAGATTCTGCCCCTGGGCAAGCGGTACAATCACTTGAAACCTTCATACGTGAAATTCGCGTCGCTTTAGATAGTTAATGCACTGGATAGTTAAAAACTGATGAGCTGGATCGATAAATTACTACCCCCACAAATCCAACATACGGATCCTGCTAACCGCAAATCTGTTCCTGAAGGACTTTGGGTTAAGTGCCCTAGCTGTGAAACTGTTCTTTACAGCACAGATATTGAAGCTAATCTCTCGGTTTGTCCTAAATGCAGTCACCATATGCGTATCGGTGCACGTTTGCGTTTGGATAGCTTGTTGGATGAAAAGGGTCGTTATGAGATCGGTGCTGACATCTATCCAATCGATCCACTGAAATTTAAAGATTCAAAGAAATACCCAGACCGTATTAAAGAGGCGAATGATGCCTCTGGTGAGTCCGAGGCCTTAATCGTTCTTGGCGGCAAGATTGAAAGCATTCCTGTTGTAGCAGCGTGTTTCGAGTTCCAGTACATGGGCGGCTCGATGGGTTCAGTTGTTGGTGAGCGTTTTGCTCGTGGTGTTCAAGAGGCTATTGCTAAGAAGTGCGCTTTTATCTGTGTCACAGCAACTGGTGGCGCGCGTATGCAAGAAAGCTTGCTCTCCTTATTTCAGATGGCCAAGACAAATTCGATGTTGACCTTGCTGTCTAAAAAAGGTTTGCCATATATCAGCGTATTAACAGACCCAACGATGGGTGGAATTTCTGCCAGCTTCGCCTTTATGGGCGATGTTGTGATGGCTGAACCAAAAGCATTGATTGGTTTTGCAGGTCCACGCGTGATTGAGCAAACTGTTCGTGAAAAATTACCAGAAGGCTTTCAGCGTTCTGAGTTTTTGATGCAAAAAGGTGGCATTGACATGATTGTGGATCGTCGCCAAATGCGCGGTGAAATTGCTCGTCTGTTGGCTTTGCTCCAGCAACTTCCTGAGCCTGCGATTGCGGGTAGCGCAGCTGTATAAAGCGCTTGAGTTCCGCACACCAACCCCCCATTCTTTTTTCTAGCCTAGCGGCTTGGCTTAGTCACCTCGAAACAGCTCACCCTGTCGGTATTGACATGGGCCTTGACCGTATCAATCGAGTCAAGGCAGCGTTAGGGCTTCATTTCGAATGCCCTGTTATTACAGTGGCTGGCACCAATGGTAAGGGCTCGACTTGTGCCTATCTCGAAAGTATTTTGTTGGCATCTGGCTATAAAGTAGGTTGTCATATGTCTCCACACTTACTCAACTTTAACGAGCGCGCTCGAATAAATGGTGAAGAGGTCAAAGATGATCTCTTGTTAGAACATTTTGCCGCCGTTGAAAAGGCTCGGGTCAGCCTAGTAGATGCCCCAACCCTAACGTATTTTGAATTCACTACCTTGGCAATCATGCATTTATTTTCCAAGGCGAATTTAGATGCTGTTGTACTTGAAGTTGGTATGGGTGGACGCCTAGATGCCGTCAACATCATTGATGCGGATTGCGCAATAGTGACCAGTATTGATATTGACCACGCCGATTTTCTGGGCGGCACTCGTGAAGCTATTGGACGTGAAAAGGCAGGAATTTTTCGTGCTGGTGCTATTGCGGTTTGTGGTGACCCTGTTCCGCCGCAATCTCTTATTGATTATGCTGAAGAGTTGGGTTGTGATTTATGGCTTCAAGGTCGCGACTATAACTTTCAGGGTGATAAGCAGCAGTGGGGTTGGGCGGGGCGTCAAAAACGCTTTAGCGGCCTTGGATATCCCGCCTTACGGGGGGCTAATCAGATCCTTAATGCCTCTGCTGTGATTGCAGCCCTGATGGCATTGCATCAACGCCTACCGGTTAGCGCTCAAGATATTCGTAATGGATTTGCATTGGTGGAGTTACCTGGTCGCTTCCAGGTGCTGCCTGGCCAACCTACCGTTGTTCTGGATGTTGCGCACAATCCTCATGCGGCTGCTACTTTGGGGCAGGGCTTGGAGAAAATGGGCTATCACCCCTACACCTACGCCATTTTTGGGGCAATGGCGGACAAGGATATATCTGGAGTTATTAAGCCCTTATTGGATAGCGTCGATTTTTGGTTTTGTACTGACTTACCGACTCCGCGAGCCGCCACTGCTACAGCCCTATCCGAGAGGCTTGTAGAGCTGGGGGTAGCCGTTAAAAATGGTGAAGATGGGGGGATTGAATGCTTCCCAGATCCCGCTGCAGCTTATCAAAAAGCGCTTTCTAAGGCTGGTGAGGGTGATAGAATTGTCACCTTCGGATCCTTCTATACCGTTGCCGGCGTAATGGCATATCGAAACAACCAGGCGCATTGATCCATGATTCGTTTACCGAAGCTTTTTAAGCGAAACCCTGTGACTGAAGACCTTGACCGAGGTTCAGTGAGGGGTCGTCGTACCGTCAATAAATTAGCCCCCCGCAGTTTTCAGCGCGCTCAAGAGAATGAAGAACTTGCGCTTACCGAAGATCCTGAGCAACAACGTGCCCGACATCGTTTGATTGGAGCCGCTGTATTGGTGCTGATCGCAGTCGTGGGCTTACCCCGTATCTTGGATAGCAAGCCTAAGTCTGTAAATAATGATATTGCTGTCAACATCGTTACCAGCCTTCCAGCGCCAAATGCTGCAATGCCTGCGAATGATGACAAAGCTAAACCTGCAGTAGTAGCTGAAGCACCCGCAAAAGAAAAAGAAATTGTAGTTGCGCCAACACCTGAAGCAAAACCTGAAGTAAAGGCTGATGCTAAACCAGCACCTGCAGTTCCTAAAGCCAACTCTATTGGATTGGCTGCTGGTGAAGAAGTGGTTGCGGCGCCCAATACGACTACCAAAGCAAAAACCGAAGAGCTTCCGAAAAAAGCAGGTTCTGGCAAGTACGTTATTCAGATTGGTGCCTTTGCTTCCGAAGATCGTGCCAAGGGCTGGATCGCGAAAATGAAGGATCAAAAGATTCCTAACTATGTACTCAATAAAACGGGTACCGATGGTGCAAAGCTTTATGTATTGAGGGCTGGCCCATTTGCGGATAAGGATGCAGCTGAGGCTGCCGAGAAAAAAGTCAAAGCCATGGGTCTATCTCCAAGGCTGGTTGAGGTTGGAGCACCTTAATGGAATATTTATCCACCTTGAAGTTAACTACGGTGGATTACTTCACCCTAGTAGTGTTATTGGTTTCTGCTTTGGTGGGCATTTCTCGAGGTCTATTTAAAGAAGTGCTGGCACTAGCATCTTGGTTTGTTGCTGCTTGGGTTGCCTATCACTACACCAACTATCTTTCCGTTGAATGGTTATCAACTTTTCATATGGATGAGCTCCTGAGCTTAGGTGTGAGCTTTCTGATTTTATTTATTTTGACCTTGATTGTTTGTGGCTTGGTTGGCAATGTGATTCAAAAAATCATCTTGTCTGCTGGGCTCAGCATGACAGATCGTTTTCTGGGTCTTATTTTTGGTCTAGCGCGTGGCGGTGTGGTCGTGGTTGTAATGGCGACATTAGCGGCTTTGACCCCAATCCCTCAAAGTATGGCTTGGCAAAAAGCAATTACTCGCCCAGCTATCGACATGGCAACTGGTTTAATCAAAAATTGGCTTCCAGCCGATTGGGCAAAACAATTAGGTGATGCAATGCCTAAAATTACACCCACCATTACACCTTCATTAACAATAGGGATCTAGGCTTATGTGCGGCGTCGTTGGAACAGTTTCCCACTCCCCAGTTAATCAACTGATATATGACGCACTGTTGCTCTTGCAACATCGCGGTCAAGATGCTGCCGGCATGGCAACAATGAATGGCAACTCATTCACAATGCATAAGGCAAATGGTTTGGTACGAGATGTATTTAGAACTCGTAATATGCGTAGTCTGATAGGTAGCGCCGGCATTGGCCAGGTTCGTTACCCAACTGCTGGTTCTGCGAGTAGCGAAGAAGAAGCGCAACCGTTTTACGTTAGTGCACCTTACGGCATTATCTTGGCCCATAACGGTAACCTTACCAATGCTGCCAGCTTACGCGTAGAGATGGCCTATCGTGATCGCCGCCATATCAACACCAGCTCTGATACAGAAGTTCTTTTGAATGTACTTGCTGATGAACTTCAAAAAGAAACTAATAGCGCTGCATTGGATGAGGGCGCTATGTTCAACGCCGTTACCCAAGTAACTAAGCGCGTTAAAGGCTCTTATGCGGTTGTTTCATTGATAGCTGGTTATGGCTTATTGGCATTCCGTGATCCATTTGGTATTCGTCCTTTATGTATTGGACGTATTGACACACCTAAGGGACCGGAGTGGATGATTGCCTCTGAGTCAGTTGCGCTTGATGGTCTTGGTTTTACTTTTGTTCGCGATGTCAATCCAGGCGAGGCTATTTACATTGATTTAGATGGTAATTTTTACTCACGTCAATGCGTAGCCGATGCAGTTTTGACACCTTGCATTTTCGAATACGTTTACATGGCTCGCCCTGATTCGACAATTGATGGTGTTACCGTTTACAACGTGCGCATGCGCATGGGTGATTACCTTGCCGAGAAAATTCGTAAAGAAACGATTCCGGGTGAGATTGATGTGGTGATGCCGATTCCGGACTCTAGTCGTCCAGCAGCCATGCAGGTTGCTAAGCGTCTAGGTGTTGACTACCGCGAAGGCTTCTTTAAGAATCGCTATATCGGTAGAACCTTCATCATGCCTGGTCAGGCCGTTCGCAAGAAATCCGTTCGTCAGAAACTGAATGCCATGCGTATTGAGTTCAAAGACAAGACGGTATTGATTGTGGACGACTCCATTGTTCGTGGAACCACTTCATTTGAGATTGTGCAGATGGCACGCGAGTCTGGTGCCAAGAAGGTTATTTTTGCTTCTGCAGCACCTCCCGTGCGATTCCCGAATGTCTATGGCATTGATATGCCAACGCGTAGCGAGTTGGTGGCCTATGGGCGCACTGACGAAGAGATCAATAAGATGATCGGTGCTGATCAGTTGATCTACCAAAGTGTTGAAGACATGAAGCAGGCTGTGAAGGATATCAACCCTAATATTCAGCACTTTGAAGCCTCATGCTTTGATGGTCACTACATCACTGGCGATATCAATGAGTCCTACTTAGATGCTCTAGAGGCGGCTCGCAATACCTCTGAGGCTAAGGCTGACCGTCAACGTGACTCCAGTGATTTTGCACGCTCACAGCTGCATTTGCATTTAGCTACAGAAGACTAAAAACAACGATCGAGTTCCTCAGACATACGTGTCTGAGGCAATTCTGTAATTCGGTGTCAAAATAGCGGTATGAAGAGTAAAACTACCCGCAAAAAACCTGATTTCTCAAAGCTTGCGCTTGAAACCCTAGCGGTTCGCGCTGGAACTCGTCGTACCGCTGAATACCAAGAGCATTCAGAGGCGATGTTCTTAACTTCTAGCTTTTGCTTCGATAGCGCTGAATTGGCTGCAGATGGTTTTGCTCATGCAGATCAGGGCTTTATTTATTCTCGTTTCACCAATCCCACAGTCAGCATGTTTCAGGATCGCCTTGCTGCCTTAGAGGGTGGTGAAGCCTGTATTGCTACGTCCTCTGGAATGGCTGCCATTTTGACAATGGCAATGTCTCATCTTCAGGCAGGCGATCATGTGGTTTGCTCTCGCTCTGTTTTTGGTGCCACCATCCAATTGTTTAGCAACATCTTGGGACGCTTTGGCATCACCACTACTTATGTAGATTTATCTGATACCAAGGCTTGGCAGAATGCCGTTCAAGAAAATACCAAGCTGTTTTATCTGGAAACGCCTTCCAATCCCTTAACTGAAATTGCCGATATCAAAGCTATTTCTAAGATTGCAAAAAAGGCGAAGGCTCTGTTTGCAGTCGACAACTGTTTCTGCACACCAGCTTTGCAAAGACCGCTAGCATTAGGTGCTGATGTAGTCATTCATTCGGCAACGAAGTATTTAGATGGTCAGGGCAGAGTGGTTGGTGGTGCTATTGTGGGTAGCAATGATTTCATCATGGGCAAAGTATTTCCCTACGTAAGAACGGCTGGACCAACACTTTCAGCGTTTAATGCTTGGGTTTTCTTAAAGGGTTTAGAGACTCTTGAGTTACGTATGAGGCAGCAGAGTCAGAATGCTTTGGAAATCGCTCAATGGCTAGAAAAGCAGCCAGGGGTAGAGTGTGTCTATCATCCTGGCCTGAAGTCACATCCTCAGCATGCTCTAGCTAAACGTCAACAAAAAGCGGGCGGCGCCATTTTGTCTTTCACTCTAAAGGGTGGCAAGAAGGCTGCATTCAAACTCATCAATCAAACCAAGCTTTGCTCAATCACCGCAAATTTGGGCGACACTCGCACAACGATTACGCATCCTGCAACCACCACTCACTGCCGCGTTACTCCAGAGGCACGTAAGGCCGCAGGTATCACCGATGGCTTAGTGCGCATTGCCGTTGGACTGGAAAACGTGGTTGATTTAAAGAATGACCTCGTTGGTGGCCTCAAGAAGTAATTGCATAAACGCTAATTGAAGGTCGGAACCAAAATGAGTTTTGCTGATGCTACCCAGTTCTGGAATGAGCGTTTTGATAAGGAAGAATTTATCTTTGGCAAAGAGCCAAATGAATATCTCGTCCAGAAAACTGCTCAATATCTAAAGCCTAATAATTCTGTTCTCTGCATTGCCGACGGAGAAGGGCGCAATGGCGTTTGGCTTGCAAAGCAGGGATTGCATGTTACCGGCTTTGATGTTTCTGACATCGCTCTTGCTAAGGCTAAGCAATTTGCTAATGACAATCAAGTTAGTATCCAATACAGCCTTTGCGATACCGATGGTTTTGATTGGCAGATGAATGCTTATGATGCTGTCATTGGCATCTTCATCCAATTTGCCGATCCAGAAATGCGTGCCAGGATTTTTAAGCAGGTACACCAGACTCTGAAACCTGGCGGCCTATTTATTCTGCAAGGCTATACACCAAAGCAATTGGAATACAAAACAGGTGGCCCATCTCTAATTGAGCACTTGTATACAGAAGAAATGATTCGTGAACTCAGTCAGGGATTTGAAATCCTCGATCTAGAGTGCTACGAAAAAGAGTTATCTGAAGGGCCGAGGCATACGGGCATGTCAGCCTTGCTCGGATTAGTTTCTAAAAAAATTAATTAGGGCTTGTGGATTCTTGAAATCTACGCGGATCGTTAATTGGCCTTAAAGGCATGATGTGAATTTGATTTCCATCCAGCTCAAGATACATCAAGTAGCCAACTTCCATTTGCAGCCTTTTCACTTCGGCTGATGAGGCTTCCCACTCAATCGTGTTTTCACTATCCTGAATTCTCAATTGAATGACTGCTATTTGACCTAGACTGCTCATCTTTTCAACGATGGCTGGCACACTGGCGCTGCTTGGTGCGTTATGAACACTTAAACCACTCTGGGGAATAACCCAAGCCACTCGTGCTTTAGGTGGAATCTTACCTTTGTCAGCAACGTTAAAGACTTGTTCGCAGCCATCCCAGCTTAATTTGCCGGCATCAAAGACGCCATGAAACATATTGCTGATACCCACTAATTCAGCAACCCTTGAATTTCTTGGCTTCTGAAAAAGTGTTTGTGGCGCTGCCGTCTGTAGGCTAATACCTTGGTCTATTACAGTAATTCGATCCGCCAATAAGTCAGCCTCGCGTAAGTCATGCGTAACTAGGAGGATGGGAATATTTAAATCAGTTCGCAGTTCAGCCAATGTCTTATACAAACCTTGGCGTGTTGGTGCATCAATGGCTGAAAACGGCTCATCCAATAGTAAGGCTTTAGGTTGCCTTGCGAGAGCTCTTGCGAGGGCAACACGTTGCTGTTGGCCTCCAGATAATTGATGCGGCATGCGATCTGCAAGACTAGCGATGCCCATGCGATCAAGCAGATCTAGGCTGATTTCCTTGCGCTGAGTTTTATTGAGGCCAGAATTTTGCAGCGGGATTGATACATTATCCAAAGCGCTGAGATGTGGAAAGAGCGCGTACTGTTGAAATAAGAATCCGCAAGAGCGTTCTGCAGGGGACAGTTGTTGTACCTTGTTCCCTAGACCGTCAGCCTCAAACCAGGTCTCATCATAACATTCAATTTTTCCGCTGGCAGGCTTGTTTAAGCCGGCAATAGTTCTTAGGACTGTAGTTTTCCCACTTCCAGAGGGCCCAACCAAAGCATGCAGTTCCCCTGGCGCACATTCCAGGCTAATTTGTAGCGGGCTTGGCAATGCCTGGCTGATCTTTACTTTTAGCATCAGCTTAAGCCTCTGCGTTGATTTGGGTTGCGACCAAATATTCCGTATGAGAGCGCAATGCATACAAGAGATATTCCCAGGAGTACCAGCGCTAATGCACCGGCACCAGCGGTATCAAAGCCCTGAACTTTGTCATAAATGGCAATAGAGGCAGTTTTTGTCTCTCCGGGTATTGCGCCGCCAACCATAAGTACAACGCCGAATTCTCCAAGGGTGTGGGCAAAGGTAAGGGCTGCTGCACCAGTGATGCCTCGCCAAGAGAGCGGTAACTCAATCAAACGGAAGATTTGCCAATTGCTTAGGCCGCTAACTTGAGCAGCCTCCCTGATTTCAGGATTAATGGCTTCAAATGCCCTCTGGATGGGTTGAATTGCAAATGGGATATTCACGATCAATGAGGCGATCAGGATCCCAGTAAAAGAAAATACGAGGGGAATGCCAAAAATACTGGTGTTGCCAAAAGAAACTAGAAAGTAATAGCCCAAAACAGTTGGTGGAAGCACCAAAGGAAGGGCCAAGGCCGCTTCAAGCCAGGGTCGGCTTTTATTGAGCTTCACCAGTTTATGAGCTACCCATATCCCAAATGGCAGCATCAAAGCCATGGTCCAAAAAGCGAGCTTTAAGGACAGCAGAATTGCATCAATATCCATTATTTTGATTGTATTGCCTTTGCGGGCTAGGGTATCCCACTATATAAGTCTTCGAGCCTTGGGTGTCCAATATATGCACGTATACGCATATATTATTAATCTCCAGTGAATATCAAAGCAAAAGTCAAAAAAGCTACTAAAGATCTTTCTCCAGAAGCGATGGAAAAGGTATTCGCTCGCGTTGCCGAATATTTCAATGTTCTTTCTGAGCCATCACGCCTTCGCATCATGTATGCAGTATGTAGTGGCGAAAAGTCTGTTTCTGAAGTCGTTGAGTTATGTGGCTCTAGCCAAGCCAATGTTTCACGTCATCTTTCAGCGCTTCACAAGGCGGGGATCTTGCTGAGGCGTAAGGAAGGCACAACGGTTTTTTACTCGATTGCAGATAACGCTACTGTCGAGATGTGCCAAACGGTTTGCGCCAAGATTGCTGAGAGTTTGCATTAATTTTTGAAGTATCTATTCATCAAAGTAGAGATCATATGACCAAAAAACAAATAGAGATCAGCGCGCAAGATATTAGCGCTATCGAAAAGCCAGTCAATCGGGCTCGCCTAGTTAAGGCGCCTGAGCATTTTATTTCCCAAGAACTCATTGCGGATATCAATGCAAATGGGCTGGATGAAAAGCGCCGTGGTTTCTTGCGCAAAGGATTTATGTCCGCCATTGGTGGCGCAGCAGCCGGTATAGTGGCCCCGTATGCCATGGCTGCAGGCGATGGTGATCCAGCTATTCTAGAAAAGCAAGAGTGGCAAACTACTCTTGGTAAGAATGTAGCAACAATGCCTTACGGAGTTCCGTCGATATATGAATCAAATTTAATTCGTCGTGAGTCTCCGGGTTTAACTCGTGTTTCAGCAGCTTCGGTTGCTTTCACTCCATTGCAAGGTTTGTTTGGCACCATTACACCAAATGGATTGCATTTTGAGCGTCACCACCAGGGTTGGTACAACCTGAATCCTGAAACTCATCGCTTAATGATCAATGGCTTAGTGAAGAACCCACGCGTTTTCACAATGAATGATTTGATGCGTCTGCCTTCCGTTTCTCGTACACACTTCATCGAGTGCGGC
Source organism: Polynucleobacter sp. MG-27-Goln-C1 (assembly GCF_018881905.1). Lineage (GTDB taxonomy): Bacteria > Pseudomonadota > Gammaproteobacteria > Burkholderiales > Burkholderiaceae > Polynucleobacter. Next base: position 462,022 of record NZ_JACVPM010000001.1, read on the forward strand.
GCTAACACTGGATTGGAGTGGGGTAACGTTGCCGTACCTACTGTTCAATATACACACGGCATGCTTTCTTGCTGTGAGTTCACAGGCGTTCCTTTAAAAGTATTACTTGAGGAGTGTGGTGCTGACCTTAAAAAAGGGAAGTTCATGCTGGCCGAGGGCGGTGATGGTTCAGGCATGACCCGTACTATCAACCTCGAAAGCTGCCTGAATGACACGATCGTTGCCTGGGCAATGAACGGTGAGATGTTGCGCCCTGAAAATGGATTCCCATTGCGCTTGGTTGTACCAGGAGTTCAGGGTGTCAGTTGGGTTAAATGGTTACGTCGCCTTGAAGTGGGTGATGCTCCATGGAATGCTAAGGATGAGGCTGTTCACTATATCGAGCTCATGCCTAACGGCGATCACCGCCAATACGCATCAATTCAAGAATGTAAATCGGTTATCACCACTCCATCAGGTGGTCAGCAGTTGCTAGATAAAGGTTTCTACAACGTGAGTGGCATGGCTTGGTCGGGTCGCGGAAAAATCACGCGTGTGGATGTTTCTTTTGATGGTGGCAATAACTGGCGCACTGCTCGCCTTGAAACACCAGTTCTTACTAAGTCGATTACTCGATTCAATATCGATTGGGTTTGGGATGGATCTCCCGCCATCATGCAATCGAGAGCGATGGATGACACGGGCTACATTCAACCTTCGATTAAGACGCTGCGTAATGTACGCGGTACACGATCGATTTATCACAACAATGCAATTCAATCATGGAAATTGGATTCAAACGGCGAGGTGAGCAATGTTCAAGTTGGATAAATTTAGCGTCCGTCTAGGATTTGTAGCGCTCATCGCAATTACTGCGCAGTCATCATTTGCGCAATCTAGTTCCGCCAAGTTTCCTGGCATTGGAAGAACGGCAACTCCTGCAGAGGTTGCGGCATGGGATATTGATGTACGCCCAGACTTCAAGGGTTTGCCAAAGGGATCTGGCTCGGTCGAACAGGGGCAGGTAATTTGGGAGGCTAAATGCGCAAGTTGTCACGGCACATTTGGTGAGTCCAATGAAATCTTTACTCCTATTGCAGGCGGAACTACCAAGGATGATGTAAAGACTGGCCGCGTTGCCTCCCTAAAGGATATGAAGCAACCCCAAAGAACTACATTAATGAAAGTGCCTACGGTATCTACTTTGTGGGACTACATCTATCGTGCAATGCCATGGAATGCGCCAAGATCACTCACGCCAGATGACACTTATGCTTTAGTTGCCTTCATCTTGAGTCTTGGAGAAATCGTTCCGGATGATTTTGTACTGAGCAATACCAATATTGCAGAAGTCAAAATGCCCAATCGCAATGGCATGACTACCAAACATGGCTTCTGGAATGTCACCGGTAAACCGGATGTCAATGGAAACGCCTGTATGCATAATTGCGTACCTTTTGTCCAAATTGGCTCAACATTGCCTGACTTTGCTCGAGATGCGCATGGCAATATTGCAGAGCAAAACCGTATGTACGGACCATATCGCGGCTCAGATTCAACTAAACCACCGTTAAAGGCATTGCCTGGTTCATCTGGTGAAGGTTTGGCTCATGCTAAGGATACGCATTCAGCTGCTAAAAAAGGTCCGGCAGCTTTATTTCAAAGCGAGAATTGCTCTGCCTGCCATGCTCCCAATGCAAAGCTAGTTGGCCCATCTATAGCTGATATTGCCAAGAAATATGATGGTCAGAGTGGTGCTCTGGACAAGTTAATGGCCAAGGTTAAGGCAGGTGGAGCTGGGGTATGGGGTTCAATCCCAATGCCGCCCCAAGCTCAGCTTTCCGATGAAGATCGCAAGACTTTGGTAACTTGGATGCTTTCTGGCGGTAAATGATTTAAATTTAGTAGTTAATTGCAGGTTTTGAAGCAAAATAGCTTATGTTTGTAGGTAAAGATTAATAAAGGAGTTTTTATGAATCAGCAGCGTCGCAGTCTATTGAAGTACTCAGCAGTATTTGGTCTGATGGCCTCAACCGGGCTCATTAGCGTAGCGCAAGCGCAAGAGTGGAATAAAGCGGCATTTGAAGGCAAAAGCCTTGATGACGTTTTTAAAATCCTTGGCGCTGGTAGCCCAGACAAATCGTCTGCTGTTACTTTGAATGCTCCAGATATTGCTGAAAATGGTGCCGTAGTTCCGGTTGGAATCACTACAACATTAAAAGCAGAGCAAATGGCTATTCTGGTTGAAAAGAATCCGAGCGCACTAGCAGCTCAATTCTTCATCCCAGCAGGCACTGATTCTTTTGTAACTACTCGCATCAAGATGGGTCAAACATCCAACGTTTATGCCTTAGTAAAAGCTGATGGCAAATGGAATATGGCCGTTAAAGAAGTCAAAGTAACGCTTGGTGGTTGCGGCGGTTAATACCGCATTACAAACAACACAAACTGAATATATAAACACAGAATAAAAGAGGAACCAAAATGGCTGATCCAATGCGCGTAAGAGCTGCTGAAAATGGCGGTACAGTAGATGTAAAAATTTTGATGAAACATGATATGGAATCAGGCCAGCGTAAAGACGCTTCTGGCAAAACGATCCCTGCTTGGTTTATCAGCACAATTAATGTAAAAGCCAATGGCAAAGATGTATTTAATGGTCAATTTGGTCCAGCAGTTTCCAAGGATCCATTCTTGAACTTCAAATATAAGGGTGCTAAGGGTGACAAGATTGCTGTAACCTGGATCGATAGCAAGGGCGATAAGCGCACTGACGAAGCGACTGCTTCTTAATAGCTTTTTGCTTTAATAATTTTTCACCGCCTCCGTGGTTCTGAAAGGGTAGGAAATGCAGCGTAAATTGACCTTAGGGTTAGCTACTGGTTTAGTGGCAACTTTATTAACAATGACATCTTCGGTGTCGGCACAAAATAGTGCTACGGACGATATTGCTAAATATCGAGAGATGATTGCAGACGGCAACCCTTCAGAGCTTTACGAGGCGGCTGGTGAGGATTTGTGGAAAAAACCAGCGGGCCCTAAAAATGCCACGCTCGAAAAATGTAACTTAGGCTTAGGCCCAGGCGTAGTTAAAGGTGCTGCGGCACAACTGCCGCGCTACTTTAAAGATACAAACAAAGTCCAAGATCTTGAATCTCGCCTGATGACCTGTATGCAGGTACTACAAGGTCGTGATCCGCAAGAGATGATTGATGCGCCATTCCAAAAGGGTCCTAAGAAGGACATGGAGGCGATTGTTGCTTACGTTGTAACTCAGTCTAAGGGCGACAAAATCAAGGTAAGTACCGCCCATCCAAAAGAAAAAGAAATGTATGACCTAGGTAAGCGCGCCTTCTTCTTCCAGGGCGGCCCAATGGATTTTTCTTGCGCATCATGTCATGCTGAAACTGGGAAGCGTATTCGTTTGCAAGATTTGCCTAATATTACTGAACAAAAGGGCGCTGCTTTAGGTTGGGGTTACTGGCCAGCTTATCGCGTCTCAAGTGGTCAATTTTGGACAATGCAACAACGTATCAATGATTGCTTCCGTCAACAGCGTTTCCCATTCCCAATTTATGGCTCAGACGTTACCTTGGCTTTGTCTATGTATATGGCCAAGAATGCTAACGGTGGCACAGTTGAAACACCTGGCTTAAAGCGTTAATGGATAAGAGATGACGAATATGAAAAAGACACACTTAAAGCAGCTCTTAACTATTTCTGGATTGATATTGGCGTTTGGCTTGGTGCAATCTCCTGCGCTGGCTCAGCAAAAGAATGATCCTAAATTCAATAAGATGATTCAAGATAGTTTCCGTGCTGATGGTATTGCCGGATTAAATCGTATTGATCAAGACGCAACACAGAAGTTCTGCTCTGATCCGCAATTTGCCGGCAGCAAACAAGGCGAAGCGATGCGCGAGAAAATTCAGAAGATCAATATGGATTCGATTCAACAGCCGTCTGATGGTAAGTACATCGGCGACTGGAAGAATGGCGAAAAAATCGCGCAAAGCGGTCGCGGTGCCACATGGACAGATAAAGCAGACACCCCAATTGGCGGTGGCTGTTACAACTGTCACCAAATTGATCCTAAAGAAATTTCTTATGGAAATATTGGCCCATCATTAACGGGTTATGGAAAATTACGTGGCTACTCTAAAGAGGTGGTGACTTACACCTGGAATCGCATTAATAATTCCAAGGCGTATAACGCTTGCAGCAATATGCCTCGTTTCGCTCACTTCAAATTACTGAACGAGCAGCAGATTCAAGATGTCATGGCTTTATTGCTTGACCCAGAATCACCTGTGAATAAATAACACATCTAAACAGGCCGAAAGGCCTGTTTTCTTAAGGAATTACTATGTCTTTAAATCGCCGTGAATTCTTGCAAGCACTAGCAATTGCTTCTGCTGGTGGCATGAGTCTGCAGTCCAATTTTGCTAATGCACAAACTACAGCTAAAAAATTCTATGACTTGCCTAAGTTCGGCAACGTACACTTTCTTCATTTCACAGATTGCCACGCTCAACTTCTGCCAATCTATTTCCGTGAGCCTAACGTTAACTTAGGCATTGGCGCTCAAGGAGGAAAGACGCCCCATCTAGTAGGTGAATACTTCCTTAAGGCAAATGGCATAGCTGCCGGCACCCGTGATGCCCATGCCTTCACTTACTTGGATTACGTAGCTGCAGCACAGAATTACGGCAAGATGGGCGGCTTCGCTCACATGGCAACCCTGATTAAGCAAATTAAATCCAGTCGTCCAGGCGCATTGTTATTAGATGGTGGTGATACTTGGCAGGGATCTGGAACTGCACTCTGGACCAATGGTCAGGATATGGTCGATGCAGCCTTGCTCTTAGGCGTTGATGTCATGACTCCGCATTGGGAAATGACTTTAGGTGAGAAGCGCGTAATGGAAATCGTGAATGGTGATTTCAAGGGCAAGGTTTCTTTTATTGCTCAAAATATTAAGACGGCAGACTTTGGTGACTCCGTATTCAATCCGTATGTCATGAAAGTGCAGAACGGAATTCAAGTAGCCATCATTGGTCAAGCCTTCCCATATACGCCGATTGCTAACCCACGCTATTTCACTCCTGATTGGACATTTGGTATCCAGGAAGAGAATTTACAAAAGACGATTAATGAAGTCCGCTCAAAAGGTGCGAAAGTCGTTGTATTGCTGTCGCATAACGGCATGGACGTCGATTTGAAGATGGCTTCACGCGTTAGCGGCCTTGATGCAATTATGGGTGGTCATACTCATGATGGAGTGCCAATCCCAGTCAAGGTGAAGAATTCAGGTGGCGTCACCTTGGTTACCAATGCTGGATCCAATAGCAAATTCTTGGGCGTGCTAGATTTTGACGTTAAGGGCGGCAAGCCTGTTGATTTCCGCTACAAACTCTTCCCAATCTTCTCAAATATGATTCCGGCTGATCCGGCTATGAATAAGTTGATCGCTAAAGTTCGCGCTCCATATGAAACAAAGTTGAATGAAAAGTTAGCCACTACCGATAGCCTCTTATATCGTCGCGGTAATTTCAACGGTAGTTTCGATCAATTAATTTTAGATGGATTGATGGCTCAGAAGAATGCAGAGATTGCATTCTCCCCAGGCTTCCGCTGGGGTACTAGCTTGTTGCCAGGACAGGCCATCACCCGTGAAAACTTGTTAGATCAAACCGCTATTACCTATCCATACACCACAGTTACAAACATGACTGGTGAAACAATCAAGACTATTCTTGAGGATGTGGCGGATAACTTATTTAATCCTGATCCGTACTACCAGCAGGGTGGTGACATGGTCCGTGTTGGCGGTATGCAATACACCATCGACCCTGCAGCCTCTGCAGGTAAACGCATTAGCGATATGCGCTTAAACGGCAAGGACATTGACCCAAGCAAGACTTATAAAGTCGCAGGTTGGGCGCCGGTAAGTGAAGAGGCTAGAAATGTTGGTGGTGAGCCGATCTGGGATGTAATCGAGCGTCATTTACGCGATGTGAAGGTTGTTAAGGCTGTGAAGCTAAACGAGCCAATCATTAAAGGCGTCAAAAATAACCCAGGTATGGTTTCAATCTAATTTCTTACTAATCAGAGATCCGTTATGAAAAAATTACTTCAGTGCCTTGCAGCCTCTTTAACTTTTTTGTCTCTGGGTACTTATGCTGCAGGCCCAACAGAAGTTGTTTATCACATTGATGATGCGGAGACTCAAGGTATTAAAGGTTTACGTAATATCCGCAACCATTTGGATGTATCTCCACAAACCAAGATCATTGTTGTTACCCATGCCAATGGCGTAGACATCATGATGGAAGGTGCAAAAGATAAGAAGAATGGAATTGAATATGCTCCTCTGATAGGCGCATTGAAATCACGCGGCGTTCGTTTTGAGGTCTGCGAGATTACTTTAAAGAATCGTAACCTAAAGAAGGATCAATTTATTCTCGATACTGACTTCACGCCCTCAGGTGTTGTTCGTGTAGCCGACCTTCAGTACCAAAATCATTTCGCTTACATCAAGCCTTAATTTTTAGCCGTGATGGCCGTTCGGATGCGATCGCTCCTTCTCCTTGTCGTATCGATTTTTTTATCTGTAACAACGGTTTATGCTGCAGATGATTTACTTCTTAACCCTATCCAGGTAGCGCCACATACTTATTTCGTGCAAGGCTTTGCTGAAATGGGTAGTAGTAAGAATCAGAACTTCATTTCCAATGCAGGTTTTGTTATTACGCCAAAAGGTGTAGTTGTAGTTGATGCTTTAGGTTCGCCGGTTCTCGCGAAGAAGTTGATTGATGAAATCAAAAAGATCACGCCTCAGAAAGTGGTCGCAGTTATTGTGACGCACTACCATGCTGATCATGTTTACGGTCTTCAAGAGTTTAAAAAAATTGGTGCAAAGATTTATGCGCAGGGTGAGGGTAGAAATTACCTCTCCTCTGAAACTGCCAAGCAGAGACTAATTGCTTCTCGGATTGATTTCGCCCCATGGGTAAATGCTTCGACTAAGCTTGTTGGTGCTGATGTATGGATAGATCAAAGCTATACGCTGACAGTCGGCGGAATTGAATTCAAGATCGGCAGGGTGGGTCCTGCCCATGCTCCGGAGGACTTGATCATTTACGTTCCATTAGAGAGGGTGCTCTTTGCAGGAGATTTAGTATTCCGGGGTCGAATTCCTTTTGTGGGCAATGCAGATAGTAGGGGATGGTTGCATGCTTTGGATGAAATTCAGGCATTGAACCCCAGCATCGTCATTCCTGGTCATGGCGCTTATTCAACTAATCCAGCTGAAGATATCCGCTTCACCAGGGAATATTTGAAGTATCTACGTGAATCGATGACCAAATCGGCTGTAAATATGGATCCTTTCGAGGATGCCTATAAGCAGACAGATTGGTCAGAATACGAAGGAATGCCCTTATTTAGGGCGGCAAACCGCATGAATGCCTATAACGTTTACCTCTCGATTCAGGCGGAATAGGGCAGATTTGTCATCTGGGCTTTAAAATAGTCGTTTACTTCGCTAAATGACTGATTTCAAATGAAATTAACACTGCTTAAGTTTAGCTTTACTCTCGTTGCTCTTTTCGGGCTGCATTTGTCCGCTTACGCAACGCCGGATCTTGCGAACGGTAAGAAGATTGATCAGCAGAAATGCTACGCCTGCCACGCCAAGAAATCTGGCTTTGGCAATGGCGATATGATCTACACGCGCAGTGATAGCAAGGTTAAAAATCTCCAAAATTTAAAGTCGATGGTTGCAATGTGTAATACAGAGCTCCGTCTCGATCTTTTCCCTGAGGACGAGGCAGATGTGACAGCCTTTCTCAATAAACAGTTTTATAAATTTAAATAATTTCAGTAAAGAATTTTGATTATGGATGCGGTAGATATTTCCTCCCTTAGCAAATCAGTTTTACTTGCTACCTTTGCAATTACTTTCTTGCTTGGTGCAGTCATGCAGAAAACTGGTTTTTGCAGCATGGGCGCAGTTTCAGATATTTTTATTATGTCTAGCTGGGGTCGCTTGAAGCAATGGTTCCTAGCTATTGGTGTTGCTATTGTTGGTTTTGCTCTGATGTCTTATGTTGGCTTGATTGACCCATTAAAGAGTATGTATACCGGCAGCAAGTTCTTGTGGCTATCTACCATTGTGGGTAGCACGCTATTTGGTTTCGGTATGGTGCTTTCTTCTGGTTGTGGAAGCAAAACTCTAGTTCGCATTGGCGGCGGTAATCTGAAGTCCATCGTTGTGTTTATGGTTCTCGGTCTATCGGCCTATATGACTATGAAGGGCTTCCTCGGCGTCATTCGTATTAATACGCTGGATTCTGTTTTCATAGCCTTAAACACACCACAGGATTTGCCAAGCATTTTGAGTCCAATCACTGGCTTTGCTAGAACTAATTTGCACTTAGCTTTAGGTCTGATAGTTGGCTTTGCTTTCATTGCATATGCTTTAGCAAGCAAGGCGTTTTGGACAGCGGAAAATCTGTTTGCCGGCATATTTGTCGGTCTCGCTATTTGCGCTGTATGGTGGGTATCTGGCAACTTAGGCTATGTTGCTGAGGATCCAAATACTCTAGAGGAGGTCTTCTTAGTTACCAACTCTGGTCGTATGGAGAGTCTTTCATTTGTAGCTCCCTATGCCTACTCCTTGGATTGGTTAATGATGTACAGCGATACCTCCAAGGTCATTACTGTTGGTATTGCCGCAGTGATTGGGATGATTTCAGGTTCAGCATGTATTTCTATATTCACTAAATCTTTCCGGTGGGAGAGCTTTCGTAATACCGAAGACACTGCCAATCACTTGGTTGGCGCTACGCTGATGGGCTTTGGTGGCGTTACAGCGCTTGGCTGTACTGTTGGACAAGGTTTGAGTGGCATCTCCACATTAGCCATCGGTTCAATGCTTGCCTTGCCAGGATTTATCTTTGGCGCATATTTGGCTCTGCGTTATTTAGAGTCCCGCAATGCACCTAATCCCTGCAGTTAACCCTTTTTATTGAGATTAATTACATGCAGATAGATTGGTTAGGTTTTACACCTGGACCCGCATTTCTCGGTGGAATGCTGCTAGGTATAGCTGCGGCCTTATATGTCATTCTGCATGGCCGCATTCTTGGTATCAGCGGAATTGTTTCTGGTCTGCTTACGCCAAAAGAGGGTGATGTTAATTGGCGCTTGAGCCTATTATTGGGTTTACTAAGCGCACCGTTTTGGGCAAGCTTGTTGCTTGACCTGCACACAACAACAGTAATTGATGCAGATTGGCTGGCCATCATCGTTGCCGGACTTCTAGTTGGCTTTGGTGCTAACTATGGTTCGGGCTGTACCAGTGGTCATGGTATTTGTGGTTTGTCCCGTTTATCCCCAAGATCTTTAGTGGCTACCATCTCTTTTATGTGTACTGGATTTCTTACTGTGTTTGTCATTCGTCATGTGTTGGGTCTATAAATCATGAGAAGACATTTCAATTTCTATAGTCAGTATTTGATTGGTGTTTTATTCGGTATCGGCCTGATCATTTCCGGTATGAGTAACCCGCAAAAGATTCTCAATTTTCTTGATCTTGCCGGCAACTGGGATCCATCCCTAATATTTGTAATGGCCGGAGCTATTCTGGTTGGTTTGGGTGGCTTTTATTTGGTCTCCAAGCGTACAGAAGTTTTTTTTGGCGGCGCTCTCCATATCCCAACCAGAAGAGATATTTCCAAGCCTCTGGTAATTGGCAGTCTGATTTTTGGCGCAGGGTGGGGTATTGCTGGGTTTTGTCCTGGCCCCGCAATTGTTGCTCTTGGAGCTGGTCATATCAAGGCTCTAGTCTTTATATTGGCGATGCTTGCTGGCATGGCACTATGCAACCGTTTCTTTACAGGCCATAAAAAGTAAGTCTGATTTAGAATCTAAGCTATTAGTTTTTAAATACTTTTTTACTTTTTGAGGTCTAAATGAGTCTTCCTATTGCTTGCCATACCGATCAATTCGGTACGCTCGGTCAAATCGACCCAAGTCACTTAGCTGAGATCGTTAAACAGGGTTACAAAAGCGTAATCAATAATCGCCCTGATTTTGAAGGTGGTCCAGATCAACCTACTAATGCGCAAATTCAGGCACATGCTGAGGCGCTAGGCTTGAACTACGCTTATTTGCCAGTTATTCCTGGTGCATTTACACAAGATCAAGTTGTTGAGATGGCGCGTTTGTTAAAAACAATGCCTGGCCCCATATTGGCCTTTTGCCGCTCAGGTGCCCGCTCTACCAATTTGTACCAAATGGCCTTACAAGTTCGTTAATCTTTCATTAAGAACTTATGCGCATTGAGATCCCAGAAGAGAAAAAGCTTGTTCATCAAATGAACATGCCAATTCGTTGGGGTGATATGGACGCATTTGGTCACGTCAACAATACGGTGTACTTTCGTTACATGGAGCAGGCTAGGGTGGAGTGGATCACTTCCCTTGGTTATAGCGTTGCTCCTGGGGATGAATCTATGTTGATGATTAATGGGTTTTGTAACTTTCATCAACAACTAGTCTATCCAGGTGAGTTGATACTAAAAACGTATATCGGCAATATTGGGCGGTCAAGTTTAGATGTTTATACAACTATGGCGTTGACCACTGAACCCGATGCGATGGCTGCGGTTGGCGGCGCTACTATGGTGTGGGTGGATCTGAAGACCGGTAAATCATCACCTTGGCCAGATCACGTGATCAATAAGCTGCGCTAGGACATTATTTGCAACCTAGCAATCCACACATTCTCAGCATTGATAAATTAGCATCTTCCTTAAACGAGTTTGACGCCGTTATTGATGTCCGTTCTCCAGCAGAATTTGCCTTAGACCATATTCCTGGCGCTATCAATCTTCCAGTCTTAACTAATGAAGAGCGCATTGAGATCGGCACTCTCTATAAGCAAGTATCGCCATTTGCCGCAAAGAAGTTGGGTGCTGCCTATGTCTCTCGCAATATTGCTAATCATTTAGAAAATTCATTGATTGATTTTCTGAGGGAGTGGCGTCCTTTGATTTACTGCTGGCGTGGTGGTGAGCGTAGTGGCGCCTTTACCCATATTCTCAACCGCATCGGCTGGAAAGCTCTGCAGCTTCAAAGTGGCTACCAAGGCTTTCGGCGCGTGGTGATTGATGGCCTCGATCAGGCCGCTAAAGACTTTTCCTTCCAAGTAATTGCTGGAATGACCGGCAGCGGCAAGACTCGCATCCTCCAGGAGATTGGTTTGCTTGGTCAGCAAATACTGGATCTTGAGGGCTTAGCTATTCACCGTGGCTCAGTCCTTGGTAATGAGCCGAACATTGAGCAGCCTTCACAAAAAGGATTTGAAACCAATCTATGGGATGCATTAAACAAATTGGATCCGAGCAAAATTGTTTTCGTTGAATCTGAAAGCAAAAAGGTAGGTGGCTTACATATTCCGGACCCATTAATGGAGCGGATTCGCGAAGGTCAATGTATTGAACTTCGCTCAAGTACAGCTACACGTGTTTCATGGCTATTGCGTGAGTACCATCATTTTTTATCCAATCCTGAAAGCTTTAAAGAAAAGCTCGGCTTATTAACTTCGCGTTATGGCAAGGTTCAAGTTGCCAAATGGCATGAAGCAATTGATGCAGGGGATTTTGATGGTTTGGTTGAAGAGTTATTGGTAATGCATTACGACCCATCCTACCAATCTTCAATCGTTCGAAATTTTCCGAGCTATCGCGAAGATCATTTCGTGCAACTTGAAAACGATAGTGATGAAGCTTTTGCAAAAACAGCAAAAGACCTCATCACCAAGCTTGGCCCTTAACTAAAAGCCTGGATTCCAGTTTGTGCACGACCCAAAATAAGGGCGTGAATATCGTGCGTACCTTCATAGGTGTTAACGACTTCCAGATTGAGCATATGACGCACTACGCCATATTCATCAGAGATACCATTTCCACCGTGCATGTCTCTTGCTAATCGGGCTACGTCTAAAGATTTTCCGCAGGAGTTACGCTTCATCATCGAAGTGATTTCTGGCGCAGCAATTCCTTCATCTTTCATGCGGCCCAAACGTAGGCAGCCCTGAAGAGCGAGCGTGATCTCCGTTTGCATATCCGCAAGCTTTTTCTGGATTAGCTGATTGGCGGCCAGAGGGCGATCAAATTGCTTGCGATCCATCGTGTATTGACGTGCAGCATACCAACACCACTCTGCAGCACCAAGCGTACCCCAGGCGATGCCATAACGCGCCGAATTCAGGCAAGTGAATGGGCCTTTGAGGCCAGTAATTTCTGGGAACTCATTTTCTGCTGGAACAAACACTTCATCCATCACGATTTCACCAGTAATAGAGGCGCGAAGACCCATCTTGCCGCTGATCTTGGGTGCAGATAGACCTTTCATACCTTTTTCCAGGATAAAGCCTCTAATCAAGCCCTCATCGTTTTTAGCCCACACAACAAATACGTCAGCAATTGGGGAGTTAGAGATCCACATCTTGGAGCCTGTGAGTGAGAAGCCGCCAGGAACTTTTTTCGCTCTCGTGATCATTCCACCTGCATCGGAGCCATAGTTAGGCTCTGTCAATCCAAAGCAACCAATCCATTCGCCGGTAGCTAACTTGGGAAGGTATTTCTGCTTTTGGGCCTCACTACCAAATTCATTAATAGGGACCATCACTAAGGAGGACTGCACACTCATCATCGAGCGGTAGCCAGAATCCACACGTTCAATTTCACGGGCAATTAATCCGTAGGAAACGTAATTGAGATTTGCGCCACCGTATTGCTCGGGAATGGTGATTCCCAAAAGACCTAATTCACCCATTTCACGGAAGATTGCCGGGTCAGTTGTTTCATTGCGATAGGCATCATGAATACGCGGCATTAGACGGCCTTGAGCATATTCGGCGGCAGCATCGCGCACCATGCGCTCGTCTTCTGTTAATTGGGTGTCGAGGAGTAGGGGGTCTGCCCAGTTAAAACTAGCTTTACTCATGATTCTTAGTCGTCCTATCTTAGTTTTTGATATGCACCCTGTGAATTCCCAGGAATACAGATATTCTTGTTTCTATTATCCATTTTTCTAGACTTATGGACGCACCTAGACGTCACCATCGTTATTACGACCTGATATTGGCAGCCTTTGTTGTGGTCCTGCTGTGCTCCAACTTTATCGGCGCCGGTAAGGCCGCCTCTTTAGACTTGCCATATTTTGGCAATGTGACCTTCGGGGCTGGCATTCTCTTTTTTCCGATCGCCTATTTCTTCGGCGATATTTTGACCGAAGTGTATGGCTATGCCTATGATCGCCGAGCAGTTTGGGCTGGTTTTACAGCTCTGGCCTTTGCGGCCATCATGGCTCAACTGGTCATTGCTTTGCCTGTAGCGCCTGGATCCTATATGGCTAATTATCAACAGGGCATGGAGACGGTCTTTGGTAACTCTTGGCGTGTTGCCCTTGCTTCCATGATTGCATTTTGGTGCGGCAGTTTTGTAAACAGCTACACCTTGGCCAAAATGAAAATCTTGACTCAAGGTCGCTACCTTTGGATGCGCACAATTGGCTCTACAGCCAGCGGGGAGTTGGTGGACTCATCTCTCTTCTATATGCTGGCTTTTTACGGCCTCTGGCCACTTAATGAGGTCTTGGCTGTCGCAGTCTCCCAATACATCCTAAAGACCGCCTGGGAGGTCCTAGCAACCCCTTTAACGTACTGGGCAGTGGGTTTTCTGAAGCGCAGGGAAAATCAGGATCACTATGACATTCATACCGATTTCACGCCATTTAAGCTAAAAGTCTAATTTACGGCTTTTTTAGGCGCAAACCGTTAAAATAACGGTCTTCGATGCAAAACCTGCATCCGCACCCTCGTATTTGACCTATCAGAAAGTAAGAACACATCCGTGCTGTCAGCATCTAATATCACTATGCAGTTTGGGGCAAAACCCCTGTTTGAAAACATCTCCGTTAAGTTTGGCGGCGGTAATCGCTATGGCCTGATCGGTGCCAACGGTTGTGGCAAATCCACCTTCATGAAGATTTTGGGTGGCGAGCTGGAGCCAACTAGCGGAAACGTGAGCCTGGATCCCGGTATTCGTTTGGGTAAGTTGCGCCAAGATCAGTTTGCATATGAAGATGTGCGCGTACTTGATGTAGTGATGATGGGTCACGAAGAGATGTGGAAGGCTGCAGCTGAACGCGATGCTATTTACGCCAACGCAGATGCGACCGATGAAGATTACATGAAGGCTGCTGAGCTCGAAGGTAAATATGCCGAATATGGTGGCTATACCGCAGAGGCAAAAGCAGGGGAGTTGTTGTTAGGTATTGGCATTCCTATTGAGCAACACAATGGCCCAATGAGCGCCGTAGCCCCAGGTTGGAAGTTACGCGTATTGTTAGCACAAGCCTTATTTTCTGATCCAGATGTGCTGCTTTTAGATGAGCCAACCAATAACTTGGATATTCACTCCATTCATTGGCTAGAAGATATTCTCAACCAAATTAAGAGCACGATTGTCATCATCTCCCATGATCGACACTTCCTTAATGAAGTGTGTACGCATATGGCTGATATGGACTTCGGAACACTGAAGGTGTACCCAGGAAATTACGACTCATACATGCTGGCATCGGTTCAGGCAAGAACACAGCAGCTGAGCAATAACGTTAAAGCTAAAGAAAAAATTGCTGAATTAGCGGCTTTCGTAGCCCGATTTTCTGCAAATGCATCCAAGGCGCGTCAAGCTACTTCACGTCAAAAGCAGCTAGAGAAAATTGAGATCGTTGAAGTCAAGCCATCTTCTCGACAGAACCCATTTATTCGTTTTGATTCTGAGAAGAAGTTGCACAATATGGCTGTTGAGTGCAATGCATTGACAAAGGCTTATGACCGCACGATCTTCAAAAACTTTAAGCTAGGTGTGCGTGCCGGCGAAAAGATTGCCATCATTGGGCAAAACGGCGCAGGTAAGACAACACTATTAAAAACTATCTTGAGCAAACGCTTTGATGGCATCGCCGCTGATAGTGGTGATGTCAAGTGGGCGGAAAACGCCTATGTAGGCGTGATGCCTCAGGACAATACCGAGATGTTCGCAAAAGACGAATTGCTCATGGATTGGATGAATAACTGGCGCAGTACAGGTGACGATGATCAAGTGATCCGTGGCACGTTGGGCCGCTTGTTATTCTCTGGCGATGATATTGGCAAGTCTGTCAAAGTGTTGTCTGGTGGTGAAAAGGGCAGAATGATTTGGGGCAAATTGATGCTTCAGAAATATAACGTTCTTGCAATGGACGAGCCAACCAACCATATGGATATGGAATCCATTGAGAGCTTACAGATTGCACTTGAAAAATATGAAGGCACTTTAATTTTCGTATCCCATGATCGCGAGTTTGTTTCCGCTTTGGCTAATCGCATCCTCGAGGTGAAGATGGATGGAACAATCGCTGACTACTCCGGAACTTATGAAGAGTATTTGCGTAGCCAAGCCTTAGCTGGCTAAGTATTCTCTTTAGCTTGACGCTGGAATCGCATTGCAGTGCCATCGGCACGAATGCGTTTCCAGACTGAATCTTTTTCTTCCTGACTAAAAAACACCCAATTGCTGACCTCGCCTAAAGTGCGACCGCAGCCTTGGCAGATTTCGTCATAGAGAGTGGTGCAGACTCCAATGCAAGGTGAGTCAGAGGCATCGTCACCAACTGCTAAGGAATTGGCCCCAGCTTGCTCTGGTATGTTGTTAGATGAAGTCATGGCAGTACTTTAGTCGATTTCAGGGGAATATGTTGCTCAAGCTCATCGACGTACGCTGCCATACCTTCATGTTCACGCTCTAAGAAGCGCTTCACCGCATTGGAGAAGCCGGGATCTTCAATCCAATGAGCTGATTGCAGGGTGGTAGGTAAAAATCCTCTAGCCATCTTGTGTTCGCCCTGAGCACCGCCTTCAAATATCTCAATACCTTCCTTGATGCAATATTCAATGGCTTGGTAGTAAGCTAATTCAAAGTGCAGGCAGGGTATATGTTCTATAGCACCCCAATAGCGACCATATGCTTTTGAAGTCAAACGATCAACTACTAGCAATGATGATGCGATAGGTCTGCCATTCTGAGAAGCAATGATGAGATGGAAATTCTCAGGCATGGTATTGCCAAGTAGTTGAAGGCACTCTTCCGTTAGGTAGGGCGAAGAACGGTGCTCGATATACGTATTTTCATAACAGCGATAGAAAAAAGCCCAATCATCTGTGGTGGCAATTGACCCTGGAATATGGCGATAGCTAATTTGGTGATTTTCTACGGCAGCACGTTCTCGTCGAATATTCTTACGTCGTTTCATCGTTAAGGCTGCAAGAAATTGCTCAAAATCTTGGTACCCGGCGTTGTGCCAATGGAACTGCACAGAATCGCGCATCATGAATCCCTGTTTCTTAAGTGCGTCTAGCTCACTTATCTCTGGGAAGAGGACATGTGCAGAGGAAAGTACATTTTGCGTTACGAGTGATTTCAAGCCTGAGACTAGAGTCTCTTGAATGGCACTTTTATCTGCATTTGACGATACAAGCATTCTTGGCCCCCGAACGGGCGTAAATGGAATGGCGGATAGCGCCTTAGGGTAGTAAGGCATGCCGTTCTGTTCGTAAGCCTGCGCCCATGCCCAATCAAAAACAAATTCACCATAGGAGTGTTGCTTGAGGTAAAGGGGCATTGCTCCAAGAAGTCTGGAGTTTGAGTCCTCGACTAAAAGGTGGGCTACTTGCCAGCCAGTATTACCACCTACACATCCAGTTAGCTCTAAAGCATTTAAAAATGAATACTTTAAGAATGGCCCAGCATCAGGCGATAGTAGGGCATTCCAGTCGGCCTCAGCAACTTCTGAAAGGCTTTGAATTACCCGAAGTTGGATGGCATCTTGATTCAACGGAAGCGAAAAAATCAGTCCTGAATTATCTCAATCTTGTAACCATCTGGATCGGTAACGAATGCAATGACGGTATCTCCACCCATGACTGGACCAGCTTCGCGAGTAACATTGCCGCCTGAGGCCTTGATCTTCTCGCAAGCAGCATAAGCATCAGGAACACTGATTGCAATATGGCCATAAGCAGTGCCCAAGTCATAGCTATCAACACCATGGTTATAAGTCAGCTCAATCTCAGATTGTCCATCTGCATTTCCTTTGCCGAAGCCTACAAATGCTAAAGAATATTTCTGCTCTGGACGCTCGGTTATGCGCAGCAGGTTCATTCCTAATACTTTGGTATAGAAATCAATCGAGCGAGTCATATTGCCGACTCTAAGCATTGTGTGGAGGATCATCATTGATTAAATATAAAGGTAAACGTAGTTTCTCGTTGAGTATGAAAAAACCCAGGGTATTAGCCTGGGTTTTTGAGTTGGGGGCAGCCTTACCTTACTGAATCTTTGCCTTAGCGCGAAGCTTTTGCATTAATTCGGAAAATTTAGCTTTTTGCCAATTTTGATCTGCGGTGATCATTTGCTTGAGCTGGTCTTTAATCTCTTCCATACTAGGGGCCTTCACGTCGCGCACATCATCCAATTTAATAATGTGCCAGCCAAATTGAGTTTTAACTGGCTTGTCAGTAACTTGACCTTTTTTCAGCTGGACCATCGCTTTGGAAAATTCAGGTACTAGTGATTTGTCGCCAACCCAGCCAAGATCTCCGCCGTTCGGAGCGGAGCCAGGATCTTTTGACTTCTCCTTGGCAATTTGCTCAAAGTTTCCGCCAGCTTTAATTTGAGCTGTGATTGCCTTCGCATCAGATTCTTTTTCAACCAAAATATGTTCAACGTGATATTCCTTGCCGGTGTACTGACCCTTTACTTGTTCATAGGCAGCTTTTAATTCCGACTCAGCAACGCCTTCTTTTGCAACATAGTCTTCAAATACTGCCGCAATCAAAATACCCATTTTGGATTGCTCAAGCTGCTCGCGAACTGACTCTTTTTGCATTACGCCACGATTATTGGCTTCTTGCAAAATGAGCTCACGCGTGACGAGCATTTCCCTTGCTTGATCTCGCACTTGCGGATTGTCGGGTTGATTCGATTTTTGAACCAATTTATCTAATTGCGCTTTTGGAATTGCTTTGCCATTAACGATGGCAGCATTTTGTGCATAAACAGCTGTTGAGAGTAGGGCGGCGCTAAATGCGCTGATAGTCAAAATTTGGCGAGTGTTCAACATGGGCTATGAAATATCAATAAGGGTAAAAAGGGAATCTTAAAGCAATCCGTGGTTAATTAGTGCTTTCACTAGGTGTGTATGCCAAGATGGTGAGAGCGTGAATCGCAGCGGGAAAGTGTTTATTTAAGGCGGCATAGATGGCTCTATGACGGGCTACCTTGCTCATTCCCTCGAATTCTGGGGCTACGATAGTGAGCTTAAAGTGCCCTCCGCCAGAAGCCGCTCCCGCATGACCAGCATGGAGATGGCTTTCGTCCTCAATATTCAATTGGAGCAATTGAAAGGCTGACCTTAAATCTGCCTCAAATAAGGCAATTCGATCTTGATTGACGCTCATTCTGCATGGTGCTCCATGTGGCGACTGAGCCAGACTCCTTGAAGGATGACGAAAATCACTAGCAATCCAGTGCTACCAAATAGCTTGAAATTAACCCAAGTTTCTTCTGAATATTCAAAAGCGATATAGAGGTTGAGGGCACCCATAAAAAAGAAGAATGTTGCCCAAGCCATATTTACTTGATGCCAAACAGATTTAGAGGTGTGTTCTTTAAGAGTAATTTGCTTACCCATCAACACTTGAATCCAATTCTTTTGGAAGAATTGAGCGCTAATAAATAGGGCGCCAGCAAATAACCAGTAAAGAGCAGTTGGCTTCAGTTGAATAAAAGTTTTGTCATGCAAAAAGATTGTTAGGCTGCCAAAAACCAGAATCATGACCAGGCTGACCCATTGCATTGCATCTATTTTGCGGTGGCGGTAGTAGACCCACAAAATTTGACCGATAGTGGCAACCATGGCAACGATAGTTGCGGTGTAGATATCACCAAATTTAAAGGCAATAAAAAAGAGGATGATGGGGAATAGGTCGAATAGAAATTTCATGCAGTGATTATCCAGCTATTTGAGAATTATTTTGCTTTATTGGGGGCAGCATTCTCAGAGGGTTCAAATTTCAGGGAGGCTGAATTAATGCAGTAGCGCAGCCCTGTAGGTTGCGGCCCGTCATCAAACACATGCCCCAAATGGGCATCGCATTTGCTACAGCGCACTTCCGTGCGAATCATTCCATGCGAGCTATCCCGAATTTCAGTTATTGCCGCATCATTTTCTGGTGCGTTATAGCTGGGCCAGCCACAGCCCGCATCAAACTTTGTGGAGGATTGAAATAATGGCGTGTCACAACAGACGCAGCGATATTGACCGGCCGTCCAGTGATCCCAATACTCCCCGGTAAAAGGTCTTTCAGTTGCCGCCTCACGCGTTACACGATATTGAATATCGCTCAGTGAGTTTTTATATTCTTGATCTGTTTTCTTGGTCATGGGAGTAAATGTATTTAGTTATGAGGAACAGCTAACTGCAATAGCCTGCATATCCTCAGATGGTGGTTTTGAATAATGTTGAAACGCTTCCTGTTCATCAAACGGATTCATGAGTATCTGATGCAATCTTTGAACTTCAGAAAAATCATCCAGCTGGGCTTTTTCAATAGCGACTTGGGCCAAATGATTGCGTAGGATGTACTTTGGGTTGACTTGGTTCATCGAACTTTTTCTTGCTACATCACTTGAGATCTCGGTTTGCAGTCTATCAATGTAATCCGCAAACCATTGATCGATATTTTCACGATCAACAAATTCATTTCTTAGCAAGATATCTATTGGTATGGAGTTTTTCTTGACATCACTCAGACTGCGAAAGAAGTTTGTGAAATCCACTCTTGAGTCGTTCATCGCTTGCAGTAGACGCTCAACTAATCCAGTGTCACCATCTTCCTCGGACTGAAGCCCTAATTTAGAACGAAAAATCTTTTGCCACTCTTTTGCATAAGTAACTGGAAATTCTTCGAGTGCGGAGCGGAGAAGATCTTGAGACTCTTCTGCGGAATGCTCTAACTCTAGTAAGGGGAGCATTGCACTGGCAAGGCAGGCCATATTCCAATGCATGATTTGAGGTTGGCGATGATAAGCATATCGGCCACCATGATCACTATGGTTGCAAATATGATCGATTTGAAAATGATCTAAAAAACCAAAGGGGCCATAGTCGATAGTAAGTCCTAGGACGCTAATATTGTCACTGTTTAAAACACCATGACAGAATCCTACTGATTGCCACTGAGCTACCAATTTGGCATTACGAGTACTAATCTCTTTAAATAAATTTAGATAAGGTTTTTTACTTGCAAGACACTCTGGATAGAATTCAGCAATTAGTAGATCTGCCAATTCTTTCAAGCGCACAATATTTTGTAATGATGCAAAGTGTTCAAAGTGCCCAACACGTATAAAGCTTGGAGCAACGCGGGAACATACTGCTGCAGTTTCCATAGTTTCTCGCCTAACTGCTTGCTTCGATCCAACCAAGGCAAGAGCTCGACTAGTAGGAATGCCAAGAGCATGCATTGCTTCACTGCATAGAAACTCGCGAATGGAAGATCTCAGGACTGCTCTGCCATCACCCATTCTGGAATAGTGAGTTCTACCGGCACCTTTTAATTGGAGCTCAAGATAATTGATATCTCCGAGTAAGATGGCCCGGCCATCACCTAGCTGTCCTGCCCATGAACCAAACTGATGGCCGCTATAGGCTGTAGAGATTGGGTTTTGAAATGTCAGCGGCCCAACATTGAGTTGATTTCCTGCAAGTACACCTAGCCACTCAGAATCTTTGGGAAAGTTATCTGCCCCAAGCTCAATCCCAATTAGCCTAGCGACAGATGGAGAAAATGCCACCCAATAGGGATTCGGTAGCGGAGTAGGCGGGGTGGGCTGACAGACATCGTCGCCACGAAGATTAAAAGGCATATTTTGTATTCTATGGGTAATTCACAAGCGTCGCAGAAGCCTCTAAAATGACCCTATGACAAATAAAGTACAACTGAATGCGGCAACTCAGCTTGCCAATCTGGGTGAAGAGCTCAATGTCCCCTTTTTAAAACTCCTAGGCGTGCGTCTTATTAGCGCCGAAATGGGTAAAGGCGAAATATTCCTGGCCCTTAAGCCTGAGCATACCAACACGTGGGATGTAGCCCATGGCGGTGTATTGCTCACCCTCATGGACGTTGCTATGGCTGTAGCTGCACGTTCCAGCGATCCTAGCGATCGCAGCGTTGTCACTGTGGAGATGAAGAATAATTTTATGCAGGCTGCCAATGGCATCTTGAGAGTAAAAGCAGACACTGTAAGACGTACAGCTACGATGGCCTTTTGCGAGGCTAAGCTCTATAACGATCAAGGCGAAATCTGCTGTATGGCAACAGGTACATTCCAGTTTCTAAAACGACTCGCCGCTAAAGATGCAAATGGTGAGCGAGTAGTGAACGCAGACTCGCGTCAGAAGTAATGCTGTATCTTGTGACCGTCTTAAACGGAGAGGTTTGATCCTGGAGCAGCACTGAGCTCTCCAGTAACAACATCATGGCCCACGGTGCCATTCACATCGAAACGTCTTTCCACCATCTCAAACTGACCATCCTTGCGAACACGTAAGATGGTGCTAGAACGCGTGCCATAAGAGGGCGTCTTAATAAAAGCTGCTGATAATGCTTTCTCCCAATCTGGGTTCACGCCAGTGCTAGGCAGTTCCTGGGGGCTTGCCTCATGAGTATCGGCCAGTAAGCGTAAATAGTGATCTGCATTTTTAAGTTGCCCACTATCCATGGCCAGTGTTTGAGCAAACGCAGCTACCCGATGATTCACTTTAGGCCAGGGAGTATCGAGCATGGCATTCGATAGGCCATAGACTCCAGGGCTTAGCGCTTGCTCAGGAAATACTTTTCGCGGGCGAATACTTTGACCCATCATAAGTCGATTGCTAACCCAGTGCATTTCTGCATTCTCTGGATCGCTAAGATCAGCCATCAGTAGATTAAAACCGTTGTATTGCTCAAACCGTTTCGCATTCTCTTGAATGTAGGCATGGGGTTTGTGATGGCCTGTCAGGTAGCGAAGGCTGAGCTCTCCGCGTGTTCTTGCGTCGGGATTTTTTTCACTCGGTGCCCTGACATTGGTGAGTGCAGCAAAGCGGCCAGTCTTAGTAAAGCCAAGCCATGTACCGGGACTACCCAATACATCGGCCCTATCTTTTCCTGCTAACACATGGGGGTATTCTGACCACCATCCCATTGGATCAGTGTCGCGCTCATAAAATTCATCTCGATTCGCAGCTACAACCAGAGGGTAGTCTGGGTGTGATTTCCAGGCGAAGAGAATTAGGCACATAAGAAAATAATTGGGGCAGTAGTGAAATTAAATTTCTATTAAAGGGTAGGGTAGTTGGTCTATTTTTAACACAGGGCCATTGCTCATGGCTAGGTGGATTTGCCCTGACTCAAGAGCGTCTAACTTACACTCCACCTGAAGATCAATCCGATCGGGATGGCTTGAGTTGCTAGCTGCTAGAACTACCATACCGCAGGGCTGGCTAGCATCGCCTTCATGAAATAATTCCACACCAGGCTTAGCGAGATCTAAGGTGGATGCACTTGCTTCAGTGTGTGCGAGTTGGAGTCTGCGCTTCACTACACCCCGATATTGGCTGCGGGCAACAATTTCTTGACCCGGGTAGCAACCTTTTTTGAAATCCACGCCAGCAACCGATTCAAAATTAATCATCTGTGGAACAAACTGTTCTTGAGTAGCCAGCACAATACGGGGAATTGCACTCAAGACCTCTAAAGAATTCCACTGCATGAGGGCATCATCATCAACCGAAGATGTATTGGCATCTGACTTTCTTTGCGCAATAAGAGTACGCTGAAATGATTGCCCTTGTGCAAGCACATCAGGCATTCGCAATGCGAGAGCTTCTTTGGGTAGCGCGGTCGATTGCTCGCTTTCTGAGCTTTGATAAGAGCCAAATATGTCCCAGTCGTTTGAAACATCCAGTACTTTTACCTTTGAGCGCAGAACATACATCGCCAATCGTTTAGCAGTACTGGCCGCTATATCTTTAGAGACAAAAAGAGCAAAACGATCATCAGAATCAGCAGACTCTGGAAACAAGGCAAGCCAAGCGCTAGTTAAAAGTCGCCCCTTGGGATTGCAGTAACCAACTAGGCGAACAGCTCCAGGACCTTGGGCGGTTTCTCCCGAAAGGGTGCCCTTGAGGCCGACTACGGAATTGCTTAACTGCCCCTGAAGTAGGGTTGCAGCATCAGATCCCTCAACTAGGATCAAGCCCCAATCGGTGAGGGTCGTGTATCCGTGATTTAGGCTATTTGGGGGCATTAAGGTGTTTTCCGGGCTTTGGGTCATGTGCTTTTATCATAGCTTGATGAGCAGAAAATTTCAGAGAAGAACTCTTTTTACAAAGCATTCAAATGGTGGGGCATGGAAATCTTACGCACTCTATTTGGCTAGCTTTCTTATCCTTCTGTATGGATCTATCTTCCTGTGGCCTGTTGTACCTGGCCAATCCAACGTTACAGAGGGCTCTTCCTATAAAGTCAAGATTGCTCCTCAATCAGGGTTATCGGCCATTTCAAGCCAGTTATCAGAGCAAGGCGTTTCCACTAATTCACTAACTCTACAGATCGCAGCAAGAGCGCTTTTGGTCGGCTCGAAGCTTAAGCCGGGTACCTACCTATTAGCAACCCGCGCAAGCCTAGGAAATGTTTTACTGCAAATAGCCCGAGGTGACCGGGTCAGGGAGAGCATAGCTATTATTCCCGGTATGACTATATGGCAGCTAAGAAGCCTAATAGACAACCATCCAGCCCTAATTCATCAAACTAAGGGGATGAACTCTAAGGAATTGCTTAAGGCCGTTGGCCTTTCTTATCCTGGCGATGAGGGTCTTTTCTATCCAGATACCTATATTTTTGATCCAGACGACTCAGATATTTCAATTTACCGCAGAGCATCCCAAGCAATGCAAAAACAACTTGCATTGGCCTGGGAACAAAAAGAGGCTACTTCGCCATTAAAAACCCCATACGACCTCCTCATTCTGGGGTCTATCGTCGAAAAAGAGACGGGGCGCTCTAGTGATAGATCCTTGGTTGCGGCCGTCTTTGTTAATCGCCTCAAGATCAACATGCCGCTTCAGACCGATCCAACCGTAATTTACGGTATTGGCCCCAAATTTGACGGCAATCTTCGAAAAGCGGATTTGCGTAAAGACAATCCCTACAATACTTATATGCACAAAGGTTTACCACCAACGCCAATAGCAATGCCAAGCAAGGAATCTCTTCTAGCCGTGATGCATCCAGCAAAAAGTGATGCTATTTATTTTGTCGCCCGTGGTGATGGCAGTAGCCATTTTTCCAAAACTTTAAAAGAGCATGAAAATGCTGTTGATCAATTTCAACGCAAACGCACTGTAACCACTAAAAAGAATTCACAGTAATTGTTATGACAACTCTATTTCCAGGTTATTTCATTAGCTTTGAAGGCATCGATGGTGCAGGGAAGAGTACGCATATTGACTCCTTTGCCAAGCTTTTAAAAGAGCGCTATCCAGACCGTGAAGTCGTGATGACTAGAGAGCCGGGTGGCACTCAGTTAGGCGAACAACTACGCGCCTTATTGCTTGATGCCCCTATGAATTTAGAAACTGAAGCGTTGCTGATGTTTGCGGCACGGAGAGAACATATTGCGCAAGTAATTGAGCCAGCACTGAAGGCTGGAAAGATTGTTATCTCCGATCGCTTTACGGATGCTAGTTTTGCTTATCAAGGCGGTGGTCGTGGCTTAAGTCTAGAGAAGTTAAATGATCTAGAGCGTTGGGTACAGGGTCGTCCAGATGGCTCTTTGCTACAACCCAACCTCACTTTCCTATTTGACCTGCCCGGGTCCGTTGCTGAGGCCAGAAGATCCAAGGTGAGGGTGCCAGACAAGTTTGAGAAGATGGATTTAGATTTTTTTGAAAAGGTTCGCCAAGAATATCTTCGTAGAGCAAAGGCAGATCCAAAGCGTTTTTATTTGGTAGACGCCACACGTACACCGGAGGTAATTTGGAGCGATCTTCAATCATTGGAGATCAAGCTATAAATGGTTGATCTGAAGTTTCCACATGAGTCCGCTAAAAAAATAGCTCCTTGGCTAGAGTCTGTCTGGGAGGGAATGAATTTCTCCGCTTTCCCTAATGCCGTTCTAATCCACGGCCAATCAGGCATTGGCAAGTTTGAGTTTTCTATTGAATTGGCTAAGGCGCTTTTATGTGAGGCTTCTGAAGGCGCAAAGCCCTGCAATCACTGTGAGGCTTGTAGATGGTTTGACTCAGCTAACCATCCAGACTTTATTGCACTTGTTCCCGAAACGCATCGCAAACTTTTACCTCATGGTGATTTTGATTCTGAATCTGACTCACCCAAGAAAACAAAGGCGAGCCAAGTTGATAGCGATGGTGATGCACCAGAGAAAAAAGAGAAGAAAAGTATTTCGATTGAAGATGCACGAAATGCAATTGAAGGTCTTTCCATTGGAACGCACCGCGGTGGCAATCGCATCATCTTGGTTTATCCATTGGAAATGCTCAGAGCAGACTCTGCAAATACTCTGCTTAAATCCCTGGAAGAACCGCCGAAAAATACAATCTTTATTTTGCTAGCAGATCGCCTTGATCGTGTTTTGCCAACTATTCGATCACGTTGCCGCTTAATATCGGCGCCACGCCCAGATCGTATCAGCGGATTGAATTGGTTACGCAATCAACTTAACTCTGTTCCCGGCATGAAAATCAGTGATGGTGATATTGAATCTATTTATGACGAGCAGGGTGGTGCACCTTATGCTGTTTTGGATTCATTAATCGCACGTCACAATAAAGATGAAAAAGATGAACTCTCGATTGCAATTCAAGCATCGCGATATTTATTGCAGTCAATGTCACAGGGCGCTCGAATTAATTGGTTAGATGCTGCTGAGAAGACTCAAAAAGCACGCTATGCAGTCTTGTTAGCCACAATGCAACGCTGGGTCTCGGACCTGCAAAGTTGCGCTCAAATGGGTGCCCCTCGTTATTACCCAAAACATGAAGCGGCGATAAAGGCTCTTGCACAACAAGTGCGCCTACCCAAGCTGCTTCGCTTCTGGAAGTCTTTAATACAAGCGCGTCGCCATGAAAATCATCCATTGGCCACCCGTATCCAGCTTGAAGCCTTGCTTTCTCAATACCAACAGGTATTTGAAGACTAAAATGACGAGTCATGTTTATAGACTCTCATTGCCACCTCGATTTCCCAGAATTTCAAGCTCGTTTACCTGAGGTTTTGGCCAATATGGCCGCCTGTAAGGTGACTCACGCCCTTTGCGTATCAGTCGACATCCCAGACTTTCCTAATGTGAAAAAGCTTGCTGAGGATCACGCCCATTTATATGCCTCGGTTGGAGTGCATCCTGATTACGAAGATACGCCGGAGCCTAGCTTTGAATTCCTAGTCGAGGAGGCAAAGCACCCCAAAATCGTTGCCATTGGTGAAACCGGGCTTGATTACTATCGCATGGGCGATAGAAGTTATGAATCCATGGAATGGCAGAGAGAGCGTTTTAGAACCCATATCAGGGCATCTATTGCATCTCAAAAGCCCCTCATCATCCATACGCGTTCATCTTCAGCCGATACGCTCCGAATTCTAAAAGAAGAGGGCGCCGATCAAATTGGTGGTGTGATGCACTGCTTTACAGAATCTACCGAGGTTGCCAAGGCGGCCATGGAAATGGGCTTTTACATCTCTTTTTCTGGAATTGTGACTTTTAAGAGCGCCAAAGATCTTCAGGAGACTTGCAAGCAGGTCCCTTTAGAGCGCATGCTGATTGAAACGGATTCACCGTATTTAGCTCCAATTCCATATCGCGGTAAGACCAATGAGCCTGCCTGGGTCTCTAAAGTCGGTGAATTTGTTGCTGATTTAAAGGGCGTCTCTATTGAGCGGCTTGCAGAGCAGACTTCTAGTAATTTTTTCCAATGTTTTCATATAAATAGACCGGTTTCATGAGAAATTCATTTAAATTAAATTGTGCATTGAGTACTGCTTTTCTAGGCTTCTCTAGCCTTGTATTTGCTCAAACAGCAGATCAAATCGCTGATTTCACTAAAGCGGCTAAATTTGACGACGTTTCAGAGGTTCAATCTTTGATTAAGGCTGGCGTTAGTCCCAATACATTAGATCCCAAGGGCAACCCGATGCTGATTGTGGCTATTCGAGATAAATCTCTCAAGGTTGCAGACCTCCTTATTGCCAACCCAGCTACTGACATCAATTTAGCCAATAAAAGCGGTGAAAATCCTCTGATGATGGCCTCAATTGAGGGTGAACTTCCTTTGGTAGAGACTTTAGTGCTCAAAAAGAAGGCGGATGTAAATAAGTCTGGTTGGACACCTTTACATTACGCCTGTACAACAGGAAAGCTCAGTGTTGCTCAATTCTTGGTGGCCAATGGCGCCAAAGTAAACGCATTAAGCACCAGCGATACAACACCATTAATGATGGCCGTTAGCTCTGGAAATGAGCAACTAATTAAGTTTCTATTGGATAACGGTGCTGACTTACGCATGCGCAATCATGAAGGCTATTCAGCCATTGATGTAGCGGCTTTATTTAGCAAGGAAGATATACGTGAGGGTTTGATATCCCGCTGGGAGAAGCTCTATAAACAGCCATATCCAGGCGGTCCGAAGAAGATTCCTTCTTAAGTGACATATGTATTACTTGCGTATAATCATTATTATGTCAAATAAGAAATGCAACTTAGAAAGCATCATCAATTAAGTACTTCGCATGAACCTGATCGATCATTTCATCAAACTTCCAGGCTTTAGTAGCTTACCTAGTTTCAGCACCCTGTTCTCTGAGATTAATACGGATATGGGAAATAGCGAGATTTGGTTTGTACTGATTCTGGCCTGCTTGATGCTGACATTTCATGGTGTTGCGGTACTGATGATTGCTGGGGCTTTTCATTGGTTGGATCACAAACTTGAAAATAAGCGCATATACGGAGCAAATTTCCTGTCCTATTTCATTGCGATTTTGTTGATTATTGGCAGTCATTTCGTAGAAATCGTGGCCTGGTCCTATATCTGCGTTGCTTTGCAGGTCTTCCCAACCAATCCTCAGACCTTCTACTTTGCGGGCGAAATGTACACCACGGTTGGTTACGGTGACTACACACTATCCGAGCGATGGAGAATCCTACCAATCATCATTTCATTCTCAGGAATCTTTGCTGTTTCTATGTCTGGTGCGGCTTTGTATTCCATGATGGGCGCCTTATTAAACCGCTCAAACCAGAACCCTAAGTCCGGGTCTGGATTCTAAAAAAAGGTTTGTTTCGACAGTTTCCAAGCCTAATTAACGAGCTTAGCTTTATCAATGGGAGCCTTCTGCTTAAAGACTAGCTCTAAAACACGTCCATTGGACTCCAGGGAGCGCATTCTGCCGGGCAGCCAATCAAGGTCCTTCGCTAGCCAAATATCAACCTGACGCTTATATGGATCGTTTTCACGCTGCATTAGAGCGTAATGGCGATTAACTGACTTTCCTAGACTTGGAATTGCCTCAGACTCTTCCTCGCCGTAGCTTTTAAATTGCCACATTTCTAGTGTGTTGAAGTCAACCACGGGAAGCGCCCGAATACTCCCTGCATCGTCAATTTTGTCACTCCCATTTAAGAGGGATGCAAATTGGAACATTAGACTGAAGCGGTCCTGCGTTCCCGGGAGCAGATCGGGGGTAAATTCTGGCTTCTCAGAGAAGTACATCTTCCCTACTCCATTCTGATCCCGATCGAATCTTGAGTAACGGGGTGGTTTAGTTCCTCGTTGGGTCCAGTAAATTGATGGCGCTATTCCGTATGCATCGACTGACCCACGAGATTCAAAAACAAATGGCCCAACAACTGCGTAAGGTATGTTGATATACAAACGGTAATTATTACCCTCAGTAATCCAGTCCAATTGCGCAGTTTGATAGAGTTGTCCATCAACATAGGCATCGAAGTAATAAGTTCCAGAATCTGGAAGACGAAACGCCTGCCCTGATTGATTGCCTAATGCACCCTGCTCTCCTTTGCCTTCATCCGCTAAAGGATCTGCTGATACAGCATTGGTTTTCTTGGGTGAAGTTTTTTTCTTTGGGGAAGATGTGAGTTGAATCTTTTTAGGAGGCTCAGCACGAAGCTCTGTTTTGATAATTAGGTCTTCAGCAATGGGTGGTGCAGTGCCGAAAGAAATGAACGGAAGACCAAAAAATAAAATCAGGTGCCCAAAGACTGACAGAAAAATGGCGGCAATCAGAATCCACAGAGATCTTCTGCGTATAAATTGAAATAAATTGCCAAATGAATCGATCAAGAAATTAATGCTCGATAAATTCAATTACCGCTGGTAGATGATAGGCGTAGTCGGCAATACCATGATCACTGCCGTCAAGAATCAATTGCTTGGCGCCAGGATAAAAGGTAGACATCTCTTTCCAATCTAGAAGCTCATCACCCTTTGCGGCGATTAAAAAATATCGCACTGGATTGGTAATCTTGTCAACCTGCAAAGCACGCAGCTCATCGATGTATTCAGCCTTGAAATCAAATGGCTCTTCACTATCGTAAGCAGTCATCATGCCAACATGAGGCTCCAATTCTCTGGCTGCAAAAACTGCAGGATTTAAAGCAATACCCTTGCATTGATATTTCTCGGCCAGATAGTTTGTATAGAAGCCGCCTAAAGAAGATCCGATGATGACTATGCGATCCGCTTGAGATTGGTCGATATGTTTAACCACCATATCGATACTTTCCTTAGGAGATGCTAGCAATTGAGGGCAATACCATTCATAGGTATTGTCGGGCGTTGAAAGCGCCCTTACCGCCTCACCAGTCATCACCGCCTTTGTTGAATTCGGAGAAGAGCGAAAGCCGTGAAGATAAACCAGCAGCGTTGTTCTCATAGTTTTCTTTTAAACCTTCTGACCAATTTCAAAATTCGCCATTTTTTCTAAGGCCTTTACCATCGCAGAATGATCCCAAGCTTTACCGCCATGGGCACTGCAGGAATTCAACAATTCTTGAGCGGTTGCAGTGTTAGGCAAGGAGACGCCTAAGGCTTTAGCGCTACTTAGCGCAAGACTTAAATCTTTTTGATGCAACTCAATTCTAAAGCCAGGATCAAATGTGCGTTTAATCATTCGCTCACCATGAACTTCTAAAATCTTAGAGCTAGCAAAGCCACCCATTAATGCTTCGCGAACTTTGGCGGGATCGGCACCAGCTTTAGAAGCAAATACCAGCGCTTCAGCAACTGCTTCAATATTTAAAGCCACAATAATTTGATTGGCAACCTTCGTGATTTGACCGGCACCATTTGCGCCAACCAAGGTAATATTTTTACCCATCAATTCAAATACAGGCTTTACTTTTGCAAAGGTCGCATCGCTGCCACCAACCATGATGGTGAGCGTTGCACCTTTGGCACCAAGCTGACCACCGGAAACGGGCGCATCTAGATACTCGCATCCAAGGGAATTAATCTTTTGAGCAAACTCTTTTGTTGCGATTGGAGAGATCGAGCTCATATCTACAACAATCTTGCCCTTACTTAATCCAGATGCAATACCATTCTCGCCGAATAAAACTTTTTCAACATCGGGGGTATCTGGCACCATCGTGATGATGATGTCTGCTTTACTGGCAACTTCTGCAGGACTAGAACATGGAATCGCAGAGCTATTGGAAAGCTCCTCCGGAATCTTGCTGCGGGTATTGATAAAGACTTCGTGACCAGCAGCAACCAGGTGACCCGCCATAGGCGCACCCATAATTCCGAGACCAACAAAACCTAGCTTTAACTTACTCATGATGTCTTCCTTTTTTATTCTTGTTCGTATTGACTCATCCACCCAAGGCCAGCCTCGGTAGATTTCAGGGGTTTATATTCACAGCCAATGTAGCCGTCGTAACCAAGGCGGTCTAACAGGCCGAAAAGATATTCATAGTTGATTTCTCCGGTACCTGGCTCATTTCGACCTGGATTATCGGCCAGTTGAATATGCGCTATTCGGCTGAGGTACTTTTGAATGGTGCTACCTAACTCACCTTCCATACGCTGCGCATGGTAGATGTCATATTGTAAAAAAGCATTGTCAGCAGCAACCGAATCCAAAATAGCAATTCCCTGCTCCGTCTTGGAGAGATAAAAGCCGGGAATATCGAACGTGTTAATCGGCTCAATCAACAGCTTTAATCCCGCTTTCTTTAGTTCACTGGCTGCATATTGAAGATTGGCTACAAAAGTGTCGTGAAGTACTTTTGGATCAGACCCTGCCGGAGCCTTCCCAGCGAGACAATTTAATTGGGGCACCCCAAGAATGGTGGCGTACTCAATGGCTTTGGCGACTCCAGAGCGGAACTCTGCAACGCGATCAGGTAAACAGGCAATTCCTCGCTCACCTGCGTTCCAATCGCCAGCAGGAAGGTTATGGAGCACCAGCTTAAGGGCGTTGTTGTCCAAAGCAGATTTAATCTCTTGAACATCAAATTCATAGGGGAAGAGAAATTCGACAGCTTTGAACCCACCAGTTTTGGCAAGTGCAAAGCGCTCCAAGAATGGAACTTCATTAAAAAGCATGGTGAGGTTAGCGGCAAAACGGGGCATCTCATTCCTTTTGATCAAGGCGCTGCAAAAGAACTGATGTTATCAAAGAAGCCTGTAAATTTCCTTGAGCGTCAAAGGATGGCGTTTTAGGTCAAATTGGGGATAAAAATACGCTAATATCACTATAGAAGCACTTAATATTAAGGAAAATTATGAAAATTAAATTCGCCCCGATTACCTTCGTAGCCGCCGCCCTATTGGCAGGCCCAGCACTCGTAATAGCTCAAACACCTAGTGCAGCAAATGCCGTGGTGGTGGATGCAGCCGTTACTGATAATATTTTCCAGTTGTATGAAGGCACAGTAACCAAGATTGATAAGAAAACACGTACGATTTTCTTTAAAAACAATGAAGGTGAATCTAAATTTGTTGCCGGCCCTGAGATCAAGAATTTTGATCAAATCAAAAAAGGTGACCGCCTCAGCGTTACTTATGAATTGGCTGTAGCAATTGAGTTAATCAAGACTAAGAGCGATGGCATTCGCAGCAAGGTAGAAACTTCATCAGAAGTAGCCTCCAAACCTGGTGAAAAGCCAACTCGCACTATTACCAACACAACAACGATCATTGCTGACATTGTTGCAGTTGATCGCACTAAGAAATTGGTTTCCGTTAAGGGCCCAAGCGGAAAAGTTACCGTGGTAACAGTTAAGAACCCGCAATTATTAGCCGATGTGAATGTTGGCGAGCAGGTTAAGGTAATTTATTTCGATGCTATGGCCGCATCTATTACTGCACCTAAAAAGAAATAAGGTATCAAGTAACTCGTTGTAAATGCAGGGATCTCACTTGAGCATTCGCATCCTTTGGATCCTTGCAGCTTCCGCCCTTCTCTCTGCTTGCGCCAATACCACGAGGCCTGGAGCTGTCGGCATAAACCGATCGCAATTCATGATGGCTTCTTCAGAGGACGTGAATCGCCTCTCTGCTGCAAGTTATAGCGAGCAAAATCAAAAAGCAAAAGAAAAAAATATACTGGTCACGTCAGGACCTACCTATGATCGCTTGAAGTTCATAGCAAATCGACTCATTCCACAGACCGAGGCGTTCCGTGATGACACTAGACAATGGGATTGGCGCTTAACGCTCATTGATGCACCAATACTTAATGCTAGCTGCGCACCGGGCGGAAAGATTACTTTCTACACCGGGATCATTGAGCAACTTAATCTTAACGATGATGAAATTGCCGCCATCATGGGCCATGAAATCGCTCATGCTTTAAGAGAGCATGGTAGAGAGCGTGTATCTCAAGCAACAGCCCAAAATATATTGGTCAATATTGCTACGGCATTAGCCGGACCCTATGGCTCTGCCGTGAGTGCCGCAAACCAAGTAGCTCAATACGCCATCGTTCTGCCGAACTCTAGAGAAAATGAGTCAGAGGCTGATGCGATCGGTTTAGAGCTAGCAGCAAGGGCTGGATATAACCCCATGGGGGCTATTAGCGTTTGGCAAAAGATGCTGAAAGCAACCAAGGATAAGAGCACACCAGAGTTTTTATCCACCCACCCTTCTGGTGAAACCCGAATTGAGCAATTGACTGCGTTGATGCCATCCGTAGAACCTCTTTACAAAGTTGCACCAAAACCATCACCTACCAAGAAAATGTAAAGAGATGTCTTGAAATGAAAAAAGCCCCTTATGCAGGGGCTTTTTAAACTTACTTGGCGGAGCGGACGGGACTCGAACCCGCGACCCTCGGCGTGACAGGCCGATATTCTAACCAACTGAACTACCGCTCCAAGTACATCGCATGCTACTTGTGTCACTTCATACTACTCACAACTAGCCAAAATTTTTGGCGTCCCCAGGGGGATTCGAACCCCCGTACTCACCGTGAAAGGGTGATGTCCTAGGCCTCTAGACGATGGGGACCTGGACTACTACTAAAACTAATACTGCTATTTTAAATGCTTGGTGGAGATAAGCGGGATCGAACCGCTGACCTCTTGCATGCCATGCAAGCGCTCTCCCAGCTGAGCTATACCCCCGTAATCTCGCTATAAATCTACAAGACACTCAAAACAATCCAAGATTTTATCCTATTTTT
The DNA here is from genome assembly GCF_018881905.1 of Polynucleobacter sp. MG-27-Goln-C1. Classification (GTDB taxonomy): domain Bacteria; phylum Pseudomonadota; class Gammaproteobacteria; order Burkholderiales; family Burkholderiaceae; genus Polynucleobacter. Next base: position 495,889 of record NZ_JACVPM010000001.1, read on the forward strand.
GTAGGAGGACGCAAATTCCGTCTTAGACGACCTTGGAGAGCCTTTCTACAGCTTCATCCTTACCCAAAACAACCAAGACAGAATCAATGGCTGGAGTCTGTGTTGTGGCAAATAAGGCGTAACGGACAGGCATTGCTAATGCTGGCATTTTGATCTGATGCTTAGCTAAAACTTCTTTAAAAGCTGCGCCATAGGCTGCTTTGGTATGCTCCGCTGATTTAACTGCTTCAATTAAATCTTTTAGAGCTGGAATGATTTCTGTTGGAATATTTGCGGTGATTTGTTCAGCATTGTGCGTAGGCGCAGGCAAGTAAAAAAGCTTTGCTCCTTCGGCTATTTCAATCAGGGTATTTGCACGATCCTTCAATAGCGCAACTACTTGAACAAAGTCTGGACCCTTTTCCGTATCAATACCTAACTCATGAGCGAATGGCTTAGTTGCCTCAGCAAGAACAACAGGATCTGCATTCTGAATATATTGATGATTCAGCCAAAGTAATTTTTCAGGGTTATGTTGTGCTGGCGATCTACCAAGGCTATCCAAGTCAAACCAATTCACAAACTGCTCTTTCGTGAATATCTCCGCATCACCATGAGACCACCCTAGTCTTGCAAGGTAATTCAGAATGGCTTCTGGCAAATACCCTGCTTTTTGATAATCTCGTACGCTCATGGCGCCATTGCGCTTACTCATTTTTTCACCGGAGTCATTCAAGACTGTTGGTAAGTGGGCATAAACCGGCGGCATGCCACCAAGTGCCTTCATGATATTAATTTGGCGAGGCGTGTTGTTGACATGATCATCTCCACGAATGACGTGGGTAATATTCATATCAAGGTCGTCCACCACAACGCAGAAGTTATATGTTGGCGTGCCATCAGGCCGAGCAATCACTAAATCATCTAGCTCATCGTTGCTAATTTCAATTTTTCCTTTAACTGCATCTTCCCAGATAACGGATCCACCAATAGGATTCTTAAAGCGAATCACTGGCAAAACACCTTCCGGAACTTCTGGCAAAGTTTTGCCTGGCTCAGGTCGCCATTGCCCGTTATAGCGAGGCTTTTCCTTGTTGGCCATCTGTTGGTCGCGCAGCTTATTGAGTTCCTCCTCGCTCATATAGCAAGGGTAAGCAAGTCCAGCATCTAACATCTGCTTAACGACTTCACGATAACTATCAATGCGCTGCATTTGATAAATCGGACCCTCATCCAAGTCCAGGCCAAGCCAGGCCATACCTTCAATGATGACGTCAACCGCCTCCTGGGTAGAACGCTCTACATCGGTATCCTCGATACGCAAAATGAAATCGCCTTTGTTGTGACGGGCAAAAGCCCACGGATACAAAGCGCTGCGAAGGTTGCCCAAATGAATAAAGCCCGTTGGACTGGGGGCGAAACGTGTACGTATATGCATAAATGACATTATCTCAGGTCGGCCTAGGATTTCATGATTTAGCACCCTAGCCCTCAAAAAAGTGGATACTTTCACCTATGAACGAATTACTTGTATTTATGTGTGATGGCGCCCCAGTCCGCGGGGAAATTGTTTCCATTAGCAGTGCCTGGCAGGCCGTTTTAGAGCGCCGTAATGATCCGCCTGTAATACGGCGAATCCTGGGCGATTTCGTGGGCGCTTCGACGCTCTTAAGCGCCAGCCTCAAATTCGATGGAACCTTAATCATTCAAGCTCAAAGCAAGGGTCCTATCCAGCTTCTAGTAGTCGAATGCAAGTCTGACCTGACGATGCGGGCTACCGTAAAGCTCTCTGTTGATGCTGCCAGCATTGATCCAGATGCCACCCTTGGTGAGCTGTTGGATGCAGAGAATACCGGCCGCCTGGTAATCACTCTTGACCCATCTGACCGTCAACCTGGTCAACCACCCTATCAAGGCATCGTGGCGCTTCAAGAGCATCGTGGTACGGTCATCAAGCCCGTTACTAGCGCTGCTGAAGCTATCGCTCTGTACATGCAAAATTCAGAGCAGTTGGATACCCGTATTTGGCTAGCATCAAACGATACCCATGTTGGTGGCTTACTTTTGCAGCGATTGCCTGATTCTGGCGGCCATGCGCATCTAGATCCTCAGCTTGCCGCTGAAGGGTGGACGAGAATTCAGACTCTTGGAGAAACCATCACCAATGAAGAGTTGCTAACTCTGCCCCCGGAAACCATCCTCCGCCGCCTCTTTTTAGAGGAGTCCACCGAGAGTGGTGTTCGCAGCTTTCCGCCCCGCCCTGTTCGCTTTGGGTGCCGCTGCTCCCGCGCCAAGGTAGCTGATGTCCTCAGAATGCTTGGTGAAGAGGAAGTGGAAAGCATTCTTGCCGAGCAAGGTGCTGTAGAAACTGAGTGTGATTTTTGCGCTAAAGCTTATCGCTTTGATGCGGTTGATTGCAGGCAAGTATTTAAAACAGACTTGCTGGCTGATGCTACGAGACCGCCATCAAGCGGACATTAAGTCCTAATTACTGCTTTGTAGTTGCTGGCTTTTCGCCATCAGATGCATTGGTAGCTGATTTTTCAGTTGGCAGAATTTGTACGAAGAACTCACCTTCCTTAAGCATGCCGTGCTCAACACGAGCCCGCTCTTCGATCGCGCGGGTGCCGTCTTTTAAATCCTTAACATCACCAGTAAGTTTGGCGTTGCGTAAGCTCAGCAAGCTATTTTTGGCCTGCTGTAACTCAAGCTGTTTCTCCATCTCGTAAACCTTAAGCCATCCACCCTTACCCAACCAAAGTGGGTACTGTATTGCGATGAGCAATAGCAGCATAGAGTAGATGACGATCCGCATAAGAAATTAAGCTGCTATTCGTTAGCGTTTAAGGTTGTAGAAAACGGATTTTCCTGGGTATGTAGCAACATCACCCAAATCTTCTTCGATACGCAGCAATTGGTTGTACTTAGCAATGCGATCAGAGCGAGACAGTGAACCTGTCTTAATCTGGCCGGCATTTGTACCAACGGCAATATCAGCAATCGTGCTGTCTTCTGTTTCACCAGAGCGATGAGAGATAACTGCAGTGTAATTGGCACGCTTAGCCATTTCAATCGCAGCAAAGGTCTCTGTCAATGTACCAATTTGATTAATCTTAATGAGGATGGAGTTGGCAATACCCTTCTCGATACCCTCTTTAAGAATGCGCGTGTTAGTAACAAAGAGATCGTCTCCAACCAATTGGATTTTCTTGCCCAACTTCTGGGTAATGTCAGCCCATCCATCCCAATCACTCTCATGCATTCCATCTTCAATGGATACGATCGAGAATTGGTCAGCTAAGTTACCGAGGTAGTCTGAGAATTCACTGGAGGTGAGTTGCAAGCCTTCGCCTGACAAGTGGTACTTACCATCTTTGTAGAACTCGCTAGCAGCACAGTCCAAGGCCAATAAGACATCTTCACCAGCTTGGTAGCCAGCGCCCTCAATAGCCTTCATGATGGTCTGTAAGCACTCTTGATTACTCTTGAAGTTTGGGGCAAAGCCGCCTTCATCACCTACGGTAGTCGGCATACCTTGCGCACCTAATATTTTCTTCAACTCATGGAAGATTTCTGCGCCACAACGCAAGGCTTCACGGAAGCTTTGGGCGCCGACTGGCATCACCATAAATTCTTGAATATCCAAGCTGTTGTTAGCGTGTGCACCACCATTGACGATGTTCATCATTGGCACTGGTAATTGCATGCCGCCTGATCCACCAAAATAGCGATACAAAGGCAAGCCAGCCTCTTCTGCAGCAGCACGAGCTACAGCCATAGAGACGGCTAAAGTTGCGTTAGCACCTAAGCGAGCTTTGTTGTGTGTTCCATCTAATTCAATCAAGGTGTGATCAAGGAAGGCTTGTTCACTAGCATCAAGACCTAAGATTGATTCGGCAATCTCGATATTAATGTTTTGAACGGCTTTGAGAACGCCCTTACCTAGGTAGCGCGCTTTATCGCCATCACGGAGCTCAATGGCCTCACGTGAACCTGTTGATGCGCCTGAAGGTACTGCTGCACGTCCCATAACGCCAGATTCAAGCAATACATCGCACTCAACTGTTGGGTTGCCGCGTGAATCTAAAACTTCTCTACCGATGATGTCAACAATGGCGCTCATGCACCTTCTCCTAAATAAAATGAATTTGGGGTATTACTTAAAACTATCTTCTAAAAATGAACCAGGCTTCTTAACAACGGAATCAATTGCAACTAAAGATTCAAGTAGTTCTTTCATGCGGTTTAACGGCACCGCATTTGGGCCATCAGAAAGGGCTTTAGCTGGATCAGGGTGGGTCTCCATGAAGAGGCCGCTAATACCCACTGCAACAGCAGCACGAGCCAATACAGGAACAAACTCCCGCTGCCCACCACTCGCATTGCCTTGACCGCCAGGAAGCTGAACTGAATGAGTCGCATCAAAAACAACTGGCGCATTTGCTTCACGCAAAATTGCCAAGCTACGCATATCCGAAACTAAGTTGTTATAGCCAAAAGAAGCGCCCCGTTCGCAAACCATAAATTGATCTGCTAGGTTCATTTCAGCAGCAGCCGCACGCGCTTTATCAATTACGTTCAGCATTTCATGTGGAGATAGGAACTGACCCTTCTTAAAATTCACTGGCTTACCGCTTTGAGCGCAAGCTCGAATGAAATCAGTCTGTCTGCATAAAAAGGCTGGGGTCTGAAGAACATCGACTACTTTTGATACGGGAGCAATTTCGCTGATGTCATGGATATCGGTCAAAACCGGCACACCAATTTCACGCTTTATACGCGCCAGTATCTCGAGCCCCTTCTCCATACCTAAGCCACGGAAGGAAGTCCCGGATGAGCGATTGGCCTTGTCAAAAGAGGATTTATAGATAAATGGAATGCCTAGTGCAGAAGTAATTTCTTTGAGCTCGCCAGCAATATCTAAAGCAGATTGTTCGGACTCAATAACGCAAGGACCCGCAATCAGAAAAAAACGATGATCCAAGCCAACATCGAAACCACATAACTTAAATGCACTCATAAGGATCTCCTAGGCTGCTTGCTTTTGGGAAGCAGCTTGATGAATCAATGACGCTTTAATGAAGGCAGAGAACAATGGATGTCCATCACGTGGAGTTGATGTGAACTCCGGATGGAACTGCACACCAAAGAACCAAGGGTGCATTGCACTAGGTAATTCCATCATTTCAGGCAAGGATTCGTTTGGAGTTCTAGCGGAAATAATCAGGCCAGACTTCTCAAGACGCGGTACGTAGACGTTATTCACCTCATAACGATGACGGTGACGCTCATTCACTTCTGGGCCATAGATCTCATGAGCCAAAGTCCCTGCTTTTACAGGACAACGTTGTGAGCCTAAACGCATGGTTCCGCCAAGATCAGAATCATTGGTGCGCTTCTCAACGCGACCTTCGCGATCAACCCACTCAGTAATCAAAGCCACAACTGGACTCTCTGTCTCAGGATCAAACTCAGTGCTATTTGCCTGCGCAATATTAGCAACATGACGCGCAAATTCAATCACGGCTAACTGCATACCCAAACAAATGCCTAGGTAAGGAACATTGTTCTCACGGGCATAACGAATAGCGGCAATCTTACCTTCGGTACCGCGCTTACCAAAACCGCCCGGAACCAAGATTGCATCTAGATTCTGAAGACAATCCACACCATCTTTTTCAATCACTTCAGAATCAATGTAATTGATATTGACGCGTGTGTGATTGTGAATGCCTGCATGACGCAAAGCTTCGATCAATGACTTGTAGGATTCAGTTAGTTCAACATACTTGCCAACCATGCCAATGGTGACTTCGTGCTGTGGATTAGCTAGCTCATAAACAAGATTTGCCCAAACAGATAAATCTGCTGGCTTGGCCTCGATATCTAATTCACGACAAATTAAATCATCCATACCCTGCGCTTGAAGCATCTCAGGAATCTTGTAGATAGTGTCAACGTCCCAAACTGAAATAACAGCTTCTTCACGTACATTAGAGAACAGTGAGATCTTCGCGCGCTCATCTTCCGGAATTGGGCGGTCTGCGCGACACAGGAGAACTGTTGGCATGATTCCAATTTCACGCAACTTCTGTACGGAGTGCTGGGTTGGCTTGGTTTTTAATTCACCAGCGCTGCTCAAATAAGGAACTAGAGTAAGGTGAACAAAAGCGCAGCTATGTCTTGGTAGGCGAATGCTCATTTGACGAGCTGCCTCAAGGAATGGCAGGGATTCAATATCACCCACTGTTCCACCGATTTCACAAATAGCAATATCAGCTTTGCCGTCGTGACTTGCTTTCGCGCCGCGCTCTACAAATGCTTGAATCTCGTTCGTAATATGAGGAATGACTTGAACTGTCTTACCTAGATATTCACCGCGTCGCTCTTTGCTAATGACGGACTCATAAATCTGGCCAGTCGTGAAGTTATTGCTCTTGCGCATCTTTGCGGAGACAAAACGCTCGTAATGCCCAAGATCGAGGTCGGTTTCAGCGCCGTCTTCTGTAACAAAGACTTCGCCATGTTGAAGCGGGCTCATTGTCCCAGGGTCAACGTTGATATAAGGGTCTAATTTTAGGAGGGTGACTTTCAGGCCGCGGGATTCAAGAATCGCGGCAAGCGAGGCAGCTGCGATTCCTTTCCCTAAAGAAGAAACCACACCACCAGTGACAAAAACGTATTTGGTCATCGCTTAAGCTCTGTTGGAAAAAGTAATTATAACGATAGCGACTCTGTAGGGATAAATTCTTGGGGCGCCCAATAACTCTCAGGCTGTTAGCAAGTTCAATAAAAAATTTGCCTGTTTTATAGGCAATTTCTATCTAGCCAGAGATCCTTTCGCTTGCTCCAAGTAGACCATTCACCCAGAATTAATACCCCTTTCGCAATAGTGTTGAATTATTGATGGATAGTGATTTATCAGAATTAACCCGTATTTAGCCCTTAATTGGGGCTTTTTTTGAGAACTTTTAATAATTTAGTCTTATATAAGACATGATTTAGCAATTACAATAGACTGGATAGGGAATTAAGCCCTGCTGAGCCTTAAGTTGATAACTCTTACCCGATAGGAAACACGATGCTAGAAGCCTATAACGCCCAAGTTGCCGAACGCGCAGCCCTTGGAATTCCAGCCCTCCCCCTGACTAAAGATCAAACTGCTGAGCTAGTTGGTTTACTTAAAAATCCACCAAAGGGTAAAGAGGTGGAATTACTTGAACTCATTACCAATCGCGTTCCTGCTGGTGTTGATGAGGCCGCTAAAGTTAAAGCAGAATTTTTGGATGCCGTTGCCAAAGGAACTGAGAAGTCCCCTTTGATTTCACGCATCAAGGCTACTGAGCTTTTGGGCACGATGCTTGGTGGTTACAACATTAAGCCTTTGGTTGAATTACTTTCTGATTCAGAGTGTGCAGCTAGTGCTGCAGCGGCTTTGAAAAAGACTTTGTTGATGTTTGACTATTTCCATGATGTACAAGAATTAGCTGAAAAAGGGAATGCAGAAGCTAAAGGTGTTCTGCAAAGTTGGGCTGATGCCGAGTGGTTTACAAGCCGTGCTGCTGTTCCAGAGAGCATGAAGCTCACCGTATTTAAAGTCACCGGCGAAACTAATACCGATGATCTGTCACCTGCTCCTGACGCATGGAGTCGTCCAGACATTCCGTTACACGCAACCATCATGTTGAAGAATCCACGTCCAGGCATTGAGCCAGATGAGGCTGGTGTTCGTGGACCAATGAAGCAAATTGAAGCTCTCCAAAAGAAAGGCAATCAAATTGCCTATGTTGGTGACGTTGTTGGTACAGGATCTTCACGTAAATCTGCAACCAACTCTGTGTTGTGGTGGACTGGTCAAGATATTCCATTTGTTCCGAACAAGCGCTTTGGTGGTGTTTGCTTGGGTACAAAGATTGCCCCAATCTTCTTTAACACCATGGAAGATGCTGGCGCATTGCCAATCGAGTTAGACGTTTCCGACATGAATATGGGCGATGAAATTGAATTGCGTCCATACGAAGGAAAAGCATTTAAGAACGGTAAGGAAATTGCCGCCTTCTCACTCAAGTCACCAGTCATCTTGGATGAGGTTCGTGCCGGTGGTCGTATTCCTTTGATCGTTGGTCGTGGCCTCACAGCTAAAGCCCGCGCTGCACTTGGCTTGCCAGCTTCTACAGAATTCCGCATCCCTGTTAGCCCACCTGATAATAAAAAAGGTTTCAGCTTGGCACAAAAGATGGTTGGTCGTGCCTGTGGATTGCCAGAAGGTCAAGGCGTACGCCCAGATACTTATTGCGAGCCCCACATGACTACAGTCGGCTCACAAGACACCACTGGCCCAATGACCCGTGATGAATTGAAAGATTTGGCTTGCTTAGGCTTCTCTGCTGACTTGGTAATGCAGTCTTTCTGCCATACATCCGCATATCCAAAACCAGTAGACATTCGCACTCACCATGAGTTGCCAGCGTTCATGACTAACCGTGGCGGCGTTGCATTACGTCCAGGTGACGGAGTGATTCATAGCTGGTTAAACCGTTTGCTCTTGCCAGATACATGCGGCACTGGTGGAGATAGTCATACCCGCTTCCCAATTGGCATCTCCTTCCCTGCTGGCTCTGGCTTAGTTGCCTTTGCTGCTGCTACTGGCGTAATGCCTTTGGACATGCCTGAATCAGTTTTGGTTCGCTTCAAAGGAAAAATGCAGCCTGGCATCACTTTGCGTGACCTGGTGAATGCAATTCCTTTGTATGCCATCAAAAAAGGTTTGTTGACTGTTGAAAAACAAAACAAGAAGAATGTTTTCTCTGGCCGTATCTTAGAAATCGAAGGTTTGCCTGACCTCAAAGTTGAGCAAGCTTTTGAATTATCTGATGCGTCAGCAGAGCGTTCAGCCGCGGGCTGTGCAATTGCTCTCAGCAAAGAGCCGATTATTGAGTACATGCGCTCCAACATCACTTTGATGAAGTGGATGATTGCAAATGGCTACGAAGATAAGCGTACTTTAGGTCGTCGCATCAAGGCAATGGAAGCCTGGATTGCTAAGCCTGAATTGCTCAAGGCCGACGCTGATGCTCAGTACACAGAGATTATTGAAATCGATATGAGCGAGATCAAAGAACCAATCTTGGCTTGCCCTAACGATCCAGATGATGTGAAGTTCTTGTCTGAAGTTTCTGGCGAGAAAATCGATGAAGTCTTTATCGGTTCTTGCATGACAAACATCGGACACTTCCGCGCAGCTGGTCAAGTTCTTCAGGGTAAAAAGGATATGCCTACCCGCCTTTGGATAGCCCCTCCAACCAAGATGGACCAAATGATTTTGACCGAAGAAGGCTATTACGGCATTTTGGGCGCTACAGGTGCTCGCATGGAAACTCCAGGTTGCTCACTTTGTATGGGTAACCAGGCTCAGATCCGCAAAGGCTCTACAGCAGTTTCGACATCAACTCGTAACTTCCCGAATCGTTTGGGTATCGATACTCGTGTGTACCTTGCTTCTGCTGAGCTTTCAGCGGTTGCAGCACTCTTAGGTCGCCTACCAACGCCGCAGGAATATTTCGAGCAAGTTGAGTCCTTGAATGCCAAATCTGGCGAGGTTTATAAGTACATGAACTTTGACAAGATTAAGTCATTCAGCGATGTTGCTGACACAGTAACAATCTAAGCATTAATAGCCCCGATGTTTGGGGCAACAAAAAAGGCGATCAACTGATCGCCTTTTTTCTCATCTAAATTTGATTAGATGCAAAGCTTATTCTCTTGATGGGCATTTTCACGATTCAAACCAGAAGCCCAATTATTAGTTGGCAGGCCTGTTTTTTCCATAATTAATTTGGCGCGCTTGGAAACTTCTTTCCACTCTACATCCAAATGAGGGCCTTTGAAAGCAATTGCAACCACATTGCAATCATGTGACTCAGGAAATAGTAGAACCCGGTTATCAAATGCTTCACAGATATTGTTTAAATTGATATCAAAACTCTTATGACGAGAAAACAAATTAACCGTTAGTACACCAGGTGACTGGAGAATATCGTAGCAACCTTTGTAGAACTCTAAAGAGCTCGCGGCCGGGCCATCACAAATCGCGTCATACAGGTCAACTTGGACTGCATCAAAGTAATTACGATACTTTGCAGTCTGAACAAAAGCCTTGGCATCCGTTTGCAGAGTCTCTAGACGACGATCATCATCTGGCGTGAAAAACATACTTCTAGCTGAAACAATCACAGCAGGATTGAGCTCAACAACCGTAGTTTTTACAGCTGGGCAATAGCGATGAGCAAATTTTGTGAGCGCACCAGTACCTAAGCCAAGTTGAGCAATACGCATACCCGGCTTAGTTTCCAAGAAAAGCAGCCAAGCCATCATTTGCTGGTTGTATTCCAGATAAATCTCATCTGGATCACGAATACGCATTGCACCCTGAATTAACTCGCTACCAAAGTGCAAATAACGCACTCCACCACTCTCAGAAAAAGTAACTGGCTCCATCGCCATAGATGAATCAGGCATTAAATTACTTCGCCCAAACTCTAGCGTTGCGGAATAAGCGCATCCATGGGCTTGCGCCATCTGGAGTGTCGAGCCATTCACTTGGTGCCCAGCTCATCTGTACAGCCCTAAAGACGCGCTCAGGATGCGGCATCATGACCGTGAAGCGACCATCAGGAGTAGTAACCCCAGTCAAGCCGCCAGGCGAACCATTTGGGTTCATTGGATAGGTTTCAGTTGGGTTACCTTGGTGATCTACAAAACGTAGAGCAGCCAACCCCTGCTTCTGAAGCACCTCCAAATTACCTTGTTGACTAAAGTTGGCGAAGCCCTCGCCATGCGCAATAGCAATCGGAAGCTGGCTTCCTGTCATACCTTGAGTGAAGATAGAAGGCGATGCCGTCACTTCGGCCATCACTAATCGAGCCTCGTATTGCTCAGATTGATTACGGGTAAATTTAGGCCAGGCTTCAGCGCCAGGAATGATTCCCGCTAGATTGCTCATCATTTGGCAACCATTACAGACGCCTAATGCAAAACTATCTTGGCGATTAAAGAATGAGGAGAACTGATCGCGTAATTGAGCATTAAAGAGAATGGTTTTCGCCCAACCCTCACCTGCTCCTAATACATCTCCGTAACTAAATCCACCGCAGGCAACTAGGCCACGGAAATCGTCTAACTTAGCTTTACCGGAAAGCAGGTCTGACATATGAACGTCATAGCTATCAAAGCCAGCCCAATTCATGGCATAAGCCATCTCTACATGGGAATTAACGCCCTGCTCGCGCAAGATGGCGACTTTGGGTCTAGCATTCTTATTAATGAATGGGGCTGCAATATCATCCGCAATATCAAATGTCAGCCTTGGTGACATTCCTGTATCGGCAACGTTATCGAGAAGCGCAAACTCACTATCAGCACAATCTGGGTTATCGCGTAAGCGTGCGATCTGATAACTCGTGTTTGCCCACATCTTTTGCAGGACTTCACGTGGCTCGGCAAAGATATTTTTTGCATCACGCCAAATTTCAATGCGGCCATTGGTATTTGGTTTTGCAATCACATGGCTGTATGCGCTCAGGTTCAATTTACGCAACACAGCAAATACTGCATCGCGATCAGCTTTACGAATCTGAATTACTGCCCCAAGCTCTTCATTAAATAAAGCGCGCATGGTTTGCTCATGACGTCGACCCGATACTTGTTGAGCCCAGTTCTTAGCATCACCCCAGTCAGCCTCTTGTCCAACATCAACAGCAATCATGTCAACATTCATTGAAATGCCGGTATGCGATGCAAATGCCATCTCTGCAATACAGGCAAACAAGCCGCCGTCAGAACGGTCATGGTAAGCCAGTAAATGATCAGCTTTACGCAGCTCAATGATTGCACTAGCAAGTGCCTTCAGATCTTCTGGGTGATCTACATTAGGGGTCGTTTTACCGGATTGATTAAGCACTTGAGCCAGAATGCTTCCAGCCATCCGGTTTTTACCGCGGCCCAAGTCAATCAAAATTAATTCAGTTTCTAATGCTGCTCCAGATTCATCCTTGAGTTTTAGCAAAGGCGTTGTAGTTTTACGAACGTCCTGAACTGCTGCAAAAGCCGAAATAATTAGTGAAACTGGGGAAACCACTTTCTTCGCTTGATCGCCTTCTTGCCATGCGCTAGCCATAGATAAAGAATCTTTACCAACTGGAATTGAAATTCCAAGGGCTGGGCATAAATCCATGCCAATTGCTTTAACAGAGTCATACAGCTTTGCATCTTCTCCGGGTGCACCACAAGCTGCCATCCAGTTGGCGGAAAGCTTGACGTCTTCTAAGCGACGAATATCTGCAGCCAATAGATTGGTAATAGCTTCACCTACGGCCATCTTCGCGGCAGCAGGTGCGTCAATCACGGCCAATGGAGTGCGTTCACCCATCGTCATCACTTCGCCGTGGTAGCCCTTGTAATCCATAAGAGTAACTGCACAGTCAGCAACCGGAACTTGCCATGGACCAACAAATGGATCGCGAGCATTTAGCCCGCCAACAGTACGATCGCCGATAGTAATTAAGAATGATTTGCTGGCAACGGTTGGCTGCTGCAACACCCAAGCAATGCATTGGGCAAGATCGGCGTCAGTGACATTTAATTCTTCAAACTCTTGTGCAACACGAATCACATCACGATGCATACGTGGTGGCTTGCCTAGCAATACTTCCATTGGCATATCAATGGGCATAGCAGCATCGGTACCAGCAGCTTCTTTACTGTCGCTTAACTGAAGTTGGCGCTCAGTCGTTGCCTCACCAACAACAGCAAATGGGCATCGCTCACGCTCACATAGCGATTTGAACAGCTCTAAATCCTTAGCTTCAATTGCTAGAACATAGCGCTCTTGAGATTCGTTACACCAAATCTCTGCAGGACTCATACCACTTTCCTCAAGCGGCACTTTGCGTAACTGAAATTGGGCGCCTAAGCCAGCACCATCAGCTAGCTCTGGGAATGCGTTGGAGATACCACCTGCGCCAACATCATGAATAGAAACAATAGGGTTACTCTGACCCATTGCGATACAAGAATTGATCACTTCTTGTGCACGACGTTCCATTTCAGGGTTGCCGCGCTGGACGGAATCGAAATCTAAATCTGCAGTATTGGTTCCAGTGGCAACAGAACTACCGGTTGCGCCACCCATACCAATACGCATACCAGGTCCGCCCAATTGGATAAACAAGTGCCCTGCTTTAATTTGCTTCTTTGCAGTGTGAATCGAATCAATACTACCGATACCACCAGCAATCATGATTGGCTTGTGATAACCGCGACGAACACCTTCTAAGGTTTGCTCAAAGACGCGGAAATAACCACCGAGAATGGGACGACCAAATTCATTATTAAATGCGGCGCCACCTAATGGACCATCAATCATGATCTGTAGTGGTGTGGCAATACGCTCTGGCTTGCCATACTTCTCAGACTCCCAAGGCAAATCAGTGCCAGGGATATTGAGGTTTGAAACAGAGAAGCCAGTAAGACCTGCTTTAGGACGCCCACCGATACCAGTCGCACCTTCATCACGAATCTCACCACCAGCACCTGTAGAGGCACCGGGGAATGGAGCGATTGCTGTTGGGTGATTGTGTGTCTCCACCTTCATCAAGGTATGTACTAAACGCGTATCTTTTTCGTAACGACGACCCTCACCTTTGGAAGACCAAGTTTCTGACTCGGCTCCCACCATCACCGCTGAGTTATCTGAGTAGGCAACGATCGTGCCTTCTGGTTGAAGTTGATGCGTATTGCGAATCATCGCAAATAGAGATTTCTCTTGATCATCGCCATCGATCGTCCAACTGGAGTTGAAAATCTTGTGACGGCAATGCTCGCTATTCGCTTGGGCAAACATAATCAATTCAACATCACTAGGATTACGCTCCAAGCGAATGAAATTCTCAACGAGATAAAGCACCTCATCTTCTGACAAAGCGAGACCGAGCTCTTGATTTGCTTTATCTAGAGCAGCCCTACCCTCAGTTAATACTGGGATACGAACAAATGGGCGATCAGGCAGAGATTGATACAAAGCACTAGCTTCATTGATATCTGAGATAACAGCCTCGGTCATGCGATCATGCAAAGCTGCCAATACCAGCTGCTCTTGTTCTGTGCTGAGTGCTTTTTTGCTCTGCCACGCATACTGAACACCACGCTCAATACGTAAAACTTGAAGTCCACATTGACGCGCAATATCTGTTGCTTTACTAGCCCATGGGGAAACTGTGCCAAATCGGGGAATAGCAATCGCAGACTGTTTATCAACGCCTTTGCTAAACAAGGAGGCACCACCCTTTATTTGCGACACAAAAGGTTGGCCATAAGTCAGAAGACTCTCGAGCACCTCTTTGTCTTTGGCGTTGAGTTCTGACTCAGACCAAACAAAATGAAGGTATTGAGCCTCTATGGACTCAAGTTGAATTCCTTGGGCTGCGAGCGAAGCTAAAAGTCGCTGTTGGCGGAAGGCTGAAAGGGCATTTGCCCCGGGCAAGCAACAGAATGATGACATGCCAAGATTATAAGGTTTTGCTTAAGCCAGGCGCCCACCTTGAAGGCTCAATTGGCGTCCGCACCGAGCAGCTAAGGCTGGATCGTGGGTCACCAGAACCAGGGTAGAGGAATTCTCCCGATTTAGCTCAAAAAGGAGCTCAATCACCCTATTTCCGCTAGCTTCGTCTAGGCTCCCGGTGGGTTCATCGGCAAACAGAATGGCGGGCTTATTAATAAATGCTCGAGCTAGAGCAACTCGTTGCTGCTCGCCACCAGAAAGCGTTTTCGGAAAATGATTTGCCCTGAGACTTAGCCCAACCTTTTCGAGCCATAAATGAGCTGCCAACTTAGCTTCAGTCTGGCCTTCGCCCGCCATCTCTAGTGGAAGCATGACATTTTCTAGGGCCGTTAGGTGTGGCAATAACTGAAATGATTGAAATACAAAGCCAACAAACTGACCGCGTAAGCGTGCCCTGCCATCTTCATCTAACAGATTGAGGCTTTGCCCCATTAAATCAATTTGACCTGTGCTTGGCAGATCCAAGCCAGCCAAGAGGCTTAACAAGGTACTTTTTCCTGAGCCGGAAGCGCCAATAATCGCCACACTTTCACCCTGCTCAATTTGAAAACTCAAGTCGTGCAAAATAGCCAGGTCACCATCAGCCGTATTTACCAGCTTGCCAACATGTTCGGCAACAATGGAATTAGACTGTTTGTTCATGTGAAAATTTTCTAGAGTGGAAGAATGCGGATTCAGCTTATAACTGTGAATAAATACATTACAGGGCTATTTTGCCTCGTATTGAGCATTTCTTCCTGGGCTCAAGTAAAGCCAGTGATCCTAATACTGGGTGATAGCCTTTCCGCTGAATACGGCCTGCCGCGTGGCACGGGCTGGGCCACCCTTCTCCAAGAGCGATTAGCCAAAGATCAGAGTCCTTGGAGCGTATTTAACGCTAGCATTAGCGGAGAAACTAGCTCGGGCGGTATAAGTCGCCTGCCGAATCTCTTGGATCAAAAAAAACCAGGAATAGTACTTATCGAGCTGGGTGCAAATGATGCCTTACGCGGCTTGCCAGTAAATCAAACTGAAGCCAATCTACGCAAGATGATCCAGATGAGTAAAAAATCAGGCGCAAGGGTTTTGCTGTGCGGGATACAGATTCCTTCGAACTATGGCCAATCCTACACCCTGCAATTTAAAAATCTCTATCCATTGCTTGCAACTCAAGAACACGTCGAATTACTGCCATTTTTCTTGGAAGGCGTTGCCACCAAACCAGAATTGTTCCAGGCGGATCGCCTACATCCCAATGTGGCGGCACAAAGCATTATCTTTAAAAACGTATGGGGCTCAATGGCCCCATACAGTAGCTTACTTAAAAAACTACCTTAGCTTTAACTGCCCGCACTACCTGCGCTTGCTTGCTTAAGCGGGTTAATGACTTTAACGCCAGCACTATTACGCCAGTAGCCCATAAAGCCAGCAAATTCGGATTGCGCAGCTAGTGCTTGAATCTGTTGGGCCTGAGCCTTATGCACCTTGGCATCGACCGCTGGCGGCTGACGAACTTGATCAATACGATAAATCGTAGTGCCAACACCTGGATTAGCAACTGAAACTACAGCTGGTAAGTTATTTGCATTGACGGACATAACTTCATCCATAGATGGGCCAACCAAGCTACCGGGCTTATTGCGTGAGATCCAGCTAGGACTTGCGAAACCAGTCGCATTCTTTGGATCTTTTTCAAGGGCAGCTAATTTCTCGCTTGCGGCAGCAATAGCTAATTTCTCTGCGGCACGTTGACTAACTTGACGCTTCACTTCTGAGGCAACCTCGCTATACGGCAAAATCTGTGCTGGGTGCAAAGTCACTACTCGAGCAGATACAAATACGCCCGGAGCTGTTTGAACAGCTTCGGTATTACGCTTGTTCTTGAGGGCCTCATCACCATAAAGAGACTGAATCACCTTAGGGTTGGCTAGGGGATGATCTTTGGATACACCTGGTGCTCCACCGCGAGTGACACCCTTCTGGGATTGAATGCTGAGTTTTAATTTATCAGCAGCAGGCTTCAAGCTATCAGACTGGTCGTAAGTCATATTCGCAAACTGATCTGCCTTTTCATTAAAGGCTTTGGAATCTTCTTTTGGTTCCGCCTTGAGAACAATGTACTCAACATCAATGTATTCAGGGCGCTCAAATAATTTGGCATTAGCTTGATAAAAAGCCTGCAGCTCTTCTGCACTTGGATTTACTTTAGATAAATAATCTTTAGCGTTGAACTGCAAAGTCTGAACTTGTCTTTCGGTCTCATACAAAGATGAAACGATTTCAGATAACTTAGGGCTAGCCAGTTCTGTACGGGCTACCGAGTTCACTAACTGTTGAATTTTTAAGTCAAAGCTTTGGCCAGAATAGAACTGCTCTTCATTCATGCCGTTGCTTGCTAATAACTGCTTAAAGCGAACATCATCAAAGGTGCCATCTTGACGATATAGGGCACGAATCTGAGGAATCTTTTGCAGACTATTCACAAGCTCTTGCTTGCCGACTTGCAAACGCAGATCACTCACTGCAAATCCTAAAATACGTTGTTGTAATAGCTCATTCAAAATGGCCTGACGAAACGGCAGACTTTGAGCAATTTGCATATTTCCCCCGACACGCTCAGCCTGACGCTTAGCAGCCGCGTCCACTTCTTGCGCAGTAATTGGTTTGCCATTTACCTTAACGATGTCTGTTTCTTTATCCATGAAGCTGGAATAGCTAGAAATACCAAACATAGCAAATGAAGGAACGATGAATAGCATCAGCACAAGCTGAAGAATCTTTTGGTGCTTACGTACGGTATCAAACATGAATTAATCGCTAGGAAGTGAAGTCAATAATGCGAGTGTACTAGGCAGAAGGTCTAGAGGAACTAGAAAGCCTATTAGGGGAAAAGCAAATGCGATTTGGGAAACTGGTGGGCGCTGACGGGATCGAACCGCCGACATTCTGCGTGTAAGGCAGACGCTCTACCATCTGAGCTAAGCGCCCCAAATTAATACAGACGAGATTGTAACCTAGTGCGGGAATAAAAGAGAGATTCTTCATCAAAGTGGGCATAAATAAACTGTTCAATATGACTCAAAATCCCTCAAATATCCCCTGGACATCAATGCTTTAAGGCTTCTCCAGAAGAAATCTTTTCATTGGCTTTGCTCGCTTCAGCAGCCTTTTTAGCAAGCTCTTCTGGAGTTGGATCAGGCAAGGCAACTGGTTTTCTCTCTAAAGCCAATTCCAGAACTTTATCAATCCAGCGGACTGGAACGATTTCAATTGCATTCTTGACGTTATCCGGAATATCAATCAAATCCTTGACGTTTTCTTCTGGAATTAAGGCCAACTTGATACCGCCGCGGTGAGCTGCCAACAGCTTCTCTTTTAGGCCGCCAATTGGCAATACTTCGCCACGCAATGTGATCTCACCAGTCATTGCTACATCAGAGCGAATCGGAATACCCGTAAATACAGATACCAGAGCTGTCGTAATAGCAATACCAGCCGATGGGCCATCTTTTGGTGTCGCGCCATCTGGGAAGTGAATATGAATATCCTTCTTCTCAAAAGCTTCATCTGCAATACCTAAAGCTCTCGCTCTGGAACGGACCACAGTCTTAGCTGCCTCTACAGATTCCTTCATCACATCACCAATAGAACCAGTGCGAGTGATAACGCCCTTACCTGGCATCACTGCCGCTTCGATAGTCAAGAGATCACCGCCAACTTCGGTCCAAGCCAAACCAGTTACCTGGCCGACTTGATTCTCTTTTGCGGCAAGACCAAAGTCATACATCTTTACAGACAGGAACTTCTCTAGATTGTCAGCATTAACAGTGACTGGTGCAGCCTCTTTCTTAAGGAGTAACAACTTCACTACCTTACGGCAGATCTTGCTGATTTCACGCTCTAAAGAACGAACACCAGCTTCACGTGTGTAGTAGCGAATCATGCTGCGAACAGCGGATTCCTCAATCTTCAACTCATCCTTTTTAAGGCCATTATTTTTAATCTGTTTAGGGATTAAATAATTCATGGCAATGCTGGTCTTCTCATCTTCCGTGTAACCGGCGAGACGAATGATTTCCAAACGATCCAATAAAGGGCCGGGGATATTCAAAGAGTTAGATGTGGCAACAAACATCACATCGGAGAGATCGAAGTCAACCTCAACATAGTGATCTTGGAATGTGTGATTTTGCTCTGGATCTAAAACCTCAAGCAAAGCACTTGCAGGATCGCCACGGAAATCCATACCCATCTTGTCTACCTCGTCCAAGAGGAATAAAGGATTGCGTACACCTACCTTGGTCAAGCTAGATAGAATCTTACCTGGCATAGACCCAATGTAGGTACGACGATGACCACGAATTTCAGACTCATCACGCACACCACCCAATGCCATACGAACAAACTTACGATTTGTTGCACGTGCAATGGATTGACCAAGGGAAGTTTTGCCAACACCAGGAGGACCAACTAAACAAAGGATCGGAGCCTTGACTCGCTCAACACGTTGTTGAACTGCGAGATACTCCAAGATACGTTCTTTCACCTTATCGAGACCGTAATGATCTTCGTCCAATACTTTTTCAGCATTAGTTAAATCATTATTGATCTTGGTTTTTTTCTTCCAAGGAAGAGTCACCAAGGTGTCGATAAAATTACGAATCACGGTTGCTTCGGCAGACATTGGCGACATGAGTTTGAGTTTCTTCAACTCAGACTCAGCCTTCTTCAAAGCTTCCTTAGGCATGCGAGCAGCTTTAATTTTCTTCTCAAGTTCCTCGAGATCAGCGCCCTCTTCACCCTCACCTAATTCTTTTTGAATGGCTTTAACTTGTTCGTTTAAGTAGTACTCGCGCTGACTCTTTTCCATCTGACGTTTTACACGTCCACGAATACGCTTCTCAACTTGCAAAATATCTATTTCACTTTCGAGATCAGCTAAGAGACTTTCTAAACGTTGAACTACGTCAGTCATCTCCAACAAACGTTGCTTCTGCTCGAGCTTGACAGGGAGATGTGCACAAATCGTATCCGCCAAACGGCTTGGATCATCGATGCCGCCCAGTGAAGACAGAATCTCTTGAGGAACTTTTTTGTTCAGCTTTACGTATTGATCAAACTGGGCCATGATGGCGCGACGTAATGCTTCGGTTTCATGAGCATCTAATGCCGACATTGAGGTTGGCGTAGCTTCACAGCAGAAATAGCCTTGGCTATCTTCAACTTGGCTCACTTCTGCACGTTGCACGCCCTCAACCAACACTTTTACGGTACCGTCTGGCAACTTGAGCATTTGCAGAATGTTGGCGATACAACCGACTTCATAGAGATCCTCTACGCCAGGCTCGTCCTTTGCGGCAGTCTTTTGAGCCACTAAAAGCACATTTTTGCCAGTTTCCATGGCCGCTTCTAGCGCTTTGATTGATTTTGGACGACCCACAAACAAGGGGATGACCATGTGTGGAAACACCACGACGTCTCTCAACGGGAGAAGTGGCAGTTGAATAGGTTCAGAGGGTAGTAATAAGTGGCCAGGCATGGGGCAATTCCTCCAAAATAGTCATTCCGTAAAATTCTCTAAAAATGCCGTACCACTAGATACGGTCATTATTTAGGAATAGGATACTACCTATATGGGTGCCACCAAGTGAAAAACAAGGGGTAAATATGCAAAAAGTGAGCAAAAACCCTGTGAAAACAGCAAAAAAGACTAGAAATTAGGCTTTTTTGCTCATTTCTGTAGATTCGTCACCCTGCTTGTAGACCAAAATGGGCTTTCCACCCTCAGCGATGGTATTTTCATCGATGACCACCTTTTGAACATTCTTCAAAGATGGCAGGTCATACATTACGTCCATGAGGGATCCCTCAAGAATAGAGCGCAGGCCACGTGCACCGGTTTTGCGTGCAATAGCCTTCTTGGCGATAGCTGAGAGTGCCGCTGGGCGAACTTCAAGCTCAGAGCCTTCCATCGTTAATAACGCCTGATACTGCTTAACCAAGGCATTCTTAGGTTCAGTCAAGATCTGAATTAAGGCAGTTTCATCCAACTGCGCCAAAGTGGCTACAACCGGCAAGCGGCCAATCAACTCGGGAATAAGGCCAAACTTAATTAAATCTTCTGGCTCCACTTCGATTAAGAGGTCGCTAACACCGCGATCATCTTTACCTGGAACCGTGGCATTAAATCCAATGCCAGTCTTCGCAGTGCGCTGTTGAATGACCTTCTCAAGACCATCAAATGCGCCGCCGCAAATAAATAGAATGTTAGTCGTATCAACTTGCAAGAAATCTTGGTTCGGATGCTTGCGTCCACCTTGAGGAGGCACAGAAGCCATTGTGCCCTCAACCAGCTTTAACAAGGCTTGCTGAACGCCCTCGCCTGATACGTCACGAGTAATGGAAGGGTTATCTGACTTACGGGAAATCTTATCGATCTCATCGATGTACACAATACCGCGTTGTGCTTTTTCTACGTTGTAGTCACAAGCTTGCAATAACTTTTGAATGATATTTTCTACGTCTTCACCAACATAACCCGCTTCAGTCAATGTCGTTGCATCAGCCATGACAAAAGGTACATCGAGCATGCGCGCTAAGGTTTGAGCCAGCAAAGTTTTACCTGAGCCAGTTGGGCCGATCAGCAAAATGTTGCTCTTTGCTAATTCAACACCATCAACCATTGCTTTCGCGGGAATCTTGGATTCCTTTTTATCAGTTGCTTCGACAGGCTTGCCGTCTTTATCAAGCTTCTCTTTTTTTGGTTTCGGCAAATACTGTAAACGCTTGTAGTGGTTGTAAACCGCTACAGCCAAAGTCTTCTTCGCATGATCTTGACCAATTACATACTGGTCTAAATTCTCACGGATCTGGTGTGGCGTTGGTAATGCATCATCGCCCTCAGCTTTGGGAAGCTTAGCGAGTTCTTCTTGAATAACATCGGTACACAAGTCAATGCACTCATCGCAAATAAATACAGAAGGTCCGGCAATCAGTTTCTTTACTTCATGCTGACTCTTGCCGCAGAAAGAGCAATACAGAACTTTATCTGCGCTATTGGTAGTGTTTTTATCGCTCAAGGTAGATATCTAAAATGAATACGTATTAAGGGCGCTTATCGATCACTTTATCGATCAAGCCATACTCTTGAGCCTGATCAGCAGACATGAAGTTATCGCGATCAGTATCTTTAGCAATCGTTTCAATTGATTGACCAGTGCGATCAGCCAAAATCTTGTTCAAGCGTTCACGCAAATAGAGAATCTCACGGGCTTGGATTTCAATATCAGAGGCTTGGCCACGTGCGCCACCTAATGGCTGATGAATCATCACGCGGGAGTTAGGTAATGCATAACGCTTACCTTTTTCGCCAGCGCATAACAGGAATGCACCCATACTCGCAGCCATACCCATGCACAAAGTGCTGACGTGTGGCTTGATGAATTGCATGGTGTCGTAGATTGCTAAACCAGCAGAAACGGAACCGCCAGGAGAGTTGATGTACAGAGAAATTTCTTTATCTGGATTTTCACTCTCGAGGAATAGCAACTGGGCAATCACTAAGTTTGCAGTTTGATCATTTACTTCGCCAACCAAGAAAACTACACGTTCTCTGAGTAAGCGAGAGTAAATGTCATAGGCTCTCTCACCTCGACCAGAGGTTTCAATCACCATTGGAACTAAACCCAAACCTTTGGGTTCTAAATTCTCAGACTGGAAATGATTCTGGTTCATGTGATCAGGCCTTTATTAATGAATACTTAGTTGAGCTTGCTGAGTTCTTCGAAGGTAACTGCTTTATCGATCACTTTAGCTTGCGAAGTGAAATACTTAATCACGTTGTCCTCTAGCACCAAGTTCTCGATATCTTTGAGGCGGCTTGGATTGCTGTAGAACCAACGCACTACTTCTTTAGGATCTTCGTAAGTAGCTGCTTGCTCATCAATCTCAGCTTTAATTTGCTCTGCAGTTGCGGCCAAGTTTTGCTGCTTAACCAAGTCGCTCAGAATCAAACCAAGGCGAACACGCTTGAGCGCTTGCTCGGCAAACATTTCAGCAGGGATCGGTGCATCTTTAGCATTAGGAATACCACGCTGCATCAAGTCTTGGCGTGCAGACTCAACTAAACGCTCTTGTTCTTGGGCAACCAAAGATTTTGGTGCATCAAGTTCACAAAGGCTGTTGAGCTTATCCATTACTTCGCCTTTTAACAGGGCAGTAATGCGACGTTTTGTTTCACGATCCAAATTTTCTTTTACTTCTTCCCGCATCTTCGCAACGCCACCTTCAGTGACGCCCAAAGACAATGCAAAAGCATCATCAACTGCTGGCAGGTGCGCCCAATTAACTGACTTAACAGTGATGGTGAAATCAGCAGTCTTACCAGCAACATCTTTACCGTGGTAGTCCGCTGGGAAGCTTAATGGGAAAGTCTTGCTATCACCTGCTTTGAGGCCCAATGTTGCAGCTTCAAATTCTGGGAGCATACGACCTTCACCAAGAACGTATTCAAAGTTCTCGGCTTTACCACCAGCAAATTCAACACCATCGATCTTGCCAACGAAGTCGATTACAACCTGGTCGCCAGCTTGAGCGGCTGTGTTTGCACCGCCATCACCATGAGCACCAGCTACGCCGCGTGGATGGTAATGAACTTGCTGCTTGCGCAGTACATCTAATGCGCGATCAATTTCTGCATCAGAAATGTCAGTTGTGTACTTAGTCACTTCTGCTTTGCTGAAGTCGCCAATCTTTACTTCTGGCAATACTTCAAAGTAAGCATCAAACACAATTTTGTCTGCGTCTAATTCAGATTTTGGGTCAAGGCGTGGTTGACCGGCTAATAGAATTTTTTCTTTTTGCGCTAAGTCATAGAACAGCTCAGAAGCTTTATCGAACTGGAGCTCGAAATCCACTTGCATGCCGTATTGCTTTTCAACCATGCTCTTAGGCACTTTGCCTGGACGGAAGCCTGGGACTTTCATGGTCTTACCCAATTTAACCAAACGGTCTTCTCTTGCCTTAGCCAAATCGGCACGAGCGAACTCTAAGGTCACTTTGCGGTCTAACTGACCTAAATTTTCTATCTGCACAGCCATTCTCGTCTCTTAATTGAAAATCGGATATGTGAAGCCCAAGCCAAGTAGCTATCTTGTGGTGCGAGGAGGGGGACTCGAACCCCCACACCATTGCTGGCGTCAGGACCTAAACCTGGTGCGTCTACCAATTTCGCCATCCTCGCGCGAATTCCGCAAACACTACCGAGCTGAAGCTTCACTCTAAAGACCGTAATTCTACAATGCTTAGCGGTTTTGGAGGATATTTAGGCCTTATAGAGCAAAGCCACCGCGTGGACTGCAATGCCCTCACCTCTCCCCAAGTGCCCAAGGGATTCATTGGTTTTAGCCTTCAGGTTGACATGGCTTGGCGTGACAGCCAAATCTGCAGCGATATTGCGGACCATATCAGGCAAAAAGGTAGCTAATTTGGGCTTTTGGCAAATAATCGTCGCATCGACGTTACCCACGTGAAAGCCAGCAGCCTGAACCTTTTGAAGAGCGGCTCTGAGCAAAATTCGGCTATCCATATCCTTAAACCGGGGATCAGTGTCTGGAAATAGCTGGCCAATGTCATTTAAACCAGCAGCGCCTAGCAATGCATCGGTTAATGCATGCAGTAAAGCATCCGCATCGGAATGTCCTAATAGACCTTTGTCGCTGGGGACATGAACGCCGCCTAATATCAACTTACGATCCGCAACTAGGGCGTGAACGTCGTAACCTTGACCAATACGAAACTGGGGAATTTGAGGAGCGCTTGAAGTCATTGAGTTGTCGTTATCTGTTCTGATGGCTTATTTACTAGTGGCCTGCAAGATAGTTTGCATCAAATCCCAATCTGCTGGATGGGTTACTTTGAAGTTGCGAGTAGCACCCTCTATTAATAATGGGCTAGAGCCTGCAAGCTCCATTGCACTTGCTTCATCGGTAATATCGGCCTCTAGTCGAATGCCCTCTTCAATTGCATCATGCAGGCGCTTTAGACCAAACATCTGGGGTGTTTGGGCTTGCCAAAGATAATCACGAGAAATCGTCTTCATCACTCTATTAGGATTGCCAGCAATTGCCGAGTTGGCATCAGACATTTTTAAGGTATCCGCTAAGGGCATGGCCAAGAGACCGCCCTCACCTGCTTGAGTGACAACACGAATCAATTTTTGAATCAGCTCGGAAGAAATTCCAGGTCGAGCAGCGTCATGAACTAGAACCCAATCAGTCTCCGGAATACCTGCCTTGAGCATGGCTGCTAGGGTATTTCTGACGGTTTCTTGACGAGTTGGGCCGCCGCTTGGAAGAAATTGAATCGAGACAGACTTGCTGGAAAGTGAACTCAAGATCGGGTTGTCAATAAATCCAGGACTAACACCAACCCAAACTGAAGCAATCTCTGGGGTCTGGGCAAAGGCCTCTAATGCATAGGCCAGCATTGGTTTGCCGGCCAATTCCTGAAACTGCTTTGGTAAACCGCCGCCAAGTCTAGATCCCGTTCCAGCCGTAGGTAACAAGGCGTGACATTGAGGTGAAGATTGATTTGCTGGGTGCATACCTGATTCTATAATGAGCGGAGATGTCTGATGCATTAAAACTAGCACCCCCCATACCCGCACCCCGGGCTGGGCAGCGCTTTACCTTTTCAGGGCTAGTTGGCTCATCAGATGCCGCATTAATAGCCCAATCCGCATTGCGGTACCGATCTGAATTCTCAGTCATGGTTATTTTCTGCGCTCAGGCGCAGGAAGCCCAGCGTCTTCTTGAAGAGATTCCGGCTTTTGCCCCACAGCTCAAAACACGCCTACTGCCCGATTGGGAAATTCTGCCGTATGACCATTTCTCACCTCATCAGGATTTGGTCTCGGAACGCTTGGCGACGCTCTATGAATTACTCAACGGCAGTTGTGACATTGTCTTGGTTCCTATCACCACGGCTCTACAACGACTCGGTCCACCAAACTTTTTGTCTGGTCACACCTTCTTTTTTAGACAAGGTGACAAACTCAATGAGGCTGCGCTAAAACTTCAGCTGCAACAAGCTGGTTACGATCCCGTCAGCGCAGTAATGCGTCCAGGTGAATACAGTATTCGTGGTGGACTAATTGATTTATTTCCAATGGGCTCCAGCCTGCCATATCGCTTGGACCTCTTTGGTGATGAAATTGAGCAAATTCGCGCTTTTGATCCTGATACCCAGCGCAGTCTCTATCCAGTTAAAGAAGTTCGCCTATTACCGGGCCATGAGTTTCCATTTGACGATGCTTCACGTACCGCCTTTCGCGGCAGATGGCGCGAAGTATTTGAAGGGGATCCAACGCGTTGCTCAATTTATAAAGATGCCAACCTCGGGATTCCGAGTGCGGGTATTGAATCCTATCTACCCCTCTTCTTTGAAGAGTCATCGACAGTCTTTGATTACTTCCCTCGCTCAGGTGATCCAGTATGGATAGTCAGTATCGGTGATGTTGAAGAATCTATTAAGGGCTTTTGGAAAGATACGCTTTCTAGATATGAATTCTTAAAGCATGATCTTGATCGCCCTATTCTTCCGCCGGCAGAGTTATTCCTAGATGTCGATCAATTCTTTACAGCAGCTAAACCTAATGCGCGTTTGGCAATGGATAAAGAGGCAGATAAAGAATCAAAAGCCGCTCCACAATTTTTAGCTGTTCCTGATTTAGCGGTGCATCGTCGCGATGCCGATCCGATGAATCGTTTGCGCGCTTTGATTTCTCAAGAAAAGGTGCGCGTACTCATTTGTAGTGATAGCAATGGGCGTAAAGAATCCATTCGCCAACTCTTTGAAGAGAGTAATTCAGTTGCCGGACAGAATGGCAAACCTCTCTATCCCTTAAAGCCAGAAGGCTTTGAAGGTATTGCTGACTTTATTAAGAGTGATGCCCTATTTGGCTTGGTCACAGCGCAACTCTTTAATGGATTTACTTGGCCCGCTGAAAACCTCATCGTTGTTACCGAGGCTGAGCTCTTCACTACCACCGCACGTCAACGACGCAAGGGTAAAGAAACTGAGAGCGCCGATCCAGATATGCTCTTTAAGGATTTATCTGAGCTCAAGATCGGCGATCCCGTTGTTCACTCAGATCATGGCATTGGTCGCTATCAAGGTTTGGTGCTACTCAATTTGGCACCACCCAAAGAAGAGCCCATTTTCGAAGAGTTCCTGCACTTGGTTTATGCCAAGGATGCAACTCTTTACGTACCAGTGCAACAACTTCAAATGGTGACCCGCTATGCAGGATCGGATCCTGACTCAGCACCGCTGCATCAATTAGGTTCTGGCCAGTGGGATAAAGCAAGACGTAAAGCTGCACAACAAATTCGGGATACCGCTGCTGAACTGCTCAGTCTATATGCAGCCAGAGCCATTCGCAAAGGCCATGCTTTTGAATTCTCGGCACATGATTACGCAGCCTTTGCCGAAAGCTTTGGCTTTGAAGAAACACCTGATCAAGCAAATGCGATTGCCGCAGTTATTGGTGATATGACCAGCGGTACACCGATGGATCGACTGGTATGTGGTGATGTGGGCTTCGGTAAGACCGAGGTGGCACTCCGCGCCAGCTTTGTTGCGGTGATGGGTGGCAAACAAGTTGCTATCTTGGCGCCAACTACCCTACTCGCAGAACAGCATGTCGCAACCTGGAAAGATCGTTTTGCCGATTGGCCTGTGCGCATTGTTGAGCTCTCGCGCTTTAAAACTACCAAAGAAATTAATGCGGCACTAGAGGCAATCGCTAAAGGTGAAGCTGACATCATCATTGGCACACATAAGCTTCTTTCAAAAGAAACTCAGTTTGCTAATTTAGGCTTGGTTATCGTCGATGAGGAGCATCGCTTTGGTGTTCGCCAAAAAGATGCGCTCAAAGCATTGCGTGCTGAAGTAGATATTCTGACCCTGACTGCTACACCAATTCCAAGAACTCTTGGTATGGCAATGGAAGGCTTGCGTGAGTTCTCGATTATTGCAACAGCACCTCAGAAGCGTTTGGCTATCAAAACATTTGTGAGGCGTGAAGGTGATGGCGTTATTCGTGAGGCCGTGCTTCGGGAGATTAAGCGTGGCGGACAGGTTTACTTCCTGCATAACGAAGTTGAAACTATTCAAAACCGTAAGCATGCCTTGCAAGAGCTTATTCCAGAGGCCCGCATCAGCGTTGCGCACGGTCAAATGCATGAACGTGAACTTGAATCAGTCATGCGTGAATTTGTGACTCAACGCACCAACATTTTGTTATGCACCACTATTATTGAAACAGGTATTGACGTTCCAACTGCTAACACCATCATCATGCATCGCGCAGACAAGTTTGGATTAGCGCAGTTGCATCAATTGCGCGGTCGTGTTGGGCGCTCTCATCACCAAGCCTATGCCTATTTGCTAGTGCCGGACCCTGAGGCGCTCAGTAAGCAAGCGCAACTGCGTTTAAATGCGATTCAAGCTATGGAGGAACTAGGATCTGGTTTCTATTTAGCAATGCATGATTTAGAAATCCGCGGCGCGGGTGAGGTTCTGGGTGATAAACAATCCGGTGAAATTCATGAAATTGGATTTCAGCTGTATACCGAGATGCTCAATCGCGCAGTGAAATCATTACGTAGCGGTAAAGAGCCGGATCTACTATCACCCCTGCAGGCGACTACCGATGTCAATCTTGGTGTACCCGCCCTCTTCCCAAATGACTATTGCCCCGATGTTCATGAACGACTCTCCATGTACAAACGCTTCGCTGGTACAAATGATTTCTCTGAACTCATGGGATTACGAGAAGAATTGGTAGATCGCTATGGCGATTTGCCCGACCAAGCTAAATCACTCTATGAGACCCATCGATTACGCTTAGAAATGGCTGGCTTTGGAATCAAGAAGATTGATGCTAGCCCAGCATCCATTCAAATTCAGTTCATACCCAATCCTCCGATTGACCCGATGAAGATCATTCAATTGATTCAGTCATCTAAATACATACAACTCAATGGGCAAGATAAGTTAAAAATTCTCCCCCAAAAAGAGAAAGATTTTGAGAAACTAGAGCAACGTCTAGACCATATCCGGAAAATTCTCAGAAGTCTCAATGAATCTGCCATGCTCAACACTGTTCAAGCAAAATAATTACCGATCGTTAATCGCCCATGTCTAATCACCTTACTCTTGTAGCGCTTGCTAACTCCCCAATCACTTCGCAATTAAATGCTGCATTGATTGCACATGCGAAAGTCTTGGGTATTGAGATTACAAACAGCAGCAAAGAACAAGATCATTTGAAATATTTCACTACCCACTGGACTTGCTCCCAAGCCCTGCTGCCGGAAGCAAGGGTTGCCATGCGTGATATTGCTGCTGCACACGATGCAGATTTAGCTTTTCTTTCACCAGGGTTTAATCCAAGCGATGTGAAGGTCCTGGCAATGGATATGGACTCGACCCTGATCAATATCGAGTGCATTGATGAGATTGCAGACTTCACAGGCAAGAAAGCTGCCGTTTCAGAAATCACTGAGGCCACTATGCGTGGTGAAATTAAAGACTTTAAAGAAAGCTTGCGCAGACGTGTAGCCCTCCTAGAAGGTGTATCTGCTGATGTATTGGATTCGGTCTACCGTGAACGTTTGCGACCTAACCCTGGTGCCGCTGAATTACTAGCCGGGGCAAACGCTAAGGGCTTGTTCACCCTGCTAGTTTCTGGGGGCTTTACTTTCTTTACCCATAAGCTCCAGCAAGAGCTCGGCTTCAAGCAAACCCAAGCCAATACTTTAGAAATCATTGACGGCAAGCTAACCGGAAAAGTCATTGGCGATATCGTTGATGGCGCAGCGAAGAATGCATATCTAGAGCAAGCCTGCGCATTAATGAATTGCAAAAAAGGCAACTCCATCACCATGGGTGATGGATCAAACGACCTGCCAATGATGCATGGCTCCGGAATCAGTATTGCCTATAAAGCAAAACCGATCGTCAAAGAAAAAGCCGACGCGGCTTTTGACCGAGTCGGCTTGGATGCTGCTTTACTGCTCATTGCCTAACGTACTTAGATTAGGCTATAGCAGCAAATGAGCGCTGATTACAGGCGCTCAAAAATAGTTGCGATACCTTGACCACCACCAATACACATTGTTACCAAAGCATATTTGCCTTGAACACGGTGCAGTTCATGAATAGCCTTAGTAGCAATCGCGGCACCAGAGCAGCCGATTGGATGACCCAATGCAATCGCGCCACCATTGACGTTTGTCTTGGCTGGATCTAAACCCAAACCTTTAGTCACCGCCAAAGCTTGTGCAGCAAACGCTTCATTGGATTCAATCACATCAATTTGATCTAATTTCAGGCCAGCACGCTCCAGAGCAATCTTAGTTGCCGGGATTGGGCCTTCACCCATGATGTGGTTAGGTACACCAGCAACAGCGTAAGAAACCAAGCGAGCGATTGGCTTATGACCGGCCTTCTTGGCCGCTTCAGCTTCAGCCAATACAAAGAATGCTGCGCCATCATTAATACCCGATGCATTACCAGCAGTAACGCTACCGCCCTCTTTTTTGAAGACTGCTTTCATCTTCGCCAAAGTTTCCATAGTGGTTTCTGGCTTGCAATGTTCGTCAGTATCAAACACAACATCACCCTTACGAGTTTTGATAGTGATTGGAACGATTTGAGATTTAAAGCGACCCTCTTTGATTGCATGCGCTGCACGACGATGTGATTCCACTGCGAGAGCATCTTGCTCTTCACGTGTCAGCTTCCATTTTTCAACGAGGTTCTCTGCAGTAACCCCCATATGACCAACACCAAATGGATCCGTCAATACAGAAACCATCAAGTCGATCATTTTGGTATCACCCATACGTGCACCGCTGCGCATTGCTGGTGAACCGTACATACCGCGTGACATCACTTCTACACCACCACCGATGCCGTAATCGCAGTCACCCAACATAATTTGCTGGGCAGTAGTGACAATCGCTTGCAAGCCTGAGCTGCATAAACGGTTTAAAGCCATCGCAACCGATTCCATTGGCAGACCAGCTTGGATAGAAGCTACACGAGCCACATAGGCGTAACGGTTATCTGTAGGAATAGTATTTCCAACAGTAATGTAATTAATTAATGCTGGATCTACGCCAGAGCGAGCAACCGCTTCTTTCATCACAATGCCGCCGAGCTCAGATGGCTCTAGGCTACTGAGTGATCCATTGAAAGTACCAATTGCTGAACGTACAGCACTTAAAACGACGACATCACGACTCATAACAATCCCCTTTACGGTACCTAATTAGGCAAAAGAATGACCACAACAACAGGCCAAAACACTATTTTTATTCCAATAGTCAAGTTTCGGCTATTAGGTCATGCCCTTGGGAGCTAATCACCGTTACTTTGATGATTTCGCCAGCACGATAGCGCTTAGAAGGCTTGCTGGGAGGCAAAACCCTCACCAAACCATCAATTTCAGGGGCATCACCGATAGTTCGGCCAATTCCACCCGATTCGTCCACACGGTCAATAATGACCTGAAGACGTTTACCGATTTTCTTAGCAAGCCGTTTAGTCGAAATTTCTTCAGCCTTGGCCATAAAGCGGGCTCGGCGATCTTCACGTAAGGCTTCCGGAACTGGGTTATCCAAGGCATTGGCAGTTGCACCATCAACCGGTGAATAAGCAAAACAGCCAGCGCGATCTATTTGAGCCTCATCAAGGAAGTTCAAAAGATACTCAAACTCTTCTTCGGTTTCGCCTGGAAAGCCTGCAATAAAAGTACTGCGGATTACTAAGTCCGGACAAGCAGCACGCCATGCTTGAATTCGCTCGATATTCTTTTCTCCACTCGCAGGACGTTTCATGCGCTTGAGCACATCCGGATGTGCGTGTTGCAAAGGAATATCTAGATAAGGAAGTACGCCATAGCCATGATCAGAAAACTCAGCCATTAAGGGCAGAACATCATCAACATGTGGATAGGGATAAACGTAATGCAGGCGAACCCATGCTTGGTGCTCTCTCGCGATTTGATTTAAAGCATTTACCAAATCAAACATGCGCGTCTTGACCGGTTTGCCATCCCAAAAGCCGGTGCGATATTGAATATCAACACCGTAGGCACTCGTGTCCTGAGAAACAACCAATAATTCTTTTACGCCGGACTCAAATAATTTTTTTGCCTCTAGCAGCACTTCGCCAATGGGGCGTGAAACAAGGTCGCCACGCATGCTTGGAATAATGCAGAAGGTACAACGGTGATTACAGCCTTCAGAGATCTTGAGATAAGCGTAATGCTTTGGCGTGAGCTTGACGCCAATCGGCGGCAGTAAATCGGTAAAGGGATCATGCGGTTTTGGCAGATGCAGATGAATCGCCTGCATCACCTCTTGAGTGGCATGTGGGCCTGTTACCGCAAGGACTTTAGGGTGGATACTCTGAATGAGATCACTACCATCAGCATTTTTACGGGCACCGAGACAGCCCGTAACAATCACCTTGCCATTCTGGGACAAGGCTTCACCAATTGCGGCAAGACTCTCCTCTACAGCAGAGTCAATGAAGCCACAGGTATTCACAACTACGAGATCGGCACCAGAATAATCCTTGGCAGTCTCATATCCCTCAGCGCTTAATTGGGTGAGGATGAGTTCAGAATCCACCAGAGCCTTGGGGCAGCCCAAGGAAACAAAACCAACTTTACCTGCCACAACTATTCTTTTTCTGTTGGGTTAGGTTGACCTGGAAATGGGAAGCTACTAAATATCGTTGGGGAATTTTGCATTTGCTCTTGCATCTTCACAAATAGATCTTTGCTTTGCTCCATGTAGTTACCCATCAAACCCTGCATCATTGGGTTTTGCAGATTCATCATCTTAGCCCATGCTTCAGGAGTGCTGCCTGCACCCAAGCCCTGTGTTTGATCACCCAACTTATTGTGGATATCCACAAAAGATTGCATGGTCTTTTCAAGATAGCTACCCATCAAACCTTGCATGGAGTTTCCATAGAAGCGAATGATTTGAGAGAGCATTTGAGTGGAAAATACCGGCGCTCCGCCAGCCTCTTCTTCCAAAATAATTTGTAGCAAGATATTGCGTGTTAAGTCATCTTCAGTTTTTGCATCCACAACGCTAAAAGCATCGCCAGCCATCACTAAATTTTTGATATCAGCCAGCGTGACATAAGTGCTGGTTTGGGTGTCGTATAAACGACGATTGGGATACTTCTTAATCAAGCGGCTATCGCCTGCTTTTTTGGAACGTGTGGCCATGTAATTTTTTCCTAACTCTCGGCACTGCAATGCAACATCGGCATAGTTTATCCCTAGTTTGACCTGAAGGTAAATATGCCGATGAGCAGACCACTAAAACTGCATTTTTAAGGTGTTTAGCCTGTATGCAGACCGCCATTCAAGGAGAAATCAGCGCCAGTGGCATAGCCACCATCATCAGAGGCAATCCAGCAGCAAATGGAAGCAATCTCTTCAGGGGTACCCAAACGCTTGACTGGAACACCAGCAACAATCTTCTCCAGTACATCTTCGCGAATAGCCTTCACCATATCTGTACCGATATACCCAGGAGAGACGGTATTTACAGTCACACCCTTAGATGCCAGCTCTTGCGATAAGGCCATCGTAAATCCGTGCAACCCTGCTTTAGCTGTGGAGTAGTTGGATTGACCAAACTGGCCCTTCTGGCCGTTTACAGAGGAAATGTTGATGATGCGACCCCAGCCGTTATCAGCCATGCCATCAACCACTTGCTTGGTCACATTAAATAAAGAGTTGAGGTTGGTATCGATCACAGCCTTCCACTGATCAGGAGTCATTTTGCGGAAGACGCTATCTTTAGTAATACCGGCGTTATTCACCAAAACATCGACACGCCCTACTTCCGCTTTAACTTTATCGAATGCAGCAACAGTACTATCCCAGTCGGAAACGTTACCTTCAGAAGCGATGAAGTCATAACCTAAAGCTTTTTGTTCGCCAATCCAGCGATCCTTACGCGGGGAGTTTGGGCCGCAACCAGCAATAACCTTAAAGCCATCTTTGGCGAGGCGTTGACAAATAGCAGTACCAATGCCACCCATACCACCAGTTACATATGCAATCTTTTGAGACATGTAATTCCCCTTATGAAAAATATTATTGAGCAGCTGTTGATACTTTTTCTTTCACGTACTTACCAGGTGCCGCTTCTAGTTTTTTATACCGTGCATTACCAAACGTTTTGCTAGCTTTAATTTTCTTGCCGCCAAACTGTTCCAACCATTGAGCATAGTTAGGCCACCAACTACCCTTGATATCTTTTGCTGCAGCCAACCACTCATCCGCAGTCTTCGCCAATTTATTATTTTCAAAATAATGACGCTTATTTTTTGCCGGTGGATTGATCACTCCAGCAATATGTCCTGATGCACCTAAAACAAATCGATTCTTACCCTTCAAAATATGCGTAGATTCATAAGCGGATTTCCAAGGCACGATGTGATCATCATGTGATGCATAAATATAGGCTGGCACGGTAATCTTGCCTAGGTCAACCTTTTCACCACAAACAGTAAGCTTGCCTGGTTTAATCAGTTCGTTTTGTAGGTAGGTATGGCGTAGATACCAGCAGTACATTGGGCCAGGCAGATTAGTGGAGTCGCCGTTCCAATAGAGCAAATCAAATGGCGGCGGCGAATTGCCTTTTAAGTAATTCTCAACAACATAGTTCCACACCAGATCGTTTGGACGTAAGAATGAGAATGTATTGCCTAGATCTAGACCTGACATCATCCCGAAATGACCACCCTCACCGCCAATGGTGCTCTCCCGCAACTTCACCATGCCTTCATCAATAAAGACATCCAGAATTCCAGTATCGGTAAAGTCTAATAGCGTGGTGAGTAAGGTTAAGCTAGCAACATAATCTTTTTTGCGCGCCGCTAATACAGCTAAAGCCGTAGAAGTTAAAGTTCCCCCAACACAGAAGCCGAGCACATTAATCTGATCTGTCGCTCCAATTTCCCTGGTCACCTCAATTGCTTTAATGACACCTTCGCCAACGTAATCATCCCAAGTTACTTTAGACATTGAGACGTCAGGATTCTTCCAGGAGACTAGGAAAACTGTGTGGCCCTGCTCAACCATGTAACGCACTACAGAATTGTCCGGCTGTAAATCCAAAATGTAGTACTTGTTAATACAAGGAGGCACCATCAAATACGGCCGCTCATAGACGGTATCAGTCAGTGGTTTGTACTGAATTAACTCAAAGAGCTCATTACGGAATACTACTTGACCTTCAGTAGTTGCAATATTTTTACCAACTTCAAAAGCACTTTCATCAGTCAGTGAAACTTTGCCTTTTTTCAAATCTCCCAGCAAGTTCACTATTCCATTTTGAATAGACTGGCCTTGTGAGCTGATAATATTTTCAAGAACCTCGGGATTAGTGGCAATAAAGTTAGATGGGGATAAAGCATCAATCATTTGCTCAGTGGTGAACAAAATTTTGACTTTAGTTTTTTCATCTGCATCAACCGCTTTCGCAAGGGCAAGCAAATGCTTGGAGTTCAACAAGTAAGTTGCGGCAATCATCTTGCTCCAAGATGAATGCCAAGCTTTGCCGGAGAAACGACGATCCTTTACTTCAATAGATTCTGGATTGGTTGCAAGATGCGCGAATTCAGCGAAGTATTCTTTTTGAATTTCTGCTAAACGCTCTGGTGGAATTAACGCCATGTGGTGTGGAGCCAATGATGGCGCAACACCTGTATTCATACCTGCAAACATAATGATCTCGTAAAGTTATTGAGACCATTCTCCATCTATCAGGCTGGAAGGGTTATACGCACTAACCCTAGCCCTAGGGCTAAGCTAGTAATAACCCCGAGTTTATGTTTCGGCAGATATCCAAATGAAAGAAGCAAAACGTCCAGTTTCTTTGTCTCTACGGTAAGAAAAGAATCTCTCCGAATCATTGAAGGTGCAAAAGTCACCGCCATCAATTTGCTCAATACCCAATGACCGCAAGCGATCTTGAGCCAAGAGATACAAGTTTGCCAAATACTTTCCAGAACTCTCAGCAATTGGCTTGAGAGCCTTCGACAAAATAGTTGAGCCTTGTCCAGCAAAAGCCTGCAGCACATCCTCGCCCACCTCAAATGCTGTTGGACCAATAGCGGGCCCCATCCACACAACAATATCTTTTGGACTGAGCCCTGGTGATAAGGCAAGCATTTCTTGAAGAGTATTTTCAAGAACGCCACCACTCAGACCACGCCAGCCAGCATGTGCCGCCCCAATAACATCTCCACCCTTGCTTGCAAACAATACTGGCATGCAATCCGCAGTCAGAATAGCTAGTACCTCATTTGCAATATTGGTAACCGCAGCATCTGCTTCAAATGGTTTGCTGGATGGGGCTTTCCTGGAGGCTGGTGTGCTTACTGTCACACCATGAATCTGTTTAAGCCAAAGTGGCTCAGTAGGCAAATGTGATCTCACGATGCTGCGGTTGTGCAGAACATCTACCGAATCATCGCCTGCATTCAGTCCAAGGTTGAGAGTATTAAATGGAGACTTGCTGACTCCGCCATGCCGAGTGGTGGAAAGAGACTTGATTTGCTGTGGCGCAGCCCAGCTTGGTTCAATCCAGTTAATTGCGTTGGTCATTTTTGATGGACGCCATTAATGCCTCTTCTTTGGGTAAATCTGCTTCACTCATCCCCACCAGTGGCAATAGCTCAATTAAATCTTGCGGAGGCAACCTAAACCAGGTCATGACTTCATGCGTTGCTGGGTGCTGAAGGCTAAGAGCGTAAGCATGTAAAGCTTGGCGACTAAAAGGCAATGATTTGGCAGCGCCAGGGGTACGTTTGCGATAAACGGGATCCCCTAAAAGTGGAAAACCCAAAGATTCCAGGTGAACCCGAATTTGATGGGTACGGCCCGTCTCTAGACGGCACTCCAGTAAGGCGGCAGGACTTTCAGCAAAAGACCCCTTAGCCAGACGTCGAAAGAGCGTTGCTGCAGGCTTACCCTGGGGTGAGCCAGCTGCCATTTTGAGGCGGTCACGCTGATCACGACCAACGCTTGCCAATACCTTGCCCTGAGATGGGGCATCCCCCCAAACCCAAGCAAGGTAGCGCCGCCCTACCGTTCTCTCCTGTAACTGCCTTACTAGAGAGGTTTGGGCTATATCCGTGCGGGCCACCACCATTAATCCAGAGGTATCTTTATCCAAGCGGTGAACAATTCCGGCCCTAGGTAGCTGCTTGAGCTCAGGAAAGCGATGTAACAGTCCATTTAACAAGGTACCCGTCCAATTTCCGGCCGCAGGATGAACCACAAGCCCAGCCGGCTTATTAATGACGATGACCGTGTCATCCTCATAAACGACATCCAGGGGGATATCTTCGGGTGCAAAGGCAAATTGTTCCGGCATTTCTTGTGGAAAGACCTTAATACTCTCGCTCCCACGCAGTAAATGACGGACTTTGGTGACTTTGCCGTCAACCGTAACCGCCCCAGCCTCAACCCAGGCCTTCAGCCGATTGCGGGAATAATCTGGCAAAGCGCCACCAAGGAACTTATCCAAACGCTCTCCGTTAACCTCAGGAGGAACTTCTAGGGCAATGAAATCCTCATCATCGATATAATCAATGGGATTCGAATCGGGAGTATGCGGCAATGCCACGCTTAAAGAGCCTTTTAGTTATGTCGGACGTTATTACAGACGCCAGTTTAAGGCTTGCTGCCACTGTTGGGTCATCTTCCAGAAAATCCCTTATTTCTTTATTTATTGGAGCTAGCGCAGCCTGCCTAGTTCTCAGTGGGTGTGCAGGTAGTGACGGCTCAAAGGATGATTCAGATCTTTGGTCTGAAACTAAGCTTTACTCTGAAGCTACCGACAAATTAAATGATGCTGACTACGCTAAGTGCGGAAAGTATTTTGAGAAGCTTGAAGGTCGATTCCCATTTGGCCCTTATTCACAACAAGCCCAAATTAATGCGGCGTATTGTTACTGGAAAGGTCAGGAACAAGCCCAAGCTTTAGTTGCTATTGATCGCTTCATCAAACTTCATCAAGGAAGTCCAAATTTAGATTACGGCTACTACCTCAAGGGCTTGATTAGTTTTAATGATGACTTGGGTTGGCTCGGCAAATTTACCGGACAAGATTTAAGTGAGCGAGATCCAAAAGCGGCTAAAGAAGCTTTTGAGTCTTTCAAAGTAGTCGTTGAGCGTTTCCCTGATAGTAAATATGCGCCCGACTCTTTGGATCGTATGCGTTACATCGTGAACTCTTTAGCAGAGGCCGACGTTATCGTCGCTCGCTTTTACTTTCAACGTGGCGCCTATCTAGCTTCAGCAAATAGAGCTCAACTAGTTATTCGTGATTACGACCGCGCACCTGCTGTTGAAGAGGCGCTCTACCTTCTTACGAAATCTTATGAGAAGCTAGGTATGACCGACTTAAGTAATGATTCGCTGCGCGTTTTCAAACTCAATTTCCCTGATAGCCAAATGATGATTACCGGCCAACGCGTTCAAAAAGAGCGTCGTTGGTGGCAGATCTGGAATAAGTAATAATTAAATAAGGTGGATGCAATCAAGTAGCGCAGAGCGTTACTTGATTACTACGGGCACCCTTTGTGCCAAGGCGCAAATCAGCTCATAGCCAATAGTTCCGCTCATCTGAGCCACATCATCGACCGGCACTTCCTGACCCCATAACTCAACAACACTGCCGATCTTGGCATTAGGTGCTTCACGCAAATCAATTGTCAGCATATCCATTGACACTCGCCCAACAATCGGACAAATCACGCCGTCACCTTGGGCATCAGCAGCATCAACCCAAACTGGCGTGCCATCTTCCGCATGACGGGGATAGCCATCAGCATAGCCGCAAGCAATCACACCGATACGCATATCTTCTGGCGCTTGGTAGCGACCACCATAGCCAACGTGATCGCCCTTCTTTAATTCCTGAATATCGATGATTTCACTACGCAACTGCATCACTGCTTGAAGTTCAGAGCGAACAATATCAGCATGCACTCCAGTAGGCGAAACGCCATACAACATAATTCCCGGGCGAACCCAATCACCTAGTGCATTGCGATGCCAGAGTATTGCCGCTGAATTCGCCAGAGAAGTTGGAGACTCTAGGCCCTCAGTCGCCTGCGTAAAACATTCCATTTGCTCACCTACCGAAGGTGCTTGATCGACTTGGTCGGCATTAGCAAAATGGGTCATGTGATGAAGGTGATAACCAGCAGCATGTAGACGATGAAAAGCTGTCCGGTACTGCTCCGGTCTAAAACCGAGGCGATTCATACCGGAATTGAGTTTCAAAAAGAGGTTGATTGGGTGACTTGAATGATTGACGAAGGACTCCAGCCATGCGACTTGCTTCTCGCTGTGGACTACCAAATCACATTTGAGCCTGCTTGCTACTTCTAGCTCTTGTTGACTAAAAAGACCCTCTAAAAGCAGGATACGGCCTTCCCATCCATGATCCCTGAGCCATTGTGCATCCGCAATATCCAGGAGGGCAAACCCATCGGTAGACTCAAGCCCTTTAAACGCAGCCTCAAGGCTATGCCCATAGGCTTTGGCCTTTACAACTGACCAAATTTTGGATTCCGGGGCGAGTTCACGAATCCGGCCTAAATTATGACGAAAGGCATCAGTGTGTATAGTTGCCAGGATTGGCCTATTTATCAAGCGATTAGCCGACGAGCTCATATCCACCCCTCCTTTCATGTTTTAATTACATTAATGACTAGATTGTACGAATGAACCGTAGTTTTTACATCATTATGGCGGCGCAATTTTTTTCGTCGCTTGCTGATAACGCATTGCTGATCGCAGCAATCGCCCTCTTGGTCCAGCTTAACGCTCCGGCCTGGATGACTCCTTTACTCAAATTATTCTTCGTTCTCTCTTATGTATTGCTGGCAGCCTTTGTGGGGGCCTTTGCTGACTCCCGCCCTAAGGGCAATGTCATGTTCATTACCAATACGATTAAGTTTGTTGGTTGCGTGGTGATGCTCTTTGGCAGCCACCCTTTACTAGCTTATGCCATTGTTGGTCTTGGGGCTGCTGCCTACTCACCAGCTAAATACGGCATTCTGACTGAGTTACTTCCCCCAGAGAAGCTAGTGGCAGCCAATGGATGGATTGAGGGCCTCACTGTTGGCTCGATCATTATGGGTACGGTGCTTGGGGGTGTCCTTATTAGCAAGTCTGTTTCCCAAACCCTTTTGGGGTTTGACATGCCTATTCTTGAGACCAGCATCGATACTGCAGCAGAATCAGCCATCATGATCATCATGGTGATTTACGTGTTGGCTGCCCTGATCAATTTACGCATTCCGGACACTGGGGCGCGCTACGAGTCTCAGAAAACCAATCCAATCGAGTTGGTAAAGGATTTTGCTGTTTGCTTTAAAACACTCTGGGATGATCGTCTTGGACAGATCTCCCTGGCAGTGACAACTCTATTTTGGGGTGCCGGCGCTACCCTCCAATTTATTGTGATTAAGTGGGCTCAAGTTGCACTGCATATGAGCTTGTCACAGGGAGCTATTCTCCAGGCAATCTCGGCATTTGGTGTCGCAGGTGGGGCTGTGTGGGCAGCTTGGCGCGTTCCACTTCGTAGCTCCCTCAAAGTTCTTCCTTACGGCATTGCCATGGGTCTTGTGGTCTGCGTCATGGCAATCTACAACTCAGATATGTTGCCCAACACAACACTCTGGACTATCGGCAAGTTTGAAATCTCCTTGAACCTATTACCAGCCTATTTCTTATTAATATTGGTTGGATGGCTTGCTGGTTACTTTGTAGTGCCAATGAACGCACTACTTCAACATCGCGGACATGTACTGATGTCTGCTGGTCACTCTATTGCCGTACAAAACTTTAATGAAAATATTTCAGTATTGATGATGCTCTTAATCTACTCTGGATTAATTTGGCTAGATGCGCCGATTCAGGCGGTAATTATTGGCTTTGGTGTCGCTGTAAGCGCAATCATGTGGCTAGTCATTAGACGTCATGCTGCCAATCAAGCTGAATACGACTCAATGCATTTGATTGGTGAGCATAAGCACTAAGCGCAATGCTTAGATATTTTGCAATACCGATTTAGCAAGCAAGAGATCCTGCCAAAATAGCGCCTTATCCTTTGGCCTAGCGATCAATTGATTTAACTCAAAAGTAGCAATCAGTGGCAGATCCTCTGCACCATCAGCATTAATAGCTAAAACGGTTTCGCGAAGTTCTGGTAGTGCGTCACGCTCACCCGATAATTTTTGAGCCGCTGGACCACCAAAAGCTAAGGCAACTATGGGTGTTCCATCTTGCGGCAACAATTCCGGATTGAGCTTGTCGGCTGGATTTTTCCAAGACCATTCTTGTGGGGTTAAGCCAAGAACGCGAATGATGTTCTGAAAAAGTACTTCGGCATCACCCTGAGGCTTATTGCCAAAAAACCACCATATTCCAGAAGAAATTCGTTCACGTGTTTCCGGGGCAACGGGAGCTGCGGTTGCGATTGGATCAGCCTGCTGGGTAGTCACTTCTGCAGCCACCATCACATGGGCTTGTTCTGGAGCCGCGTCTCGTGAAGTCCACTCAGTAATACCCATTTCTTTTAGAAAGGCAGAATTTGTACTCATATTCATGCCTCAAGCTTAATCGATTTAGCCAAAACCAGAGCATCTTCACGCAATCCGCTTGCTGCATCAACCGGGTAATAGTTTTTGCGCAAACCAATTTGCTTATATCCTAGGCTTTGATAGAGCTTTAAAGCCGCCTCATTGCTTGGGCGAACCTCAAGAATAATCCGGGGCATTTTTTGCTGCGCAGCTACACCCTCGATTGCATTCATCATTTTTATGCCAATACCTAAACGACGCAACTTTGGAGAGACGGTGATATTCAAAAGGTGCAACTCATCTACGGCTGGAAATAAAATGCAATAGGCCCAGAGAACTTCCGGATCTAAGTAGCTGCCCTTTACCGCATCTTCCAATTGGGGTCTGACACAGTAAGCCCAATGCCCAGCGGCAAGTGAATCTGAGAAATTGCCTTTTGTCCAAGGATGAATATGCGAAACAGATTCAATCGCCAGTACAGAATCTAAATCTGCCACGGTCATCGGTAGAAATGAGAGCTCCGATATACCTTCGGCACTAGAGTGCAAAGAATGAGTGTTATCAAC
This sequence comes from Polynucleobacter sp. MG-27-Goln-C1, assembly GCF_018881905.1. GTDB lineage: Bacteria > Pseudomonadota > Gammaproteobacteria > Burkholderiales > Burkholderiaceae > Polynucleobacter. The sequence continues at coordinate 537,736 of NZ_JACVPM010000001.1, forward strand.
CATGTTGTTGACTGCGTTCCGCAGAGGTTAATGCCACCTTGTTACGGATATAGAGAGGCTCTAGTAGATGCACGTCTTGTTGAAGACCTTTACCCCACATTTCCTGAGCACAAGCCAAAACGCCTAGAGCATTCACCCCAATGGCTGAATCAAGCTGGCTAGTGGCAAAGGGTTTTGAAGCATTCGCAAAAACACGATCCCCAAACTCAGTAAGTGCGCTACCAGCAATGAACTCGATATTCACAAGCTCTATTCCCTCTGGTGGCGTCAGGTGTATTTCTCCCTGACGCTGGGGCAATTGATTGGCCATAATCTTGTAGCTAGCCCAATAAACCTCTTCCATGCGGGCATCAACTGCAATGACAAATGATTGAGCCCCTGAAGAAATAAACGCAGGCGTCTGAATGAGTTGAATAGCAATTGCATCTAGACTCGCTACAGGTAAAACTGGCAGCCTTGCCGCTATGGCTAGACCCTGAACAGCAGCTACACCTAAGCGCACTCCAGTGAAGGCTCCGGGACCATTACCAATCGCAATCGCGTCTAGAGAAGAAAGTTCAATCGAAGCTTCGGATAACAACTCTTCAACCCAAGGCAATAAGAGTTGGCTAGCGCCAGCCGACACTTTTTGGTGGCGAACTAAAGGCGCGGCATCAGGTAAAGATAAAGCCACCGAACACCAAGCTGAGGAGGTGTCGATGGCCAATATACGGGTCAATTTGGACTCTCTAGATTCTATGAACTCAGACCCGCAATGATATCTGGTGGAGCCTGAACTAGCTCAATCAATACGCCTTCGCCACAAAACGGAAACTCTTCACTGCCTTTAGGGTGAACAAAGGTAATGTCATACCCCGCAGCACCCTTACGAATGCCGCCTGGAGCAAAGCGCAGGCCCTGCGCTGACAACCATTCAACAGCCTTTGGTAGGTCGTCAACCCATAAGCCAATATGATTTAAAGGTGTTTGGTGAACAGCAGGCTTCTTTTCAATATCGAAAGGTTGCATGAGATCAACTTCAATCTCATGGGCCCCTTTGCCGATGGCACAAATATCTTCATCAACGTTTTCACGCTCAGAGACAAAAGTACTCTTGTATTCAAAGCCCAATAACTCAACCCAAAGCTTACGGAGGCGGTCTTTATTCTCGCCACCGATAGCAATTTGCTGAATTCCCAAAATCTTGAATGGTTTAGTCATAGCTAGCCTTATTCGAAGCGAATGATCAATTGATCGACCGCTAAGCTTTCGCCAACATTGGCGCAGATTTCAGCAACGACGCCATCTTGTGCAGCAACGAGTGTGTTTTCCATTTTCATTGCTTCAATGGCGGCCAATTTCTGACCAGCAGTAACTGCTTCACCAACCTTGACGGAAATATTGGTCAACAGACCAGGCATTGGAGACATTACTAGCTTAGAAGTATCTGGCGGAACCTTAACCAACATACGACGTTGAAGTTCAGCACCTAGGGGGCTTAAGACCATACATTCGTAATGCGCACCATCTAAGACGAGTGCGTATTTAACGCCCTTACGCTCAACTTGAGCAGTGATCTTATGTGTGCCATTAATGGTTGCACGCAAGCAAAGCTCGCCTGGACGCCAATTGCTAACGATGTTGTAACGGCTAACATCACCCTGCTCTTCAATATAGACAGAGTAGACACCATCTTTCAGATCAACGCGAACAGGAATCTCTTTAATCTCTTCGCTTGAACCTACTCTTGAGCCAGTAACCACTACAAACTTCTTCGCAATGGTCATTTCATGGCCAGCCAATTGACCATCAATCATCTTGATGTGCTCGAGGTAGCGATAGCGCATAAATGCCGCTAAAGCTGCTAAACGCTTAGGATCAGCCGGCTGAACAGAATCCTTTTTGAAACCATCTGGATACTCTTCAGCAATAAAGCCGGTCGTGAAGTCTCCTGAGACAAATCGTGGATGCTGCAAAAGCGCAGCCTGGAAAGGAATATTCGAATGAATGCCACGAATGACAAAATCATTCAGTGCAGAGCGCATCTTCTCAATTGCTTCAGTGCGATCCTTGCCATGAACGATCAGCTTCGCAATCATCGAGTCGTAGTACATCGGGATCTCGCCGCCCTCGTACACTCCAGTGTCTACCCGCACACCATCCAACTCTTCTGGTGGACGATATTTCACCAATCGGCCAGTAGATGGCAAGAAGTTACGGAATGGGTCATCCGCATTAATACGGCACTCCATTGACCAACCATCAAGCTTAATATCTTCTTGTTTAAATGCCAGCTTTTCACCAGCAGCTACACGAATCATCTGCTCAACTAAATCTAAGCCGGTAATACCTTCGGTTACTGGATGCTCAACTTGTAAGCGGGTATTCATTTCGAGGAAGTAGAAAGACTTGTCTTTACCAACCACAAACTCGACTGTACCGGCGGATTGATAGTTCACAGCCTTTGCCAACGCAACGGCCTGCTCACCCATTGCCTTACGGGTTGCCGGATCAATAAATGGTGATGGAGCTTCCTCAATCACCTTTTGATGGCGACGCTGAATCGAGCAATCACGCTCGCCCAAATACACCACATTGCCATGTGCATCGCCCAGAACCTGAATCTCAATATGGCGTGGGCCTTCGACAAACTTTTCAATGAAGATACGGTCATCGCCGAAGCTATTCATTGCCTCTGTTTTACAGGCAGCAAAGCCTTCGGCAGCCTCTTTATCATTAAATGCAACACGCAAGCCCTTACCACCACCGCCTGCTGATGCCTTGATCATCACCGGGTAACCAATTCCTTGGGCAATCTTGACTGCTTCTTCAGTTGTATCAATCGCTTCGTTGTAGCCAGGGATGGTATTAACCTTAGCCTCAAGAGCCAGCTTTTTCGAGGCGATCTTGTCGCCCATCGCTGCAATCGACTGATGCTTGGGTCCAATAAATACAATACCTTCTTCTTCGCAGCGCTTAGCAAACTGTTCGTTTTCAGAAAGAAAGCCGTAACCTGGATGAACTGCTTCAGCACCAGTATCTTTACAAGCCTGAATGATGCGATCCATTACCAAGTAGGATTCGCGTGATGGAGCTGGTCCAATGCAAACCGCTTCATCAGCCATCTGTACATGACGCGCTTCTTTATCGGCTTCAGAGTAGACGGCAACCGTCTTAATGCCCATCTTTTTAGCGGTTTTCATTACACGGCAAGCAATCTCACCGCGGTTTGCAATCAAAATTTTCTTAAACATTTTCGTAGTCATGATTTATCGGCGCCTTAGAGGGGAATGTTGCCGTGTTTACGTGGTGGGTTTGTGAGCTCTTTATCTTTCAGCATTGCCAAAGAACGTGAGATACGCTTACGTGTCTCATGCGGCAAGATCACATCATCAATATAGCCACGTCGACCTGCTACAAAAGGATTTGCAAACTTGGCTTTGTACTCAGCTTCACGTGCGGCAATTTTTGCTGGATCCGATTTTTCTTCACGGAAGATAATTTCCACAGCACCTTTAGGGCCCATCACTGCAATCTCAGCTGATGGCCAGGCAAAGTTAACGTCGCCACGTAAATGCTTAGAGGCCATCACGTCATACGCACCACCGTAGGCTTTGCGAGTAATAAGGGTTACCTTAGGAACGGTGCAATCCGCATAAGCGTAAAGCAGTTTCGCACCATGCTTAATGATGCCGCCATACTCTTGTGATGTACCCGGCATAAATCCAGGCACATCAACTAAGGTCACAACGGGAATATTGAAGGCATCGCAGAAGCGTACAAAACGAGCGGCTTTAATAGATGCCTTGATATCTAAACATCCTGCCAAAACTAAAGGCTGGTTTGCAACGATACCAATCGAGCGACCTTCCATGCGCGCAAAACCGATCAAGATGTTCTTCGCGTAATCAGGCTGGAGTTCAAAAAACTCGCCATCATCAACAATCTTCTCAATCAACTCTTTCATATCGTAAGGCTGGTTTGGATTGCTAGGCACCAATGTATCGAGCGAGAAATCAGGCTCTTCAGTACGCTGCGCCCCATTGATCATGGGTGGCTTTTCACGATTGGATAAAGGCAGATAATTGAAGAAACGACGGAGCATCATGATGGCATCAACGTCATTGTCAAAAGCCAAATCACAAACACCTGAGATGGTGGAGTGAGTTACCGCACCACCCAACTCCTCTGCAGTAACATCCTCATGCGTTACGGTCTTTACTACTTCCGGACCAGTCACGAACATATAAGAACTATCCTTCACCATGAAGATGAAGTCAGTAAGGGCTGGTGAATATACAGCGCCACCAGCTGATGGACCCATGATTAAAGAGATTTGCGGAATAACGCCCGAGGCAGTCACATTGCGCTGGAAAATCTCAGCATAGCCGCCCAATGAAGCAACACCCTCTTGAATACGTGCGCCACCAGAGTCATTTAAGCCAATCACCGGAGCGCCTACTTTGAGGGCCTGATCCATGATCTTGCAAATCTTCTCCGCATGCGCTTCTGAAAGAGAGCCGCCTAAGACGGTAAAGTCCTGTGAGAATACGAATACCAAGCGGCCATTAATCATGCCGTAACCAGTTACAACACCATCACCCGGAACAGTCTGATCAGCCATGCCGAAATCATGACAGCGATGCTCAACGAACATATCCCACTCTTCAAAGGTTCCAGCATCAAGCAAGAGCTCGATACGCTCTCGTGCAGTAAGTTTGCCTTTGGAATGTTGAGCAGCAATACGCTTTTGTCCGCCACCTAATCTGGCAAGTTCACGCTTTGCTTCAAGCTGTTGAATGATGTCCTTCATAACTACTCCTTAGAAAAATTCGTGTCCCATTGCTTCGAGCAAACGTCTCGCAGCAACAGAAGCGGCCATGGTTCCTTGATTTACCTCAGCACTCAGACCCGGTAAAAGTGTTTGTACTGCTGGATGATTCTGAAAGGCATTTTTAAGGCCCGCATCGATGCGATCCCACATCCATGCTCCAGACTGCTGTTTGCGGCGGGATTGCAATTTGCCGTTAGCGTTTTGTAGTTTCTGAAAATGCAGAATTTTTTCCCACAACTCAGGTACGCCATTACCCTCTAGAGCGCTCAGCGTCATGACGGTAGGATGCCAATACTCCTGATCGTGTGAAGCATGATCGGGGTTGCCCTGGAAACCCAAAAGGCGCAGAGAGCTAGTAATAAATAATTGCGCGCGCATGGCAGCGTCTGGATCGATATCAACCTTATTGATCATAATCAGATCGGCAATCTCCATGACACCTTTTTTAATCGCCTGCAGGTCGTCGCCAGCATTGGGTAATTGCAATAGCAAAAACATGTCTGTCATACCGGCAACTGCAATTTCACTTTGGCCTACGCCTACAGTTTCAACAATCACAACGTCAAATCCCGCTGCTTCAGCAACCAACATTGCTTCACGCGTTTTCTCAGCTACGCCGCCTAATGTGCAAGATGATGGGCTCGGACGAATAAAGGCCTTATCTAATACCGATAACCTCTCCATGCGGGTCTTATCGCCCAATATGGAACCGCCAGATAAGCTAGAAGAAGGGTCAATGGCCAGAACGGCAACGCGATGCCCCTTCTCAATCAGATACAAACCGAGAGTCTCTATCAAAGTGGATTTGCCAACTCCAGGTACACCAGAGATTCCCAGACGAAATGACTTGCCGGTCTTTGGCAATAAGGTATTAAGCACCTCATCTGCACGCTTGCGATGATCCATGCGAGTAGATTCAAGCAAGGTGATGATCTTGGCCAAGGCCCGACGCTGCGCCGATGAAGGCGCACCGGTGAGATCATTCACCAAAGCTTGGTCAACTGCGTTTAGCATGCTGATGTCTTCGATCTGTAAATTACTCTGGCTTTGCAGACTTACGAATCTGCTCAAGCACATCCTTAGCTGACGCTGGAATTGGAGTGCCTGGGCCATAAATGCCCTTCACGCCAGCCTCATATAGGAAGTCGTAATCTTGTCTTGGGATCACGCCACCAACGAAAACAATAATGTCGTCAGCGCCCTGCTTTTTCAACTCAGCAATAATAGCCGGGACCAAAGTCTTATGTCCTGCAGCCAAAGTAGAAATTCCTAAAGCGTGCACGTCATTTTCAATTGCTTGACGAGCACACTCTTCCGGAGTTTGGAACAGCGGTCCAATATCCACATCAAAGCCCAAGTCTGCGAAGGCAGTTGCAACTACTTTTGCACCGCGATCATGACCGTCTTGGCCAAGCTTCGCAATCATCACACGTGGGCGACGGCCAAAGTCTTTTGCGAAATCAGCAATCTCTACCTTCAATTTTTCCCAGCCTTCTGCTGAGTCGTAAGCAGCTGCATACACACCGGTCACCTTTTGAGTATCGGCGCGATGGCGCCCGTAAACTTTTTCTAATGCATCAGAAACTTCACCAACCGTAGCGCGCAAACGAATGGCTTGAACAGCCAGCTCTAATAGGTTGCCTGTATTTTCTTCTGCAGCTTTAGTTAATACCTCCAAAGCAGCCTCAACTTTTTTGGAGTCGCGCTTCGCCTTGATATCTTTTAATCGTGCAACTTGGCTCTCACGAACCTTATCGTTATCAATCATCAAGACATCAACTAAGTCTTCTTTGCCGAGCTTGTATTTATTAACGCCGACGATGACATCAGAGCCAGAGTCAATCTTGGCTTGTTTCTCAGCGGCTGCAGCTTCAATCTTCAGCTTAGCCCAACCGCTTTCCACAGCTTTGGTCATTCCACCCATGGCATCAACTTCTTGAATAATTTCCCAAGCCTTATCCGCCATCTCTTGGGTGAGGTTCTCCATCATGTAAGAACCGGCCCATGGATCAATCACGCTAGTGATATGTGTTTCTTCTTGAAGAATTAACTGGGTGTTACGGGCGATACGGCTAGAGAATTCGGATGGCAAAGCAATCGCTTCATCAAATGAATTCGTATGCAAGGATTGTGTGCCGCCAAATACTGCAGCCATGGCTTCAACCGTTGTACGAACAACGTTGTTGTACGGATCTTGTTCAGTTAAAGACCAGCCAGATGTTTGGCAATGTGTACGTAACATCAGTGACTTTGGATTCTTTGGCTCAAAGGATTTCATGATGCGCCACCACAAGAGGCGTGCAGCACGCAACTTGGCAACTTCTAAATAGAAGTTCATACCAATAGCGAAGAAAAATGAAAGGCGGCCAGCAAAGCCATCAACATCCAAGCCTTTGGCCAAGGCAGTTTTTACATACTCTTTACCGTCAGCTAATGTGAATGCTAATTCGAGAACTTGATTCGCGCCAGCCTCTTGCATGTGATAACCCGAAATCGAGATCGAGTTAAATTTCGGCATGTGCTTAGCGGTGTATTCAATAATGTCACCGATGATGCGCATGGAAGGCTCTGGTGGGTAGATGTAAGTGTTACGCACCATGAACTCTTTCAGAATGTCATTCTGAATCGTGCCTGATAGCAACTCTTGCTTAACGCCTTGCTCTTCACCGGCAACAATGTAACCAGCCAGTACCGGCAATACAGCACCGTTCATCGTCATAGAAACAGAAACTTTGTCCAACGGAATGCCATCAAACAAAATCTTCATATCCTCTACAGAATCAATTGCTACACCAGCTTTACCAACGTCGCCAGTCACGCGCGGATGATCAGAGTCATAGCCGCGATGGGTAGCCAAATCAAAAGCAACAGAAACACCTTGCCCACCTGCGTCTAGCGCCTTGCGGTAAAACGCATTAGATTCTTCTGCAGTTGAGAAACCAGCGTATTGACGAATAGTCCATGGGCGTACTGAGTACATCGTTGCCTGTGGCCCACGAACAAATGGTTCAAATCCCGGTAATGAATGTGTGTATTGGAGACCTTCAGTATCTTCGGCGGTATACAAAGCCTTTAAATGAATACCATCAGGCGTTTGCCAACCTAATTTATCGACATCACCATTCGGCGCTGACTTCTGGGCTGATTTTTTCCAAGCATCTAAATTGCTATCCGGCACATTTGGCCAGGTATTGGATGAATTCGATGCTGACTTTTTTTCACTCGTACTCATAAAGCACTCCCGGTTGGCTTTATTGCATTGTTACTAAATTTGTAGGGCTATTTTGCTTGACTTTTTTAAATTTGTCTAGATACTGTATACATAATTATGAATACAAAACTAATTAATAGGCCCCTATACGAAGACGTAGCTGAGCGACTACGCGAGCAGATCTTTTCCCATGAACTAGCGCCTGGGAGCTGGCTTGACGAGCAAAGCTTGGCAATCGCCTTTGGCATCTCACGAACACCAATGCGAGAAGCCATCAAGGTGTTGGCCTCTGAGGGCCTGGTGACTACGAAGATGAATAAAGGCGCCTATGTCACCGAAGTTGATCGCCGGGATCTAGAGCAAATCTTTACCGTCCTCTCTCTACTAGAAGGTCAAGCTGCAAAAGAGACAGCAATTAAGGCAACTGAAGCACAGCTAACCCAGCTCGATAACCTACATCACCGCCTAGAAAAAGCTGCAGCAGACCGTGATACGGACCAGTTCTTTGAGATTAACGTCAAATTTCATGATCTGATCCAGGAAATCGCTGGCAATAAGTGGATGAATGGCGTGATTGAGGACCTTCGTAAGGTCCTAAAGCTCCAAAGACGAGATTCTTTGACTAGAAGTGGACGTTTATTAAGTTCACTCGTAGAGCATCGCGAGATTCTTCAGGCAATTCTCAAAAGAGATCCTTTGGCTGCAGATCTAGCTATGCGCAAACACCTCACTAGAGGGCTTGAGGCAACAAAATAAAGGGCCTAGGAAAACCCGAAAGCCCATAAAGAACAAAGGCTTAGGTAATTAACCTAAGCCTTTTTGCTTATACGACAAGAATATCTAGATTACTTCTTAACTACGAAATTTCCTGGCAATGAAGCGATATAAGCTGCAATGTCGTGCATATCTGCATCGGAGAAAGTCTGAACTTGGGAACCCATAATGGCGTTATTACGACCGTACTGAGCATTACCATTGCCTACTTTGTACGCTTTTAATGCGTAGTAGAGGTAATCAGAATACTGGCCAGCCAACTTAGGGTAAGCCTGCAAAATCGGTGCATTGAGTCCAGCACCATGGCAAGAGGCGCAATTAGCCTTCTCTACAAGAGCTTGACCTTTTTCAGCGCTAGCAGCTTGAGCCAGGCCAATACTGGATAACAAAATGGCGGTAATTAGTGCGAATTTCATAAACGTGCCTCTAAATATCACTTCAATGGGTTATTTGGTGAGCTGGCAGTTTGCGCAGCATAGTATTCGCCAAGATCGGCCATGTCCTGATCAGACAAGCTGGCAGCAATTGAACGCATCGTTGGATGCTTTCTTTCGCCCTTCTTATAAGCAGACAAGGCACTTGCGATGTAAGCAGCATTTTGGCCGCCTAGCATTGGAACCTTGTACACCAAAGGATAGTCAGCGCGGTAGTCAGGAATGGAGTGGCAACCAATACAGAGCCAAACCTTGCCTTGTCCAGCCTGGGCAGAACCTTTGACATCTTGAGCTTGAGCAGCAAAACCAGCAAAAGCCAAGCCAGCGCAGAGGGCTAATTGGGAAAGAATGAGGTGTTTTTTCATAGAAATCATCATTAACAAGTTTGATTTAAATCAATTTGGAGAGAGTATAGCGGAGACAGGAGAAGATTCACTATTCCAGAGCTTGAAATCAGTAAAAACACTGAAAATATCACCCCCATTACCTATACTAGAACGCTATTTGAAGACAAATTGATTGCCCTAGAAATGACTAAGACCAAATCCCGCTTTGATGGCTCCCAAAGCTATGTAGCTACTGATGACCTGAAATTAGCGGTAAATGCCGCAATTCAACTACAGCGCCCTCTTTTAATAAAGGGTGAACCAGGCACAGGCAAGACCATGCTGGCTGAGGAAGTTGCCGCAGCATTGAATATGCCCCTGATGCAATGGCACATCAAATCAACCACCAAGGCACAGCAAGGACTCTATGAATACGATGCGGTTAGCCGACTGAGAGACTCCCAGCTTGGCGATGAAAAAGTAAATGACATACGCAACTACATAGTTAAGGGCGTCCTTTGGCAAGCATTTGAAGCAGATGAACCGGTTGTACTTTTAATTGATGAGATTGATAAAGCGGACATCGAATTTCCAAACGATCTTTTACGAGAAATTGATCGTATGGAGTTCTATGTATACGAAACAAGAGAGCTTATTAAGGCTAAGCACCGCCCTCTTGTCATCATTACCTCAAATAATGAAAAAGAATTACCGGATGCATTTTTGCGTCGCTGCTTTTTTCATTACATCTCATTTCCAGATGCTGGAACCATGCAAAGCATTGTGGATGTCCATCACCCCAACATCAAACAAGAATTGCTTGATGCGGCTCTTAAGTCCTTCTATCAAATTCGATCTTTGCCCGGCCTCAAGAAGAAGCCCTCTACCTCTGAATTAATTGATTGGTTAAAGCTATTGCTAGCAGAAGATATTCCAGCTGAGGCGCTTTATAGCAACGAAGACAAGATTGCGATTCCACCACTACATGGCGCACTTCTTAAAAACGAACAGGACATTCACTTGTTTGAACGCCTTGTCATGATGAACCGCAATCACCGCTAATCTCAAGCACTTCCACACTCAAATAGCTGAATCATGTTGATTCAATTTTTTCTCCAGCTCAAAGAGGCCAAGGTGCCTGTTTCTGTTCGAGAATTTTTAACGCTATTGGAAGCCTTAAAGGAAGGCGTGATTGAGCCATCGATTGATGAGTTTTATCAATTAGCGCGCATGACATTGGTAAAGGATGAGCAACACTTTGATCGATTTGATCAAGTCTTTGGCTCTTACTTCAATGGCGTAGAGCAAATCATGGCCTTAGCCCCTGACATTCCACTGGACTGGCTTGAGAAAAAATTACAACGCGTATTAACTGAAGAAGAAAAAGCGGCACTCAAAAAGTTAGGCGGTCCCGAGGCATTGCAAAAACGTCTTCAAGAACTCATGAAGGAACAAAAGGAATGGCACGGTGGCGGCAATAAATGGATTGGCGCCGGTGGATCATCGCCTTTTGGTCACAGCGGCTATCACCCAGAGGGCATTCGGATTGGCGGTGAAAGTGCTGGCAATCGAACGGCCATTAAAGTCTGGGAAGCGCGAGAGTTTAAAGATTACGACAGCGATCTCAGCCTAGGGACACGCAATATCAAAATGGCATTGCGTCGCTTGCGCCGATTTGCTAGAGAAGGCTCCAATCTAGAGTTAGATCTCGATAAGACCATTCACTCCACTGCTGCAAATGCAGGGATGCTTGATATCCAAATGCGTCCTGAGCGTCACAATCAAGTCAAAGTCTTATTGTTAATGGATGTCGGTGGATCGATGGATGACCACATCCAGCGGATTTCTGAATTGTTTACTGCTGTCAAAACTGAGTTCAAGCACTTGGAGTATTACTACTTTCATAACTGCGTATATGAACACCTGTGGCAAAGCAATCGACGCAGACGGGACCAGGTAACAGCTACTCAGGACATCATTAATAAGTATGGCCCCGACTACAAACTCATTTTCATAGGAGATGCCACGATGTCTCCTTATGAAATTCTGAGCCCTAACGGATCAGTGGAATACAACAACCGCGAAACTGGGGCCGCCTGGATCAATCGCCTGATTGATCACTTCCCTCATTTTGCTTGGCTCAATCCAGAGCCGGAATCCATCTGGGAGTACCGGCAATCCATCGATATCATGAAGGGTTTGATGAAAGACCGCATGTATCCCGTGACCTTGAATGGCCTTGAAAATGCCATGCGTCAACTGTCAAAGTAATCCAGTAAGATTTACCTTAACCACCTGCATCTATTTTTTTAAATTCTTAGTAAAAACCTATGACAAACCATATAAGCGATCGCCTTAAAACTCTTGGTATTGACCTACCTCCGCCTGGACCCCCTGCTGCTGCTTATGTCATGGCAGCCACTTCTGGCAACACTGTTTTCCTATCTGGCCACATTGCCAAAAAAGATGGCAAGCCTTGGGTTGGAAAGCTTGGTCAAGACATGGATACAGAGACCGGCAAAGCTGCAGCTAAGTCAATTGCGATTGATTTGATTTCCACCTTACAAAATCACTTGGGCTCTCTAGACAAAGTGAAACGTATTGTGAAAGTCATGGGTCTAGTCAATTCCACCTCTGAGTTTACTGAGCAACATTTGGTTGTGAATGGCTGCTCAGAACTGCTTTTTGAAGTATTTGGCGATGCTGGCAAACACGCACGTAGCGCATTTGGTGTCGCGCAAATCCCTTTGGGTGCTTGCGTTGAAATCGAGTTGATTGCCGAGATTTAAAAAACTAAGTTAGGCTTAATTTGTGTTGTTGGATGTCTTCCGGTGTGTCGACATCCATTACAAATGCCTTATTACTAGTTAGCAGATTCCTCACTTGGTCGGTATGAGTATCCATATATTCCCGACAAACCATCCCAGGATTTGCAAGGACCTCTGATATCGCTTTTCGTGAAAAGAGCACAGGATTACCGCGTCTACCTTCCACCATTGGGAGAATGATTTCCACGCCGCTCTCTCGCTTGAGGAATGCATCAAGCAGCTCTTGAACTTCTCTCACACCTATCTTAGGCTGATCTGAGAGTGCGACCAGTAAGACATCAAATTCTCCCTTAAGGGATTCGATCCCCAGACGAACTGATGAAGCGTGACCTTTTTCTGGAGCAGGATTTTGAATGACTTCAATTGGATGAGCCAAGGAGGCATTCAACTTTGCGATCTCGGACTCAATCGCTCCCGCATGAAAGCCAGTCACTACGATGTATTCAGTTGGGGCAAATCCTTGAATGGCGCTTGAAAATAGCTCCAACAGGGTCTGACCGTCCTTGCGAAGCAGGGCTTTGGGATGCGTACCTAGACGACTACCCTCTCCCGCTGCTAGCAAGAGCACGGCAAGGCGTAAAGGTGAGGCTTGAGGAGACGGGCTAGAACTTGTCATTAAGGTGATAATAATTACATTGCTAGAAGAAAATAATAAATACAAAAAATTAAATATAAGAAATTAAAGCTAAGAAATGAACAGCACTGATTTAAGCGTACTTAAAGCCGCCGTTGACTGGCTCAAGGCTGGCCACCCTGTTGCCATCGCTACAGTAGTTCAAACCTGGGGTTCCGCCCCACGGCCTATCGGCTCTTGGTTGGCTATTCGAGGTGATGGACAGGTTACTGGATCAGTGTCTGGTGGGTGCGTCGAAGATGACCTGATTCGTCGGGTTCAAACTGAAATCTTGACCAGAGACTTGCCAGAGATGGTGGTCTATGGCGTTAGTCAGCAAGAGGCCGCGCGCTTTGGTTTGCCTTGTGGCGGAACACTACGCCTGCTCGTTGAACCAAAACCAGAATTGGCGATTCTGGAAGCCATTCTGGCCTCCATCTCCAATCACCAAATTACCTCCCGCACAGTTGATCTTGCGAGCGGTAAATCTACGCTTGAATCCGGTAACCGTAATGAGGCATTTATTTGCGATGAGCAATTAATGAAAACCACTTATGGTCCTCGTTGGCGCATGGTCATCATTGGTGCGGGGCAACTATCGCTCTATACGGCAGACTTTGCCCTGGCATCTGACTTTGAAGTCATTGTCATTGATCCTCGTGAAGAGTATGCAGAAGGCATCAATCGCGAGCATATTCAGTTTATCAAGGGCATGCCAGATGATGTATTGCTAGAAATTGGCGTTGATTCTCATACCGCGGTAGTTGCTTTAACGCATGATCCCAAGCTCGATGACATGGCCTTGATGGAGGCATTAAAGTCACCCGCTTTTTATGTTGGCGCACTGGGCAGCAGAATCAATACCCAGAAACGCAAAGCCCGCTTATTAGAATTTGATGTGACACAAGAACAGGTAGAGCGTCTCCACGGTCCTGTTGGTCTCTTTATCGGCGCTTTGACGCCACCTGAAATTGCTGTATCCATTTTGGCTGAAGTGATTGCCGTGAAGTACGGCGTACCAATTCCTAAAAAGGTTTAAACGTAGACAAAAAACCCGATCAGTTAATGACCGGGTTTTTTGAACTTCTACCAAGCTAGGCTTGCTACTTAGTTTGCCTTGAGCTTTCCATCTTTTAGTCTTGGCTCTACGAAATGGCCCTTACGCGCACGATTACCTGCAAACGATTTTAGGGTTTTCGCATCCAGACTTAACTCGGTTGGCTTACCAGCACGTCCAGCACCAGAATACGTAGCGCCATCAGGACCGACTGCAATTGCAGATGCCAACTTCTCTTTGTCATCCAATCCCATCAGAATGACGCCTTTACCACCAGTAGGTAAACGCTTAAGCTCATCCAGTAGGAATACTAATAACTTAGAACTTTCAGATAGGCAGGCCACCTGCTTCATGCCGGCGGTTACTTTGGCTGCTCCAAGCGGTGCATCACCACCTGGGAACTTGCTATCGATGCCAACGAAAGATTTACCAGCCTTGTTACGGGTAGTCATATCTGCAACGTTTGCAAGGAAGCCGTTACCTGATCTTGTAGAAATGAGTACTAAATCATCCGGCTGGCCAGCATAGTAAGCCACCATTTGTGATCCAGCAGCTAAGTTCACAAAGCTGGTCAATGGCGAACCATCACCACGGGCACCAGGCAACTCGCTAACCGGAACGGTATAGACGCGGCCATCACTACCAAAACCTTGCATCACATCGACTGTTCGGCACTCAAATGTTCCATAGAGAGCATCGCCCGCTTTAAAGCCAAACTGGGTTGCATCGTGCTCATGGCCTTGGCGTACGCGCACCCAACCTTTTTGAGACACGATGACTGTTACTGGCTCATCCAATACTTTAGTTTCAGCAACAGCGCGCTTATCTTCCTGAATTAAGGTGCGACGATCATCGCCAAAATCCTTCATATCGGATTCAATTTCTTTGATGATGCGCTTACGGAGAACGGTATCGCTCTGCAACAAACCTTCAAGATCGTCACGCTCAGATTTGAGCTCTTTCAACTCTTGTTCAATCTTGATGCCCTCAAGGCGAGCCAACTGACGCAAACGGATATCCAAGATATCTTCCGCTTGGCGATCACTGAGTTTGAATTCTTTAATGAGGTCAGCCTTAGGCTCATCGCTATTGCGAATGATCTTAATGACCTTATCAATATTGAGAAGAACGATTAAGCGCCCTTCCAAAATATGCATGCGGTCATTCACCTTACCTAAGCGGTGCTGAGTACGACGAGTAACAGTGCCAACCCGGAAAGAGATCCACTCTGAAATAATCTCTTTGAGACCCTTTTGACGTGGACGACCATCGGTACCAATCATCACCAAGTTCATTGGCGCATTAGACTCTAGTGATGTGTGAGCGAGTAATAAGTTCGCAAACTCATTGACATCAATATTCTTGCTCTTGGGCTCAAATACCAAGCGCACGGCAGCATCTTTGCTGGACTCATCACGAACACCATCCAGCACATTCAAGATAGTGGATTTGAGATTGCTCTGCTCTGGGGTTAGGGTCTTCTTACCAACCTTGACCTTCGGATTAGTAATTTCTTCAATCTCTTGCAGTACGCGTTGTGATGAAGTCGATGGCGGCAACTCATTGACCACAATCTGCCACTGACCACGAGCCAATTCTTCGACAGACCAACGGGCACGCACTTTGAGACTGCCGCGACCTGCTTCATAAATCTGCGCAATCTCTGCTGGGGAAGAAATAATTTGACCGCCGCCTGGATAGTCAGGGCCCGGCATGATCTCTAACAACTCTGAAGTACTCATTTTTGGAGACTTCATTAAAGCAATTGCTGCACTAGCTACTTCACGTAGATTATGCGAAGGAATCTCAGTCGCCATACCTACGGCAATACCAGATGCCCCATTCAGGAGAACAAATGGCAAGCGTGCTGGTAACAGCTTAGGCTCCTGGAAAGATCCATCGTAGTTGGGCGCAAAATCAACCGTACCTTCATCAATCTCGCTCAATAAGAGACCGGCAATTTTGGTTAAACGCGCTTCGGTGTAACGCATTGCCGCTGCGCCGTCACCATCACGTGAGCCAAAGTTACCTTGACCATCGATCAATGGGTAACGCAATGAAAAGCTCTGGGCAAGACGCACTAATGCGTCATAAGCAGATTGGTCACCGTGCGGATGAAACTTACCTAATACATCACCTACAACACGAGCGCTCTTCACCGGCTTAGCATCAGCGCGTAAGCCCATCTCGCTCATCGAGAACAGAATACGGCGCTGCACCGGCTTTTGACCATCCGATACATCCGGTAAAGCACGACCCTTAACAACGCTAATTGCGTAATCAAGATAAGCGCGCTCTGCGTAGACTGCCAGCGTTAGGCTGTCTTTGTCATCTTCATTGAGTTCAACAATTTTAGGATCGTGTGGATCCTTAGGGCCACCCGCTTGAGCAGCAATGGGCTCATCTACTTCAACAATATTCATTTCAATGGGCTCACCTGCAAACAAGTCTGCTTGATCATCTGAACCAGTACCGCCCGGAGTTTTTTTAATCGCCATTAGATATCCGCCTCTACTTCGTTACCGCGCTCTTCTAGCCAATCACGACGCGCCCCGGATTCGGATTTACCCATCAACATATCCATTGTTTTAATCGTTTCATCTTCAGTCCAGGCACCCAAAGTCACCGGTAATAGGCGACGTGTGTCTGGATTCAAAGTGGTATCCCACAATTGCTCCGCGCTCATCTCGCCCAAGCCTTTAAAGCGAGAAATTTGCCAAGCAGTTTCTTTAACGCCATCCTTGCGCAATTTATCTTCAATTGCTTGAAGCTCATTTGCATCAAGCGCGTAGATCTTTTGCGCTGGCTTTTTGCCACGTGCTGGCGCATCCACCCTAAACAATGGTGGTCTTGAAATATGAATGTGACCTAATTCAATTAACTTAGGGAAATGCTTGTAGAACAAAGTTAGTAGCAATACCTGAATATGCGCACCATCGACGTCTGCATCTGACAAGATGCACACTTTGCCGTAACGCAAGTTCGACAAGTCAGGCGTATCGTTAGCGCCATGCGGATCAACACCAATCGCAACTGCAATGTCATGCACTTCGTTATTCGCAAACAAGCGATCGCGCTCTGCTTCCCAGGTATTGAGAACCTTACCGCGCAAAGGCAGAATGGCCTGATATTCCTTATTGCGACCCATCTTGGCTGAGCCGCCCGCTGAATCACCCTCAACAAGGAAAATTTCATTCAGACCAATATCTTCGCTCTCGCAATCAGTGAGCTTTCCAGGAAGGACTGCCACACCAGAAGATTTTTTCTTCTCGACCTTTTGGCCTGCGCGTGTTCTTGCTTGCGCCTGTTTAATAACTAGGTCAGCTAATTTACGACCGTAATCCACATGCTCGTTAAGCCAAAGCTCAAGAGCAGATTTTGCGTAACCAGAAACCAAACGCACTGCATCTCTGGAATTCAAGCGCTCTTTAATTTGACCTTGGAACTGGGGATCTAAAACCTTGGCAGACAAAATGAAGGAGGCGCGTGCAAACACGTCCTCGGGCATGAGCTTCACACCTTTAGGTTGAAGAGCATGCATCTCGATAAAACCTTTAACGGCATTAAAGAGGCCTTCTCGTAATCCGCTCTCGTGCGTTCCGCCCGCCGGAGTCGGAATCAAATTCACATAACTCTCACGCACTGGTGGGCCGTCTTCAGTCCAGGTGACAACCCATGCAGCGCCCTCGCCTTCAGCAAAGGAATCATCATCACCATTACCAGTGGCGTATTGCTCACCCTCAAACGGAGGAATTACTTCTGCACCATGGCCCGCTTGAGCCATCGCTTCATTTAAATAGCCGCGCAATCCTTGCGCATATTGCCAAGTTTGACTCTCGCCAGACTTCTCTTGAATCAGGGTTACCTTTACGCCAGGCAACAAGACTGCTTTGGAGCGTAACAAACGAATGAGCTCAGGCATCGGGATGCCAGGACTATCAAAATACTTGCCATCAGGCCATGCGCGGACACGTGTCCCGTGCGCTTTATCTTCTTTACCAGCAGCACTAGTTTTGAGCTTTTCGATGACCTTGCCATCAGCAAAAGTCAAAGTAGATACTTGGCCTTCACGCCATACAGTGACTTCAAGGCGCTTAGATAAAGCATTCGTTACCGAAACACCAACTCCGTGCAAACCACCGGAGAATGCATAAGCACCGCCAGTACCTTTTTCGAACTTACCGCCAGCATGGAGCTGAGTAAAGACGATTTCTACAACAGGCAACTTCTCGGTGGGATGTATTCCAACCGGAATTCCACGACCATCATCTTCCACGCTCACACTGCTATCGGTATGCAATGTCACGATGATTTGCTTACCAAATCCACCTAAAGCTTCATCGGAAGCGTTATCGAGCACCTCTTGAATGATGTGCAAAGGGTTATCAGTGCGGGTGTACATTCCCGGCCGCTGACGGACGGGCTCTAGTCCTTTTAGGACCTGAATCGATGATTCGCTGTATTCGGAAGTTTTACGGGTAGCCATGCGGGCAAATTGTAGTCATGTGTAAAGCAAAACCCGAATTTTCCTGAATTACCCCTCTATTCATGCCAAAATTAGCAGATGGGAGCCTTAAGTCATATTCGCGTTTTAGACCTCAGCCGTGTTCTTGCCGGCCCGTGGTGCGCACAAAACCTCGCCGATCTCGGCGCAGATGTCATTAAAGTGGAGCGCCCAGGCGTTGGGGACGATACCCGCCATTGGGGCCCTCCCTTTGTAAAGGATGCCAAGGGCCATGACACCGCAGAAACAGCCTATTTCATCTGTATTAATCGCAATAAACGCTCTATTACGGTCGATATCCACAAGCCTGAAGGCCAAGAAATCATTCGCCAGCTCGCTAAAGAGTCCGATGTAGTCATTGAAAACTATAAGGTTGGCGATTTAGCCAAGTACGGCCTCGATTATGAAAGCCTCAAAAAGGTTAAATCTGACCTGATTTACTGCTCTATTACCGGTTTTGGCCAAGATGGCCCCTATGCCCATCGTCCAGGTTACGACTTCATCATCCAAGGTATGGGTGGCTTTATGAGTGTTACTGGTGAGGCAGATGACTTTCCAGGAGCCAGTCCACAAAAGGCTGGCGTGGCAATAGCGGACATCTTTACCGGCATGTATGCCAGCACGGCCATCTTGGCCGCAGTAGTCCATCGCGATCAGACTGGTCAGGGTCAATACATTGATATGGCCCTTTTGGATACTCAAATTGCGGTCATGGCCAACGTCTCTAGCGCCTACTTATGCTCGGATAAAGTTCCCCGTCGCTGGGGTAACGCCTCGCCCATCATCGTCCCCTACCAAACCTTCCCAACTTCAGATGGCTGGATGATTGTGGCCGTCGGTAATGATGGGCAATTTGGACACTTTGTTACTGCCGGGGGTGAGGCACATTTGGCTGTAAACCCACGCTATATCAGCAATCCTTTGCGGGTAGAACACCGCAAGTCATTGATTCCATTACTAGAAGTGATGACTCGTCGCAAAACTAAGGCTGAGTGGATTAGCCTTTTAGAGGCAGCAAACGTACCCTGTGGCCCTATCAACAACTTCGAAGAAGTGTTTGATAACGAGCAAGTTAAGGCGCGCGGCGTCCAAATTGACGTTCCTCACCCTACTGCCGGCAATATGAAGCTTGTTGCTAGCCCGATGCGACTATCGGAGACTCCAGTTGAAGTCCGTATGGCTCCACCCACCCTGGGGCAGCACACGCATGAGATTTTGAAAGAACGCTTAAGCCTAGATCCCCAAGCTATAGCCTCCCTCCAAGAAAAAGGCATTATTTAACCCAATGACATCGAGTCAATCAAACCAAAAACTATCCCTTAAACAGGTACTGATTTTTGGCGGGCTGATGGTGACTTTCTCCATGGGGATTCGCCATGGTTTTGGTTTATTCAACCTTCCAATTACTTCGGCCAATGGCTGGGGACGTGAAACCTTCGCTCTCACTATTGCGCTACAGAATTTGATTTGGGGTGCAGTTCAACCGATCACCGGAGCATTGGCCGATCGTTATGGTGCCCTCAAAATTATGGTCGCTGGTGGCGCACTCTATGCGCTTGGTTTAGCCGGCATGGCAATCTCCACCGATGCCCTGAACTTTTCATTGGCAGGTGGATTGCTGATTGGTCTTGCACAGACTGCAACAACCTATAGCGTGGTCTATGGAATTTTAGGTCGCAACGTTGCCGCAGAAAAACGGGTGTGGGCAATGGGCATTGCTGCAGCTGCAGGATCGTTTGGACAGTTTCTTATGATTCCGGTTGAACAAGGACTACTTAGCAGCTTTGGTGCCAACGATGCGCTACTCATGTTGGCACTGATGGCCAGCTTGATGATTCCGATTGCGTTTATGTTGCGCGAACCCAATGTAAACAATCTCCAGCAAGCGAGCGATCAAACAATTAAACAGGCACTAAAGGAAGCCGTCGGCAATCCTAGTTTTAGATTACTTACCTTGGGTTACTTTGTGTGTGGATTTCAGGTGGTATTTATCGCGGTACATTTGGCACCTTACCTCAAGGATTTATCCAAGATTTATCCCGATGTTGGTGCACCAGCGGTAGCAACGACTGCACTGGCGTTGATTGGCTTATTCAATATCTTTGGCACCTATAGCGCCGGAATACTAGGCCAACGCTTCCCTAAGCGTTACCTACTGTCAGGGATCTATATCCTCAGATCTATTGCCATTATGGCTTTTGTTTGGCTACCACTAAGCCCAACTTCTACCTACATCTTTGCAGCCATCATGGGCTTCCTATGGCTATCCACCATCCCTTTAACCAATGCGATCGTGGCGCAGATCTTCGGCGTTAAATACCTCACCATGCTTTCTGGCCTGGTGTTCTTCTCGCATCAATTGGGCAGCTTCTGTGGCGCTTATTTTGGTGGCTATTTATTTGATCGCACCGGCTCCTATTTGATTGTTTGGAATATCGCAATTGCATTAGGTGTGTTTGCATTCTTGGTCAACCTGCCTGTTAAAGAGCGTGCGATTCATCGCGCTGCGCTCGCTTAAGACAATATGCAAGCAAAACACCGTATATCGCAATGGCTCTTGTATCCACTTGCAATCATTATTTTGGGCGCGATTTTTTTCTCCTACTTTGCACCTGACATGATGGTTGCCATCACCAATTCTGTATGGGCGATGTGTGGCTGGTAATCAGTGGATAATGTTTCACGCCCTAACATCTTTTTAAAAATTAGTTTTTTATTTTTTGATTCTTGCCGTAGCACAATGGATAGTGCACATGCCTCCTAAGCGTGGGATACAGGTTCGATTCCTGTCGGCGGGACCACTCCCAAATAAAAACTTATCCACAGGTTTTGTGGATAAATACCCAAAAGTTTTCGTAAGTCGCAGATTTGTATAGAGTGACCTAGCTTGCTTAAATTATGAGCATCCGTCTCCGACAAAAATATAAGTAAAGATCTGTTGACAATTGAAATTCATTTATAGATTTTTAGATTACTTTTTTAGTATTTTTAATTTCTCTTACACTTAGAGCATGTATAAGCTCACCACCAGCACCATTGCCGCCCTTGAGGAAATGCTCCAAAACACGGCGAGATCTGCCCCACAGGATTTTTTACCTATCCATTTTCTGGGTGGTGCATCGTCTGGGCAGGTCATTGGGCACCTGAATCCGGATTTCATCCCCTATTTACAAGAATCCTTGGGCAAAAATCCAATCTCCCATATAGATATGGCCCACGATCGCCTGACTATTCGCCATGCAAGGCCTTTGACGCTCTCCGAGAGTCTGGCGAAATTGGCCGATCGGATGCAGCAAGGTGGCTTTATTCCGGGCTGGAGACACGAGGATTTCGCTTGGATTGACCAAAATGGGCATGAATACTTCCGTTTAGAGCGCTCTGCCTTCCGTACATTTGGCTTTCAGAGCATGGCAACCCACATTAATGGCTATACCAAGGCCGGCAATCTCTGGCTTGGACGCCGGAGTGAAACCAAGGCTACCGACCCAGGTCGGCTAGATAACTTGGCTGCCGGTGGCATTGGAGCTGATGAAACCCCCTGGGTTAACGCCCGCCGAGAATTATGGGAAGAAGCCGGCGTTCCACCGCAGATTTCTGACCAAATTGAGCCAGTGGGCCGTATTCATATGCGCCGCCCCATTCCAGGGCGCGGTTTTCATGATGAGCAGCTCTATATCTATGACTTAGAGCTAGCAGACAACTTTGTACCGACCAACCAAGATGGTGAAGTCAGTGGTTTTATCGAAATCTCGATTTCAGAGGCTGCAGCCCGCATTCTTGCCGATGAATTCACTAGCGATGCCGCTTTTGTGACGGCGGATTTCATATTGCGTAATACCAAAGCAGGCTAGATTTCCCCGCCCTAGACTGAAGCACTCTTCACTACTTGATTTTGGTCACCCAACTTGGCGTGAATTCGTGGTTAAATTAGCTCTAAGGATGAAACAGGGGTGCCCTGATAGTGATTTTTACTGTGAGGCGCTGAGAAAGACCCTATAACCCGATCCAGGTAATGCTGGCGTGGGGAGTTTTCCATCAGACCGTCACCCGGTTTCGTCCATCTAATTACAGTCAGGAGATGGACATGAGCGATACCAAAAATAAATCTAAACAAGAAATTCCTAGCCTTAAAAGCTTGGAGCGAGACTTTGGCCAAAAATTTGCCTATCCCGCTTCGACCAAAACCTATCTAGAAGGTTCGCGTCCAGATATCAAAGCGCCTATCCGAATGATTGAGCAACTATCAACTCGCGTAGGTGAAGAGATGGTTCCCAATCCACCTGTTCCTGTTTATGACACATCAGGTCCTTATAGCGATCCCGATATCGTGATCAACCTTGAAAAAGGTTTGCCTTTATTGCGTAAGAACTGGATTGAGGAACGTGGCGATACAGTGCAATTGGCTGGACCGAGCTCTGAGTACGGAGTTGCTCGCTCACAAGATGCGGCCACCCAGAATCTGCGTTTTGCCCACATTAATCCTCCACGCGTTGCACGCGCTGGCCAAAACGTGAGCCAAATGTATTACGCCCGTAAAGGCATCGTGACTCCTGAAATGGAATACGTTGCATTGCGTGAGTCCATGGGCCTTGAGCAATTACGCAAGAATCCTGAATACAAACAACTCCTCAAGCAGCATCCTGGTAAGAGCTACGGTGCAAACTTGCCTGACATCGTCACTGGTGAATTTGTACGTTCAGAAATTGCTGCTGGGCGCGCGATCATTCCCGCGAACATCAATCACCCAGAACTAGAGCCAATGATTATTGGTCGTAACTTCCGCGTGAAGATTAACGGCAACCTCGGTAACTCTGCCGTGACCTCTTCTATTAATGAAGAAGTAGAGAAAATGGTTTGGTCCATTCGTTGGGGTGCAGACACCATCATGGATCTGTCTACCGGCAAACATATTCATGAAACCCGTGAGTGGATTATTCGAAATTCACCAGTTCCAATTGGTACTGTACCAATCTACCAGGCGCTTGATAAGACCGGTGGTATTGCAGAAGACCTCACTTGGGAAATGTTCCGCGATACATTAGTAGAGCAAGCTGAGCAAGGTGTGGATTACTTCACTATTCATGCTGGTGTATTGCTGCGCTATGTTCCATTAACGGCTGACCGCATTACCGGTATTGTTTCTCGCGGTGGCTCGATTATGGCGAAGTGGTGTTTAGCTCACCATAAAGAAAACTTCCTCTATACGAAGTTTGATGAGATCTGCGAGATCATGAAAGCCTATGACGTGTCATTTAGTTTAGGCGATGGTTTACGTCCTGGCTGTATCGCTGACTCCAATGATGCTGCACAGTTTGGCGAACTTCATACCCTGGGCGAGTTGACTGCCAAAGCATGGAAGCATGACGTTCAAGTCATGATTGAAGGTCCTGGTCACGTTCCAATGCAGCGCATTGAAGAAAACATGACTGAGGAATTAAAGCACTGCTTAGAAGCGCCCTTCTATACCCTTGGGCCATTGATTACCGATATCGCTCCTGGATATGATCACATCACCAGCGGTATTGGTGCTGCGCAAATTGGTTGGTACGGAACAGCGATGCTTTGCTATGTCACACCAAAAGAGCATTTGGGCTTGCCGGACAAAGAAGATGTCCGTACCGGCATCATCACATACAAGATTGCAGCCCATGGTGCAGACTTAGCTAAAGGCTTACCGGGCGCTCAAGTTCGCGATAACGCTTTATCCAAGGCGCGTTTTGAGTTCCGCTGGGAAGATCAATTTAATCTTGGCTTAGATCCTGAGCGTGCACGTGAATATCACGATGCAACCTTACCTGCTGAAGGCGCCAAGATTGCCCATTTCTGCTCAATGTGTGGACCGAAGTTCTGCTCCATGAAGATCACTCAAGAAGTACGTGATTACGCTGCGACTTTGGATGCTGACGGTAATCCGAAAGCAAAAGTGATTCCGATTACTGCAGAAGCTTCAGCCGATCCACAAAAAGGCATGGAAGAGATGTCAGCAGAGTTTCGTAAGCGCGGTAGCGAGATTTATCAGTAAGTGACTAAGGCATTCTCAAACGGCAAATATGCCATCGTTGGCGCCGGCCTTATGGGTCGGTTGCTGGCGGTTGCGCTTGCTAAACGCGGTGCTCAAGTTGAGCTGTTTGAGAAAGGCGGTTCAGATGCCGCTAATGCGGCTGCCCGAATTGCTGCTGCAATGCTTGCGCCTCTAGCGGAGTCTGCCATTACGGAAGATAACGTTGTGCGGATGGGTGTTCATAGCCTACCGCGTTGGAAACAACTCATCGATGAACTAGCTAAGCCGGTTTACTTTCAGCAAGATGGCACTTTGATCTTATGGCATCGCCAAGATGCCAGTGATGCAGAACGTTTTGCCTCCCATCTTGAAAGAAATTGTGATCGCAATCAGGCACTTTCTAAACCGATTCATTTAGATACTCAATCTCTCGCAGAAATTGAGCCGGGTGTTGCTGATCGTTTTACCCAAGGCCTCTATCTTCCCAATGAAGGTCAACTGGATAACCGCCAATTACTGGAAGCTTTATTAGTTGAACTCACCTTAATGAAGGTGCCTTGTCATTGGAATCAAGCCATTGATCCTGAGCAGCTCCGTAACAGTGAGCATGGTTTTGATTGGGTGATTGATTGTCGTGGCCTGGGTGCGAAGGATTCGTGGAAACAGATTGGTGACGATTCCAAAGATTTGCGTGGCGTGCGTGGTGAAGTTATTCGCTTGCATGCACCAGAGGTCAAACTGCGTCGCCCTACTCGCTTAATTCATCCACGCTATCCAATTTATATCGCTCCAAAAGAAGATGACGTCTATGTTGTTGGCGCTACAGAGATCGAATCCGAGGATTTATCTCCTATGAGTGTGCGCTCCGCCATGGAATTACTCAGCGCGGTTTATACCGTGCATAGTGGTTTTGCGGAAGCACGTATTTTGGAGATGGCTACACAGTGTCGCCCGACACTTAAGGACAACTTGCCTGAGATTGCTGTTGATCAGAAATCCAACCAGGCTGATCTCATGATGGTCAATGGACTCTATCGCCATGGCTTCATGATCTCTCCAGCTATTCTGGATTGCGCATTAGAAGTGTTGAGCTCAGGATCTAGTGCTACCGCAATTGAATTGGGATTAGAAGTCACGGGTTCGACCCATCAGGAGCTAAGCGCATGCGCATAATGGTCAACCAAGTTGCTCAAGAGGTTCCGGATAACAGCACGATTGATGATGTTCTATTGCTTATCAATGCAAAACCGCCTTTTGCTGTTGCCATCAATTATGAATTCGTTCCCAAGACCAGGCACGCGGAAGAAGTTTTGCGTGAAGGCGATGAAATGGAAGTCATTGCACCAGTTACTGGCGGCTAATTCTTCTACGAATGAAAAAATCAAGACATAAGTAATCTATTCATATGACTGCCCCTTTGCCATATCCTTTAAATACTGCAGATCCGCTGGTTCTGTATGGCGAGACTTTTGCTAGCCGTTTATTGCTAGGGACTTCGCGTTACCCGTCTCCACAAGTTTTAGAGAATGCCGTTAAGCAATCTAATCCCGGAATGATTACCGTCAGCTTGCGTAGGCAAGGCACTTCAACTGCAGAGGCGCACTCTGGATTTTGGGATCTTCTCAAAAAAATGGCTGTACCTGTATTACCGAATACCGCAGGCTGTCACAGTCCTAAAGAAGTCATTGCAACCGCGCAAATGGCGCGTGAGGTTTTTGAAACTAGCTGGATTAAGTTGGAGCTAATCGGGGATGACTACACTTTGCAACCCGATACTTTGCGTTTAGTTTCCACAGCAGAAACTTTAATTAAAGATGGTTTTAAGGTTCTACCTTATTGCACAGAAGATCTTATCTTGTGCCAACGCTTAGTTGATGTGGGATGCCAAGCAGTAATGCCTTGGGCTGCACCGATTGGAACAGGCCAAGGCCCTTTAAATCCCTATGCATTAAAACTCTTGCGTGATCGTTTGAAGGTTCCACTTTTGGTAGATGCCGGTTTAGGCCTGCCATCACATGCATGTAGCGTAATGGAATGGGGTTTTGATGGCGTCTTACTAAATACTGCTGTTGCACTAGCTGATGACCCAGTGGCAATGGCTAAAGCATTTGCAATGTCTGTAGATGCCGGTCGCACTGCCTACCTTTCTGGCGCTATGAAAGCCCAGCAATCCGCACAAGCTAGTACGCCATTAGTTGGCACGCCTTTTTGGCATCAAAGTTAAATAAGGTACTAATGAGCTTAGTTCGCGATCTTGCAGACCAAATTGTTGCAGCTCATAGCAA
Source organism: Polynucleobacter sp. MG-27-Goln-C1 (assembly GCF_018881905.1). GTDB lineage: Bacteria > Pseudomonadota > Gammaproteobacteria > Burkholderiales > Burkholderiaceae > Polynucleobacter. The sequence goes on from NZ_JACVPM010000001.1 coordinate 564,582, forward strand.
ATCGGATTTGTGCCTGCCTATTCCAGCATTCAGTCTAGAATCGCCACCGCCATTAATTGATAACGAACATGCTGCTGATCATTACGAACTCGCCGGCATAGTTGCTGCAATCCAAATGGGCTTTATTGAACGTGATGCCAAAACCTTAGGTAAGGCCTGGTCACGCATGGTGCACCAAGATGGCGGATTTAATCCCTTTAAGTGGCCATCTAGACCGGAGCATTTTGACTTGCTTCCCTGGACCCGCAATATGAATCCCAATGCTTTTGCGGAGTGTCCAAAGCGCCTAGGTTTATATGCGGTGATGCCTGATGCTGATTGGGTGAAGCGCATGGTGGAAGCCGAAGTGCCAACCGTACAACTGCGCCTCAAATCCGAGGATAAAAAACTTATTCGCAAACAGATTAAGCAAGCTGTTGATGCAGTCCAAGGCAGCAAGACCTTGCTCTTTATTAATGATTATTGGCAAGATGCGATTGAGGCTAGCGCCTACGGAATCCACTTGGGACAAGAAGATTTAGAGACTGCAGATTTGGATGCCATACGATCTGCAGGGCTTCGACTTGGCTTAAGCACCCATGGTTATGCGGAGATGGTTTATGCCGATCGTTTCTGCCCAAGTTATATTGCTATGGGCGCAGTCTTTCCAACGAATTTGAAGAAGATGGAAACTGCTCCACAGGGTTTAGGACGTTTATATAAGTACGCTCAATTAATGAACCACTACCCATTAGTAGCGATTGGTGGTATTGATGAAAGCAGTATTCATGCGGTGGCACAAAGTGGTGTGGGTTCAGTTGCTGTTGTCAGAGCTATTAATGGTGCCAGTGATCCTAAAGCAGCTGTAAAGCGTCTTCAAGAGCTGATGAAGACCTAAGTCATAAGACTTAATGCATCAAACTTAATACTTACCCTCTTCTTCCGGTAGTGCAGTTCGATAGAAATCATGCATATGCCACAAGGGTCCAGGACCCTCACCAATACTCAAGAAACGTCCTGCCTCAAGCCCTGCCTCAACATAAGAGATTGCCTTAGCAACTGCATGAGAAAGATCGTGACCATCTGCTAAATAGGTTGCAATGGCGGATGCTAATGAGCAACCAGTGCCATGGGTATTGGCTGTATTGACGCGGTAATGCTTGAACTCTTTTGATTGAATTACTTCAAGACCATCTTCCATGGTTCGCCACATCAGAAAATCAGTCAATTGAGTATGGGTGGTATCGAGATGACCGCCCTTAATCAAGACTGCCTGGGGACCCATGTCGAGCAACTCTTCTGCAGCGAGCTTGAAATCCTCGGGGCCGGTTAATTCTCGGCCCAGGAGCAAGGACGCCTCCTCCAGATTGGGGGTTACTAAAGTCGCCATCGGAAACAACTCTTTAATAATGGCTTGGGCAGTGTCATCGCCACCAAGACTGGCTCCTGAAGTAGCCCTCAATACAGGGTCAAGAACAATTCTTTTGGCTCCATGGCGCTTCAAAGCCGATGCCACGGTACGGACGATTTCTGGGCTGGCTAACATGCCAATTTTGACAATATCTACGCCAATATCCATAAATACTGCATCGATCTGAGCCTCGACCACATCAAGGTCGATATCCTGAATACGGCTAACCCCCAAAGTGTTCTGGGCAGTGATGGCAGTGATGACCGACATCCCATATCCACCCAGGGCTGTAATGACTTTGAGGTCAGCCTGAATGCCCGCGCCGCCGCCACTATCGGACCCGGCGATGGTCAATACTTTAGGGATCTGTACAGAACTTGGAGTAGATGATTTCATCTTGCTATAATATCGGCTTATTCCTCGATAGCTCAGTTGGTAGAGCGCCGGACTGTTAATCCGTAGGTCCCTGGTTCGAGCCCAGGTCGAGGAGCCAGATATAAGAAAACCACCTTTTGGGTGGTTTTTTCTTTTGTAATCCGAGTGAAGTAATTGAGCTTAAATCAGCCCCTTCTTTCTTAAATTAGCTAAGCGGTTATTTAAGGTCTTGATAGTGAGGAGATTAAGCTTGTCTCCCTCAGCCCAATTACTGCCTTTCCACTCAATGCCTTCTGATGTGACATTGGCAAACGGCTCTTTACCTTCTTTTGCATAGCCTTCTAAAATAGCAATGAGTGCAGGACGATCATCGGATCCACCGGCATCTTTAATGGCATCTAAGATTGGCTTAGTAATCGTATCGCCATAGGTAATCTTGGAATCTGGATGCTTGGCAGCTGAGGGCTCTTCAAAGATGTACTCATGCGGCCACTCAAAAACGTTTCTAGCTGAATTCTTGACCGACTCCGGACTTACGGCACCGCTTGCAGGATTTTTTGGATCAGTCGGTAAATTGAGTTCCGCAATCCAGGCCTCAAATTCTGCAATGCGGGCATAGCGCTTTTCCTCGCTATCGCGCTTTTGTTCTTCCTGCGAAAGCAACAATGTGACCCAGGCCCATGCGATGTCTTTAGGTATAGCAAACTCTTGCGCCAAAATACCGCTCGCTTTTTTTAGGATTGGCTTGGATGTGAGTTTTGTCATTGCGTTCTTTCTGATTCTTTAATAAGTGCCTTCAATTTCGGGTGGACAGCTCAGGGGGAAGGCTCCCGGTCATTATTGCAATGCTCGCCACAGACCCCGTAGGATACTCTTGATTTAGCCGAATTTAGTATTGAAGGATCAATCGATGGGTTACAACCCATTTATAAGGGCAAATCTCGATATAAAAAAGCCCTTAGAAAAAATCTAGGGGCTTTTTCAATGCCACAACGATATTGCGTAGATTGAAGAATTACTTCTCAGGCTTAAATGGGCTGTCCAAGAACTCTTGTACACCAGCAAACATCAGCATGCGATTCTTTTCCATAATGATGGTGTGAGTGCCCTCACTAATCTGCAACATGATTTTGTATGGTGCATTTTCTAATTTGGTGAAATATTCATAGAGCATATAGCTTGGTAAATCAGCATCCCACTCTGCATGAACCAGCATTACAGGCACACGAATATCTTTAGGCTCATACACTGGCTTTCCAGCCGTCCAGTACTCACGAGCGTCTTGAACTGTTCCGTTGGGAGCGCGTAATTTCTTAGGGCTCTGATTTTTGCCCCATGGGTCAGTCTCAAAGGTAGCCTCAGCCCATTTCTCAAACCAACCCTCTGGGATTAGGGTGGCCTTTGCATTCTCGGGCACACCAGTTAACCAGCGATTTTTTGCATCAGTAATCGACGCTACGCGATATGCGCCAAGCTGACCACCCTTATCGGTTAATGGCGCCCCGCCCTGACGCAGCCATTGAGGAGCATATAGAACGAGCTTATTGACCTTGTCATTATTCTCGGTGGTGTATTTACCCATAATGGTAGTACCCCAAGACCAGCCAAGTAAATTCATCTTGTTGATGTTTCGCTTTTTTAGAATGTAATCAACGGCACTCGATACATCCCTTACGGCAACATCGGTTCTCACAAGCGGTGGGTTCTGATCAGCGGGCTGATCCATCTCAGGTGGTCGCGTTGATTTTCCATAGCCACGCAGATCAACTAGCCACACATCGTAACCTCTGGCCGCCATGTATTCCATCCATGAAGTTCCACCCAAAGACAAATCAAAGGCAGTTTCTGCTGGATACGTTGAGCCATGAACATAAAGCAATGTTTTATCGGCAGTAAATTTCTTCATGCCGGCTAGATGCTTATTGCGCACGTAGAGTGAAATTCCCGGGGTGTCACTTTGCACCATGTACTCATTCATTTGAATCTTTCCTGCCGCAAAAGCGGTATCAAGAAAAATACAAGAAATGAGGGTCACAGCCAGATGTAATGTTCTTTTCATTTCGTCTCCTATGAGCTTAAGCCCTTTTATGTGTTTTAAAGATCAATATAACATTTCAAAAGAAGTCAAAATGCGAAAAAAGAGGTCTTTTCGGGTGTTTGCACCCTACTTTTCCTCCAGAATCCCCCGTACATAAATTGGCTAAGCACTTTAAAATGAAGCCTATGACCAAAATTCCAGAACTTCTAGCCCCTGCCGGCAGCCTCTCTATGCTGCGCACTGCCTTTGACTTTGGCGCTGATGCCATTTATGCGGGGCAGCCACGTTACTCCCTCCGAGTACGTAACAACGACTTCGGAAAAATGGAGACGCTCAAAGAAGGTATTGATACCGCCCATGCTTTAGGTAAAAAGTTCTATCTAGTGTCTAACCTACTGCCTCATGGCGGTAAGACGCGTACCTACATTAAAGATATGGATCCCGTGGTTGCATTAAAGCCTGATGCCATGATCATGTCAGACCCAGGCCTCATCATGATGGCCAGAGAAGCTTGGCCAGATATGCCAATTCATTTATCGGTTCAGGCTAATACCGTCAATGGTGCCTCTGCTAAGTTCTGGCGCTCTGTTGGCATTAGTCGAGTTATCTTGTCACGCGAACTTTCTTTTGATGAAATCGAAGAAGTTCGTCAAGACTGTCCAGAAATGGAATTAGAAGTATTTGTTCATGGCGCTTTGTGCATTGCCTACTCTGGTCGCTGCTTACTATCTGGCTATATGTCACATCGTGACTCCAATCAAGGCGCTTGCACCAATGCTTGCCGCTGGGATTACAAGGTCAAGCCAGGCCAGCAAAATACCAGCGGTGATGTAGTTCTTCTCCAGGAGGCGCGTCGTCCAGATGATTTGATGCCAATGGAAGAAGATGAGCACGGCACTTACATCATGAACTCCAAGGATTTACGCGCTATTGAGCATATTGAGCGCTTGACGAAGATGGGCGTGGATTCATTCAAGATTGAGGGGCGCACCAAGTCACCCTATTACGTTTCGCGTACCTGCCAGTCCTATCGCACTGCGATTGATGATGCAGTAGCCGGACGTCCGATGAATATGTCACTTATTGGCAATCTAGAAGGTCTTGCAAATCGCGGCTATACAGATGGCTTTTATGAGCGTCATCACGATAAAGAGTATCAACTCTATATGCGTGGTCACTCCCTATCAGGCAGAAGTCTTTATGTTGGTGAAACTATGGAGTTTGATGAGGCAACTGGTCGCGTCAAAGTGGATGTCAAGAACCGTTTCTCCCTTGGAGATAAATTAGAAATCATTGAGCCCGAGGGCAATCAAGATATGGTGCTCGAAGCCATGTGGAACCTCAAAGGTGAGCCTATCGATGTGGCGCCTGGATCAGGGCACTTTGTCTGGATTCAGTTACCACTGAAGAGCAAACATGCATTTATTGCACGCTACACTCAAGAACCTGCCCCTGTTGAAGCTGGTGGCTCTTGCAGTAACTGCTAATCGAATAACTCTGAAAGTTTTTATGACTGCAACATCCCTCCACTCAGCCCCTGAAAAAAGTTTAAAAGAAAAAGCTCGGGAAGAATTTATAAAGGCATTTGAGCTAACCATTTACTTCGGCGTATGGTTTTGCGCTCTTGCCTTTTTAGCAGCAACCTCTCTGGATGAGAGACCGATTCCTTTATCTATATTTGGATTTGCTTTATTTAAAGGGGCTATTTGTGCGAAGTTCATGTTGGTAGCCCAGGCATTTTTTCCAATTACGGTTGATAAAAAAAATGGGATTGTGAACTCCCTGATCATTGAGTCCTTAGTCTATTTAGCAGTGGTCATAGGTCTAAATTACCTAGAGGCTGGAGTAAGTGGACTGATTCATGGAAAAGAATTCTTAAGCTCCATGATGAATTTTGGGAAATCAGATCCATTGCGTATAGTTGCAATGTCAATCGTGTACTGGTTAATTGTGTGGCCATACCTGTTATTTGTTGGTATGGGCTTAATGCTTGGTAGCCATGCCACCATACAAATTTTGTTCGGCGAAAAATCAAAAACAACTAAATAAATCCAGTAAGACTGCCTTGATGATGAAGTCATCCTCTATTCGTCAAGGCAGGAGTTTTGGGGTATTTGCTTTTCTAGCGCTTACCTTAAGCACTTTATTTCCCGCCCTTTCTTGTGCACAAGAAATCGAAGCGCGCACATACTCCAATGCGCCAGTCGGAATCAACTTCATTAGCGCAGGAGTTGCGCAAGCAAAAGCCGGCAATTACACGCTGACAAGTGAAGTTGTTGGCCTTACCCATATCTTTGATGCGTTTGGGCAATCCGGAAAACTCACTCTAGTTCTGCCATACGGCCAATTGAGTGGTTCTAGCAACGCTGGCGGTCGAACAGTCAATGCGAGCACCGAAGGCCTATCTGACCCCCTCATCAAAGCTGCGGTGAACCTATATGGCGCACCAGCATTAACACTGGATCAATTTAAGAATTATCAGCAAGATCTGATTGTTGGCGTCAGTCTTGCGGCATCAGTTCCATGGGGCAAGTACGACGACAACCAGCTGATTAATGTTGGCGCAAATCGTTGGTTTATCCAGCCCGGCCTTGGCATCTCCAAAGCGCTGGGCCCGTGGAGATTTGAATTGGCTGGCGCGGGTATTTTCTACACCAGCAATACCAACTTTATGAACGGTAATTCGCTAACCCAAAACCCCGTCTACTCGACCCAGACTCACGCTATTTATTACTTTCAGAATACAGCTTGGATCTCGGTCGATGCCACCTACTTCACTGGTGGCCAAGCGTACGTTAATGGCAATGCCATTAGTGGCAGTCAAGAGAACTGGCGCTTTGGCACAACGATGTCATATCCAGTAAATAAACATAACTCCGTACGACTATCAGCAAGTACCGGCGCCTACTCTAGAACGAATAATGGCTATGACTTGTATGGTATTTCTTGGCAATACCGCTTTGGTGGCGGTTTGTAGCGTTTATAAATCGCGTAGATGGCGGCGCAGAATTTTGCCAACATTAGACTTGGGCATTTCATCAATAAAAGCAATTTTTCTGGGGCGCTTGTAACTCGTCATTTGCTCTTTGCAATACTGAATAACCTGAGCTTCAGTTAAATCAGACTGCTCTTTGACTATATAAGCCTTCACAATCTCACCAAGCTTGCGGTGCGGAAATCCAATGACAGCGCACTCCCTCACACCTGGCATTAATGAAATCACTTCCTCGATTTCATTAGGAAATACTTTGAAGCCAGCAACCACAATCATGTCTTTTTTGCGATCCACAATCTGCACATAACCCTCAGGGCTCATGATGCCAATATCACCAGACTTGAAATAACCTTCAGACGTAATAAATTGCTCGGTCTCTTCCGGTCTATTCCAATAACCCGCCATCACTTGCGGCCCCTTGATGCAGATCTCTCCAGGCGTACCAAATGGAAGCTCTACACCCTCATCATCCAGTATCAATACATCGGTACTGGGCACTGGCATACCAATAGATCCAGTAAATTCTTTTACAAAAGGAGTATTGACACAGACTACCGGCGAAGTCTCCGAAAGACCGTAGCCCTGAGCAATAGCTACGCCTGTAAGCTTGTACCAAAGATCAGCAGTCTTCTTGAGTACTGCCATGCCACCACCAATCGTTACCAATAGGTTGGGCAATTTCACATTCTTAAATTCAGGACGGTGGATCAGCGCGTGGAAAAGCGTATTCACACCCGGGAAAATATTAATTTCAGGATGCTTTATTAAGAGCTTGATAAAAGCAGTAATGTCTCTGGGGTTTGCAACCAGCAATAACTTTCCACCCTTGCGTATTCCAAGAAGTCCACATGCAGTCAGCGCAAAAATATGGGTCATTGGTAAAGCGCATAAAAACACTAGCTGTTGATCATGTCGCTTAATTAAGGCGGGCTCAAGCCAAGCCTCAATTTGAATCAGGTTAGCTAATATATTTCGGTGCAATAAAACAGCACCTTTAGAAATGCCAGTTGTACCACCTGTGTATTGCAAAAATGCAATATCTTCCAAGGCAATATTTGGCCTAGTAAATCCATGTCCAGAGCCGATCTTGAGGGCTTGATTAAATTTAACGCAAGGAAAATTCCAATGCGGGATGAGCTTCTTGATGTGGCGAGCAATCAAATTCACAATGACGCCCTTGGGGCCCAAACTCTCACCTAAGCTACTCACAATCACTTTTTTCACAAGCCCTTGATTGGCGATATCTTGGTATACATGTGCAAAGTTTTCTAGCATCACTAGGATGGATGCGCCGCTGTCTTGCAATTGATGTTCGAGTTCCCGGGCGGTATAAAGTGGATTAATATTCACTACGACAAAGCCAGCGCGCAAGGTGCCCAGCATTGCAATCAAGTATTGCGGAACATTTGGGAACATGATGCCGATACGAGCGCCTGCTTCAAGGCCTAAAGTTTGCAAGTAAGCGGCAAAGTCCTTAGACAGAATATCAAGCTGGCGGTAGCTAATAGAGTGCCCCATGGACTCGATTGCAACCCTATCAGGGTAGGTCTGAAAAGATTCCTCAATTAACTCAACAACGGATGAGTAATCCGCCAAATCAATCTCATGAGGAACACCCTCGAGATAGTTTTTTAGCCAAGGTTTACGCTTATTCATTTGCATGACTAGATTGGTAGGCTATCTTTAAGTACTCATGAGCTCTTTGAGCTTTTCTAGATAGAGCTCTTGACCATGATTAACACGATGCGTCCATTCATTACCAGAGTCCGCATTAGCATCGTCGGTTACGTACTTAAACGACTGCCAGGGAATATTAAATTGATAGGCTATATTTGCAATTGCAAATAGCTCCATATCGACCACATCCACTCCTTGAGAAATAAGCCAAGGATCATGGGCGGTTACAAAACTATCGCCAGTGCCGCACGTATGCTCGCCACCCAAGGATAAGTAATAAGAAGGCTTGGGGCAAAACGGAGTCTGGCCTCTTGGCGCTAGCGGGACCGTCATCATGTCGCGTTGTATCACCTTGCCGATTTCTAATAAGCCATGCAATGTCGAGTTGATTTTGCCAACCGTTCCAAAGTTGACTATCTTCTTTGGCTGAAATTCATGAATAGCCCGAATACTTGCAGCAGTTGCATTAATTTTTCCCACTCCTGAATACACAATCTCGACACCAGCCGGCAATACGCTTTTATCAAGCTCGGACTCTAGTGCGGTAATAATGAGTAATTGTGTTTTCATATCAGTCAAAAATGAATTTATTAGATTATCTACCCGGAGTACCGGACTTTCCTAAGCCAGGGATCCTATTCAGGGATATCTCCCCGCTTTTGGCCAATCCAGCTGCATTTAAGGGGGCCATCTTGCAACTAGAAGCGCTGGCCCAGCAGTTCGACTACAGCCATATTCTAGGCATAGAGTCACGTGGCTTTATCTTTGGTGCTGCCCTTGCTCACCAAGCCCATAAGGGGCTCGCCTTAGCCAGAAAACCCAATAAGCTACCCTTGGCTAGCCATCGAGAATCCTACGGCCTGGAATACGGCTCTGATTCTCTGGAGATCCAACAATCCACCCTGCCAGCTGGGGCACGAGTTTTGATCCTAGATGATGTTTTAGCCACCGGCGGAACCATCATTGCGGCCAGTCAGTTACTTAAAAAAGCAGGTTTTCAGGTAGCAGGTGCTTTAACTTTTTTAGAGATCGCCGGTTTAAATGGTGGTGAGCTTCTGACTCAAAAAGGTATTACTAATAAAACGGTATTGATAGCCTAGAGACTAGAGTTACACCAGCTTCTTGGCGGTTTTGAGTAATTTGACAGCGCCCCAACCTACAGCTAGCGCCTTGCTAGCAAGCTTGGGCTTGTAATGAGCCAATACAGCAAATGCACTAGTCCACAGCACCGGAGTGCCTTTCACAAAATTAAAGGCATCTATGCCCTTATCAGCCCAAGATAAGGGCTTTTCTATTGGTTCAAAATGCAGGGCAAAATCAGCGCGCTCTTGGGCTGCGCGCTCCTGAAGCACTTGCTGCCGAGCTAGAAGCTCTGAAATCTTTCGACTCATCGCTTAGCAAGCTCCTGGCGATCTTTCGATAACTCAGTAATCGTTGCCTCAAATAATTTAGGCATAGTCTTCAGTGAGCGCAAGACTACCAGCGCCAGAATAATTCCGACGGATAAGAATCCACCAGTGAGCAGACTTAATGCAAAGATGCGATCAGTCTCCCAGCTAAAAATAACAATGAGCAAGGCCAGCATCACCAAACCAAAAAACAAGAAAAATAAGGTAAAGATGATCATGACCAATAGGCTGATGAACTTAGCTCGTGCAATCTGAACATCTGTAGAAATCAACTCTAGACGAGTTTGGGCAATTGATGCACCCGTAGAGACGAGATTCTTAAGGGAAGATAAAAGATTTTCCTGTGACATGGATACCTAGCGACGACGAATAAAAAGGCCAATCAAAAGACCAAGACCAGCAGCAACGCCGACCGCCTCCCAAGGATTGCGATGAACGAACTCATCGGCACCTTCGGCAACAACTTTAGCCTTTTCAGTCAAAGTACCTTCTACAGAAGAAAGACTTTCTTTAGCATTATTGAGGGTATCCAAAGCCTTTGAGCGGATAGCACTAAGGGGGCCTTCCTCATTGCTTGCTGTTGCTTTAATGAGATCTTCAGCATCTGCCATGAGCGCCTTGAAGTCGCCAATTAAATTCTCAGAGTTGATCTGAGCTTCTTCATGGATAGTTGATTTTTTGGCAGTCATTACCACTCCTAGTTGATAGCACTTAAAGGAATTTACAGATCTATTCTAAGCAATTCCACTGAGGAATCACAGTATTAATACTGTCATTCCAGCATTACCTTCTTTGAAGTGCTTAAGATAGGCTTTGAGGCCAGGCCTTCTTCGTAAAAGCGCATGGTAAGCCTCGCTACCAAAGGCGGTTTGTTCGCCAAAATGGTATTCATCGACCCGGTCTGAAAAATAGTTATTTTCGAGGGCATCATGTACTGCCCACTTAATTCTTCCACCCTCACCGCTTGCGCCATAGCCATGGATCAAGATCATTGCCTTAATGCCCACTTCTGATGCGCGGCGTAAAGCAACGGTTAAGCGATCCAAAGCCTCTTCAGCACTTGGACTATCGAACTTCAAATTCAATACCATCGTATCGCTATGCGGGATAGGAAGTTCTTCACTTCCACATTGACGACATTCTCCAAGCATCCCTCTGGGGTTGCCACACTCTGGACATTCAAATGAATGGGTCATCACACACCTCTATTAATGACTGGGAAAACCCATTCACCCCATTCACACAGCATTAAGAGCAGTACTTTGCTTCCAAAGCTGATGTTGTAATCACTTGATCGTCAACCATACGGTTTAAGGTCATCTGCGCCGCATCTTTATTTTCCTGAACTTTGAGATTTAAGTTAATCAGGCCGGCTACATCCTTACGAATCGATGTATTGCCATAGCGCAAACTTTTTAATGTTGAAACTGCTTCAGCTGAGATCTTGCACTGCTGGCTCACTAATTCAGAAGAATCAGATGAGGTATTTGCATATGCAAATGCAGCTACGGAGATTGAGGCAACAGCCAATAGAGTTTTTTTCATCTTATTTCCTTAATTTGTGACCACATGTTGGACAACAACCTGAATCTTTTGCTTTTGTTTTTCTTAAGGCGGCGTAGACGCTAGATTCTGAAATTTCCATCTTCCTAGCGGCTTGAGCTGCGGTCATTCCCTTCCCTATCCAATCTAAAGCTTGATGTGTTTTTGGTATCGCTCTTCTCATTTACCCTCCTTTGCCACTACTATACTACAGAAGTTGTGAAGTTGTGAAGTTTATTTAATTATTTTTTTAAAGCCTCAAAGGCTTGTGAAATAGACCATCGACGGTGATAAAGTGGCAGTACAACTACAAATAAATGCCGGGAGACATATGAAACCAGCCCTAGATCTATTGCAGGCATACGAACAAATCCAAAAGAAGCAGCTCAAGGTTGATGACTATTTAGCCCAATGTGTAGCTCGGGCAGATAAACTAGAGCCTGTGCTGAAGGCGTTTACAGTAAGAGCGCCATTAGAAGAACTTCAGAAACAGTCAGGGTCCGGTCCCTTAATGGGTATCCCTGTGGCCGTAAAAGACATCATTGCCACAAAAGACTTTGTAACGGCTAATGGCTCGCCTATATATAAAGACTTCACCCCTAGTGAAGATGCTGAAATAGTCAAAAAAATTCGTGCATTAGGTGGAGTTATCTTTGGCAAAAGCGTCACTACTGAATTTGCTTGGCGTAACGCTGGACCAACAACGAACCCTTGGAATAGCACCCATACTCCAGGAGGATCTTCCAGTGGTTCTGCTGCGGCGGTAGCCAGCGGGATTGTCCCCCTAGGCTTAGGATCGCAAACTGCTGGATCGATTATTAGGCCGGCAGCATTTTGTGGCGTGGTTGGTTATAAGGCCAGCTTTGGATCCGTACCAAGAAAAGGTGTTCATCCAGTCGCCGACTCTCTAGACCACATTGGATTTTTTACCAGGTCAGTTGCTGACGCTAAATATGCATTTAATTTGCTTCGGAACACCACCGCCGATGAAGCAGATGCTATTGTTATTCACGAACTCTTAGCTAAACCTTTGAGCGAAGCTCTAAGCAATCCTAAACCTCGAATTGGCGTTCTAAAAACACCCTTTGATGACTTATTGAGCCAAGAGCAGATTAAGACTGTGCAATATGCCGCAAGCTTATTGGAGAAATCAGGCGCGCATATCGAAGAAATCACACTCCCCCAAATGTTCTGGGATGCAATAGAGGCTTTGGCCGTTTTAATGGCCTATGAAGCCGCGGTAATTCATGAGGGACATTTGAAGAAATTTCCGGAGCTAGTGGGAGCCGATATAAAGGAGCTTGTAGCAAAAGGTAACGCCTTACCTGAAGAGGATTACATTGCAGCAAGAAATCTTCAAAAGACATTGCGGCTTTCTATAGATGAATACTTTCAACGCTTTGATGTCATTTTGAGTTCGCCCGCAACAGGAGAGGCGCCTAAAGGACTTGGTTTTACTGGAAATCCAATCTTCTGCTCTTTATGGAGTTTTATAGGAAATCCAGCAATTGCACTTCCACTCGGCAAATCAAGTAATGGACTTCCACTTGGTATTCAACTCGTTGGCAATTACATGGAAGATGAAAAGCTACTCAACATGGCTCAATTTGCTGAGGAATGCTTCAAAGCCGAAAGTTAGAAATAAAAAAGCCCCGGTTAAGGGGCTTAGTTATTTGTCGTAGCGGCTCAAGCAGTTAAATCACAAGGATTTTGGCGGAGACGAGAGGATTCGAACCTCCGATCAGAGTTTTAGCCCCGATGCTCCCTTAGCAGGGGAGTGCCTTCGACCAGCTCGGCCACGTCTCCCTGCTTGATGCCTTTACAACGACCCACAGTTTAACGGATTCCGTCGACTGCAGGTTTTTACAGCGGTTTTGAAGCGTTTACAGCGTATTTTTACTTCTGATCGAGCTCAAAAGCCTTATGGAGAGCACGAACAGCCAGCTCCATGTATTTCTCATCAATCACAACAGAAATCTTAATTTCACTAGTAGAGATCATCAAAATATTGATGCCCTCTTCCGATAATGTGCGGAACATTTTGCTAGCAACGCCAACGTGGGAACGCATACCAACGCCAACCACGGACACTTTAGAAACCTTTGGATCACCAGTGATTTCTTTAGCTTCGATATGGGCTTGAACATTGTTCTTGAGCAAGTCCAAGGCCTTTTGATAATCGGCGCGTGGAACTGTAAAAGTGAAGTCTGTCTTACCTTCAAACGATTGGTTCTGAATAATGATATCCACATCAATATTGGCATCCGCAATGGGGCCCAAAATTTGATAAGCGATACCTGGGCGATCAGGAACGCCCAGAACGGTAATTTTTGCTTCATCACGCGCAAAGGCGATGCCGGAAATAACTGCGGCTTCCATAGTGCTGTCCTCTTCAAATGTAATCAAGGTGCCCGACTTCATCTCTTGATCAAGGGGCATCAACGGATCTGTCAGTGATGACAGAACACGGGTTTTAACTTTGTACTTACCTGCAAACTCAACCGAACGAATCTGTAATACCTTTGAACCCAAACTTGCCATCTCTAGCATTTCTTCAAAAGTAATTTTGTCTAAGCGACGTGCATCTTCGCAAACGCGGGGGTCAGTTGTATAGACACCATCGACGTCGGTATAGATCAAGCACTCATCTGCCTTCAGGGCTGCAGCCATTGCAACAGCCGATGTATCAGAGCCGCCGCGACCTAGAGTGGTGATGTTGCCGTTAGGGTCTACGCCTTGGAAACCAGTCACCACTACAGCACGACCTGCATTGAGATCCGCAAGAATTTTCTTGTCATCAATACTCTTGATGCGTGCTTTAGTAAAAGAAGAATCCGTGTGAACTGTGACTTGCCAACCAGCATAGCTAACTGCATCTACACCTTCGCGTAGCAAGGCCAAGGCCAATAAGCCAGAACTCACTTGCTCGCCTGTTGAGGCGATTTGATCCAGTTCGCGTGGATTTGCATTGGGATTGATATCTTTTGCCAAACCAAGCAAGCGATTGGTTTCGCCAGACATAGCTGAAGGCACCACTACTACCTGGTGACCTGCACGCATCCACTTGGCAACGCGTTTAGCGACATTCTGAATGCGCTCCACCGAGCCCATTGAGGTGCCACCATACTTATGAACGATAAGAGCCATAAAAACCGTTGTATTGTCTATTTACAGGGAATGTAATTCCCTAGGGTCTAAAAGGGGCTTATTTTACAGGGTTTTATGGCTACTCAAGCCATGCAGGCAGGACTCGCCTGCCAGTAGACACTAAATGCGGGTAACTCACCCCCACCCCTGCTACAGCCACAAGCTGATCGTTGATATAAAGCAGTGGCGCCTGCCGCTCCCAAGGCGGCGTATCAGACTCCTGGAAAAGGTTCTTGAGCGTCTTACGCGGGGCATTGGGCTTGATTTGAATCTTTTCCGCCCCCTGACGCAGTCTTTCCTCAACGCGGCCTTCTGCTTGGGCTTGAGTAACCCAATCCGCAGGGAGCCCAAGCGACTTACCTCTTGCGGGAACATCCTGAAACACCCACTGCCCGACTTTGGGCTTGGCTACTTGCAAAGTACTACGCCACAAATAAATGCTCACCTCATCATGCTGCCACTCTAAGCTTGAACCTGATTTGACGGCGTTCAGATCCTTCCACCAAGATTCAAGTCGTTCTTGAGAAGGCATGGCTAGATCATTTAACTTGAGCCAATAGCGCAGCAAATTATTGGCAGCCGGTCTATCAGCATTTGAGAATGCCAAAAGCGGTTTTAGCTTCAGGCTCTTACCCTCTAGAATTCCTTTTCCATCTTGCCTGGCCAAACGATCTAGCAGAACTTGCGATTGGGCTAGCAAATCAGCACTGCGAGCCAAGTTAGCAATTGCACCAGGCTGAATTTTTTCTAGCCTTGGAATAATTTCTTTACGAATAGCGTTACGACGATAGCGCGTATTTTGATTGCTCGGATCTTCAACCCACTTCAGTTTATGTTCTTTGGCGTAGGCTTCTAGATCGGCCTTACTTTGATTTAAGAGCGGACGCCAGAGAGTAATGGTGTTGGCATCTTTTGCGCTGACATCTTTTGTATTGGCACGATTGAATGGCATTCCAGAGAGACCCGCTAAACCAGACCCTCGCAAGAGTTGCAAGAGCACAGTTTCCGCCTGATCATTTTGGTGATGCGCCAGCAGTAGATCTTGAATGCCATGCTCAATACATAAGTCAGTTAAAGCGTCATAGCGCTCTGCCCTTGCCCTAGCTTCGATATTGCCTTGAGATTGATCTGCAAAATGCAATAGACGGAAGTCAAAATGCACCCGATATTTTTTGGCTAGCTTCTCGCAAAACTCTAACCACTGGTCAGCCGGCTTTTGCAAACCATGGTGAATATGAAAAACCCAAACCTCGGTTGGCTCTTTAGCTGAATTTGCTTGAACCGCTTTGCAAACAGTATCAAGCAACACAACCGAATCAAGCCCACCACTTAAGGCGAGTCCAATACGTTTGGTTGCTTTGGGTTTTGCCTTAAGGCTTGGCTTCGATTTCCTTGAACTTACCATAGCTCATTAAGCGTTCATGACGACGCTCAAGAAGCGCATCTACTTTCATACCATCGAAGGTCTTGAGTGACTCAACCAAAGCTTTCCGCATGCTGTTCATCATGGTCTCGTAATCACGATGTGCACCGCCAGTTGGTTCAGCGACGATCTTATCGATCAAGCCAAGCGCCTTTAAACGTTGCGCAGTCAAACCCAATTGTTCTGCAGCTTCCGGTGCTTTGTCAGCCGTCTTCCAAAGAATAGATGCGCAGCCTTCTGGTGAAATCACAGAGTAGGTTGAGTTTTGTAACATCAACACCACATCGCCCATGGCAATGGCTAGTGCACCACCAGAACCACCCTCACCAATAATGGTGGCGATGATTGGAACTTCTAATTCAGCCTGAACATAGAGATTGTGACCAATCGCTTCAGACTGATTACGCTCTTCTGCATCGATGCCGGGGAATGCACCTGGAGTATCAACAAAAGTAAACACTGGTAATTTAAATTTTTCGGCCAAGCGCATAACGCGCTTTGCTTTACGGTAACCCTCTGGGCGACTCATACCAAAGTTTCTTAAAGCACGCTCTTTGGTATCTCGACCCTTTTGATGGCCAATAACCATACAAGGCTGATTCTCAAAACGGGCTAAGCCAGTAATGATGGATTGATCATCCGCAAAATTACGATCACCATGAAGCTCATGAAAATCCGTAAACAATGCGCTCACGTAATCCAGGGTGTAAGGACGTTGTGGATGACGCGCTACTTGTGAAACTTGCCAAGGGCTTAAGTTGGCATAAATGTCTTTAGTCAGCTGCTGACTTTTTTCGGTAAGCGTTTTGATCTCATCAGAGATATCTACTGATGATTCATCTTGCACAAATTGCAGCTCTTCAATCTTTGACTCTAGTTCAGCGATTGACTGCTCAAAATCCAGGAAAGTCGTTTTCATAGCTTGATTTTAATATTCAACGGGAGCGGGGTCGAGACTTCTCCACATATACCAGGTAGCTACAGTGCGCCAAGGGGCCCAATTTGCAGCAACTTCACGCGCCTCATGCCTACTGACAGGCTCTCCGCTGAAGTAATTGAGGGAAATAGCCTTAATCAGACCCGCATCGTCCAAAGGGAGAATATTGGGCCTCACCATATTGAAAATGAGGAACATTTCGGCTGTCCAGCGCCCAATTCCCCGAATATCACACAATTCTTTAATGATGGCCTCATCTTCCATGCCTTTCCACTGATTGGCATGTAAACGACCAGAATCGAAATGTTCAGCTAGGTCGCGAATGTATTCCACCTTACGGCCCGATAGGCCGGCTGCGCGTAATTCTTCAATACTTAAGGCAAGGATATTTTTAGGGGTAACTTTATTTTTAGAAGCCAATAAAACACGATTCCAAACAGACTGGGCTGCAGCTACGGAAATTTGTTGACCAACAATTGCCCTTGCGAGGGTAGTAAATACATCACCACGCGTTCTCAAAAAAACTGAGTCATATTTAGGAATCAATTTTTTTAGAATGCGGTCATGCTTCATTAACTCAGCACAAGCTTGCTCCCAATAATCGGGGGCAACTTCTTCAGTGATGACCTGTTCTACAGCTTTACTCAAAATAAATAATCTTCAATTAACTCTTTAATTAACTTCTGCGCCATTCAGTCAGGCCGCCGGGTTTATCTTCTAATACTACGCCCTGCTCTAATAATGTTTTACGAATTAAATCTGCTTTAGCAAAATCTTTGGCTTGCTTTGCAGCAACTCGTGCTGCAATCTGCTCTTCAATCGCAGCGGCAGATAAACCAGTATCGCCGCCTCGAGATCCCTCTTGCAAAAATACTGTTGGGTCACGCTGCAAGAAATTGAGTGTTCCCGCCAGCCCTTTGAGAGTATTTGCTAATTGCGCCTTCTCATCGCCCTGGGTACGATTAACCTCACTCGCCAAATCAAAGAGTGCCGCAATAGCCTCAGGCGTATTGAAATCATCATTCATGGCATCGGCAAAGCGCTTAGCCCATGGTGAATGGGGATCTACAGCCTTATCGCTCAAAGAGATATGAGCCAAGGCCGTATATAGACGAACTAAGCCAGAGCGAGCTTCCTCGAGTTGCGCATCACTATAGTTAATAGGGCTGCGATAGTGTGCGCGCAACATAAAGAAACGCAGAACCTCGGGATCAAAGTTTTTAAGCACATCACGGATTAAGAAAAAATTGCCCAATGATTTGGACATCTTTTCTTCATTGACCCGAATATGTCCGTTATGCATCCAATAATTTACAAACGGTTGATCACTGGCTTTGTGATCTTGGCCATATAGAGCCCCTTCACTCTGAGCAATCTCATTCTCGTGATGCGGAAATTGCAAATCAGCGCCGCCACCATGAATATCAAAATGCTCACCTAGCAAATCACATGACATAGCAGAGCATTCGATATGCCATCCAGGGCGACCTTCACCCCAAGGAGATTTCCAACGCGTATCGGCAGGCTCCTCTGCTTTTGCACTTTTCCATAAAACAAAATCCAATGGATCACGTTTGCCACCGCCAACGGCGACCCGCTCGCCTGCATTCAGTTCATCCAAAGATTTACCGGAAAGGCGACCATATTCTGGAAACAAGCGAACAGCGAAATTCACATCACCATCTTCGCCTTGATAGGCCAATTCTTTTTCAATTAAACGGCCAATAATTCCCTGCATTTGCCCTATGTAATCCGTTGCGCGGGGCTCATGATCAGGGTGCGTTAAACCCAACTCATCTGAGTCAGCATGCATTGCATCGATAAAACGCTGCGTCAGAGCGGAAATAGGCTCACCATTCTCAACCGCCCGATTGATGATCTTGTCGTCAATATCGGTGATATTGCGGACGTAAACAACCTCATAGCCACTGGCTCGTAACCAGCGCACCACCATATCAAACACAATCATCACCCTGGCGTGGCCAATATGACAAAAGTCATAGACCGTCATTCCACAGACATACATCTTCACCTTGCCCGGTTCGATGGGTTTAAAGGCCTGTTTAGAACGACTAAGAGTGTTATAGATTTGCAGCATAGAGGCTATAAAGGTGGGCAAGTAGCGCCAATTTGTTAGACTGAGCGCTGAGTATATCGAATGAGCCAGTTTTTCACCCCACCCCCTATGCCAGCTAACCTTTTTTCACTACGTCCAGCCCATTTGGGTGGCTTGAGCACTTTTTTTACCTTTTTACTACTTGCGGGCTGCAGCACGCCTGGGCAACAGCTTGCAGATGCCGAAATCAAGGCCCTGAATAGTGCTTCTACGAGTGCTCAAGGCACTCAAGCGCCCTATCTTGGCTCTTATGGTCCCAATGACCCTCCAAGACTTGCTGGCAATGACGCTGGGTACGATCAATTTAACGCGGAGCTCTCAGACTCTGTGGCAGTTCCATTTCTGTCCTTTTTGATTATTGAACCGGATCCAGTCACCAAAAATGGCGTCCCGTCAGATATCGAAAAGCTTATTAAGGCCAAGAAATATCCTGAAGCAATCGATCAGATTAATAAACAACTCAAGAAAACTCCAGGCAACGTGCAGCTCCGATACATAAAAGCACGCATGCAAATTGAAATGCGCCAGTGGGAAGCCGCCAAGAAGACTTTGGTAGAAATAACCCAGCAATTTCCAGAGCTGCCTGAGCCCTATAACAACTTAGCCGCATTAGCGGCAAATCAAGGCAATTGGATTGAAGCAAGAGACTATCTAGAGCTCGCCTTGAAATTGCGCCCGAGCTATACAGTTGCCTCGGCCAACTTAGGTGAAGTCTATATTCGTCTTGCTGCACAGGCCTACGACAATGCGGCGAAAGATGCTGTTCTGAATCAACGCCAGTACACCAATCGTGCAAAAGCATTAATGGAAATACTGAAACCTCCAAAAAAGAATACTGCTCCAGCAATGAAGCCCGCTCCCCTGGAAAAAAATACTCCAGAAGCAAGTAATTCAAAATAATTTTTTACTTTTTTACCTACTAACTCACTAGAAAGTTAATTCATCATGACTAAAGTTCTACTCAAAACAAATAAGGGTGACATCACCCTCTCATTGGATGCTGTAAAGGCACCAAAGACCGTTGCCAATTTTTTACAGTACGTGAAAAGCGGCCACTACGATGGCACTATCTTTCACCGCGTGATCGATAACTTCATGATTCAGGGCGGTGGCATGACTGCTGGCCTTAAAGAAAAATCTTCCGGCGCCAAAATTGAGAACGAAGCAAACAACGGCCTCAAGAACGAACGTGGCACAGTAGCGATGGCTCGCACTAGCGATCCACACTCCGCAACTGCCCAATTTTTCATTAACGTGAATGACAATGACTTCTTAAACCACACCGCTCCGAATGCTCAAGGCTGGGGTTATGCTGTTTTTGGCAAAGTCACTGACGGTCTTGATGTGGTCGATGCAATTCGTAAAGTGAAAACTGGTAATACTGGCTTTCACCAAGACGTTCCTGCAGAAGATGTCGTGATTGAAAAGGCAAGCGTTCTCGAGGAATGATTCCGCAATACGCGAGCGCGCTGCTCATTTCGGATTTGCATCTCACGCCGTCAATGCCCTTGACGGCGCAACGCTTCTTTGATTTTTGCGAAAAAGATGCTCCTAAGGTAGAGGCAGTATTTATCTTAGGAGATTTATTTGAGTACTGGGTTGGAGATGATGCAGCCCTGCACTCCCCATTCCAGCAAGAAGTGAAGCATGCGCTCGCAACACTCTCCACCAAAGTAAAAACTTATTACCTTCACGGTAATCGAGACTTTTTGATTGGAAAGCATTTCTTAAGCAAGACAGGTATGACTCTGTTAACCGATCCGAGCAAAATCAATATTGCCGGCTCGGACTATGTTCTCTGCCATGGTGACTCGCTGTGTACGGCAGATATTGGCTATCAAGTTTTTCGAGGATGGGTTCGTAAAACCTGGATCCAAAAATTATTCCTAAGATTGCCCTTAGCTTGGCGTCGCACAATTGCAAACCACCTGCGAAGTAATAGTGGCGTTCAGTACCAACGCGCCATGAAATATTCTGCTGATGGCGCACAAGCAAAAACAAATGTCACCTTAGCAGCCTGTGCTGCCGTCCTGAGAGATCAAGCTGGCAATCAATTGATTCATGGACATACCCATCTGCCCAAGCACCATCAAGAGCACCTACAAGATCAAGAATGGCAACGCTGGGTCTTATCAGACTGGGATTTAGATCACCCTGAAAGCGGACGACCGCGCGCAAGTGCGCTGCTCATTAATCAAGATGGCGTTCGTTACGCCGATCTCATTAAAAATTAATATCGCCGCCTAATTAACAGGTGGAATATTTAGACAGACACTGCACCATCTGAGCAAAGATGCGTGGGTTTGCACACATTACTTCACCGCTTTGCAAGAAGCCTTCTTCACCGCGGTAATTACCAATTAAACCACCAGCCTCAGTAATCAATAAAGCACCTGCGGCCATATCCCATGGCTTGAGATCGCTCTCAAAAAATCCATCGTAACGACCAGCTGCAACATACGCTAAATCAAGTGATGCAGCGCCAGGGCGACGAAGACCAGCACATTGACGCGACATGTCACCAAAGATTTTTAAATACTTTTCTAAGTCTTGATCTTCGCGATATGGGAAACCAGTGCCAAGCAAGGAATTAGCCAAACGATCTTGAGTGGCAACGCGCAAACGCCGGCGATCTAAATATGCACCTGCACCGCGAGTAGCAGTAAAGAGTTCATCACGAGTTGGGTCATAGACCACCGCCTGCTGAGTTACACCATTCACAGCCAAGGCAATTGAAACCGCATATTGCGGAAAACCATGAATGAAGTTCGTTGTGCCATCCAATGGATCAATGATCCATACATTTTCAGCATCTGCATTTTGGGCACCAGTCTCTTCAGCCAAAAAGCCGTGAGTTGGGTAAGCCTCGCTGAGCGTTTCAATAATCGCCGCTTCAGCCTGTCTGTCCACCTCGGTTACAAAGTCATTATGTTGTTTGCGGTCAACCTGGAGTCGCTCTAAATTCAGAGAAGCTCTATTAATCACGGTTCCGGCACGACGGGCAGCCTTAACGGCCACATTTAACATGGGATGCATAGTATTGATGGACAAATTAAATAAGAACAAGCTCACCAGATTGCAAACTGCATGACAATAAGGAGCTAACACGATGATTCTAAACGATTGCCCCCTTGAACTCCCAAGCCCCTAAAGAAATCTTTTCAATATGAATACCGCTCAGGCACAGTTATTACGCTGGGTTCTAGTTGAGACCAGCCACCCCGGAAATGTGGGCTCGGCTGCCCGCGCACTCAAAACCATGGGGTTTAGTGATCTGCGCCTGATTTCACCGAAGATTCCGGGGGTTGCGCAAACACCCGAGGCTATTGCTTTAGCAAGCGGTGCCGGGGATATTCTGGAATCTAGCCAGGAATCCCCCTCCCTCGAGTCCGCCGTTCAAGACTGCGCCCTAGTCCTAGGCTTAACTAGTCGTGATCGTGAATTCGGGCCACCAGCCATGAATTGGCAAGACGCCCGCCCCTTGATTCAGGCTGCTATCGCCGGCAATCAGCGGGTTGCACTCTTGTTTGGCCCTGAACGGACCGGCCTAGATAATCATCACCTGTCGCTTTGCACTCATCGGGTGTGGCTTGATGCAAACCCACTCTACCCCTCGTTAAACCTCGCTCAGGCCATGATGGTCTGCGCGTTCACCCTCAGAGAATCCTTAAACGAGGATGCCGTTCTTGGCCCAACAGGCTCGAATGTAGAGCAGGTAGATTATGCGGATCCAGCAGCTGTAGCAGCCATGCTGGAGCACTGGCGTGAAGGGCTCGAGGCCATTGGCTATCTTGACCCCGCCAATCCCAAGAAGCTCATGCCTCGTTTGCAAGCCCTCTTTGCCAGAACTCGCCTCCAAAAAGAAGAAATCGATCTTCTGCGTGGGATTGCCAAGCAGATGCTCTTGAGAAAATAAATTCAGCCTTTACCCGTTAAAATCGCATTATGTTTAATTCGCTTTTCGACCAAGTCGACTCCATCATTGTTCGTGACCCTGCTGCCAGAAATCGCTTAGAGGTCATTACCTGCTATCCAGGGTTGCATGCCGTATGGATTCATCGAGCATCCCATGGTCTTTGGAACTTAGGTCTGAAGTGGATCGCACGACTGCTGTCGATGCTAGCTCGCTTTATTACCGGTATTGAAATTCATCCTGGCGCAAAGATCGGTCGTCGGGTATTTCTAGATCATGGTCTAGGCATCGTTATTGGTGAGACTACAGAAATTGGTGATGATTGCACCATTTATCAAGGCGTCACTCTGGGTGGAACTTCGTTATACAAAGGTGTGAAGCGTCACCCTACTCTAGGTAAAGGTGTTGTTATCAGCGCAGGCGCTAAAGTGCTCGGAGGCTTTGCCGTAGGCGATGGTGCACGTGTTGGATCCAATGCCGTAGTACTCAAAGAAATTCCTGCTGGAGCAACTGCAGTAGGGATTCCAGCGCGCATCTTGCACCCAGATTTACCGCAGGCAAGTACGCCAGACAGCAAGACTAAAGAATACTTCTCTGCTTATGGTGTAACACCAAATGTAGATGACCCAGTGTCTATGGCATTGAAAGGCTTGATTGATGCCACGCTTGAGCAAGAGGCCAAAATTGTCCTACTGGAAAAGGCTTTAGCAAAATTGAGTAATACACCAGCATCGGATTCCGGCGAATCAAGCGATACCAAGCGTGACCTGGGCGCCTTAAAAGAATGGCTTAAAGAATAGCCTAGTTCTAATGTAGGGTTGGTGATGAGCTGCCAGGATTAGAAATATCTCCTGTAAATTCATCATCACCATCATCGGAATCAGCAGGCATTCCAAATGCAAATGCTTCGCCACCCTCGGGATGACGATTCTCAATCTCTTCATCAGTAGCAGCGCGAATGTCTTCTACCTGAACCCAGAATCGGAGTGCCATACCAGCAAGTGGATGATTCCCATCTAAAACGACTTGGCTGTCAGCAACATCGGTAACGGTATAAATGAGAGGTTCATCATCTACATCAGCAGCATCGCCCTCATCTTCAGCGTCAGGAACGCCCTCGAACTGCATGCCCACTTCCAAAGGCTCAGGAAAGCGTGCGCGTGGCTCAATCTTTAATAACTCGGGATCGTACTCACCAAAGGCCTCACTTGGCTCCAGCTGAATACTGGCTTCATAGCCTACATCCTGACCATCCAATAAGGTTTCAATCTTGGGAAAAGTACCCTCATATCCGCCATGCAGGTATACCATCGGAGAATCTGGTTCCTCGATAATATTGTTTTGCGCATCGGTTAATTTGTAGCGCAGGGATACAACGGTATTTTTTTCGATCTTCATGCGTAATTCATTCAACATTGTGTTTTAAACAGCTTTTTACTTATATGACTGCATTTTACTTGAGCAAGCCCTACGATCCGCCACAGGCACCCCAAAACCTTCCACTAGATCGCCCATGGGCTCTTCTGGGGGGCAATAGCCCTCAGCAGTTCATGAAATCCTATTGGCATAAGAAGCCGCTTTTAGTCCGCGGTGCTATCCCTGCCTTTGAAATTGCCAAGCGCATGGGCGAGCCACTGGAGAGTGCAATATCTGCTGAAGACTTATTCAAAATATCAAGCAATGATGCGGTTGAATCGAGATTAATCAAAGCAAAGCCTTGGGCCTTTACAGATGGACCATTTAAAAAGAAATCGATCCCTTCGCTTGACACACCAGACTGGACCCTCCTACTTCAGGGAATGGAAGCACGCCACCCTGCCGCAGCAAAAATTCTTTCTTGGTTTCGGTTTATTCCAGATGCACGCTTAGATGATTTAATGATTAGCATTGCTGGTCCTGGTGGTGGCGTTGGCCCACACTTCGATTCCTATGACGTCTTTTTAATTCAGATGTCGGGACGGAGGCGTTGGCGCATTTCAGAGCAAAAGGATTTAAGCCTGAACCCAGATCTTCCATTAAAGATTTTGAAACGCTTTCAAGTAGAACAAGATTGGGTTTTAGAGCCAGGCGATATGCTTTATCTGCCACCACACATTGCCCATGATGGTATTGCCTTAGATGCAGGCTGCCAAACCTGGTCGGTTGGATTTAGAGCACAAAGCTACAAAGAAATATTGCAGGAGGGTTTATGGCGTTTAGCAGAATCCCTTGAAGATATTCCAGAGCTTGAAAAGCGCTTTGCCGACCCCAAGCAAACGGCAACTTCGCAGGCTGAGCAACTACCTGAAGAGCTCATTAAACAAGTAACGCAAAAATTAAACAGCTTAAAGTTGGACCGCATAGAGAGCTTCCTCCCCGGAATTGCAGCCTATCTCAGCGAACCAAAGCCCCAGGCTTTTTTTGATGGAAACGCGCATTATCTTTCGTCCGAAGAATTTGGGGTTGAGCTTGCCAAGCAAGCTGTGAAGCCGCACCCTCAAACAAGGCTCCTGACCTTAGGCGCAACGGTATATTGCAACGGCGAAGATGTGACTACAGGGCAAGCTAGCGCGATAAAAAAGGCCTGGCGCGCACTTGCTGCCAAGAAGGAATTTAAGGGCTCTATAGGCAAAATTGAGGCAAATAACAGCCTTTTTGAAGCATTTTTGGCTGGGTGGTTGGTTTTTTAATTCCGGATTGGGACATGGCTATAATGTTTGCTGGAAAGTACCTAAGGGGTAACCCTGTACATTCTAAGTATTAATAACCGGTTATTAATGATAATTTTTTAAGAGGAAATTACAAATGAAGAAGTCACTCGCACTCGTAGCAATGTTGGCAATCGCTTTGGCCGCTTGCGGTAAAAAAGAAGAAGCAAAACCTGTAGAAGCTGCTCCCGCTGCTCCTGCTGCTGCTGCTCCTGCTGCTGATGCTCCTGCTGCTGCTCCAGCTGCACCAGCTGCTGACGCTAAGAAGTAATATTCTTCTTGAAGAAAAAAAGCCGCTGAAAAGCGGCTTTTTTATTGTCTATTGTTTTTAAAACTAATCGACTATCGAGACATCTGCTCCGTAAGTAGAGTGAGAAGCTGTAATCCAGCCGCAGTATTTTCTGGCTTACCGTCAGCATCTTGAACATAAATACTTGAAGAATTATCCCCGGTGGATTTAATCACTACAAGATACTTCTTAGCCTTCAAACTAGAGTCATCCTTGCTGCTAAATAAATTGGAGAAGAATCCTTTGGTGTCACCCAAGTCTTTAGGATTAACGTAACGAACATAGTAAACACCGTTAACACGATTACGATCTTCAACAGTAAAGTTGGAGCGATCCAAGGCAAGACCTGTGTCGCGCCATGCTCGATCAAAGCCTGCAGCCATTTCAATATGGGCACTATTAACACCCTCTTGAACCAGCTTCGCTTTCGGCGTCTTAGGGCCTAGTGGTGCCGCTACTTGGGCTTTAGCCATTTCTTGCGTCATACCTAAGCGCTCCATCAAGCGAGCAAGGAATGCTGCTTCAAGCTCAGGATCATTCGGCCGCGCAGTCCAGATGGTGGAAATACAGTTACCAGTAGCATCTGTTGTACATTTTTCAATGGCTCCCCGTTGTGTAATGTAAACCTCAGTTTCACCAGGCTTACTTACCTCAAGACGAGTCCTGTACCTATCGCGCTCTCCAGTGTCGTAGATTGAATCTAAGGCACCACCAACGAGGTTGCGAATAAAGTCCTGAGAAATCTTGGCGCGATTCTCGGCCCAATCAGTTTCCATGATGCCAGTTGACGGTGAGTCGATAACTAACAAGAAGCCGTTTTCCTGCCAAAAATCTTTAATTTGCGGATAGAGTTCTGGAGCTGGCTTTTCTACCACCAACCAACGGCGCTCACCATCGCGAGCGATACGCATACCTGGAATACCAGTCATCACATTTTTGCGGGTTTGCACAGACTTCTTAACTGCAGCGTTGTATTCGGACATAGTGGCAGAGCCATCCTGAACGATATAGCGGCGATCAGCCTGAGCAGTGATGAGGTCTGGTGGGTAGGACAAATTCGGACCACGTACTGCACCAGCAGACTTGTAATCTACAGTGTCGTTAGTTGCGACAGATTTACAGCCAAGCAAAGAAGCGCTTGCTAAGGAAATCATCAGTAGAGTTGCGCAATGTTGGCGCAGGATTTGCATCAAATTCATCATAGTAAGCCAGCCTGTTTCATTGCAGTCTTCAAAGGTTCGCGCAAAGCAACACTCAAAGGGGTTAAAGGTAAACGAATTCCAGCTGTGACTTTGCCCATTTCATGCAGAGCCCATTTCACAGGAATTGGATTTGCCTCAGTAAACATGGCTTTATGAACAGCCAGTAGTTGATATTGAATCGTACGTGTCTTCACTACATCATCAGACATCGCGGCCTGACATAGTTCATGCATCAAACGTGGAGCGATATTTGCAGTTACAGAAATATTGCCTTTACCACCCATGAGCATGAGCATTGCAGCACTAAGATCATCACCTGAGAAGACAGAGAAATCTTGATGGCCAGCGCGCTTGAGATCAGCCAACAACAGAGTGCCACGCTCAATGCTGCCGGTAGCATCTTTAATACCAATAATGCCGGGGACACCCGCTAGGCGCACAGTAGTTTCGCCAGCCAGATCCGCAACCGTTCTACCTGGAACGTTGTACAGAATCACAGGTAAGTCAACTGATTCAGCAATTTTCTTGAAGTGGGCATACATGCCCTCTTGGGTTGGCTTGTTGTAATAAGGAACAACCTGGAGGCTTGCATCGGCACCAACGGATTTAGCAAACTGAGTTAACTCAATTGCTTCTGTGGTTGAATTTCCACCTGTGCCAGCAATCACTGGAATGCGTCCAGCTATGTGATCGACAGTCGTCTTAATAAGCTCGCAATGTTCTTCAACAGACACCGTAGGGGATTCACCGCTCGTACCAACAATGACGATGCCATCTGAACCCTCGGTAACATGCCAATCTAATAATGAACGTAGGGCAGGAAAATCTAGACTTCCATCCTCGAACATTGGCGTCACAATGGCAGGCATACTGCCTGCGATAGGCTTTTTAATAGCTTTGGATTGTGTTGTATTAGTCACTGAATGTGTCTGAATTATCTGAATGTTAACCACCAAATTGTAACGGAATGCACCCTTTTAAATGGCCTTTTACGGCACAAATCCGCTGAACCATGGCTGGTTTAGGTTGGTCGAGGTAAATATCCTCGTAGGCAATCACTTTCAGGCCTGATCGCTCTGCTAAAGCAAGTAATTCGCCTGGTTTTAGTAAGAAATTGGGGTTGGAAGGCTTACCAAATTGGGCATTCCCATCCGCAAAGGTTTCATAAATAAAGACGCCGTCCTCGCAGAGCATCTTGGGTAATTCATCCAAAAATGGGCGGTAAAGGTAATTTGTGACCACAATTCCCGAAAATTGCTTTCCTAGCAAGGGCCAATCAGAGCCCTCAAGATCGAGCTCTTGAGTTTGAATGTGGACATTTTTCAGGGGCTCTAGGGCAGAAATATCTCGGTCGACAGCCAAAACAGTGTGTCCTAGCGACGCCAATAAAGCGGAATGCCTGCCAGAGCCAGAAGCTAAATCCAGAACTATTCCCCCTGCTGGAATGACTGAAGCAAAACGCCTCACCCAGGGAGAAGCTTCTGCAATCGCATCATGCATTGATTTCAAAAAGTGGCCTTAGTCGTACGCTAAGCCCATAGACTCTCGGACCTCACGCATAGTTTCTTGAGCAACCTTACGCGCCTTATCGCTACCATCTGCAATGATGGACCGCAATAAGCTGGGATCATCTAGGTACTTTTGGGCTCGCTCAAACATTGGCTGCTGCTCTGCAAGAATGGCATCAATTACAGGCTGCTTGCACTCTAAGCAGCCGATACCTGCAGACTGGCATTCTTTTTGAACCCAAGTCTTAGTATCTTCATTCGAATACACGGTATGTAACTGCCATACAGGACAGCGTGCAGGATCGCCAGGATCGGTTCTGCGTACTCGCGCAGGATCGGTAGGCATTGTTCTGATCTTCTTGATGACATCCTCAGGATTTTCACGAATGCCAATCATGTTCCCATAAGACTTAGACATTTTCTGCCCATCAATACCAGGCATACGTGATGCAGTTGTCAGTAAGGCTTGTGGCTCAGGCAGAATAATTTTGCGGGCACCCTCTAAGAAACCAAACAGTCTTTCACGGTCAGCCATCGAGAGACTTTGCGCCTCTTGCAGCAAAGCCTTAGCTTGCTCTAAAGCCTCATCATCGCCCCGCTCCTGAAATGCAACACGCAATTCAGCGTACATCTTCGCGCGCTTACTACCTAATTTTTTAACCGCCTCTAATGCCTTCTCTTCAAAGCCAGGCTCACGACCATAAAGATAGTTAAAGCGGCGTGCCACTTCACGCGTCATCTCTACGTGAGGAACTTGGTCTTCACCTACCGGTACAAATTGTGCGCGATACATCAAAATATCGGCAGCCTGTAGCAAGGGATAGCCCAAGAAACCATAGGTCTGTAAATCTTTTTCTTTGAGTTTTTCGATTTGATCTTTATACGTTGGCACACGCTCCAACCAACCCAAAGGTGTACCCATAGACAGCAATAAAAATAGCTCTGCATGCTCGGGCACTTTGCTCTGAATGAATAAAGTAGCTTGGTTTGGATCAACACCACAAGCCAACCAGTCAATCACCATATCCCATACAGACTGCTCAATCACATCCGGGGTTTCATAGTGGGTAGTTAAGGCATGCCAGTCTGCTACAAAAAAGTAGCATGGATACTCAGACTGCAAGCGAACCCAATTCTTTAAAACACCATGGTAATGGCCGAGGTGCAAGCTACCTGTTGGTCGCATGCCAGAGAGAACGCGTTCTGCAAACATCTTGATCTTTATTCTTTAAGGGTAATTAAAACTAGTTAAGCAAATAGGAGAAATCAGTTAGTGAAATAACGACCATACCGGGGTTAAGTGGTCTGGCAAATGAGGCAATGTGCCCAGATCAATATAACTCTCTTCGGGATCATGGAAATCAGAGCCTCGAGAAGCCAAAAATCCATAATGCTGCGCAATCTTGCCATAGGTTTGATATTGATTCGGACTATGGCTTCCAGTAATCACCTCAATGGCCATGCCGCCGATCTCTTTGAAGTGCTTGTAGAGTTCATCCATCTGCATAGCGCTGAGCTTATAACGTCCTGGATGTGCAATTACAGCGACGCCACCGGCTGCCTTGATCCAAGCAACAGCATCATCTAGTGTCGCCCAGAGATGCGGTACATAGCCCGGCTTGTCCTCGACCAAGTAATTCTTGAATACTTGATTGGTATCGCGGCAGACGCCCTGTTCAACTAAAAATCGTGCGAAGTGTGTTCGAGAAATCAGCTCATGATTACCAGCGAAATGCAATGCGCCTTCGTATGCGCCGGGGATACCAGCTTTTAATAATTGCTCTGCCATCTGCTTAGCGCGATTACCCCGACCTTCGCGAGTGAGTCGTAAGCCTTCTAGAATTCCTAAATGTGCAGCATCAATGCCTAAGCCAACAATATGAATAGTCTGCCCCATCCAGGTTACTGAAATCTCAACTCCAGGAAGATAGTCCATACCAAGTGAATTTGCAGCAGCTTGAGCTCTCTCCTGGCCACCCAATTCATCGTGATCAGTTAAAGCCCACAAACGGACACCATTTGCATAGGCGCGCTCAGCCAACTGCTCAGGCGTTAAGGTTCCATCGGAAACAACGGAATGGCAGTGTAAATCTGCGTTTAGGCTGGAATTACTGGTCATGACCCTATTTTAGGTCAAGCTGGTATCAATTACCCGGCGAGGTGCATCTAGGTAGTCGCGGGATTGCATCTCAATCAAGCGAGAAACCGTTCTAGAGAACTCGCTGGTAATTTGACCCTCAGTATATAAATCTACCGCAGGAACCTCTGCAGAGATGATTAATTTGATTTTATGGTCATATAGGACGTCAATCAGCCAAATAAAGCGACGGGCTTCATTGGTCATTCTGGGGGGCATATAAGGCACGCCGGACAAAATCACTGTATGGAACTGATTAGCAATCTCCAAATAGTCATTTTGAGACCTTGGGCCGCAGCATAGCGTTTGGAAATCAAACCAAACAATACCTTCAGCCATGTGAAGAGGTCTTAGCTCTCGAGATTCAATCCGTAATACTGGGCGAACAGTTTCTTTTTGGTTGCCAATTAGAGACTGAAACATTTGCATCAAGACTGAATGAGACGCGGCATTCACTGGTGTGAGGTAAGCCTCAACTTGAGCCATCTGAACTCGCCGATAGTCATTCCCTGCATCGACGTTCATCACATCGAGCTGCTGTTCTAACAACTTAATGGCTGGCAATAAGCGATCACGATGCAAGCCGTTAGGATAAAGCTGACTCGGCTGATAATTTGAAGTCATAATAAACTGCACGCGATCCTCAAAAAGCGCGCTCAGCAAGCGATACAAAATCATGGCATCTGCGATGTCATTGATATGAAACTCATCAAAGCAGATCAAACGATATCGCTTAGCAATTCTTTTAGAAAGCTCATCTAATGGATCCGCCATGCCTGAAAGCTCATGAAGTTCGCGATGCACCTCGCGCATGAACTCATGAAAATGAATGCGGATCTTTTTTTCTAGGGGGGATGCTGCATAGAAGCAATCCATTAAGAAGGATTTGCCACGACCTACTCCACCCCAAAGATACACACCACGGGGTAATTTCGGTTTAAAGAATTTCTTTTTTAAGCCACTGCTACGGATTTCTTTATAAGCAATCCACTCATCTTCACAGCGCTGCAAGCGCTCAATAGCAGCAAGCTGCGCGGGATCACTTTGATACCCGCGCGCCTTTAACTCTTGATGGTAATACTCTAATGCTTTCAATTACATGTTTAATGCACGTTTATCCGTCGCTAATGCTGCTTCGCGAACCACTTCCGACAGGCTTGGATGTGGGTGACAGATACGGGCAATATCTTCAGCTGCCGCTTTAAATTCCATTGCTACGGCTGCTTCAGCAATTAAGTCAGAAGCATTAGGTCCAATAATATGAACACCAAGGATTTCATCGGTTTTTTCATCGGCCAAAACTTTTACAAAACCATCAGCACGATCCATGCCTAATGCACGACCGTTAGCGGCAAATGGGAACTGACCAGCTTTGTAAGCAATGCCAGCCTGTTTGAGCTGCTCTTCGGTTTTACCAACCCAAGCAATTTCTGGATCGGTATAGATAACCCAAGGGATGCAGTTGTAATCAATGTGCGGCTTTTGACCGGCGATAGTTTCAGCAACCAATACGCCTTCATCTTCAGCTTTATGCGCCAACATAGGTCCACGAACAACATCACCCACGGCATAGACACCAGGAGCTGATGTTGCACAAGTGTGATCATCAATTGGAATAAAGCCACGCTCATCCACTTTGAGACCAATCTTATCGAGGCCTAATTTTTCTGTATTGGGAACGCGACCAACAGAAACGATCAAGCGATCGCACTCTAATTTCTGAGCCTTGCCTTCGCTATCGGTGTAGTTAACAACAACACCTTTCTTATCAGCTTTAACTTCACCAATCTTGACGCCCATATTGATTTTGAGGCCTTGCTTAGTAAAAATCTTGTGCGCTTCTTTTGCAATACCCTGATCGCAAGCACCCAAGAAAGTTGGGAGCGCTTCAAGAATAGTTACATCAGAGCCAACACGGCGCCAAACAGAACCCAATTCCAAGCCGATTACACCTGCACCAATAACGCCCAACTTCTTCGGAATGGAATCAAACTTCAGGCCACCTTCGTTATCGCTAATCAACTCATTATCGACAGGAATGCCTGGCAAATGACGCGCCTTAGATCCAGTAGCAATGATCACATTTTTAGCAGTCACCACTTCTTTGTCTTTACCGTCGATCTTGACTTGATAGCCATCGGCACCCTTACCTTCAAAAGAAGCATGTCCTTTTAGAAGGGTAATTTTATTTTTACGGAACAAGAACTGAATACCAGCTGTCATCTTCGTCACAATCGCATCCTTACGAGCGATCATCTTGCCGGAGTCGAGCTTTACTGATCCTACGGTGATTCCATGGTCAGCAACGTGATGACTAATCTTCTCAAACTCTTCAGAAGAGGCAAGCAACGCTTTGGAAGGAATACAGCCGACGTTCAAGCAGGTTCCACCTAAGCGAATCTCGCCTTTTGGATCGTCATAAGCATTCGATTCAGCGCAAGCAACTTTAAATCCTAATTGGGCTGCACGGATTGCGGCGATGTAGCCACCAGGGCCACCACCGATAACTAATACGTCAAAAGATTGGCTCATGTTCTTCTCTCTTACAAATCAAGGAGAAGACGTGAAGGATCTTCCAGCGCATCCTTCATGGCTACCAAACCAAGCACAGCCTCGCGTCCATCAATGATGCGATGGTCATATGACAAAGCTAAGTAGTTAATTGGACGAATTACGATTTGACCATTCTCAACCACTGCACGCTCTTTAGTTGCATGAATACCTAAGATTGCAGACTGTGGAGGATTAATAATTGGAGTAGAAAGCATCGAACCAAATACGCCACCATTAGAGATAGAGAATGTACCACCAGTTAAATCTTCTAATGACAATTTACCTTCGCGCGCCTTAACACCAAACTCGGCAATCTTCTTCTCGATATCAGCCAAATTCATTTGGTCAACATCACGCAAAATTGGAACTACCAAACCGCGTGGTGAGCTCACTGCAATACCGATATCAAAGTAACCGTGGTACACAATATCGTTGCCATCAACTGATGCATTCAGCAATGGGAATTTCTTGAGAGCATGAGTAGCAGCCTTCACGAAGAAAGACATGAAGCCTAATTTCACGCCATGAACTTTCTCAAACTGGTCTTTGTACTTGTTACGCATAGCGATTACTGGAGCCATGTTGACTTCATTGAAGGTAGTCAAGATGGCATTGTTTGCTTGAGACTCAAGCAAACGCTCAGCAATACGAGCACGTAAGCGGCTCATTGGTACGCGCTCTTCTGGGCGATCACCCATTGGAATTGGTGCACTTGGCAAAGCAGCAGAAGTCGATCCACCGGCAGAAGCGTTTAATGCATCACCCTTAGTAATGCGACCATCACGTCCGGAGCCAGCAACTTGACCAGCATCGATATTTTTCTCTGCGAGGATTTTTGCTGCGGAAGGTGCAGCAGCTGGGGCTGGAGCTGCCGCAGGTGCTGGAGCAGCGGCGGCTGCAGGAGCGGAAGTGGCAACAGCGGCGCTATCAATCTTTGCGATCAATTGCTCAGCCACTACAGTACCGCCGTCAGCAACTATGATCTCTGTCAGGACGCCAGCAGATGGCGCTGGAACTTCCAACACCACTTTGTCAGTTTCAATTTCAATCAAGATCTCATCTTGACCGACAGCATCGCCGACTTTCTTTTTCCATTGCAACAAAGTAGCTTCTGCTACTGACTCGGAGAGTTGGGGAACTTTAACTTCAAAAATAGCCATGATTAATCCTATTTAGTGTTTGTATATTGAGTGACGTCTACGATTACTTCGTAATGACATAACCCTTTAGTTTTGCGAATGCTGCAGTAAGGAGAGACTTCTGTTGTTCTTGATGGAGGTGAGCATATCCACAAGCAGGTGAAGCTGATGCAGGACGGCCTGCATATGCCAACTTCGTACCTTCTGACATGTTCTCCAGAATATTGTGCTGGACAAAGAACCAAGCGCCTTGGTTTTGTGGCTCATCTTGACACCACACAACCTCTTGCAGATTCGGATACTTCTTCAACTCAGCGCTCAATGCTTTATGCGGGAACGGATATAACTGCTCCAAGCGAATAATGGCAACGTCATCTATTTTCTTCTCGGTACGTGCTTTAGCTAAGTCATAATAGACCTTGCCTGAACACATCACCAAACGCGTTACCTTCTTGCCATCAATAGACTCATCGCGCTCAGGCAGGATGGTTTGGAAACCACCCTTTGTGAATTCAGTTAATGGTGAAGCAGCTTCTTTATTACGTAGCAATGATTTTGGCGTCATCAAGATCAGCGGTTTGCGGAACTGACGAATCATTTGACGGCGCAATACGTGGAAAATCTGTGCTGCAGTCGTTGGCTGAATGACCTGCATATTGGTATCAGCACATAACTGCATAAAGCGCTCTAAACGTGCAGATGAATGCTCCGGACCTTGGCCTTCATAACCGTGAGGCAACATCATGACTAAGCCGTTTGCACGACCCCACTTCACTTCGCCCGAAGCGATAAATTGGTCAATCACCACTTGAGCACCGTTTGCGAAGTCACCGAACTGTGCTTCCCAGATTGTTAAGGTGTTTGGTTCAGCAGCGGCATAACCGTATTCAAAACCAAGCACAGCCTCTTCAGACAGGATGGAGTCAATGACCAGGAATGGAGCTTGATCTTTTGCAATATGTCGCAGGGGAATGTATACCCCTTCATCCCATTTCTCGCGGCTTTGATTATGAAGAACTGCATGACGGTGGGTAAAGGTACCGCGTCCGCTATCCTCACCGGACAACCTAACTGGATATCCACTGGCAACAAGAGAGGCGAAAGCCATATGCTCCCCCATACCCCAATCAATATTAGTTTCGCCACGACCCATAGCTGCGCGATCTTTTAATACCTTCTCGACCAGTGGGTGAACCTGGAAACCCTCGCGAACTGTAGAAACTCTCTCTGCCAAGCGCTTCCATTCAGTTAATGGAATAGCGGTATCGGCCTCATCAGTCCATTTCTTATTTAAGAATGGAGACCAATCCACTGCGAATTTGCCTTTGAAGTTGCTCAATACCGGATCAGAAGTTTGCTTACCTTCATCCATCGCAGCACGGTATTCCTTGACCATCAAATCACCAGTGCCTGCAGGCAATACACCTTGAGCCTCTAACTTATCGGCATAGTGCTTACGTGTGCCAGGATGAGCGGCAATGATTTTGTACATCAAAGGCTGTGTCATTGCTGGAGAGTCTTGCTCGTTATGACCGAGTTTTCGGAAACAAACAATATCTATCGCAACGTCTTTATGGAACTGGCTGCGGAACTCTACTGCCAGCTTCGTCGCCAACACCACTGCCTCAGGATCATCACCGTTGACGTGCAATACCGGTGCATCAATCACCTTCATGATGTCGGTGCAATACAAGCTTGAACGTAAATCGCGTGGATCAGATGTGGTGAAACCAATTTGGTTGTTAATCACAATGTGAATCGTGCCACCAGTGGAATAGCCGCGAACTTCAGCCATCGCCAGAGTCTCTTGCATTACGCCTTGACCTGCAATTGCCGCATCACCGTGAACCAATACTGGCAATACCTGCTCACCCAATACATCTCCGCGACGCTCCATACGGGCACGTGCAGAGCCCTCTACAACTGGGTTCACGATTTCTAGATGTGATGGGTTAAATGCCAATGACAAATGAACTGGACCGGCTGGAGTAGAAATGTCACTCGAGAAACCTTGGTGATACTTCACGTCACCAGCAGGAAGCGTTTCTGGACCCTTGTGCTCAAACTCAGCAAATAAATCGGTAGGCATCTTGCCTAAAGTATTTACAAGCACGTTTAAACGACCACGGTGGGCCATGCCGATTACGATTTCTTGAACACCTTTGGCGCCCGCCTCACGGATCAACTCATCCATACAGGCGATGAAGCTTTCACCACCCTCAAGAGAGAAACGTTTTTGACCAACATATTTAGCCTGGAGGTAGCGCTCTAAACCCTCTGCAGCTGTGACACGATCGAGGATATGGCGCTTTTGATCCACATTGAAATGTGGGGTTGAGCGGATGGACTCTAATTTCTCTTGCCACCACTTTTTAATTTTTTGATCAGCGATAAACATGTACTCAGCACCGAGAGTGCCGCAGTAGGTTTCACGCAATGCTTGCAATAAATCACGCAAGGTCATTTCGTTCTTGCCGAAGAAAGTATTACTGGTATTGAAGACGATATCCATATCGCCGTCAGTAAAGCCATAAAAAGCAGGATCTAATTCAGGAATATCCGGACGCTCTGTGCGCTTCAATGGATCAATATCTGCCCAGCGATTACCGACGTTACGATACGCCGCTATCAATTGTTGAACAGCTACACGCTTGCGGCCCATGGCAGAGTCAGCAGAATCAGACACTGTGCGGATGGGACCTTGCTTCGCGCGCTCAGCAAAGGAAGCAACAATAGGTCCATGGGCAATATCAGTTCTAGATGAACCATCGACCGCTGGAATTTGCTTCACATTATCAAAATAGTCTCGCCAGTGATCAGCTACGGAAGCTGGATCGTGCAAGTAGGATTCGTAGAGTTCCTCTACGTAGGGTGCGTTACCGCCGAAGAGATAGGAATTATCTCTTTGATCCTGCATCATGATGCTCACCTTTCATCGGGTTTCCCGAATAAAAACTGTGGTTAAAACCATTCGCTCTACGGCTAAACCGCTTTGCGAATTGATCTGTGCGAATTCTGTTACAACGATGCTAATTTAACACGATTACCCATTGATTCATAAAGGGCTTTCCCTGATCTTGAGGGTTTAAGGGGTATTTACCCTTTTGGACCCCGAATAAGAATTTTCCTACTCAGATTTAAACCGCTCCTGACAGATTCCCTCAGATTTGATTCGTATTCTCTAAATCTTCAAATGAATTAATGAGATTAAGGATATATGAAAGTAATTACCCCAGAATTGGAATATCTAAGCACTCGTCAAAGCGCAAAAGTATTACAAGTATCACTTGGTACCGTCCAGAAAATGGTTGAATTAGGTGAATTAATCGCCTGGAAGACCCGCGGAGGTCACCGTCGCATTCTGGCAAGCTCCTTAGATCAGCAACTTGCCCGTCGTAAAAGAGCCATGAGGCAGAAAACCACTCAAAACTGTATTGCCATGGGCATATTCAGAAGAATTGAAAATAGCCATGAACTCATTGAATCCATTCAATCCTGGCAATTAAAGGTAGATATGGAGGTATCCGTTGACAGCCTGGAGGGGCTGATGAAGGCAGTTTCAATATCCCCCGACTTGATATTTCTCGACGCCTTAATTCCCCCCGTTGAGCAGGTTCATTTAATCCATTATCTGAGTAAAAACAAGGACACACAGCGCATTCCTATCCTAGTGGATGAGGGATTTGTACGTCTACATCCCGGGGTAATGGGCCTGGCGGATGAAAATACCGTTGGCGTGAGGTCCCAATACCCAGAAGCCCTCCAAGAAGAGCTTGAAAATGGCTTAATTGACCAAAATCCCCTCATTATTGGCTATCCAGCCACTAATCCAGAGCTTGAGACTGCGTTAGGAGATAAAAACCGCCATGAACTGTTGGAGCCTCTATTCATCCAGGCCCTCAATAGAAAGTGTGCCTAGAGACTTGGGGCTGCCAACCTAAAGTTAAAGGCCGCTCAATTTGCACTGAGCGGCCTTTTTAAAACAATAAATCTATTTAAATCAATAGATTAGATCAGGAAATTACTGCGATCTCTTCCTTCGATCCATTTTGGAGCCTTACCGCGACCAGTCCAAGTATCACCAGTGGATGGATTACGGTACTTAGGAGCAACCTTACCACTAGAGCTACGCGCACCAGCCTTACGACTAAATAAGTCTGATGCCGTTAAATCGTATTGTTCAATGATGAGTTTGGCTTTAGCAATGCCATCAGCCTTTTCACGCAAAACCGCCTCTTTAATCTGCTTATCCAGCAATTCGCGTTGGGCTAAAAGCTCTTTATAAGAAGACATGTATTAATTTCTCCGAATATTAATTTTATGGAATAACCAAGGATTGGCTATTCTTGAATGGTCATTATATACAAATATTAATAAATCGGAATATATATTCAATACAGCTAATAACCCCTTAGAAATAAGCTAATTAGGGTATTTATAGCGAATAATTAACATAATCATTATAAATACTATATTTATAATAGATAAATATGCCCTACCTTCGCAGCATAAATGTACCGCTGGATTTAGCAGTAACCTCACCAGCCTCATTTAAAACTACTGCTTCACAGTAATTAATGGTTTTCCCTGACTTTAAAACGCTTCCCTCAACTACGATTTTGCCGACGCTGGGACGCAAGAAGCTCACACTCATATCAATTGTCATGGCGCCAAGGGGCTGATCAATCGTGCTGCGAGCTGCTGCCCCCATTGCAAAATCCAACAGAGTCATGACTACTCCACCGTGTGCAATATGAAAGCTATTCTCAAACTCCGGCTTAATGACCAAACTAATGCGTGATTTTCCGCCTTCGGCATACTCAGGAACAACTCCCAAGTGAGCCAAGAAAGGAATGGTTAAGCCAAAGTAAGTTGTATCGTTTGAGCTGGATGACATAGGAAATTTGAAATTGAATGGATGGTCGGGGCGAGAGGATTTGAACCTCCGACCACATGCACCCCATGCATGTACGCTACCAGGCTGCGCTACGCCCCGACGAGAAGCAAAATTGTATCAGTAACTATTTAGAGAGAATTTGCAGAACAGCCTGCAACTCATCACGCAAGCGAAGCTCACCACGAGCCTCATCAAGGCGATTTCTGGCACCACTAATGGTGAAGCCTTCTTCATACAAAAGCGCCCTAATCTTGCGGATTAAGACGACTTCATGATGTTGATAGTAACGACGATTACCTCGACGCTTTTGAGGGCTTAGCTGTGAAAATTCTTGTTCCCAATAACGGAGTACGTGGGAGCGAACGCCGCACAGGTCTGATACCTCGCCGATAGTGAAGTAACGCTTTGCGGGAATCGGGGGGAGCTGCGAACTGAGCAGCGCCGACCCAGTATCAAATACTGTTTTCTCGAGCATGTGACTCAACTACGTCTTTGAGCTTTTGACTTGCGTGAAATGTGACAACACGACGGGCTGCAATCGGGATCATTTCACCAGTCTTAGGGTTACGACCTGGACGCGCAGACTTATTGCGCAATTGGAAATTACCAAATCCAGAAATCTTTACCTCTACGCCAGTTTCTAAAGACTGTCCAATGCGATCAAAGAAGGCATCAATCATGTCTTTTGCTTCGCGCTTGTTCAGGCCAACTTGATCAAAGAGAGCTTCCGAGAGCTCATTCTTGGTAACGGTATCGTTGCTAACTAAATCATTCATGGCGGAAGTCTCTTTGTAATAGCTTTTGCTAATATTAAACCTAGCGCAGACGAGCTGCGCAATTTTTCTCAAGCGATGACAATAAAGCCGTCATAACCGCTTCAATTTGTGCATCCTGCAGGGTTTCCTGTGGATTCAATAAGGTAACGCGGAAAGCCAAGCTCTTCTCATCGTCACCCATACTACTAGAGCCGGCTTTTGGCTTGAACTCATCAAAGAGCTCAATCGCCTTTACAAAGTTCTGCTTTTTAGCGTTCATTGCATCGAGCAAAGCTTGCGCAGAAACAGCCTGCTTTACGACCACTGCTAGATCACGCTGTACAGCCGGGAATTTACTTAACTCTTCTGGTTGCGGAATACCAAGATTGCGAATGACCTCTAAATCCATTTCAAACAGCACTGGAGCCTGAGGCAATTCATATGCCTGCTGCAAGCCTGGGTGTAATTCGCCAATCCATCCAATATTTTGTTTACCGGTTGACGTTACTAGCTGAATCCGTGCGCTACGACCAGGATGCAACGCAGGGTGAACTGCAGCCTCAGTTGTGAAATGCAAGGGATCGAGCACACGCTCCAGATCCCCCTTCACATCAAAGAAATCCACTGCACGATCTACACTCGCCCATTGCTCAGGGACAAATGATCCATAAGCTAAACCGCCAACTTGCTGTGGCTGATGGAAACCAGCTACCTTGCCAGCTTCTTCTTGAACGCTCGCATCACGCTTAAATACACGACCAGTCTCAAATAAACGAACCCGGCCAGCGCCGCGATTTAGGTTTGACTTGAGATTGCCTAATAAACCACCCCATAGATTGCTACGCATCACGCCATACTGACTAGCAATTGGATTGAGTACGGCAATTAAATCTTTTTCAGTAGCGGCAGCTAAACGTTGCTCACTTTCAAGATCAGTAAATCCAAAATTCACTGCCTCTTGATACCCCTGTAGAGCTAAACGTTGGCGCAATAAATGCACTCCACGCTTTCCTTCAGCCTTAGCGCTCATCTTCAAAGAAGAAATAGGCGGCACATCAGGAATATTTTCGAAGCCGTACATGCGTGCGACTTCTTCGATTAAATCTTCTTCAATTTCAATATCAAAGCGATAGCTTGGCGGAGTCACGACAAACACATCACCCGCTTCTTGCTTGAATTCAAAGCCTAGACGTTTAAATACATCAGCAACAATTTCAGCAGATAGTGGAATGCCAATGACTTTCATGGCACGAGCCAAACGCATGCTCACTGGCTTACGCTCAGGAATAGCCAATACTTGATCATCAATTGAGCCAACTTGACCACCGCATACCTCAACAATCAGAGCCGTTAAATACTCTAAGCAGTTAGCGGTATTTTGTGGATCTACACCACGCTCAAAGCGATGTGCTGCATCCGTACTGAAATTAAAGCGACGAGCACGACCCTGAATTGCTGAAGGCTGCCAATAAGCCGCTTCAACATAAATATTTTTAGTGTCGTCAGTTACTGCGCAATGATTACCGCCCATGATCCCAGCCAAAGCTACTGGCCCGGCTTGATCAGCAACTACACCAGCCTCTTGAAGCTTGCCTGCAGAATCAGGACCTTGCAAGGTGACTGTTTGGCCATTTAATAGCTCTAGACTTTCGCCTGACTTTGCCCAACGAACAGATAAGTCACCATGTAACTTATCAATGTCAAACACATGAGTCGGCTGACCCATCTCCAACATAACGTAGTTAGACAAATCAACTAAAGGAGAAATACTTCGCTGACCGGCACGAGATAAACGTTCCACGATCCAATCTGGCGTTTTTGCTTTTGGGTTAACACCGCGAATCACGCGTCCAGCAAAACGACCACAAAGATCAGGGTTTTCAATGCTAACTTTTAGCTTGTCTTGTATGGAGACATCTACAGGGGTCCACTTAGATGCGCACAATGCGGCACCAGTAATGGCGGACACTTCACGCGCCATGCCTATCAAAGACAAACAATCTGCTTTGTTAGGTGTCAACTTAATTACAAAAATCTGATCATCCAGATTTAAATACTGACGAATATCTTCACCAACTGGCGCATCCGCAGGTAACTCCAAAATGCCTTCGTGATCATCACCCAAACCAAGCTCGCGACCGGAGCACAACATGCCTTGGCTTTCTACACCACGTAACTTACCTACTTTGATCATGAATGGTTTGCCACCCGCTTCAGCTGGCGGCAACTCTGCACCAACCATAGCGCAAGGAATTTTGATGCCAGCGCGCGCGTTTGGTGCACCACAAACAATTTGCAATTCTTGGCCAGTGCCAGCATCAACTTTACAAACACGTAAGCGGTCTGCATCAGGATGCTGCTCAGCCGAAAGAATTTGTGCGATGACAATCTTTGTAAATGCAGGCGCTACTGAATGCTGCTCTTCGACCTCAAGGCCGGCCATAGTCATTGCATGACCTAAAGCATTGCTATCCAATGAAGGATTTACATATTGGCGTAACCAAGATTCAGAAAATTGCATATGCGCTATCTACTATTAGAAGGTTGGCGGATTAAGCCGGAAATTGCGCTAAGAAACGGAGATCGTTCTCAAAGAAAAGACGTAAATCATCAACGCCATAACGCAACATCGTCAAGCGCTCTAAGCCAGAGCCAAAAGCAAAACCGGTATAGCGCTCTGGATCAATGCCCATATTGCGCAATACATTGGGATGCACCTGCCCTGCCCCTGAAATCTCTAACCAGCGACCGGCTAACTTGCCGCTACCGAAGGCCATATCAATTTCAGCTGAAGGCTCAGTGAATGGGAAATACGATGGACGGAAACGAACTTGCAATTCATTCGTCTCAAAAAAGGTTCTTAAGAAATCGGTGTACACACCCTTGAGATCAGCAAAGGAAACACTCTCAGCAATCCACAAGCCTTCAACCTGATGAAACATCGGCGAATGGGTTGCATCGCTATCAACACGATACGTTCTGCCTGGTGCAATCACTTTAATTGGTGGCATCACATCAGCATGGGCATATTTCTTTACATGCTCACTCGCATAACGAACCTGAATCGGGCTGGTATGGGTGCGCAATAATAAAGGCTTTCCATTGGAGTCTTTACCATCGATATAGAAGGTGTCTTGCATTGAACGTGCAGGATGATTCTCAGGACTATTTAAGGCGGTGAAATTAAACCAATCGGTTTCAATTTCAGGGCCATCTGCTACATCAAAACCAATAGAGCGGAAGATCACTTCAACGCGTTCCCAGGTACGCATCACAGGATGCAAACTACCTACAGCTTGGCCACGACCAGGCAAAGAAACGTCA
This sequence comes from Polynucleobacter sp. MG-27-Goln-C1, assembly GCF_018881905.1. Lineage (GTDB taxonomy): Bacteria > Pseudomonadota > Gammaproteobacteria > Burkholderiales > Burkholderiaceae > Polynucleobacter. The sequence continues at coordinate 608,035 of NZ_JACVPM010000001.1, forward strand.
ATAGACTCTGCCGCAAGACGTTGCAGCAATACCGCATCAGCCAATGCTTGGCGACGCTCTTGTAATGCAGCTTCTACTTGGGTTTTGATTTGATTAATTTGGGCGCCAGCACTCTTGCGCTCATCAGGCGACATTCCACCAAGCGCTTTTAAACGCTCAGTGAGAACACCTGACTTACCGAGATACTTGGCTTTCGCGTCCTCTAGAGCTGCCGCATCGGCAGCTCCGAGGAAATCACGTTTAGCATCCTCGACAATGTGGTCGAGAGAAACCATTGCAGCTTAGTTATTAAATAAACTAAGAATTAAGCTGCAGCGCTTACTACGGATTTGATCCGAGTAACCAAAGCAGCGAAAGCCGCTTTGTCAGCAATGGCCATATCAGAAAGTACTTTGCGGTCGAGTTCGATCGCAGCTTTCTTCATACCATTCATGAATACGCTATAGGTCATGTCATGCTGACGAACTGCCGCGTTGATACGAGCAATCCACAATGCGCGGAATACACGTTTCTTATTGCGACGGTCACGATATGCATACTGACCAGCACGCATAACTGCTTGCTTAGCAATACGGAATACGTTTTTACGACGTCCACGATAGCCTGTTGCGGCATCGGTGATTTTCTTATGACGGGCTCTTGCTGTAACCCCACGTTTGACTCTTGGCATTTATTTCTCCTAATCTAGTCTGAGGTTAAGCGTATGGAAGCATGGAGCGAATTGACTTAACGTCTGCCTTCGCAACTTCGGTAGTACCACGTAGGTGACGCTTATTCTTTGTGGTCTTCTTGGTGAGGATGTGGCGTTTGAAAGCCTGACCTCGTTTGATCGTTCCGCCTGCGCGAACCGTGAAGCGCTTTTTAGCGCTACTCTTGCTCTTCATCTTGGGCATAAAGCACCCCTTCTTCTGCATGTGCAACATAGGTGGTAACCGACGGTTACGCTTCCTGTACCTAGAAGCACTTCTCACTACCAGCGCTTTTCAGCGCCTCCCTACATAAGAACCAGGTAGAACCTAGTTACTTAGCCTTACGAATGGGGGCCAATACCATCACCATCTGGCGGCCTTCCATCTTTGGAAACTGTTCTACTTGACCAAACTCAATCAGGTCTGACTTCAAACGCTCCAACATTCTGACTCCGATTTCTTGGTGGGCCATTTCACGACCCCGAAACCGCAGCGTAATCTTTGTCTTATCGCCATCTTCTAAAAAGCGGATTAGATTGCGTAGCTTCACACCATAGTCACCATCGTCTGTGCCGGGACGGAATTTAACTTCCTTCACCTGAATCACTTTTTGCTTGAGCTTAGCTTCATGCAAACGTTTGGCTTCTTGGTACTTGAATTTGCCGAAGTCCATGATACGGACTACAGGTGGCACAGCCGTCGGAGCAATTTCAACCAAATCGGTCTCTTTCTCTTCTGCCAAAGCCAGGGCTTCACTCAACTTAACTACACCGATGGGTTCTCCATCCAGTCCAATCAGACGCACTTCAGGAGCAGTAATCTCCCGGTTTATGCGCTGCGATTTATCAGTAGCGATCTTCTTAATTCCTTTAAAAAAACAATAAAAACCATTCCACCCCTAGCTAGGCTCGGGTCCGACTTTCTGGGAAATATCCTGCTGGAGTCGGGCAACGAAGGCATCAAGAGGCATTACGCCTAAATCCACTCCGCCACGGGCACGAACGGCCACCGAATTACTTTCTGCTTCTTTATCCCCTACAACTAACAAAAATGGGAGCTTCTGTAATGCGTGCTCGCGTATTTTATACGTAATTTTCTCATTCCGCAAATCCGATTCGACTCTAAACCCTTGTTTTTTCAGAGATTGCTGGACTTTTTGTGCGTATGCAGCGGAATTGTCGGAAATATTGAGGACTACAGCCTGTGTGGGGGCAAGCCAAACTGGCATGTTTCCGGCATGGTTTTCAATCAAAATGCCAATAAAACGCTCTAAAGAGCCCACAATTGCCCTGTGAAGCATCACTGGAGCCTTACGGGTGTTCTCTTCGGTGACATATTCCGCACCCAGACGAGCTGGCATCGAGAAATCGACCTGAATCGTGCCGCACTGCCAAGTACGTCCAATGGAGTCCTTGAGGTGGTATTCGATCTTGGGGCCGTAAAAAGCACCCTCGCCTGGCAATTCTTCCCATTCTTGGCCTGAAGCAGTCAAGGCGCCGCGCAAGGCAGCCTCGGCTTTATCCCAAATTGCATCATCGCCAACGCGCTTTGCTGGGCGTAAGGCTAACTTGACAGCTACCTCGGTAAATCCAAAATCTTTATAGACGTCGCGAACCGCTTTATCAAATGCTGCCACTTCTGACTGAATCTGATCTTCGGTACAGAAAATATGGCCATCATCCTGTGTGAAACCACGCACACGCATCAGACCATGCAATGCACCCGATGGTTCATTACGGTGACATTGACCGAACTCGCCGTAACGCAATGGCAACTCACGATAACTATGTAAGCCTGAGTTAAAAATCTGAACGTGTCCTGGGCAGTTCATCGGCTTTAATGCATAAGCACGATTCTCTGACTCGGTCGTAAACATATTTTCTTTGTAGTTATCCCAGTGACCAGACTTCTCCCACAATCCACGATCGAGAATTTGTGGAGCCTTCACTTCTTGATAACCTTCGCGCTGATAAACGCGACGCATGTATTGCTCAACTTCTTGCCAGATTGACCAGCCTTTTGGATGCCAGAAAATTAAACCAGGCGCTTCAGGTTGAAAGTGAAATAAGTCCAAGAACTTACCCAGGCGACGATGGTCGCGCTTCTCAGCCTCTTCAAGCATATGCAAATGCGCATCTTGATCTTCTTTTTTCAACCAAGCTGTGCCGTAGATACGCTGCAACATCTCATTCTTACTATCGCCACGCCAGTAAGCGCCAGCAACGCTCAGAAGCTTAAATACCTTGAGCTTGCCAGTCGACGGAACGTGTGGTCCACGACATAAGTCGGTGAACTTACCTTCGGCATACAAAGACACATCCTCGCCTTGCGGAATGCTAGAAATAATTTCTGCCTTGTAGTTTTCGCCTTGATCTTTAAAAAACTTCACCGCTTCATCACGAGGCATCACTGTACGAATTACTGGCTCATCTTTTTTAACCAGCTCAGCCATTTTCTTTTCAATCGCTACCAAGTCTTCTGGAGTGAATGCGCGATGAAAGGAGAAGTCGTAATAGAAACCGTTTTCGATGACTGGGCCGATGGTGACTTGCGCTTCTGGGAAGAGTTCTTTAACGGCATAGGCCAACAAGTGCGCTGTGGAGTGGCGGACAATCTCGAGAGCTTCAGGGCTTTTATCGGTAATGATGGCTAGTTGACTATCTTTGTCGATAACAAAGCTAGCATCAACCATCTTGCCGTCGACAATGCCACCGAGGGCGGCTTTGGCAAGACCGCTACCAATGCTTTGAGCAACATCGAGAACGCGAACGGGAGCATCAAACTCACGTTTAGATCCATCTGGCAGAGTAACTACAAGCATGACCACCCCATCTTATTAAGATTCAGTCGATTGACTGATGTACTACATAACATCCACCAAAAAGAAAGCGCGGCAGCTTTTCGGCAACCGCGCACTTTTGGGTCTTTATTCGTTGGTAGGCTCGATTGGACTCGAACCAACGACCCCCACCATGTCAAGGTGGTGCTCTAACCAGCTGAGCTACGAGCCTATATAGCCATAGAGTTTATCACCGGCGGCGCACTTGGGTCACCCCTTTGACCTCTTCGAGACTGTTTTGAACTAAACGCAAGGCTTCTGAGTCTTTAATTTCCACAGTCAACAGGATTTGAGCAAGGCCGCGCTTAGCAGATTTACGCAAGTCAATGACGTGAACGCCCTGCCTTGTCAGGATTTCAAATAACTCGCGCATGAGCTCAGGGCGATCTAGGCCAGTTACTGCTAAATCAGCCGGAAATACCCGTTTTGCGTCACCCGTAGGTAAAGCTTCTGCAGAAGCTGCATTCCAAGCAGTCTGAATAACGCGCTCTGGAGCTCGCTCCAAAAGACCTCTGAAAGTTTTACAGGATCGCCTGTGTATAGATACGCCACGTCCCTGAGTCACAAAACCGGCAATCGCATCCGGTGGCACCGGTCTACAGCATCGCGCCAACTGTGTCAGCAATGAATCTACCCCAACAACCAAAACATCGCCCGCTTGACCCTGCTTACGAGTGCTTTGCTTGAGAATAATTTCCGGAGCCGGAACGGTTGCCTTGGCCTCTGGCTTTTGCTCAGCCTTAACTTCAGAAGACTTGGCACCTGCCTCTTCATCATCCAAGGCATTAAACCAAGTGCGCACACGAGTGCGGGCACGCTGTGAGCGCAAGTAGTTGCGGTTAGGGCTTATCCAATCGCGGGATGGGCCGCCATGCTTTACCGCAATGATTTCAATTGTCTGGCCGTTCTGCAAAGGCGTATCCAAAGGCACCATCGCACCGTCTACTCGAGCGCCACGACAGCGATGACCCAGGTCAGTATGAACGGCATATGCAAAGTCGATGGGCGATGAACCCTTCTCTAATGAAATGACTTTACCCAGCGGAGTGAGAACATAAATATGGTCATCAATCTCATGGTGCTTCAGCTGCTCCCAAGCATCTTCTTTCCAGGAGATGAGCTGCCTTGCCCAAGCAATCTGACGCTCATAGGCTACTGCTGCACTATGGGTGCCAGTTTGATGATTCGGGTTTGGTGTGGCCGGAGCACTAGAAGCGGGTTTATTTTTTGGCGGAGTAGCAACACCAATATAAGCGCCCTCTTTATAACGCCAGTGTGCAGCCAAACCATACTCAGCTTGTTGATGCATTTCATTGGTGCGCACCTGAATTTCAAATGCAGTGCCGTGCTCGTCCATCACTACGGTATGCAAAGATTGATAGCCGTTGGGTTTAGGCCTAGCGATGTAATCATCGAACTCTCGTGGAACAGGCTGCCAAACGTTATGCACTATTCCTAAAATAGCGTAGCAAGATTTAACGTCCTCAACTAGAACTCTAAATGCTCTGACATCATAGAGATTGGCAAAGTCGAGTGACTTACCTTGCATCTTTTTCCAAATACTGTAGATGTGCTTTGGGCGACCCTGGACCTCACCTTGAATATGAGCGGCATTTAATTCTTCTTTGAGCTTTCTGACAATCTGCTCAATAAAAGATTCACGTTCAATACGCTTACCATCCAACATCTTAGCGATGTCGCGGTAGACCTCAGGAGAAAGAACTCGAAACGCCAAGTCCTCCATCTCCCATTTCATTTGCCAAATACCCAGACGATTCGCCAATGAGGCGTCAATATTCAGAATCTCTTGCGCCCAAGCTTTTGGCATCTCCAACTTTTCTTGAGCAACCCAACGCAGCGTTTGCAGGCGAGAAGCAAGATAGATGAGAACGACGCGTAAGTCATCGCCAAAGGCGAGCAACATCTTTCTAAGCATTTCCTCTTGCCCAGAAATGCTTAGACCACCATCATTGCGAACTAGCTTAGCTTGGGCCTGCCTGAGGCCACGGTATCCAATTAGGAGCTTGGCTGACTCATCACCTATGAGCTTAGTCAGCGCTTCTTTGCCATGGGTACGCGCAATATTAGTTGCGGCGGTTAGCGTAGCCTCATCAAGATGAAGCTGCTTAAGAATGCTGAGAACGCCAGCGGCATGATTTTCTGAGGGCTCACCATACCAGCCATCAACAATTTTAACGCTCTCAGATGCATTGCCAACATTGGACATGGGCGTCTAAGGTCCTTAACTAAAGAATTCTTTTGCTAGAGCAACTTGTTCTGACTTCACAAAAGCAGGTGCATGCCCTACCCCTGGAATTTCAATACTCCGAATATAAGGATTGACCCTACACATCTCCGCTACGGTTTTAGCGGAAAGCAAATCCGATTCACCACCACGCACAACCAGCATTGGAATATGGATTTGTTTGAAGGCGTGCCACATAGCCATCTCTCCTGCCTTTGCCATAATCGGATTTACCGAAGCAAACGGCACAGAAATATCCGGGTCATAGTGCATGGCCCAGAGACCATCCTTTTGAACTAGCATCGGCCCGTTATAAATTTCCCACTCATCGGGCGTATGACTACCAAACGAAGCGCAGATCTCATTTAAGCGTTGCAAGGCATCGGCACGATTAGTAAAAGTGAATGATTGACCGACGTAAGAACCTAAGCGCTTAATTGCCTCCGGTTCTATCCGTGGACCAACATCGTTAATTAACATGCGACGGATTGGATTCTTGGGCATCGAGGCATAAACCATACCAATCAAACCACCCATAGAGGTTCCAAACCAATCTACCTGTGCAACGCCAAGTTGATTAATCAAGCTTGCCATATCTGCTACGTATTGCGGCACGGCATACAACATTGGATTCTTGAGACGATCAGAATCGCCCCGACCGACCACGTCAGGACAGACGACGTAGTAATCATTGCTCATCGCCTCGGCTAGGGTTTTGAAATCACTACCTCTACGAGTTAAGCCATGAACACAAACTAATACCTTTGGATTATTTGGATTTCCCCAGGCGTGATAAGCCATACGATGCGGGCCATCAGGGCTGGTGCAAGCAACGAAGAAGGTATCACCATGATGAGTTACATTCGGCTTTTTAATATCCTCATTCAAATGCTCATCATGGGTATGCTCATCTGTCATACCGGCAATTTCAGGCTGCAGAGTGACATGATCAATACCATGTTTGTCCAATAGCATCGCATTGATGCGCGTCATGATATCTGGCCACTCATTCATCTGTTCGATTTCAATATGGCCAATCAAAGCTGGAAAGCTAGGCGTCATTTCCCAAACATGTAAATCATGAACAGCCAATACACCTGGAACTTTTTTAAGATCACTACCTACTTGTAGATAGTCAATATGTAGCGGTACACCCTCCATCAAGAAGTGGTAGGACTCGCGCAAGATGGAAACAGTAGACTTCAAAATCAACAGTGAAACCAGAATAGAAAGAATGGCATCAATTGGCATCCAGCCAGTTAGCTGAATCACGATACCAGCAATCAAGGCAGCTACAGAGCCCAATAGATCGCCCATTACATGAACCAATGCGGCACGCGTGTTGACACTCTTCTTATCGCGCGAAAGTACCCATGCCACGACAATATTCATTAGTAGGCCAATAGCAGCTACCACGGTCACCGTTAATCCATCAACCTTATGTGGATCATAAAATCGACTAACTGCCTCAACCATAATCCAAACTACTAAGGCCAACATTGCAATGCTATTTACAAAGGCGGCTAATGCTTCTGCGCGTCCAAAGCCAAAAGAATGTTTAGGTGATGGCGGACGACGAGAAATAATTTGGGCTAATAAGGCCAAGCCTAATGCGGCTGCATCCGTCACCATGTGACCTGCATCCGATATCAATGCTAATGAATTCGCAAAATACGCTGCCGCACCCTCTACCCCAGAAAAACCTAATGTCAGAACTAAGGCAATGAGAAGGAGGCTTTGATTAGAGACCTGTTTGGCATGGGAATGCTTAGCATCACCTTGCTTATGTGCATGAAGCGAATGATCTACAGCGCTCATAAAAGGCTCTTTAGAAATAGAAATGGGGTCATTGACCCCATTATTTCACTATCCGATGAAAAAGGTTAGAAACCTGATGTATCGACAGGGGCACCTGTTTTAGACACAACGTGTTCCTTAGATACGCCTGGAACCAACTCGACCAACTTCAAGCCCTTAGGAGTGATATCAAGGACGCAAAGGTCAGTGATGATGCGACTAATTACGCCTACCCCAGTCAATGGCAAAGTGCATTTCGGCAAGATCTTGATTTCTTCTGTGCCATCTTTCTTCTTAGCGACATGCTCCATTAGGACAACTACATGCTTCACGCCGGCAACCAAATCCATTGCGCCGCCCATACCTTTAACCATCTTGCCTGGAATCATCCAGTTCGCCAAGTCGCCATGCTCACTTACCTGCATCGCACCCAAAATCGCGATATTGATTTTTCCACCACGAATCATTCCAAATGAATCTGCAGAAGAAAAGATTGATGAGCCTGGCAAAGTAGTAATCGTTTGCTTACCAGCATTAATCAAATCAGCATCAATTGTTTCTTCAGTTGGGAATGGGCCGATACCCAATAAACCATTTTCAGATTGAAGCCATACTTCCATATCTTTTGGTACATAGTTTGCAACCAGGGTTGGCATGCCAATACCCAAGTTCACGTAGTAACCATCTTTTAGCTCTTTAGCAGCACGTGCCGCCATTTCTTCTCTATTCCAAGGCATATCGATCTTCCTAAATATTCTGTACGGTGTATAGGCTTAACTATTGGTAGTTAAGCCTTTGATAAGGTGCGCTGCTCAATACGCTTCTCAGGCTCAGTGTTGAGCACTAAACGATGCACATAGATACCTGGCGTATGAATCTGATCTGGATCTAACTCACCGTTCTCCACAATCTCTTCCACCTCAGCAACAGTAATCTTCCCCGCCATTGCAACAACCGGATTGAAGTTACGAGCCGTATAGCGATACACCAGATTGCCAGATTTATCGGCTTTCCATGCTTTCACTAGAGAAATGTCTGAAATGATTGAACGCTCCATGATGTAGCGCTCACCGTCGAATTCTTTTTCTTCCTTACCTTCAGCAACTAAAGTGCCCACACCTGTTTTGGTGTAGAAAGCCGGAATACCGCAACCGCCTGCACGCAACTTTTCTGCCAAGGTTCCTTGCGGAGTAAATTCCAACTCAAGCTCGCCAGCCAAAAACTGACGCTCAAACTCTTTGTTCTCACCCACATAAGATGCGACCATCTTCTTTACTTGCCTTGAGTTCAATAGCAAACCCAAGCCAAAGCCATCTACCCCAGCATTATTAGCAATCGCTGTAAGATTTTGCGCACCAAGATCCTTAACCGCTTGAATCAAGGCTTCAGGAATACCGCACAAACCAAAACCGCCAACGGCGAGCTTCTGGCCATCCTTCAAGATATCCCGTAAGGCATCTACAGCTGATGGGTAAGTCTTATTCATAAATTCGTCCTAATATTGCCAAAAAGGGTAAAAAAGCAATCATAACGCCTTAGCCTCTCAAGCCTATAAGCATTGGGCACCAACCTGGTTTTTCTGGCTTAGAACTAAACTATAGGTGTGATTTGGGGCTATTTAATTAGCAGAAATGCTTAAAACACCCCAAATACCTTAAGCACCCTATTTATAAGTACCGCCGGAGAAATCAAATGACTGCCCAGGAATTACTCGAACAGTTTGGCCCTAGAGAATCGATGGATTACGACCTAGTTATCGTAGGTGGCGGCCCGGCAGGCTTATCTGCAGCTATTAAAGCAAAACAGTTAGCTAACGAATCTGGCAAAGAGATTAGCGTTTGCGTTCTCGAAAAGGGATCTGAAATCGGTGCGCACATCCTTTCTGGCGCAGTCATGGATCCCAAGGCACTGACCGAACTCTTTCCTAACTGGAAGGAGCTGGGCGCACCTCTCGATACCGAAGTCAGCCAAGATCAGTTTTTGTTTCTGACTAAAGAGAGTTCATTCCAAGTTCCGAATTGGATGCTGCCCCACTGCTTTAAGAATGAAGGTAACTACATTGTTAGCTTAGCCAATGTGACTCGCTGGCTAGGTCAGCAAGCTGAGAATCTCGGTGTAGAAATTTTCCCGGGATTTCCAGCTGCAGAAATTCTGTACAACGAGCAAGGTGCAGTTTGTGGCGTTATTACTGGTGCAATGGGTCTGGATAAAGAAGGTCAACCCACTGATCAATTTCAACTCGGCATGGAATTGCGTGCCAAGTACACTCTGTTCGCCGAAGGTTCACGTGGCCACTTAGGCAAGCAACTCATTGCCAAGTTTGCGCTGGATAAAGATGCTGATCCACAAAGCTACGGCATTGGCATTAAAGAGTTATGGGAAGTCGAACCTTCTAAGAGTAAACCTGGGCTAGTGGTTCATACCGCTGGCTGGCCATTAGAGAGTGAGACCTATGGCGGCTCATTCTTGTATCACTTGGGTGACAATAAAGTTGCTGTTGGCTTAGTGGTGGGCCTTTCGTATAAGAACCCTTACCTCTCGCCGTTTGAAGAGTTCCAGCGCTATAAGTTGCATCCAAAGATTCGTGAGACTTTTGAAGGTGGAAAACGCCTGGCCTATGGCGCACGTGCATTGACAGCGGGTGGCTTAAATAGCCTACCTAAAACTGTTTTTCCGGGTGGCGCATTGATCGGTTGTGATGCAGGCTTCTTAAATGCATCCCGCATCAAAGGAAGTCATGCAGCCATTAAGACCGGCATGCTCGCTGCTGAAGCTGCTGTTGCCGCACTTGCTGAGAATCGCTCTGCTGATGTATTGGCTGCGTATGCAAGCGCGTTCAAAAATAGCTGGCTCCATACTGAGTTAAGTCAGGCTCGCAACTTTAAGCCGTGGATGTCAAAAGGTTTGTATTTAGGCACCCTCATGGTTGGCCTTGAACAAAAACTTTTGGGCGGCAATATGCCTTGGACAATTCATTTAAAGCATGCAGATCATGAGTGCCTTGAACCAGCGGCGCAGCATCAACCAATCGATTATCCAAAGCCCGATGGCAAGATTACGTTTGACCGCCTCTCATCCGTATTTATCTCCAATACGAATCATGCCGAGAATCAACCCATCCATCTCACCTTAAAAGATGCATCGGTACCAGTGAGCTTGAATCTCAAAACCTATGCAGGACCAGAGCAACGTTACTGCCCTGCTGGTGTGTATGAATATGTAGAAAAGGATGGTCAAGCGCATTTGCAAATTAATTCGCAAAACTGCGTGCACTGCAAGACTTGCGATATCAAGGACCCAAGTCAAAACATTGTTTGGATTACCCCTGAAGGTGGCGGTGGCCCTAACTATGGGTCAATGTAAAGATCGTTATTTTCAGCGCTTGTTATCTAGCCGTGTAGTGACGAGGACGCAGTTTCCCAATCGCCATACCCGCTAGACCACAGGCCAAGGCGGCCATTACGAACACATTGCGTGGCTGAGTTGCCTCCCAGAGCCAGCCCGCAACCAAACCACCTAGCGTTCCACCTAAGCCATAAGATACCGTTGCCATCAATGCCTGGCCTCGCGCCTGCAGTGGGCCAGTAAACCAGCGTTGAAGTAATTTGGTAGCTGCACTATGGTGAGCCCCAAAAGTACCAGCATGCATTAGCTGAGCCAGAATCAGTACCCAGGTCACCGGGAAGAATGCAATCAAGATAAAGCGGAACACACCAATACCAAAGGCAATCTGCAAAATGACTTCGGCATCAAGGCGACTTAACACTTTGCTTTGGAAATAGAAGAAGATCACCTCTGCCCCAACGCCTAAGGCCCAGAACAAACCGATCTGGAACTTGTCATAACCTAGGTCAGCTAAGTAAAGTGAATAGAACACATACAAAGCAGCATGCGCAAAGATCATAAAAAATCCGGAGAGCAAGAACCAGCGCACATCGGGATTAAATAAAACAATCAGGAGTTCGCCCTTGACCATCTTGCGACGCTCCATCTTGGGCTCATGCAAGCGAAAGGTAACTAATGCCAAGAAGGTCAGAATCACCGCGCCCACTATGGGATAGAGCTCAATACCTTTACGCTGAAATAATTCACCGGCAAATAAGACCATGGCTATAAAACCAATTGAGCCCCATAGACGCAAACGCCCATAGCGCTTATCAAATGAATTATCTTTAAATAAAGCATGCACTGTAGCCGACTCACCTAATGGCATCAAACTACTGAGGATAGTGTGCAGCACAAACATCCAAATGAAGAATGCAATGTAGCTTTGCAGAAAAAAGATGCATAAGAAAGTCACTGCCGCTAGGCAGGCGCAAAAGCGAATGATCCCGATACGATTAGACAGATAGTCAGATAACCACCCCCAAGAGAATGGGCCCACTATTCGCGTAATTTGCAGCATAGACATTAAGACTGCGATCTCAATAACGCTAAAGCCACGATCGAGAAAAAAGAGGCTGGCGTAGGGAGAAACTAAGCCAACGTAAGCAAAATATAAAAAGAAAAAGGACCCGAAGGCCCAACGCACTGAAGGTGTCATTTTCTTTTACTTAGCTTTATTTAATCGGTTGCTGAACCGGGACGTGCTGCCGGTATCGGCGGAACAGTATGTTTCACATCACCACATTGGGCACGATGACGCAAAGCGTGATCGATCAATACCAAAGCTAGCATCGCTTCAGCAATCGGCGTTGCCCGAATGCCAACACAAGGATCATGACGACCTTTGGTTTGCACAGTAATAGGCTTACCATCCAAATCAACTGATTGTTTTGGACTCAGAATGCTCGAGGTTGGTTTGATTGCAATCGATACACGCAAATCTTGGCCGCTACTGATGCCGCCCAAAGTGCCGCCACTATGGTTGCTAGCAAAACCATCTGGATGTAATTCATCACCATGCTCGCTACCGCGCTGCGCTACTGACTTAAAGCCTGCACCAATCTCTACACCCTTAACAGCATTGATACCCATCATGGCATGCGCAATATCAGCATCCAACTTATCAAATAAGGGTTCACCCAATCCAATCGGCACATTACGCGCCCGCACCTCAATCTTCGCCCCACAAGAATCCCCTGCCTTACGCAGTGAATCCATATAAGCCTCTAATTCAGGAACGATATCGGCATTGGCAGCAAAGAAAGGATTGCTCTCAATCAGGGCCGCATCTTTAAATGGGATTTCAATTTCACCGAGCTGACTCATGTAGCCATAAAACTCAGTGCCATATTGCTCTTTCAACCACTTCTTCGCAATTGCTGCTGCGGCCACTACAGGCGCAGTCAATCTTGCTGAAGAGCGTCCACCACCACGAGGATCTCGTAAACCATATTTGTAGTGGTATGCATAGTCCGCGTGGCCAGGCCTAAATGTTTGCAAGATATTGCCGTAATCTTGACTACGTTGATCGGTGTTCCGAATTAACAATCCAATTGGCGCACCGGTAGTTTTGCCTTCATAAACACCAGACAGGATCTCAACCTTGTCAGCTTCTTGACGTTGAGTCACATGACGCGAAGTTCCTGGTTTGCGACGATCTAAATCAATCTGCAAATCCGCTTCGGATAAAGACATTCCTGGAGGACAGCCATCAACAACAGCGCCGATCGCGGGACCATGGGATTCACCAAAAGTGGTGACAGTAAAGAGAAGGCCTAAAGTATTTCCTGACATATCGACATTATGTCATTTGTCAGGGCTATCAGGCTAGGCTGCTTAAGGGGCTGCCTTTTCGGCCTCTTCCGGCCAGTCGCGGATATAAGCCTTCAGCATGGTGTTCTCAAAGTCTTGAGCCTCAACTACCGATTTAGCCACGTCATAGAAAGAAATCACGCCCATCAGCATCTTTTGATCAATGACTGGCAGATAGCGGGCATGGTCAACCAACATCATGCGACGCACCTCATCAATCTCTGTTTCCATATTGCAGGTCAGCGGCTTGGCATTCATCACGCTCTTTACCTTGAGGTCATCTAATTTACCGTGGTGCTTCGCCAATGCTGAGATCACTTCTCGGAAGGTCAGAATACCCACGAGGTTTTCGTACTCCATAACGACCAGAGAACCAATATCGTGCTCGCTCATCACTAAGACGGCAGTTTGCAAAGCAGTGTCTGGCGCCACAGTAAAGAGTGTGCTGCCCTTTACGCGCAATATGTCACAAACTTTCATACGGTCTCCAGCAATGAGTTCTTATTTGATCAATATATTCTTAAGCCCTGAAGGAATCAAGGGTCAAGTGAGGGAATTCAGTAACGAATAACCCTAATCACCCCACTCCGAATGCTGGGAAGATTGGCAACCAGGACGGCTCCAGCTAAGGTAATCCACCAAGTCAGGTAAATCCAAATGAGCGCCAATGGGAAGATGGCAAAGGCACCATAGACCGTTTTGTAAAAGGCTACATTCGTTAAAAAGAGGCCGAAGCCAAATTTCATCAACTCAAAAGTCAGCGCCGCAAAGAATGCGCCGCTAAGAGCATCACGCCATTGAATTTGGGCATAAGGAAGAATTTTGTAGGCTACCGAAAAAACGGACATTGCCAACAGCACTGGCACTACTGTTGCGATAAAGCCCAAGCCGAAGCTCAGGGTCTCTGTCCAGCCTTCAGCAGCGCCAAATAAAAGACCACTCAAATAGGTCCCAACACCCAGAAGGATGGGGCCCAAAATAGTGGCCGCTGAGTAGATCGCAATTTTCTTCAGAATAGGTCGTCTCTGAGTGATGCGAAAGATCTGATTAAAGGCGCTCTCAATGACTGCCATTGTCATGATGGTCGTAATCACCAGTCCAAGCAAACCAATTAAGGTAAGACCTTTAGCCTGCGCTGAAAATTGATCTAAGTAATTAAAGACCTGCTGGTTAAGTCCACCAGGCATATAGGTATCGAGCAGCCATGCCTGAAAGGCATATTTAATCCTGACGACACTCGGTAGATAGCCAATCAGAATGGAGGCCACCGTCAACATCGGAACCAAGGAAAGCGTAGTAGTAAAGGCCAAACTAGCCGCCACCTGCTTGAGATTCTGGCCGCGATTGCGCTCCCATATCTCTTTTCCAAGAGAGAGCCATAATTGAGGATTACGAATGAGGCGCATCGCCCATATCATAAGAGATTAGAGAAGAATATGAGCCAATCCGACATTTTAGTTTTGTACTACTCACGCTACGGAGCCACGCGAGACCTGGCACGCCTGATTGCTGAAGGTATTGAAAGTGTTCCAGGAGCCAATGCCCGATTACGCACGGTCCCAGCCATCTCCACCGTTTGCGAATCCACTGAAGCTGCCGTCCCAGCTGATGGCGCCCCTTATGTTGAGTACTCAGATTTAAAAGAATGTATCGGTTTAGCGCTTGGATCCCCTACTCGCTTTGGCAATATGGCCGCCCCGATGAAATACTTTTGGGATGGCAGTTCCTCTGAGTGGATGAATGGCGCTCTTGTTGGCAAGCCTGCTTGCGTCTTTACCAGTACTGGCAGCCTGCATGGCGGACAAGAAAGCACCTTGCTCACCATGATGATTCCCCTGCTTCACCACGGGATGATGGTCATGGGTATTCCGTATAGCGAACCCGATCTGATGAGCACCTCAACCGGCGGCAGTCCTTACGGCGTCACCCACCTTGCCCATGCTGATGGCAGAGCGCCGATTAGTGCCGAAGAGCAACGGTTAGCCATTGCCCAAGGTAAACGCCTGGCACTGACCGCTCTCAAACTTATTTAAAGGTTACTTATGCTCAAAAGCTGGCTCTCCAAAAATCCATATCAGCTCATTGCTACTGCAGCTTTTGTTGACCTGTTCATTCTGTGCATAGCCTGGGAATGGTTTATCTCCCCCCTCAGACCTGGTGGCTCTTGGCTCATTCTGAAGGCCATCCCCCTCTTATTTGCCATCCCAGGTCTATGGAAAGGTAATGTCTACACCATGCAATGGGCCTCGATGCTGGTCTTGCTCTACATCACCGAGGGATTGGTCCGTATTTTGGAAACTGGGGCTAATTTCTGGATGGCTGTCCTAGAAACCACCATAGGCACTGTCGCCTTCATTTGCCTGCTGATGTACCTAAAACCCATCAAAGCACGCGCTAAAGCGGCAAAAAAAGAGCGGGCTGAGGCTGAAAAACAGTCGATTTGACTGATTTTTGCTAATTTCTTCAAAAATATTACTTATTCCTGTCATCTCAGCCACTTTTCCATGCGTTGTATGGTCATGGAGGTGGCAAATATGTCAACAAGACTCAAACGTTGGGCCCGTGCAATTCAACAGATCGACTTGTCCAAAAGGACGCCTGAAGTCGCGATTGGCTATTTAGATAGCAAATACCGCGATATCGCTTGGCGCTATATCCGCATTTTGGGCTTTGAGCGCACTATTAGCTTTATGGCCAGCAATAACTTCCATCCAGAATAGTTCACCGTATTAACAAAAAACCCCAGAAGAATGTCATTTTCTGGGGTTTTTTAATTTTCTGAGCTAGCAGACATTGGAAATCAATTGCTTTTTGCCTTCAAGGCCTCTTCCAATTGATTGATCTTATTTTGCATAGCCGCCATCTTGGCATTCAATGCACCAACATTTAAGAAGGTTTCGTCCGAGACCTGAGCTTTTAGGTTATTTCCCCAACCAAGCCAAGATGAGTCATAGACCTTCACTTTCTTGAAGCCTAGATTTTTTAAAACGGTTGCGGTTTCAGATGCACGTACCCCACTTTGGCAATAGACTACCGTCTCCTGATTTGGATCCAAGCTTGAATACAGCTTTTTCAAATCCGCTTGGCTTTTTAGTGTCATGCCAGAATTATCAGCAACCTGCTTCTTACTTAACTTAATAGAAGTAGCGGGATCCTGCCAATTTTCCTCAAAGGGAATATTGACCGCATTAGGAATATGACCACCTCGGATCGCGCGAACATCTTTCCCAGAAAACTCATCAGGGGTTCTAGCATCAATAATTTGAACAGATTTAGATTGCGCAAGTTTTAACATTTCCTCATTGCTAACTACTAACTGAGACTGGGGTACCAGCACTACAGATACTGCCGGTAAGGTTGCGCGATCTTTTTGCAAGGGCAAGCCAGCTGATTTCCAGGCATCGATACCGTCATGATAGATTTGAGCCTGCTTCCCGCCGAAATAATTAATCGTATAAAGGCCAAAGTAAGCATAAGGATTTCCGCGCGAGCCATACACCACGATGTCTTTATTAATATCTAGCCCTGCCTGATTAAAAATCGCCTGAATCTTGGCAGTGGCAATGTAATCCTCTTTATTTGCATCCCGCAGAGTATTGCCAGCATCACCGATATTGATGGCACCGGGAATGTGTCCTTCTAGATAACTCTTTTCATCTCGCACATCCCAAATGATTGCGCCTCGTGCCATAGCCGCTTGCACTTGGGCCGTTTGAATAATGGCATCATTTTGTTGGGCTAAAGCCAAAGAGCTGATGAGGAATAGGCTTAGAGAGAAAAGGTGTCTGATCAGGCATTTCATGTAGATACTTTCTAAGAGGTTGAGCTAAGGGTTAATATAAACCTGATGCTCTTGCCGACTGGGAAATACCCAAAAAGCAAGCAATAGAAATGCCAGTCCAGCGCAAGACCCTGAAAACAAAAAAGCATAGCTAGGGTTAAAGGATTCGTAAAGCCACCCAAAGATCAGCGACGCTGGTAGCAACATCAATCCCGAGATGAGATTGAACCAACCAAAAGCAGTTCCTGCCATCCCTTTTGGAGCGAGATCTGCCACTAAAGCTTTCTCTACACCTTCGGTTGCGGCTTTAAACAATCCGTAAATGGCAAATAGCCCACAAAGCATCCATAGAGTGATGCCAGAAAAACTCATTGCAATATAAAAGAATGCAAATGCAGCCCAAGCAATCAGAATAAAGTTTTTACGACTGAATCGATCCGAGAGTGCAGATAGCGGCGTTCCAAAAATAGTTGTGATCAAGGAGATGGCAGCCCACAGCAAAGGAATTTGCTCTTGAGGAACCCCTAACTCTCTCGCCCTTAACAATAAGAACATGTCAGATGAATTTGCTAAAGCAAAAATTCCAGCAACCAAAATATAGCGCTTGAACTGAGGCGGCAGGCCTATGAGTGACCACGAGAATGGTTTCACCACTGCTTGCTCGCGAGCTGGCTCTTTAAGGCAGAGAGCCAAAGTCACAGTAATAATGCCAGGCACTATTGCCCATAGAAAGATATCTCGCAATGGAATTTCCATCCATAACAAGTATGCTGCCATCAGAGGTCCAAAGACTGCGCCTGCGTTATCCATCGAACGATGTAGGCCAAATGTAATGCCACGTTTATTGGGCTCAACGCTCTCCGCTAGCAATGCGTCCCGTGGAGAACTTCTCAATCCCTTACCAAGGCGGTCGGTAAAACGGATACATAAAACCCAAGCCCAAGAATTAGCCAGGGCAATTAAGGGTCTACCAATTCCTGCTAAAAAATAGCCAATCACAATCCAAGGCTTGGTCTTTTTTGTACGATCAACTATCACACCAGAAACCAATTTAAAGATGCTAGAGCTAGCCTCAGCAATCCCCTCAATTAAGCCTAGCGCTTTGGGTCCCGCCATGAGCACAGTAGCGAGATAGAGCGGCATTAAGGGATATAGCATCTCACTTGCAGCATCATTCACAAAACTAATAAGGCCTATAAGCCACACAGTTCTGGGGAGTGAGAATAAAATTTTGAACATACGACTCAATTTAGCATCAAATTAAATACAGCTCAGACTGTCACAATCGCTTGAAACTCACCCCAATAGGACGTAGGATCGATGGGTAGGCGTCAGCCTTTTATCAAGTTTTAACAAATAGCACTCTCTTTAAAGGAATACACCATGAGTCAGAAAAAATTAGTAAAGCAATTATTGAAAAAATTAGACAAGCTGGAAGCCGATAGAGAAAAGTTAATTGATAAGCTAGCAAAGGCCTTGGATAAGATGGAGAAAAAAGCTCCCGCCAAGAAAGCGCCGGCTAAAAAAGCTGTAGCGAAAAAGTCGCCCGCTAAAAAAGTGGTTGCCAAAAAAGTACCTGCTAAGAAAGTTCCAGCGAAAAAAGCGGCTGCCAAGAAAGCGGTGGCCAGAAAAGCTCCAGCTAAAAAAGTTGCTCCAGCAACAACTGCTTAATAAAAGAAGTATTGATAGTAAAGACTGCCCGTGAGCAAATCTTTGGTCCCCGAACATACTTACGAGGCAGATTTACGACTTCTTCAAATTGAATTAGTCAAACTCCAGCGCCACATCATTCAAAAAGGTAAGCGTCTCTTAGTTATTTTCGAGGGGCGTGATACCGCAGGCAAAGATGGAAGCATTAAAAGCGTTACTGAAAATTTAAGTCCGAGAGACACTAAGGTTGTTGCCCTAGCGGCCCCTTCCTCGATTGAGGAGCATGAATGGTACTTTCAACGATACGTTGCGCAGCTACCCTCGGCCGGTGAAATGATCCTCTTTAATCGAAGTTGGTATAACCGTGCCGGCGTTGAAAAAGTAATGGGATTTTGCACTGATGATCAATATAAATTATTCATGGCAACAGTGAATGATTTTGAAGCCTTGCTTGTAAAATCGAATATTCAAATCGTAAAGTACTACCTAGACATCTCCAAAGAAGAGCAAGCTAAAAGACTCAAAGATCGAGAAAAAGATCCGCTGAAGCAGTGGAAGATTAGCCCTATAGATCAGAAAGCTCAGAAGATGTGGGACGCTTACTCAGACGCTCGAGACAAAATGCTCAAGCAAACTAGCTCATCAGATGCACTCTGGACCGTCATTAATGCAAATGACAAAAAGCTTGCACACCTCAATCTGATTGCGGATTTGTTATCAAGATTTTCTTATCCAGAGAAAGACAAGAAAATCCTCAAGATTGACCCAAAGATTGTTTTAACTTGGCCAGTGGGATCCAAAAAACTTCCCAAATTGTTCAAGTGACCCAATCAAATAAAAAATAGTTCCGCCTCAGCAAGAAGCTCTTGAGGCAGCTCCTCGGGAATGTAATGTCCACATGGGACACCTTTTCCAGAGACAGTCTTTGCCACTCTCTTCCAATCTTCAATTGGTGAGAAGCACTTAGCAACTAGGCCATGCTCACCCCAGAGAACTCTTAAGGGCATCGCTAGCATTTTTCCAGCATCCCTATCGGCTCGATCATGAATTAAATCAATGGTGGCTGCAGCACGATAGTCCTCGCACATGGCATGCATGGATTCTGGATTACTTGCACCCGCTAAATACTCTGCCCAAGATTGCGCATCAAAAATTCCAGTCCCGGCATGTCTGCCCATATGATTTCCGATCCAAAACTCGGGATTGGCACCAATGAGCGTTTCTGGAATGGGATGGGGTTGGATTAAGAAAAACCAATGCCAATAGCCCCTGGCAAATTCCATTGTGGTGTTCTCATACATCGTCAGTGTCGGGGAAATATCCAACACCATCAAACGCTCCACACTTTCAGGAAAATCCATCGCCAAGCGATGCGATACCCGACCGCCACGGTCATGACCCAATACAGAAAACTTTTTATGCCCAAGCGCTTGCATCACAGCATGCTGATCAGCAGCCATGGCTCTTTTTGAATAAGTAGAGTGATCAGGTGCACCGGCCGGCTTTGATGAAGCACCATAACCCCGAAGATCGGTTACAACTACTGAGAATCGTTTTGCTAACTCAGGGGCGATATGTCTCCATATGGCTTTGGTTTGAGGGAAACCATGTAGCAATAGCAATGCAGGCCCAGAACCCGCAGTCTGGCAAGCAATATTAATAGGGCCATCTTCAGAGGGAACCGTAATGATGGAATCTTTAAAGCCTTCAATTAGGTACGTCATCATCTACTCCAATAAAAAAGAGCCTCATCTGAGGCTCTTCAATGTAATTAATCATTACCTATTCGCTACCGCCTCAATTTCTGCAACAGTGACATAGCCTTTATTCTGGGAGTCAATCATACTGAAATGATCATAGATGCGAGGCATGCAACCCTTGGCTTCATCAAGAGTTAGTTTGCCATCGCGATTCACGTCACATTGAGCAAAACGCTCCTGAATTTCTTTATTACGCGAGGCATCATCAGCATGCACAGGGACGGCTGCAAATATGAATGCCGCTGATCCAATAAGACTTAAGTATGTAATGAGATTTCGCATAATTATTTAGTAGTGGCAGTTGCTCTTGGGTCAGCAGAAGTTTCCATGGCTACCTTAACCACCTTTTTAGCCATAGCTACAAATGATTCAACTGAGCCGCCACCGGTACGGAATGATTCACCCTGAATGGTTACCAAGCCTTCGCCGAGCACTTCTTTGGATTGACTGTCAGTAATCTTGCTCTCTACCAACATCGCCGGAGTTTTAGAGTTAACACCGCCAGCATAAGCAGCCGCATTCATTGCCAAACCGATTGGCGTGAAATTCCATGGCTGCAAACTGTCAGCTGAGCTTTCTGCACCAGTAATACCAACAGAGATACGCGCTACACCTGGACCAGGTTGATTCACGATCTTAATATTGCCACGGCTCATCACTGCGTTGACCATGGAGTCTTGCAATGCCACCTTGGCCTGATTAATTACCTGTGGAGAAATTTCTTTAGTAGCGTTCTGGTTCAAATAAATTGGATCCAAGATTACCGCAGTGTATGTACCTGGATTCACGCCAGCTTTGCGATATCTCCAAATACGAGTATCGGCTTCTGAAGTCGCCATCGGAACAAGCACAGAGTAATCTGGCAAGAAGCCAGACCTAGGCATTGGTTGACTTGCCAACTTCGGGGTATTGCTACAAGCAGCCAATAAAGTAGCTACAGAGATTGCTGCAACTAAAGCGCCTAATTTGTTCATTTTGTATCCAGTGTGTAGTGTGATTGGCATTAGCTCTTGAGCTAGTTTTAACTGATCATACGCCTCATTCGGCGCTGCAATTCATGCTGCCCTAGGGAGCCGGACAAGGCATCAAGCTTCCCGACTTTTGATGAAGTTGCGGCTTGCACTCAACTGGTGCAACAGTCGCTTTTGGGCTTGATGTTACGCCAGCTGAAGTTGGCGTAGTTGCTACAGCCTGGGTTGCCTTAGGCGCACTCACGTTTAAGGCTGGAATAGATTTATAAAATTGCTTATCAGTCCCAGGGCAAGGCATTAAAGCGCCAGTCTTGGCATTCATAACTGGCTTACATTCTGGGTCAGCTTGAAGTCTTGCCTCGAGCTTATCAACGGAACAGGCGCTTAGCAGAGCAAGCGCGATAGACAGAGCGGCAATGCGCATAGGGGTGATGATTTTCATGGGAATCATTCTAGGCTAAACAACGCTACATGAATAGTGGCAATATATGGAATCCATTCGATATGGCATCACTACAGGAGATCAAGATGAATAAAGAAGCATTTGAAAAAGGCCTAAAAACTCGCCGTGAGGTACTGGGGTCTGAGTATGTAGATAACTCCATCAAGAATGCGGGCGACTTTAATATGCCCATGCAGGAATTAGTCACCGAATACTGCTGGAACGATATCTGGAATCGACCTGGACTAGATCGCCGCTCAAGAAGCATGATCAACTTATCTATGCTGACAGCACTGAACCGCCCTCACGAACTGAAGTTACATCTAAAAGGCGCTATTAATAACGGCCTGACCAAAGACGAGATTCGTGAAATCCTAATGCAGACTGCAATCTACTGTGGCGTACCAGCAGCGATTGATAGCTTTAGATGCGCGAAAGAAGTCTTTGCTGAGATGGGAATTTAAATCAGTGATCTAAAATTTTTGAGAGAAAATCTTTGGCTCTCGGCGATCTAGCTTCGGGATTGCCAAAGAACTCGTCCTTGCTGCAATCCTCAATAATTTTTCCCTGATCCATGAAGATAACGCGGTGACTCACCTTGCGTGCAAAACCCATCTCATGAGTAACGCAACACATCGTCATACCTTCGTTAGCCAGTTTCACCATCACATCGAGCACCTCACCCACCATCTCGGGGTCAAGGGCTGATGTTGGCTCATCAAACAGCATCACAATCGGATCCATACTTAAGGCGCGTGCAATTGCTACCCGTTGCTGCTGACCTCCAGACAACTGTCCTGGGAATTTGTCTTTTTGCGCCATCAAACCCACTCGCTCTAAATACTTCAGACCATGGGCTTTTGCTTCATCAGCAGACCTACCCAAGACCTTCATTTGAGCAAGCGTAAGATTTTCAGTAACACTCAGATGTGGGAACAGCTCAAAGTGTTGGAACACCATACCCACTCGGGAGCGCAATTTAGGTAAGTTGGTTTTGGGGTCATGCAGAGCAATGCCATCAACGGAAATCTCACCCGCCTGGAAAGGCTCAAGGGCATTAATGGTTTTAATCAGGGTGGATTTACCAGAACCTGAAGGTCCGCAAATCACAACAACCTCACCCTTTTTAATCGATGTGGAGCAATCAGTTAATACCTGAAATGAGCCATACCATTTGGAAACATTTTGAAGTTCAATCATGATGATCTATTTAATTTGCACTGGATGGGATTAGCGAATAATGGCGACTTTAGCTTGAATCTTGCGCACCACTTTAGAAAGCGAGAAACAAATTACAAAGTAAGTAGCCGCAGCCAAAATATAGGTTTCGATTGGTCGGCCATAGTTTTTACCGGCAATCTCAAATCCTTTAAGTAAGTCGTAGGCGCCAATTGCATAGACTAAAGAGGTATCTTGAAACAGAACAATCGTCTGCGTCATAAATACTGGAATCATATTTCTGAAGGCTTGGGGTAAAACCACAAGACGCATGTTCTGACCATAGGTCATTCCCAGAGCCTCACCTGCATAGGTTTGACCTTTTGACACTGATTGAATACCGGCACGAACAATCTCCGAGAAGAATGCCGCCTCAAAAGCAATGAAGGTAATCGTGGCCGAAAGGTCTGCTCCAATTGGCCTGCCAATCAACATCGGAATCAATAGGAAGAACCAGAGAATCACCATCACCAAAGGAATGGAGCGCATCGTATTCACATAGAAGGTGGCGGGATACACCAACGCTGGCCGTCCAGACAAACGCATTAAGGCCAAGAATGTGCCAAAGAGGATGCCGCCAACTGTTGCAAAAACTGTCAACTGCACACTGAATAACAAACCCTTCAGAATGTAGTTGGTAAATAATTCCCAATTATAAAAACTCAGATCTAAGCTCAACATATCATCAACCCTATCAACACCTAGTGAGCCAAGCTTGCATCATTGGACACAATGAAACCCGGAATGCGACTACGCTTTTCAATCTGAGACATGACGCGGTTTACCGCGAATGCTGAGAGAGCATATAAGAAAGTAACCGCCAAATAGATTTCGACACCTTTAGATGTTTCTTCCTGAGCTTGCATCGCAAATAAGGTCAACTCCGGCACGGAAACCGCAAAGGCAACAGAGGAGTTTTTAATTAAATTCATACTCTCGGATGTGAGCGGTGGAATGATGATCCGCAATGCCATTGGCAAGATAACGTAACGATAACTTTGGGCAGTGGTTAAGCCTAATGCAGTTGCAGCAGCTGTTTGCCCACTCGGTAATGCCTGAATACCCGCCCTCACCTGCTCAGCTATGCGGGCAGATGCAAAGAAGCCAAGAGCAATACTTACTAACCAGTAAGACGGCAGAGACTTTAAGGGCAATACAAAAGATGGGATGACGTGATACCAAAGAAATACTTGAACCAAGATGGGAATATTTCGAAATAATTCTACCCAAGCAGTAGAAATACGAATGAGCCATCGATTAAGAGAGGTGGTAGTTGGCAAGGTACGAAGAGTACCCATCACCGCCCCCAGAATTAAAGCAATAGTCAAACCAAGACCTGCTACAGCCAAAGTCCAGCCCCAGGCTTTCATCAGCCAGTCTAGGTAACTTGGATCGCTATTTTGGGCTAAGCCAAAAAGAGCGGAGAAGCAGTGATCCACCACTTCTCCATCCAAGGTGTTTTTACAAAAAACACCTAAATCTAAAGACATATTGTTAACTCGTATTTAGTAAATGTGCTGATTACTTCTTGTTGTAATCTTCAGCAGGCTTGTCGTTTAGATTTGCCCAAGCATTTTTAGTTGCTGGAGACAATTCAAGACCTACAACAATATTCTTTGGTGGAATTGGAGCCAAGAACCATTTGTTCCACAATCCAGGCATCTTGCCATTGGCAACAATCTTCGCAATAGCAGCATTTACAGCGGCCTTAAATTCTGGATCATTCTTAGGAACCATGATTGCGATAGGCTCAGTTGCTAGAACCTCACCAACAATCTTATAGTCCTTTGGATTCTTGGAGTTAGCAATATTGCCAGCCAAGATTGAACCATCCATTACAAAAGCATCGGCACGGCCAGACTCGAGCAATAAGAAGCTGTCTGCATGGTCTTTACCAAATACTTCTTCAAAATTTACACCGTTAGCTTTTTCATGTTTGCGTAACAACTGCACTGAAGTAGTACCAGTCGTTGTAGCAACCTTTTTTCCAGCTAACTGAGAGATAGAGGTAATACCAGAGTTCGCCTTCACTGCAATTCGAACTTCTTCAACATAGAGAGTGTTAGCAAAACCAACATCCTTGGCGCGCGCTGTATTGTTAGTGGTTGTACCGCACTCAATATCCACTGTGCCGTTTTGAACTAAAGGCACGCGATTCTGCGATGTAACAGGTTGATAGTTAATGCGCAAAGTGCTCAAACCCAACTTGTCTTTGACGTCAGCCAAAATCATGCGGCAAATCTCAACGTGATAGCCATCAAAGCGACTATCGCCAGTGGTGTATGACATTGGAATAGACGATTCACGAACGCCCATAGTTACAGTACCGGTAGATTTAATTTTATCCATCGTCTGGCTAGCAGCATGGGCATTTACAGCACCCAACAACAATGTTGCAGCGATTAAGCAGTTAGTACTGAGTTTTTTGCTTTTCACGAATATCTCCTATCGTCTATTAACATCAAAATTAACAGCACTAGTATATATATAGATATCAAAATGAATAGTGGAAATATCCCTTAATAGGGCAAAAGAAGCGGGGAAAGATATGGGGGGGTGGCCTGCCCAGCACGATTCGAACGTGCGACCTACGCCTTAGAAGGGCGTTGCTCTATCCAGCTGAGCTATAGGCAGTGTGTACTGGGACTGAAATACGTAAAACTAAGAGAAAGTGGTCGGAGTACAAGGATTCGAACCTTGGACCCCCTGCTCCCAAAGCAGGTGCGCTACCAGGCTGCGCTACACTCCGACGGAATCGATATTCTACACCGAGATGGCCTAGGAGGGCAAATACTGTAAGATTCGGTGCATGGAAGCCTCTTTTTTAAGCAAACTCAGAAAGCAACTCAAAGGCTTTATTGCCCTCAGTTTTCTGCTTGCTAGCTTACTAGGTACCCACTGGATTGGCTTTGCTCATGGCATTTCTCACTCCGGTATCCAGAACCAAAATATCGAGCTTAGCTGTGTCGATCAAGCTCCCACCCTTAGTCATAGCTCTGCTGGCTGCCATCTACTTGATGCGCTTACGCTTGCTGGCTTTATTGCCTCAACACCCAATCCTGTCATTGCTACCCACTTCTCTCATGAAGTGCAGCTGGCATCCAATGATGCCTCACCGGCCCGAACTCACATTGGGCTATATCAATCTAGAGCTCCACCTAGCTTCATTCTGTAAGCCTGAATCACACCAAGCGAATACTTGGTCTACCGATTTACTAGGCACCTCAACTTGAGGGTGCCTTACAGAATGAAAGCTTCACCATGCGTCACCACCATCTTTTTTTAGGCAAGAAAAAACTTCTTTTTATTCTGATCTCAGGATTGTTGAGTTCAGTCAGCACTGCTCAATCAACTGCACCGAGTTTAGAGATTACTGCGACAGGCTCTCAAGAGGCCACCCAGAGTATTTTGACGCCTACCAAGATTTTGCAAGGCGATGAACTGCTCAACAAATTAGGTACGACTTTAGGCGCCACACTTGCGAATGAATTAGGGGTTGCGGCAACAGGCTATGGCGCTGGGTCATCTCGTCCAGTTATTCGTGGGCTTGAAGGCTCTCGCGTTCAAATTTTACAAAATGGTTTATCCGTTGGCGACGTTTCAAACATCTCTCAAGATCATGCTGTTGGAAACAATATGCAGAACGCACATCAAGTGGAGATTTTGCGTGGTGCAGCCGCCCTACTCTATGGCTCCGGCTCAAGCGGTGGACTTGTTAACGTAGTGAATGACCGCATCCTCACTAACCTGCCTGATAGGCCTACGGGTGCAGTCAATACCAGTTACGAAACGGTGAACAATGGCAGGGCTGGTTCAGTTGAATTGGATGGTGCCTTCGGCTCTGTTGCAGTCCACGTGGATACTGCAATTAACAATGCCAATAATTACCGCATACCAGGCAACTCAACACAATCGCAAGGAGAGCCTGCTGCTGGGTGGAGCATCCCTCCAGGCGGTGATGGCGGAAACAATTACAGCGGTAAGTTGCCTAACTCTTTTAG
Source organism: Polynucleobacter sp. MG-27-Goln-C1 (assembly GCF_018881905.1). Taxonomy (GTDB): domain Bacteria; phylum Pseudomonadota; class Gammaproteobacteria; order Burkholderiales; family Burkholderiaceae; genus Polynucleobacter. Next base: position 635,125 of record NZ_JACVPM010000001.1, read on the forward strand.
CAATCAGAATAATTTAGGTGTTGGTGTTTCCTATATTGGACAGAAAGGGTATACCGGCGTTTCCGTTGAACGCCTCAATAATAATTACGGTATTCCAACGCCAGAAGGTGGATCGATTAACCAGTCACAAAATCGATATGACCTCCAGCATCAAACTCGAGATCCGTTTGCAGGATTTTCATCTTTCAAATTTAGTGCCGCTAACTCTAATTACAACCACACAGAATTTAATAACGCAGGCGAAGCCGCATCGCAATGGAAAAATATCGCCAATGAGGCTCGCCTTGAATTAGCCCACAATCCGATTGCTGGATGGAAAGGCACCTTTGGAGCGCAATTCTCTGCTGCCTCTCTGAATGCGACCGAAGTTGGTACAGGAAGCTATGCAATTGTTCCGCCAACTAAAACCAATTCCAATGCTTTATTTTGGATTGAAGAAGGCAAATGGAATTCTCTACAGGGCAGCCTAGGCCTTCGGTATAACAACGTTGCGCAGAATCCCAATCTAGGAACGACCTTAGAGCCTCAGCCCACAATTGACCCTACTGGAACAACACCTAGTATTGCCTTGCAGAATCGCAAATTTAATCTGATGTCCTACTCTGCGGGTGGCTTATGGAGCTTTATGCAGGGGTATGGAACTGGCGTTGCGTATACAGTTTCGCAACGAGCTCCAAGTGCTCAAGAACTCTATTCTTATGGCGCCCATGAATCTACTGCAACATTCGACATTGGTAACCCCAACCTCACCAAAGAGACTTCACATAACTTAGAGTTCAACATTCAGAAAACTAGTGGCTTGTTGAGGAGCAAAGCAAGCATCTATGCCAATCGATTCAATAACTATATTTATGGCTATTACACGGGTAGCGTAATCAGTAATGGTGGGCAAGAAGGCAATGGCTTTAACGTAGTCACTTCACAGCAAGCTGCTGCCACCATCAAAGGCATTGAGGGTGAGCTGACTTACAACTGGAATCAAACTGGGCTAGGCGGACGAGTATTTGGCGATGCCTCACAGGGAACATTTGATGCTGGAGGCAACCTACCCTTACAACCGGCGCCCCGCTTAGGCGCAGAGTTAGCACATCAAAAAAATGGTTGGCTTACCAATGCCACTTATATCTACAGCTACCAACAGAATCGCTTGGCAAACTGGGAAATTGGACCTGCCCCGAGCTACAACCTCTTAAATGCTGGGATCTCTTACACCGAGAGAGTCAAGGATGTGAATTGGACCGTATACGCAAACTTAAAGAACTTACTGAATGAGCAGATTCGGTATGCCACTACGCCAATGGCAGTGAGATTGTATGCACCCCAACCCGGAAGAAGTTTAATGGTGGGTCTAAGAGGTACCTTTTAAACCCTGGACTATTTCAGATGCGTCATGAGTAGCGCGCCGAATCCTCCAGATCCTAAAATTACCCATACTGGATTAATTTTGGTTCTGAGGATGAGGTAAAAGCTCACTAAGGCAAGTGCCGCAGTAATGCCACCGACGATCGATGCCTTACCAACGGCATAAACACCAGAAGCCATTAAGCCAATCGAAATCGGCTCCAAGGCATTCTGAATCGCTCTTCGCCATGGACTCTCACCAAACCGATTCCATAACCTGCCCATATAAAAGCACAGCACGCTAGAGGGCAAAAAGAATGACAGTAAAACAATACTTGCTCCCAGAAGGCCCGCCAATTGGTAACCAATCACCAACACCATCAGCATATTAGGCCCCGGTGCTAATTGGCCAAAACTGTAGATGTGAATGAATTGAGTATGGTTAATGCCAAACTGATGTGACAGCAACGACTGCATCTCTGGCAACACTGCTGTTCCCCCGCCTACCGCCAATATTGACAGCAAGGCAAAGCTTAGGGCTAGATGTATCAAAAGACTCATATGCCCTTACCTGGTCGATAAACATAGATCGCAATCGGTGCCATGATGAGGAGAACCAGCGGTAAAGATAATTTCGCAATACTCATCAACAAGAAGGTGGCAATAATGATCAAGAGCGACTTAAGTTGACGCCAGTTATCACCGCCAATTTGATAGGTAACCGCAGCCAGCAGACCACTCGCCGCAGCTGCAATACCAATTAAGATGAGATTAGCTAGAGGATGATCGGACGCCGTTGAATATAAGACACCCATACCCAGCACAAAGAGACTACCAGGCAAAATTAAGCCAATTGTTGCCGCAATGGCACCTAAGGCACCGCGCAGATGGTCTCCAGCTAAGACGGCCATATTGACTGAATTCAGTCCTGGCATGGTTTGGCTAATCGCCAGATAAGCCATGAATTCATCTGGGGAAAGCCACTTACGCTTATCTACCAAAAGAATGCGCTCATAGGCAATAATGCCGCCGCCAAAACTGATGGCGCCAATGATTAAAAACTGAATAAATATATCCCCAAGCTTTGGAGCTTGCGCATTTGACGCTAGCTGATCAGCACCTAGACTCACTCTGGTTTTCCATAAACTAAAGCCGTTTTAGTACTACCGATCTCCAACCAGTTAGCTAGCTCAACTTGTAACTTTTTAAAGAACTTATCTGCGCGCTTGTGCGCTTTTACTTGTGAGCGGTTTTCATCGTTAACGCGATAGGAGAATGCCAACTCTCCAACGATAGGATCCCCTACACTTTTCATCCAAATGGCAATATCGCAGTGTGCTTGAACGCCATCGCCAAATACCAAGTTACCAATCGGCAAGCAAGCCTCCAATATCTTGTTGGTAGTTCCGCCAACAATCCGCAGTGGTAATTTTTTATCAATAGGCAAATGGGACAGGCCAGGGAAAAATTTGATAGCGCTACCTAAGGTTCGATCGAATAAATCATCCAGAGGAACTGCATCTAAAATCGCATTATTTGAATAGATTGATCTCTTTGAACCGACACCATCACCGCGCAATATTTCCTCTTTTAATCGCAACCTCGATTTGATTTTTTTATTGGGGCTAGGATTGAAATTAGAGGACTCTACTAAATCATGCGCTCGGCATTTAAGAGTTACCTCACACCAATCATCGACCCAGACATTTTGGCGAGATTCGCGAACGCGCAAAATAACATTGTTGCGACGAAAATCTTCACCAGGGGTGTCATAAAAGTAAATACTTCTAAGGCCAGTAGTCGCATTATCAAGATGAAAAAAATCCACCTTGCTCTTTTTACAGAACTTGTGAATTTGGTCACTGAGCTCCGTAATTTTGCGACGTCGGTCCAAGCCTTTTGGCTTGATCAGGAGCTTAAACTCCCGATTGGTAATGGATTCGTGTAGCTTCATGTGTTAACCCCTTAATTTCAGTAAGAGATTAACACCCTTTATTAATGCTTAGTACACCTCTGGCACATACATTTCAGGGGGTACCGGACCACGCAAGTAGTCTGGGTTATGAACCCGAGCAGGCAAGGTGATTTCTGGATGATCGATTTCTTTATAGGGGATCTGATCAAGCAAATGCGTAATGCAATTTAAGCGTGCTTTTTTCTTGTCATTAGCAGCTACAACCCACCATGGGGCCTCCGGAATATTCGTCCGCTCCAGCATAGTTTCTTTAGCCTTGGTGTAGGCCTCCCAGTGTCGACGTGCATCCAAATCCATTGGACTTAATTTCCACTGCTTTAACGGATCATGAATACGCATCATGAAACGGTTGTATTGCTCATCATCTGAAATAGAAAACCAATACTTGATCAATATAATTCCTGATCGAATGATCATGCGCTCAAATTCTGGGACCGTACGCAGAAATTCCTCATACTCATCGTCAGTGCAAAAGCCCATCACCTTTTCAACACCAGCACGGTTGTACCAGCTGCGATCAAATAATACAATTTCACCACCAGCAGGTAAATTTGATACATAACGCTGAAAATACCACTGCGTCTTCTCTCGCTCACTTGGCGCAGTTAAGGCAACTACCTTACACACACGAGGATTGAGCCGCTGAGTAATACGCTTAATAGCACCGCCCTTACCAGCAGAGTCGCGACCCTCAAATAGAACCGCAACTTTCAACTTATTCTCTACCACCCAGTCTTGAAGCTTTACTAGCTCACCCTGCAGACGAAAAAGCTCTTTAAAGTAGACGTGGCGTGGGATCACTGAGGCACTTCCACCATCCTGAGAAAGACGGTCATCATCAAGCTCCATTTCGAGCTCTTCATCCATGCTATCTAGAATCTCTTCTTGAGCACGCCGATACCACTCGGCCATCTCGTTATGCTTTGATGTCATTTCTTCCCCTGAGGCGTTACTAGCTTTGTATCCCAAGGATATGACACTTTTATTACAAATGCTGTTTAAAGGGTTTTGGCAATGGATTCTTGGCAGTAAGTAGCCAATCGCTTGCGATCAATATGTGGTCGGTTCAGACTTGAAAATGCGGGTAGAACGGTAATTTGCGCTATGAAATAGCGGTTTTTAATAATATTGGACATTGATTCTAGTAGACCCATATCACCAATAAAAGCAGGCACCTCGCTACGTATCTGCGAGGCCTTTGAAAGATACCGAATGGAAAGTGGATAGATGGGGGCCTGAGCGACGATAGCCGATTCAAAAAGATTAGGCTTAAACGGTAAAACGCCTTCGCCAGCAGTTGAAGTTCCCTCGGGGAAGATGCAGATAGACTCTGTTTGTAATACCTCGGCAATTTGACCAACAACCTGTCTTGCATGGCGCGCACTATCTCTACGAATAAATACAGTTCCCAACTGTTTTGCCATCCAACCGAAAACGGGCCAGCCCGCCACTTCAGACTTAGCAACGAAACGTATAGGCTTAAATGCATTAATCACGTGTATGTCTAACCAAGAAATATGGTTAGATGCCATAAGATATGGGATACCTTTGATCAAATCGGCACCCAGCACAACAAGTTCAATATTAAATATTTTCAGAAGGCGTCTAGACCACTCTTGAATTTTGCGGTCTTTATTAGTGCGTTTAAGAAAAGGAAATACAAAAGAAAGTGTAAAGACACCACAAAGCACATGAATCCAAACCTGAGTCCATACCCAAATCTGCTGGAGTTTTGGCGTCTGGGTTGTCTGACAGTTGGGTGCAAGGTTTTTCATAAACAAACATCAATATAAATCAAGTCATCAAATTGACTTAAAAGCGTCATGAGGATTACATAAAGCTTGTGCTTAATACATACTCATGACGCATTACAGAGCTATTTGGATTTCAGATGTACACCTAGGAACATCAGGGTGTCAGGCAAACTACCTCCTCGATTTCTTAAAACATAATGAAGCCGATCAGTTTTATTTAGTTGGCGACATCATTGACGGGTGGCGACTTAAACAATCTTTTTATTGGCCCCAAGCCCACAATGACGTAGTTCAAAAGCTGCTACGTAAGGCCCGAAAAGGTGCAGAGGTTATTTACATCCCCGGCAATCATGACGAAGCTGCCCGGCAATATTTTGGCATGTCCTTTGGGGATATTAAGGTACAAGAAGAAGTTATCCATACGACCTTAGATGGACGCAAGCTCTGGGTTACTCATGGCGATCTGTTTGATGGCGTAATGCAATATGCAAAGTGGCTGGCATACGTTGGTGACTCTCTGTATTCCTTCATCCTCTACATCAATCGATATTTCAATATGTTGAGAGTCAAGATGGGTCTGCAATATTGGTCCCTCTCTCAATATCTTAAGCATCAAGTGAAAAACGCAGTGAGCTACATCGCAGACTTTGAGCACATTATGGCCAGAGAGGCACGCTTACGTAATTGTGATGGTGTCGTATGCGGGCATATTCATAAAGCTGAGATCCGTGAAATTGATGGCCTGCTCTATTGCAATGACGGTGATTGGGTTGAAAGCCTATCCGCATTAGTTGAAACGACTGAAGGCGAACTCAAAATTATTTACTGGACCCAGATCAAAGGTGATCCAGTTCAAGCTCCTGAAATTACTCTTCAACCCGCTGTTGAATTACTCATCAAAGAGGCTACCGCATGAAAATTATGATCATCACCGATGCATGGGACCCACAAGTGAATGGTGTTGTAAGAACGCTAAAGCAAACTCGCGCTGAACTGATTGCCATGGGCCATGAAGTGGAAATGATTACGCCAAATGGCTTCAAATCAATTCCTTGCCCCACCTATCCTGATATTGCACTCTCACTATTTCCTGGAAAAGAAGTTGCTCGCAGAATTAAAGCATTCGCACCAGATGCGATGCATATCGCTACAGAAGGTCCATTAGGTCTATCAGCCCGCGCTTATGCCGTTAAAAATCATCTGCCCTTCTCCACTGCATATCACACCCGCTTTCCAGAGTATGTCAAAGCGCGAACAGGTATCCCGCTTGCAATTACCTATGCATTCATACGCTGGTTCCATGGCCCATCTATGGCGGTTATGGCGCCAACGATTGTGGTTAAGGATGATTTAGAAAAGTATGGCATTCAGAATGTCGTGTTGTGGTCTAGGGGCGTTGATCTTGATATCTTTAAGATGCAAGATTCCAAAGCACTCAATACTGCTCACCCGATTTTTCTCTATGTTGGTCGCGTTGCGGTTGAAAAGAATATCAATGCATTCCTTGAGATAGATCTTCCGGGCTCCAAATGGGTGGTTGGCGATGGCCCAGCAATGGCTGGAATCAAAGAAAAATACCCCAACATTAACTATCTTGGCGTTTTGCAGCAGCATGAGCTTGCCAAGGTCTACGCTGCAGCTGATGTATTTGTCTTCCCAAGCAAGACGGATACCTTTGGGCTCGTCATATTGGAGGCAATGGCTTGTGGAACGCCAGTAGCTGCTTATCCTGTTACCGGTCCAATTGATGTTTTAGGCAAATCCCAAGCGGGTGCTATGAATGAAGATTTACGAGTAGCCTGCCTACAAGCACTCAAAATTCCGCGTGAATTAGCTAGGGAGCATGCTGAGAAATTCTCTTGGAAAGCTGCATCCGAACAATTTGCCAATCATCTTAAGCCAGTTCCATCGCCTGAAGTCCATGTTACTGCTCTTGCTTAAGGCTGAATTTTGACAACCCCCTACAACATCAATCAAAACCCCCATAAGGGTAATCGAGGGCTTACTAGAGCTTGGCATGCAGCCAAGAACTCTTGGTGTGGAATTGTGTATGCCTTTCAGGAAGAAAGTGCATTTAGACAGGAACTCACTTTGCTGGCAGTGTTGACGCCAGTAGCACTTTTTCTTCCCATCACGCCGATAGAAAAATGTGCACTGGTTAGCTCTCTAATAATGGTCTTGGTTGTTGAGTTATTGAACTCTAGCGTTGAAGCAGCAATTGATCGCATCTCATTTGATCACCATGATTTGTCTAAGCGAGCTAAAGATTTTGGTTCAGCAGCTGTGATGCTGGCCCTCCTAGTTGCTGCACTGCTTTGGATCACGGTCTGTACCCCCCTTGTCATGCATTGGTAACACAAGGCCTATACGATTTAAGTCAGATACTTAAGGATAAATATGTCGGATATTCCAAACCCATTAGCTGCATTTGATATCTTCAACTCACGCTTTGAAGACAGACCAAAAAAGAATAAGAAAAACAAAGCAGATGCCATTAAAAAACTGTTCTCCAAAAAAATAGCGAAGAAACTCTTTGGCAAGAAATTTGCCACTAAAGCACGGGCTGAATTAACAACTCAAGAATTGGTCGCTCCCCAAAAGGCTTTAACTAAAGTAAAACGTCCCGCATTTCAAATTACGTGGGCTAGCAATGCGAGCGAAATTAAAGAAGCTCAACGCCTACGCTATAAAGTCTTTGCAGAAGAAATGGGCGCAAATCTTCCTAAGAATGCAGAAAACTTAGATATTGATGATTTTGATGCCTATTGCGATCACTTACTCATTCGTGATCAAGAATCGCTTAAGGTAGTAGGTACATACCGAGTGCTACCTCCACACAAAGCTATGGAAATTGGTCGCTTATATTCTGATTCTGAATTTGACTTGTCACGCTTAAATCATTTGCGTCCAAAGATGGTTGAATTAGGCAGATCCTGTGTCCACGCAGACTATCGTTCTGGAGCAGTCATCATGGCACTATGGAGCGGTCTTGCCCAATACATGCAAAAGCATAACTATGAAATTATGCTCGGCTGCGCAAGCATTCCGATGGCCGATGGTGGTCACTTTGCAGCTAGCCTCTATAACTCTCTCAGCAACGAACAAATGGCGCCAGTAGAGAATCATGCTTTCCCACGCCTACCACTACCCCTCGATCGCCTTAATGGCGGCTTACAGGTGGAGCCACCTCCATTGATTAAGGGTTACCTGAAATTGGGGGCAAAGATTTGTAGCGCTCCGGCCTGGGATCCAGACTTTAATACTGCGGATGTTCTCACTATGCTCCGCCTATCTGAAATCAATCCACGCTACGCTAAACACTTCTTAGGGCTTTAGGAATTACTTCAAGCTGATGGTGTAAGGCCGGCCGATACGCTCCCATTCGGCCGCTTCCTTTTGTAAGCTAAATTCAGTTAAGGGGTGTTCTTTAGCCCATTCTTTTGAAAGACTGACAAGGTAGGAACCATCATGCTCAGATACTTTCATCTTAGGAAAATTGCCGTCACTACGACCGCGGCAAAGCACTTGGGCTAGACGTAAACAGAACAACATGCGCCAATCAGAGAAGTTTGGATTATTGGCCAGCTTGCCCAATTTTCCGGCATGACCAATTAGTAATGCAGCCAATCTCGCCTGATCATTTTTAGAGAAGCCTGGCATATCAGCATTGCCTGCAATATAGGCTGAATGTTTGTGATAACCGTTGTGAGAAATCGATAAACCAATTTCGTGTAAGTTCGCAGCCCATTGGAGCAAAGCAATATTGTCCGCTCTACTCTCCGAATCTGGCTTAGGCAATTGAGCCAAAAATTCTGCAGCCAGATTGCCGACTCGTTTGGCCTGCTCTCGATCTACGGCATAGCGCTGCATAAATTGCTCAACCGTCACAAAACGCATATCGTCATGCTGAGAACGGCCCAACAAATCGTATAGAACGCCAATGCGCAAGGCGGCATCAGTCACTTCCATACTCTCAATGCCAAGCTCATCAAAGATGGCAATCATGATCGCCAGTCCACCAGGCCAGACAGAACGTCGATCGTCCTTGAGACCATTCAACTCAACCTGACTGATGTGCTCGTACTTTAGAAGGTGCTTCTTCATGGCCCTCAGGCCATCGCGGGTGATTAAACCACTAGAGCCATTCACTCGCCCCATTGTCAAACCATCGGCCTGACCATTAAAGTTATTTTCAGCGATGAGCTCCGCTAAGGCACGGGCAGTACCCGATGATCCTATAACTTGCTTCCAACCTGACTTCAAATATGCCCCAGCGATTACTTGAATCTCTCGACGTGCAGCTAGCTCGGCCTCTTTAAAGGCGTGAGAATCTATATTTCCCTTAGGGAAGAAACGCAGACTATGGGAGACACAGCCAATGTAAAGGCTCTCCATGAGTTTGGGTTCGTAGCCCTTGCCAATAATGAGCTCGGTCGAGCCTCCGCCGATATCCACTACTAGGCGGTTACCATGTACAGCGGGCACCTCATGTGCAGCCCCAATATAGATTAAACGCGCCTCTTCAACGCCCGCAATGATTTCAATCGGGAAACCCAAAGCCTCTTCAGCATCACGAACAAAATTTGCAGCATTTTTTGCTACCCGAAGTGTATTTGTGGCTACGGCACGGACCTTGGAGGGATCAAAGCCTCTAATGCGCTCACCAAAACGGCGTATCGCAGTAATTCCACGCTGATAAGCGTCATTACCGAGTAATTTGTCATCAGTTAAGCCCGCAGCAAGACGGACTGATTCCCGTAAGGTATCAATAGGACGCAGCTGAGTACCGGATGGAGTGTGGACAACTTGGGCAACCAGCATCCGAAAACTATTTGAGCCTAAGTCGACTGCGGCGACTAAGTCTGATGCATTTTTTCCAGAGATGTCTTTATGTAATGCCAAGATGGTTCCAATAGGGCTAGGCTTTAATGAATATGTCTATTTTATGAAATTATCGTGACATATTCGTGAAAAGAACAGCTAGTCTACTAGCTTCCCTATTGAAATCAGGCTATGCGGCTAAATTTTGCTCAGAACTAGAGCAATCTACACTCCCAAAACTACAGAAGACACAACAGTCACCAGACTTAGGCTTCAAAATAGTGCTACAGGATGGGCAACGATATAGGTGTTGAGAAGTTCCGCGAGGAATCTCTAGAATTTCATGACCCTGACAGTTGGGGCAAGTAATTTGGGAATGATGGTTTTGAGCAAGTGTATTCACAGCTGAATATTGCACTGAAAATATTTCAAAATGAAGACAACCCCCAAATTGAATGCAAAGGATCAATCTGTTGTACTAGGACTCCAGAATGCCTGATTTACAAAGTCCATAGAGGCTAATCTTGCAATCAAGGCATCCATTTTTGCACCCTCAACCGCAGAAGCAGTCAACACCGCCTGAATCTCTACGTCATCGACTCCAAATTGATGCACCTCGACATCTTGAGTTTGATAACCAGCAGTTTCAAGGATATCTATAAATTGCTTCAGAGCTATTTTTTGAGAGTGTTTTGGGGTGATGATGTATACAGAATTGGTAACCTCAACCGAGTCCGTATCTAGTGGCTGCTGATTAATTAAGCTAACCACTGGTCGCAATAGCGTATTGGCTGCGAGAACAAACAAGGTTGCGAGCAAGGCCTCCAGAATCAGATCGGCGCCCGCGCATACACCAACGGCAGCCGATCCCCAGAGTGTCGCAGCAGTATTGATGCCCCGAATATTGCCCTCTTCGCGCATGATGACGCCAGCACCCAAAAATCCAATACCAGAAACTACGTAGGCCATCACATGAACAGCGCCTTCATGCCCAACCAAGCGATTGGCCGCATCTACGAAAATAGCGGCGCCAACTGCAACCAAAATATTGGTGCGCAAACCCGCAGTTCTTTGGCGATACTGGCGCTCAAGTCCTATCAAGCCACCGAGTAAAAAGGCCGTGCTTAGGCTAATGGCAGTATCTGCCAAAGAGATGAAATTGATATTGTTTAAAGACTCCATGTAGCGATCATACTCAATTCAAACTAAGATTAAAACTAAGAAGCATGCCCAAGCAGGAGCCATAATCAAACTGTCATATTCTGACTAGACAATGATTGATTAGCTAAACATATCCATTATGTCAAATCCTACTGCACTTAAGCGTCGCTCATTCATCAAAATGGCTGTTGCCACTCCCATGCTGCCAATGGGGTCTGCTGGTCTTTCAGCGCTCTTCAGTAGCTCCCCATTAATTGCTGCCGAAACTGCCTCAGGCTTTAAGTCTGCAGAATTTATTTCTATGGAGGCGCCTTCTCTAGCTAATCCAGAAGCAATGGCTACTACTTCAGTAGGGTCGATGCTCGAAATCACGATGCAGGACGGGAACAAAAAAGTATACAAACTGGCTTATGAACCATTCTTCATCACCGGTGATATGGTCCCAGATGGTAAGAACGGAAAAATATTGGCTGGAGGATATGTTGATATCCACAATAGGCCGATTATGGATAACTCCGTATTAGGCAAAGAACGGCAATTCTTTTCTGATTGTCCGGATGGAATGTCTTTATTGAAGCTTGAAAAGGCGAATGTTAAAGGTGTGCGGGGCAATACGGTATTTGCAGTGGTTCAATTTGAATATACAAATACCAACCAGAGCAATGAAAAAATGTATGGTGTGCTGCCCTCTCAAATTGCCGTCTTAACACTCAACCAAGACCCGGCTAGCGGCAAACTCACCTTAGTCAAATACACTCCTGTAGATACTTCCAGCGCCCAGGGCCTATGGATCACCTGTGGTGCTAGCCTATCACCATGGAATACGCATCTATCCAGCGAAGAATATGAACCAGACGCACCCTTTGCGCATGAGAATCCGCGTTTTAAAGCCTTCAGTAAAAATCTTTATGGCAATGAAACTAGTGCAAATCCATACAACTATGGCCACCTGCCTGAAGTAACCGTAAATCCCGATGGAACGGGCACCCTTGTAAAGCATTATTGCCTCGGGCGTATTTCACATGAATTGGTCGAAGTAATGCCTGACAGAAGAACCGTTTTAATGGGTGATGACTTTACGAATAGCGGTCTATTTCTTTTCATTGCGGATAAAGAAGCTGATCTGTCTTCTGGAACGCTTTATGTAGCCAAACTAGGTCAAGGATTTTCCATAGATCCAAAAGACGAAGGTGCAAAATTATCTTGGATCAAGCTGGGTCATGCCACTAGCGATGAAATCAAGAAACTAGCTCTGACTTTAAAACCATCAGACATCATGACTGTTTTAAAGACCGACCCTAATGACGAGACATTCACCAAAATTTACTATGATGGTGTTGCAAATTGGGTAAAGCTGAAACCCGGAATGGAGAAGGCAGCGGCATTTTTAGAAACTCATCGCTATGCCTATTTAATGGGCGGCAGTATGGGCTTTAGCAAGATGGAGGGAACTAGCGCCAATCTGAAAGATAAAGTTACTTACTTTGCCCTGCAAAATATACAAGACTCCATGATCAAAAGTGGGAAGGGTTGGAATTCACAGAGCATGATTGATCTCGACAAGCCTTTGATCGCAGGCGCCATCATGACTAGCAAGCTTGAAGGCAAGCAATACGATCAAACAGGAAGCCCAATCAAGAGTCTTTGGGTTCCAAGTCAATTATCAGCGCTGATGGTTGGTCGAGATATTACTCAAGATGAACTCGGCAATTTAGCAGATCCCAATACCATCTCCAATCCTGATAACTTAAAGTTTTCTGAAAAGTTAAGGACCCTCTTTATTGGGGAAGATAGCAGCACCCATGTAAATAATTTTATTTGGGCCTATAACGTAGATACCAAGAAACTCAGCAGAATTGCCTCCATGCCGTCTGGCGCAGAAGCAACCGGCTTAAGTGTGGTTGATAACCTCAATGGCTGGACTTATATCACCGCCAACTTCCAACATCCAGGGGATTGGCTAGGAAAATTACATGCAAAGGTTATGCCCATATTGAATCCCTTGATTCAAAAGAATTACAAGAATCGATTTGGTGCTGCGGTAGGCTACATCACCGCCAAGCCTACCGGCATCAAGAGCACCTAACCTCTCTAACTCGATACCAGCAGGATTTATTTCAGAGTTTTCTTCCTGCTGACTTGAATTTTTCCAGCCTTGACTGCCTGACAAAACACTTCATAGTCAGCATGATTCTGCTTTGCATAGGACTGAGCAAAACTGTACATCGCATCATCAAATTCTTGCGTTTCTCCACAATAACCAGAAATCATTGCAGCATCGCCTGAGCGGGCATGGCCCAAAGCAAGAGCCCAGCCAAATAGCTTGGCGTAATCAGGAAAGTTCTTGAGAGAAACGCCGCCAGGACCTACATTAATACCGCCCTTCATATCCCTTAGCTGACGAAGATAAAAGTGCTGATTAAGATTAGCGCCGTCCATAACAAATCCTGAATTTAAGAAAATATCAGGAGCGCCTTGCAACAATCGCTGTCCAGCCACTACGCGGCGACCCATATTAGGATAAATAGATTTACCAAGATAAGGAGTTAATACCGACTCCTGAGCCTCCTTATATTGCAAAAAAAGCGGATCTCTTGGGCTGTTACCTTCAAAATACAGCACCATACAAGTCGTACCCACACTCCCCACACCCACCACCTTTCTAGCGTAATCCTTCAAGGCATAGTGCTGGAATAAGACCTGACGATCAGCCAATAAAGTGCTACTGTAATTTAATAGTGCCCTATCGACCAGATCAACCATCGGCTTACCATCAATTGATTTATCAAAGTGCTCAATGAGCGGTGGCTTATTAATAATTTTGCGATTCTTGCCTACTATTGTTGTGAGCTTTTCCAATATCTGAATATTATTTTGCCCTTTCGTCTCTTTTAAATAGGCATCCAAAGTTTTTTGATGGGCGCTATTAAAGTGCTTACGAACATCTTTCTCTCCAATAAATTGCTGAGCAAGATCAAGATAGGGCATATGAGCATACTGAGCCATACGCTTTCGATACTCAGAGCTGATTCGATGCACTAATTTTTTGCAAATAGCTGGGCTACCACCCAAGGTTTCACAAGCGATGACGGCGCTGGCTACCAAGCGCTTTATGTCCCACTCCCAGCTACCCGGAAGGGTTTCATCAAAATCATTAATGCCAAACACTAAGCGATGCTCGGCCGTTCCAAATAAACCAAAGTTAGAGACATGCATATCCCCACAAAGCTGAACAATGATGTTGGTGCTCGGTTGATTAGCCAAATCTTGCGCCATGATGGCGGCACCACCACGATAAAAGGCAAATGGCGATTGCAACATCCGCCCATAGCGAATGGGAATAAGTGATGCAATCCGCGACTCAGCCTGCTTCTGAAGAATTTCAATCGGACCAACCCGATGCTTTGGAGGGGTATATAGGGCTTGATCGGCAAAGCTAATAATCTTGCGTAAGGCCCTGCCATCTTTTAAACGCCTCTGAATGCTCAACTGCTTACCTTTGTGCGTCTTAACAGGCGTAAGGACAGAAAATTTGCTTACAGATTTTGGTGTGGACTTGGATTGTGCTCTAGGGCTTTTTTTGGTGGCCGACATGCCTGCTCCAATGTGAATGATGAACACATTATTACAGCACCCCGAAGAATCACAAAATAGCTACTGGCTAAACTTAATTCTATGGTGAATACTTTGTAGGCGCTCTCTCAGCTCCAAGCGATCCAACTTAGCTATAGGCAGATCCAAGAGTAATTCAATCCGATTGCGCAAACCAATTTCTACCTGCTTGAACGCATGCACCATTGCCTCATTACCACCTTCGACTGCCGCTGGATCCGGAAACCCCCAATGGGCTGTTGACGGATGGCCTGGCCAGTATGGGCAATCCTCCCCGACTGCGGAATCACATAAGGTGATAATAAAATCCATCTTTGGTGCACTCTGGCGCCCAAATTCATCCCAACTCTTGCTCCTAAGAACTTGCAATGGGTAACTCATCGATTTGATTAACTCTATCGCTATTGGGTGGACCTTCCCAACCGGCTTTGCTCCTGCAGAAAAACCTACAAATCGACCATGACTTAGAGTGGTAGCAAGAGCCTCAGCAAGAATTGATCTGGCAGAATTTCCAGTACACAGAAATAAAATATTGTGGGAATCACTCATCACGATTTATTTTTAAATAATTTCATCTAGCTTCAATGCGAATTTGCTATCTACAACAAAGGTGTTTGCAGCAGTTCGTAATTGAAATAATTCGGATGCAAGTAATTGCTGATTTGGATCACTCTGAGCTAAATTGACTATGGACTCAGGTTGATGAAGAATGCGGGATAAATTGCTTTTCATTTCAAGAGTCATCATGCTCAATCGCTTTCAAATCAGTGTGCGTGGATTCATCCCAATACTAGAGAGCTAATATTTCAGTTTGATTAAAGTAATGTGACAGGATTTTTTCGCTAAGCTTCAATTACTCTAATCTGTCACATTGACACGATAGCTTGAGGGCTTTACTTAAGATAAGTCACTCCAGCAATGCGCTTGGTTGTCCTACCCCTCCTTTTGATCCCCATTCTTAGCTATGCGTTTGAGCCTCTCAATACAGATGATGCAGGAACTGTTGCTATAGATCGAAATCAAATAGAGCAATATTTTTTTAAAACTGCATCGCATGGTGGCGGTAAAAATAATACGATAGATATTCTTACCCCAGGAGAGGAATATTTCGGCGGTGAAAACGCCAAAGCATTTCCACTCACCTACACCCGCGGTATTACGGATAATCTGGAGGCTTCCATAGGAGGCACTTATTTTGCAAATCCGCAAGGCAATTATTCACCAGTAGCAAATAAGGTTATTGCGTTTAAATGGAGATTTGCTCAAGGAGATCAGGGGGAATGGGCACTAGCGATAAAGCCTAGTTTTACATTGCCTGGATCGCAACAGCAGCAGGTGCATGGATTAGATCTTGCTCTCCCCAACTACGGCATTAATCTGATTGGCTCTCGGTATTGGAATGAAGTTGAATTGCACATCAATGCTTCTTATATGAACTCTCCCTACAATACCAATTATCAAATTGGTATGAGCTCTGACCCAAATCGAACTAACATCCTATTCTTTTCAGTCGCACCAGTTTGGACGGTTTTGAAGGGTGTGAGATTGGCGATAGATGTAGGCATTACAACCAATCCACCTAGTAACGAGCAATATTTAACAAGCTACGCGCTATTAGCAGCCATCCTCTCGGCAACAGATGATTTGGATATTGGGCTATCGTATATGCGCAGTGCAACTAATGTGGGAGTAATCCTCTCCCAAAGTGGGGCGAGCTCTTCACGATCTGAAATTGGATTTACCTGGAGATTCTAATGACATCCAAACACCATAAACCTAACGCATTAATCTTGATATTTACAGTTTTGATGTTTTTACCTCTTCAGAGCGCCGAGGCGGAAGTATTTAAGTTTGTCGCACTGGGTGATATGCCCTACTCTCAACCAGCAGACTTTGGTAGATTTGAGCGACTCATCAAAACCATTAATTCTAAAAAACTCGCATTCTCAATTTTTGTAGGGGATACAAAATCTGGCAGTACTCCTTGTAGTAATGAGCATACCCAGAAAATGACAGGCTATTTCAACTCGTTTAAATCCCCTTTGATTTACAGTATTGGCGATAACGAATGGACTGACTGCCATCGCATTTTGGCAGGAGGATATAACCCTCTGGAGCGCTTAGACTATATCCGCGCGACTCAATTTTATTCTGCCAATAGCTTTGGAACAGTGAAATTAAAGCTGCAGCGTCAGGCAGATGTAATGCCAAGTTTTAGTAAATATGTAGAAAATTCCCTGTGGACTAGGGGCGGCTTCTTATTTGTAAACGTCCATATCCCGGGCTCCAACAACAATCTTGGGCGAGATGAAGAATCCAATAAAGAGTACGCATTGCGCAACCAAGCGAACTTAGCATGGATAAATCACGCCTTTGATCTAGCAGCAGCAAAAAAATACATAGGAATCATTTTTGCATTCCAAGCTGATATCTTTTACTCCGTTGAAACGGCTAATGGTGCCAATAGCGGCTATCGCGAGACCGTATCCACCTTACGAGATCGATCTGAGAGCCTACCGATCCCCATGCTCTTGATACATGGCGATAGTCACCAACTAAAAATAGATCAACCCCTACTCAACAGGAATAATAAGCCACTAGAAAATGTATA
Source organism: Polynucleobacter sp. MG-27-Goln-C1 (assembly GCF_018881905.1). GTDB lineage: Bacteria > Pseudomonadota > Gammaproteobacteria > Burkholderiales > Burkholderiaceae > Polynucleobacter. The sequence continues at coordinate 652,400 of NZ_JACVPM010000001.1, forward strand.
CAGACTCGAGGTGATGGGCGCAGACCAAGTACAAGCGGTCGAAGTGCAAGTGAACCCACAAGAATCCAGCCCTTACAGCTTTCGCCCACTTTTAATTCCCTTGAATGTCATTGGTGATGAAAAATAAATAGCAAGGGCTTGGAATGTAGCTATGGAGTATTAACTCCCAAGGCGATGGTTGAGGTAACGGTTTGCATAGGCCACCCTTGCTTCGCGCCACATCAACAAGGCTTTAATGATTAATTTTTTCATATCAGCAGATCCATTCATGGTTATGGAGAGACTCTTAAGAGGAATATGCCCTCATAAGAAAATTCATCATAGATACACAATGAGTCAGTAGTATGTCAAAGGCTATTTAAATCATGACATCCTTACAATCTTTAGTTCGAATGCCATATCACAATCAAAGCAATCTCCTACCGTGAACCAAAATCTAAATCTCCCCTTCCCAATTAATGGCGTCGTCTTTGCTTGGGCCATGACTAGCTCAGGCAAAAATCATGAAATTCCCCTGTTTGAGATTGCCGAGGCACTAAACAATCCAGACATATCAATCTGGCTTCACCTCAATCTATCCAACTCCCAAGTTCAGCGTTGGCTTAAAAATACCAACTTAGTGCCGGAGCGCGTTGTAGAAATGATTGATGAAGGGGTAACCCGAAGCCGACTAGAGAGAATTGAAAATCTAGATGACTGCTTACTCATGGTGATGAATGATTTTCATCAAGAGTTTGGAGAAAAGGATGGCGATTCAAGTCTGGGCACTTTATGGGCAATTCTCACGCCTCGACTGATGATATCCCTTAGAAATAATCCGCTAAGAACAACGGATAAATTACGCTCAGATTTAAAAAATGGGCAATTAAACCCGTGTTCAGCCATTGAACTATTTCACGAGCTAATTGATTTACGCGCAGAGTATTTAAGAACTCTTCTGATGCGCCTATCCGAAACCATGGATGATTTAGAGGAGATCTTACTTAAGGGCAAGGAATTGCCTGAGCATGAATACTTAGGTCGAATACGCATTCAATGCAGTCGCCTACGTCGCCAGTTCTCACCTGAACTCATCGCCCTGCATCGCCTGCAAAAGCGTCTGCCTTACTGGTTTTCTGATGAGGATAAGTATCGATTGAATGATGACTTAGACCTACTCTCCTATTTGGTTCAGGAAATCTCCAACTTATATGACCGCGCTAAGGTGCTTCAAGATGAACAGTCGGCACACGTTGCTGAATTTAATGCGCGCAATTTGCAGGTTTTGTCTGTGATGACTGTGATCTTCTTGCCTATGACCCTGCTAACCGGCATTATGGGTATGAATATGGAAGACCTTCCGGGACTCAAGGAGTCCTTCTACATTGTGATGACCTTGATGGCTAGTGCTGGTGCTGCCGTATATATTGCGCTTAAAGTTAGAAAAATTATTTAACACCTCGTTTTTTATAGAAGTCCTAGTAAAACTTCAAATGTATAAAAGGGTATATGGAATATTGGAACTTGTATGGTGAGATGGTTATTCGCCTTCTTCTGGCACTATTGGCCGGAATAATTTTGGGCTTAAATCGTTGGTTGCACCACAAATCTGCAGGCATTCGAACCCACTCGCTCGTAGCGATTGGCTCGGCTACGGCCGTACTCTCGATAGGACACCTTGGCTCAACTGATGTTCAAGCCCTAAGTCACGTATTGCAGGGTCTGATCACTGGTTTAGGATTTTTGGGCGCAGGCGTGATTATTAGGGAGCGCAGTTCAAATCGAGTTCATGGTCTGACCACTTCAGCGAGCATCTGGTCTTGCGCCCTAATTGCTGCGGCATTCGGGGCTGGTGAGCTCATTCTAGGTGGTTTAGCGCTGACTGCAATCATTATTACCCTCATCATAGGGGGTCCACTAGAGCAGCTATTGAGCAGACTCACTGGGGTCAAGCGCGAATCAGAAATTTCCCCAGATTCAGACTAAAAACCGCATTTAAAGGCGAAAAAATCAGTTTTGTCATATTACTTTGCTAGCATTTGATCGTTCTGATTACTTTTACCTGGAAAACCCATGAGCGATTACAAATATGAAGATGCTGTAAAACAGCTTCAAGAGTCCGGCGCCATTGGCTTACAAGACTTTAAAAACCTGTCTTATGAAGATTTAAATGAACTTCTTGAGGAAATCAAGGTCTGGTGTCTCTATGCAAACGGTAAGCTAGATAAGCTCCCGAAAGAATCCAAAAAGAAAAAAGACAAGAAGGATAAGAAAGACAAGAAGGATAAAAAGGATTAAGTCAGCTCAGCATTCTTAAGCAACAACACGCTCCTTAGGGAAGCGTAAGGTAAAAGTACTCCCCTTGCCGGGAGTGCTCTCAATAATCAATTGGGCTTGATGGCGATTAGCAATATGTTTGACGATTGCCAATCCAAGCCCAGTTCCCCCAGTATCCCTAGATCTACTTCTATCTACCCTATAGAAACGCTCAGTCAATCGCGAGAGGTGCTCTGAAGCGATTCCGGGGCCGGTATCAGTAACCGAAAACTCGCCCTCTCCAATCTCATTCAAGTGCCAATTGGCAGTAATTGAACCAATGTCTGGAGAATAGCGGATCGCATTGGAAACGAGGTTACCGAATGCCGAGAGAATCTCTCGCTCTTCGCCCATCAAATTACAGGGACTGGAAACCTCAAAATTAAAGGCATGATGCCCCTGAGAAAGCGCCTCAGCATCATTCTTGAGCAAAGCCATTAGGGTTGGAATATTTACTACCTGCATCGGAGCCGGCAAAGTATTGGACTCCAGGTTTGCGAGAGTCAATAAGTCCTCAACCAAACTCTTCATACGCTGAGCCTGAGACATCATCATTTCAAAATATTGACTTTGTTGTGCCTTGTCCAAATCGAGTGATTGCATTGTTTCTAAAAACCCCATCAATACAGTTATTGGGGTCCTCATTTCATGAGATACATTGGCCACGAAATCCCGTCGCATGGCATCCGCTTTTTGCAAATCGGTGACGTCCTGGACAAGCAAGAGATGTCGCTTATCGCCAAACGGGAAAGCTTGCAACATGAGACTGAGGTTTGCGCCCCGCCCCATGCGCTCAAGCAGCAATGGCTCCTCGAATTGACGCTTATAAAGATATTGAACAAATTCTGGACGACGAATGAGAAAGTTGATTCTCTGCAGCGCATCACGTTTAAAGTTCAATCCGAAAAAATGTTCGGCAATCGCATTGCACCATTCAATCTGATCTTGATCATCTAGCATCACAATACCATTTGGCGATGCCTGAAAGGCCTCAATAAAACGATCGTGCTGCTTTTCAATTGATAGGATTTGCTGCTTAAGATTGCGAACTAAACGCTGCAGACGAAAAAAAATCTCTTCCCAGTAACCGCTAGGCAAAGGCATAGTTTCAACGGCATCGGCAACGGTATATTTTCGTAAACGAGCTAAATTTACATACGAATAAATGAGAGGGATTGCCAGCACACAAATTGCGGCCGCAATAGCTGAAAAAGGGCCTAGATTGGCTAATGCTAATGAAGCAGCAATAAATGCCAAGAAAATGAGCAGAGCAAAACGAGTGATAACGGATAACATACGACAATATTAGAGCATCCCGACAATCGGAATAAAAAACCCGATGGGAGCAGCTATCTACCTAGGTTTGAGTGGGTATTTTAGTAATACGGTAACCACTTCCACGCACCGTCTCAATATAACGATCGCAATCCGATGGGGCCAAAGCAGCCCTCAACCTTTTAATATGAACATCAACCGTACGTTCTTCAATATAGACCTCGTTGCCCCACACCTTATCGAGTAAATTTGCTCTTGAATGCACTCTTTCAGGGTTGGCCATCAAGAATTGAAGTAGCCGATACTCTGTTGGCCCTAATGAGACAGTTTGTGGATCCATGTTCGGCCATATAGCTGTCACACGATGCGAGAGAGGGTCGAGTCTTAATGGACCAACGGATAGTGGTCCAGTATCTTCAACTGGAGTTTGGCGGCGCAACAGCGCTTTGACGCGAGCGACCAACTCTTTTGGTGAAAATGGCTTAGTAACGTAATCATCAGCGCCCGAGTCCAAGCCTAAAACCTTGTCAGACTCCTCGCTTTTAGCCGTGAGCATTAAGATTGGTAATGAGCGAGTGCGATCATTGGCCCTGAGTTCGCGAGCAAACTGAACACCTGATTTTCCTGGCAACATCCAGTCTAAAATTAGAAGACTAGGCAGTTCATCTCGCATCATGTTTAAGGCAATATCAGTTTGCATTGCCTTTACAACATCATATCCAGCATGAGTTAAATTAATCGCAATCAGTTCTGCGATAGAGGGCTCATCTTCAACAATCAATATGCGGTGAGTCATCATGAGTTCCGTAGGGATGCTGATTATTCTTTATTTGCCTCGCGCACTAAATCCTCATGCGGAATATGACGCACATCAGAACCTTTGGCAATATAGATTACAAACTCAGCAATATTTTTCGCATGATCGCCAATACGCTCAATCGCTTTAGCGATTGTCAACATATCCAAGCCAGTCGAAATAGTATGTGGATCTTCCATCATGTAGGAAATTAGCTTGCGCACAAAACCTCTGAACTCTTCATCAATTTGGCGATCTTCCTGCACCACATCTGCAGCAGCAATCGTATCCAATCGAGCAAAGGCATCCAAGCTACGACGCAATAATGAAATCGCCATTTGACCCGATAAACGAATTTCAGCAACGTTAATATTGTGGGTTGCACCAGACTCAATCAAACGCTTCGTTCTCTTGGCAACACGCTCTGCTTCATCACCCGCACGTTCAAGATTGGTAATCGCTTTAGAAACTGCCATTACCAAGCGCAGATCTCGCGCTGTCGGTTGGCGGCGTGCAATTAATTCTGTACAAGCCAAGTCGATCTGAATCTCTAGATCGTTAACCATCTTCTCATTTGCAATAACTACATTGCAAGTTTCAATATCCATTTGCGTAAATGCGCGCATCGCTGTTGAAATCTGTGATTCAACAAGGCCGCCCATTTCTAACAAACGACTGGAAAGGGAATTTAAATCTGCATCAAATTGTGATGAAAGGTGTTTATCTGGCATTTGTATCTCCAATTAACCGAAACGACCGGTAATGTAATCTTCTGTTTCTTTACGCTTAGGCTTGATAAAGATTTCATCTGTCTTACCGTACTCAATCAGACTGCCAAGGTACATATATGCAGTGTAATCGGAGACGCGAGCTGCCTGCTGCATATTGTGGGTAACGATGGCAATCGTGTATTCATGCTTTAGTTCATTGATCAACTCTTCGATCTTGCCTGTAGAGATTGGGTCTAAAGCTGAAGTTGGCTCATCGAGCAGGATGACAGATGGTTTTACTGCAACACCACGTGCAATACAAAGACGCTGTTGCTGACCACCAGAGAGGGATAAGCCGCTTTGGTTGAGCTTATCCTTAGCTTCAGTCCATAAAGCGGCTTTATTCAAAGCCCACTCAACGCGCTCATCCATTTCGGAGCGAGAAAGTCTTTCATAGAGACGAACGCCAAAGGCAATATTCTCATAAATAGACATTGGAAACGGTGTTGGTTTTTGAAAAACCATACCGATGCGTGAGCGGAGTAAATTCAGATCCTGCCCAGGCTCTAGGATATTTTGGCCATAGAAGTTAATCTCCCCTTCTGCGCGTTGACCTGGATATAGGTCATACATGCGGTTAAGGGTTCTGAGCAAAGTAGATTTGCCACAGCCAGATGGTCCGATGAAGGCGGTAACTTTACCCTCCTCAATATCCAAATTGATATCTTTCAGACCCTGAAAGGATCCGTAAAAGAAATTGAGGTTACGCACTTCAAGCGCATTCTTCACCTCATGTTGCGTCTCTTGATTTGCATTCATATTTGTTCTCACTCCTTGACTATCGATCTGATTTAAGTCAAACATTGTTTTCATATTGCTCATCATCCTTGGACTTTCTCGCGGAAAACTACTCGAGCCAGGATGTTTAAGCCCAATACAGCAAAAGTAATCAATAAGGCCCCACCCCAGGCAAGCTCAACCCAGTTATCGTATGGACTCATTGCAAACTGGAAGATCACAACCGGTAAGTTCGCCATTGGGGCGTTCATATTGGTAGAGAAGAATTGGTTATTAAGTGCAGTGAACAACAAAGGCGCTGTTTCACCACTCACACGAGCCAGGGCTAACAAAATTCCCGTCATCACACCACTTTGAGCAGCTCTTAGCGTGATCATGAAAGCCACTTTCCACTTTGGCGTACCCAAAGCATAAGCAGCCTCTCGCAAGCTACCAGGCACCAAGCGCAACATATTCTCAGTCGTACGCACAACCACCGGAATCGCAATCAAAGCCAAAGCGATCGTGCCGGCCCATCCTGAGAAGTGACGTACTTGAGCAACTACGAAGGCGTATACAAACAGGCCAATCACAATCGACGGCGCGGAAAGCATGATGTCAGTAACAAAACGGGTAATAGCAGCGATACGGCTGCGATCACCATACTCAGAGAGGTATAGACCAGCCAGAACACCAATCGGTGTGCTGATCAGAGTACAACAGCCCACCAACATCAAACTTCCAACAATCGCGTTAGCCAAGCCGCCGCCATCAGATCCAGGAGCCGGGGTACTTTGGGTAAACAGGGTGATGTCCAGGGCAGAAAAGCCTTTAAAAATCAAAACACTCAGAATCCAAAGCAGAAATACCATACCCAAACCCATGGCAAACATGGATAAAGCTAAGCCAATCTTATTGGCTCGCTTACGTCTCGCAAAAACTGCTGGATCAATATTGGTAGTGCTGTTCATGTTTTTAAGCCCTGCTTCTTCTCCATGTTGTTGAGCATCCATTTAGCGAATGCCAGCACAACAAAGGTGATTATGAAAAGTGCCAAACCTAATGCAAACAAAGAAGACAAGTGATTACCTGCCTCAGCTTCGCCAAACTCATTTGCGAGCGTTGACGCAATTGAGGTTCCTGGAGCAAATAAAGATGGTGATAAACGATGTGCGTTACCAATCACAAAGGTCACGGCCATCGTTTCACCGAGCGCCCTACCCAAGCCAAGCATTACGCCTCCAATGACGCCTGCCTTGGTGTACGGAAGAACAACATTCTTCACCACTTCCCAAGTTGTGCAGCCGATACCATATGCAGACTCTTTTAAAACCGGCGGAACAATTTCAAATACATCACGCATTACGGAGGCTATGAATGGCAGAATCATCATCGCCAGAATCAAACCGGCACAGAGGATGCCAATACCATTGAATGCACCTGAAAATAAGATCCCCAAGCCAGGAATCTGACCCAGTGTTGCAGCTAAGGCTGGCTGAATATATTCGGCAAACAATGGGGCAAAAATAAAGAGGCCAAACATACCGTAAATGATGGATGGAACCGCTGCCAGGAGCTCTACCGCAGTACCCAATGGTCTGCGCAGAGGGCCAGGACAAAGCTCAGTAAGGAATACGGCAATACCAAAACTGAGTGGCACAGCTATCAATAAGGCAATCAAAGAAGTTACTAAGGTACCGTAGATGGCAATCAAGCCACCAAACTCGCCATTAACAATATCCCACTCTTGGGTAAAGAAAAATCCAATGCCAAAGGTACTCAAAGCAGGCCAGGCATTACTTACCAAGGACACCATGATGCCAAGCAAGGCGATTAGCACGGATAAAGCAAAAAATTGCGTGATACCGTGAAATAGAAAATCTTGAATACGCTGCAGCTTAGCAATTCGAAGCGCCTGCGGCGTCGGTGCTGAGTGAGACTGGGTCGTTTCAATCATAAATTAGACTTATTTAGATATTGAAACAGCCCCACATAGTGGAGCTGTTTTTAGTAGCGATTGATCAGAATCAATCCCTAAAATTTACTTAGTTACAACCTTTGAAAATACATTCTTGCGAATGAAATCTGTTGTTACATCAGGCATCGGTACATAGTCCAACTCTTCAGCCATCTTCTTACCGTCCTTGAATGCAAAGTCAAAGAACTTAATCACTTCAGCAGCATTTGCTTTGTTCTCTGGATTCTTGTAAATCAAGATAAAAGATGCGCCAGTGATTGGCCATGATTTAGCACCAGAAGCATTGGTAATGAATGTACCCATACCAGGAATCTTAGACCAGTCTGTACCAGCTGCTGCTGCTGCAAAAGTAAGGTCATCAGGCTGAACAAATTGACCATCTTTATTCTTCAAAGAAACGCTAGTCATTTTATTTTTCTTGGCATATGCATACTCTACATAACCAATTGCACCTTTAACACGTGAAACGTTTGCTGCAACGCCTTCATTGCCTTTACCGCCTACAGATGAAGCTGCTGGCCATTTAACTGCAGCACCCTCACCAACTGCGTCTTTCCAGTTCTGGCTAACCTTGGCTAAGTAGTTTGTAAAAATTGCCGTAGTTCCAGAGCCATCTGCACGATGCACTACAGTAATTGGCAAGTCAGGCATCTTCATACCTGGGTTATTCAACACGATACGCTTGTCATTCCAGTTGACGATAACGCCTTGGAATATGTCAGACAAAGTATCTGGGGATAACTTGAGCTCGTAAGGCTTTACACCTTCAACGTTAATTACTGGAACAACACCACCAATAATTGCTGGAAACTGAACTAAACCGTCTTTTTCTAAATCTTCGAACTTCACTGGATTGTCGGTTGCACCGAAATCAACAGTCTTCGCTTTAATTTGCTTGATACCACCAGAAGAGCCAATAGATTGATAGTTCATATTTGAACCAGTTTTTGCTTTGAAAGCTTCAGCCCATTTGGCGTAGATTGGGTATGGGAATGTTGCGCCAGCACCGGTCATATCGGCTGCGAATGCAACTGGTGCAAATGAAATCGCGCTGATAACAAGCGCTTTTTTCAAGAATGAGTTCATATGGATCGTTCCTCAGATAAATAACGCAACATTGCGATAACTGAACGATACGTTTTGAGTATGACTCTTTTATGACAAGTGTCACAAAAGAAATAAATCCAATAAAATCAATGCTTTAGATAGTTGGCACTAAATCAGCAATACTCTTAGCAGAGCTCATAGCTACGTTGCCGTCTTGGGCCTCGACCATGACCCGCAGGACGGGCTCTGTACCTGATGCGCGGATAAGTACCCTGCCAGCGCCCTTGAGGTCACTTTCGACCTGGCTTATCTTGGATTTGAGGGCGCCATCTGCCTTCCAGTCATAACCTGCCTTGAATTTGATATTCAGGAGCACTTGGGGGAAGATTTTTACGGAATCTAGCAATTGAACCAGGCTCTTCTTGGCCTGACTCATGGCGGCAAGGACTTGCAATGCAGCAATGGTGCCATCACCGGTTGAATGCTGATCTAAGCACAGCAGGTGACCCGAACCTTCGCCGCCAATAATCCAGCCTTTTTGTTTGAGCAATTCCAAGACATAGCGATCGCCTACATTAGCGCGCTCAAATCCGATACCCAAACCTTTGATAGCGTTTTCTACCGCGAGGTTGGTCATCAAAGTGCCAACCACCCCACCCATTGCTTGACCACGTTCGATGCGGTCTTTTGCGAGTACGTATAAAAGTTCGTCGCCATTGAACAATCGACCCGAAGCATCGACCATTTGCAAACGATCGGCGTCACCATCCAAGGCAATACCCAGATCCGCTTTGGTTTCTTTAACTTTAGCAATTAATGCTTCAGGTGATGTTGCACCAAAGCCATCATTGATATTGCGGCCATCGGGTTGAACACCAATGGAGATGACTTCTGCGCCAAGCTCATGGAAAACATGGGGTGCGGTATGGTACGCAGCGCCATGCGCGCAATCCACAACTAACTTCATTCCTTTGAGATTGAGCTCACCGGGAAAGGTAGATTTACAAAACTCAATATAACGACCAGCGGCATCATCTAAACGAAATGCCTTACCCAACTCTTTTGAACTAACGCAACCCATCGGTTTTGCTAGCTCAGCCTCAATCGCCAACTCAAACTCATCACTTAACTTTCCACCTTCAGCGGAGAAGAATTTAATGCCGTTATCTTGATAGGCATTGTGTGATGCTGAAATCACTACTCCTGCAGATAGGCGCAATGCTTTAGTAAGGTAAGCAACACCAGGAGTCGGCATTGGGCCACACAACATCACATCAACACCGGCAGCTGCAAAGCCAGCCTCTAAAGCAGCTTCCAATAAATAACCGGAAACACGCGTATCTTTACCAATCAAAATCTTGCAACGCTCACCAGGCTTTGCCTGGCTACTCAGTACTTTGCCGGCAGCATAGCCGAGGCGAGTGATGAACTCCGGAACAATCGGAAATTGCCCTACTTCACCGCGAATGCCATCAGTACCAAAGTATTGTTTTTTCATGGGCTTGATTATAAAACTTGTGTGTATCTAGCCAACCAAGTTAGCTCTTGACCGCTTCCCAGAGCTTTAAGGAGTCAACCGTCTCCTGGACGTCATGGACGCGGATGATTCGAGCACCCCGATCAGCAGCCAAAATAGCGGCGGCAACACTGGGTGCTACGCGATCATTGGTATCACGACCCGTTAACTTACCCAACATCGATTTACGAGAGATCCCTGCCAATACGGGATAGCCCAGCTGCGAGAATTGATCAAAATCGGCCAGCATCTTGAGGTTGTGCTCAAGACTTTTTCCAAATCCAAATCCAGGATCAATGGCGACTCTATTTTTAGCAACGCCTTTATCCTCAAGCAAGGTAGCGCGCTCCTGTAGAAACGCTTTTACCTCTAAGATGACATCTTGATAGTCAGGATCAAATTGCATGGTTTGCGGGTCACGCTGCATATGCATTAAAACAATGCCGCACTGTTTATCTGAATTGCTTTTATCGCTCTCGATGACAGCCTCTACTGCGCCCTCTTGTCGTAATGCCCAGATGTCATTAACGCAATCCACTCCAGCATTGAGTGCCTGACGCATAGTCTCGGCTTTATAGGTATCAATAGATAAGGCTAGGCCACAATCTTTCAGAGCCTCTATGACTGGCAGGACGCGATCTAATTCTTCTTGTAGAGAGACTGGTTCAGCACCGGGGCGAGTAGATTCGCCACCGATATCAATCATGTCTGCACCATCAGCAATCATGCGCTCTGCTTGAGCAATAGCATCACTTGGGGTTCTGAACTTGCCACCATCCGAAAATGAATCTGGTGTGGCATTCAGAATGCCCATGACTAATGGACGTTGACGTTTACTAAAGTCAAAAAGAAAACGCCCGCAACGCCATGTTGCGGGCAGTGTTTGCTTCATCACCTTGCTATTAGCTTGAAGCTAATTAAGCAGTCGCCGGAGCAGCGCCCGCAGCAGGACCTGGTGTACCAGCAGAATTACCAAACTGGGTTGCTGGTGGTGGCTTAGGAGCACGTGGTGGACGACCTTCCATGATGTCGGTGATCTGCTCAGCATCGATGGTTTCCCATTCAAGCAAAGCAGCAACCATCGCTTCAACCTTGTCACGGTTTTGCTCAAGGATAGATCTTGCCAATGCGTATTGACTATCGACCAATGCACGAATCTCAGCATCCACCTTTTGTTGGGTCAGCTCAGAAACTGTCTTAGAGCTAGTGCGACCGAACATGCTTTCAGATTCGGTATCGACGTAGACCATCGTACCCAAGCTATCGCTCATGCCGTAACGCGTCACCATATCGCGCGCCATTTTGGTAGCACGTTCAAAGTCATTGGATGCGCCTGTACTCATGGAATGCAAGAACACTTCTTCAGCAGCGCGACCGCCAAACAAAATGGCCAACTCTTCCATCATGCGATCTTTGTACAAGTTCACACGATCAAACTCAGGAAGCTGCCAAGTAACACCAAGTGCCATACCACGCGGCATGATGGTGACCTTGTGCACTGGATCCGCTTTAGGCAATACCTTCGCAACCACTGCGTGACCAGACTCGTGATACGCCGTATTACGACGCTCTTCTTCACGCATCACTGCAGACTTGCGCTCTGGGCCCATATAGATCTTGTCTTTAGCATCTTCAAAGTCTTTCATATCTACCGCACGCTTATTACGACGTGCTGCAAACAATGCTGACTCATTTACCAAGTTCGCTAAATCCGCACCTGAGAAACCAGGAGTGCCGCGTGCCAATACAGCCGCGTCCACATCTGGATCAATTGGAACTTTGCGCATATGCACTTGAAGAATTTGCTCACGACCACGAATGTCTGGCAAGCCAACGTGTACCTGACGGTCAAAACGACCAGGACGCAATAAGGCGCGATCCAATACATCAGAACGGTTGGTTGCTGCAACAACGATTACACCGCTATTGCTTTCAAAACCATCCATCTCTACGAGCATTTGATTCAAGGTCTGCTCACGCTCATCATTACCGCCGCCCATACCAGCACCACGATGGCGACCAACCGCATCGATCTCATCAATAAAGATGATGCAAGGAGAATTTTTCTTGGCGTTCTCAAACATGTCGCGCACGCGTGATGCACCAACACCAACAAACATCTCCACGAAGTCTGAACCAGAGATGGAGAAGAATGGAACTTTCGCTTCGCCCGCAATCGCACGAGCCAGCAAGGTCTTACCAGTTCCCGGAGGGCCTACTAGTAATACGCCATGCGGAATGCGGCCACCAAGCTTTTGAAACTTTTGCGGATCCTTCAGGAAGTCGACAATCTCAAAGACTTCTTCTTTAGCTTCATCGCAACCAGCAACATCAGCAAAAGTGACAGTGTTGCTGTTCTCATCAATCAAACGCGCTTTGGATTTGCCGAAAGAGAATGCTCCGCCCTTACCGCCGCCTTGCATCTGACGCATCATGAAGAACCAGAAACCAATAATCAATAAAGTCGGTCCGAGGTAGTACAAAGCAGAAACCAACATATTGGGCTCGTCATCTGCTTTGCCAGTCACCTGGACGCCGTATTTCATGAGATCGCCAACCATCCAAATATCTCCTGGGGAGATGATGGAATATTTGTTGCCGTCGTTTGGAGTGACTTGCAGTGTGCGACCTTGCACATCAACTCGTTTAACTTTGCCAGCTTTGGCATCGTCCATGAATTGAGAATACGTGACCTGATTCTGATCTTTAGGCTTGTCAAACTGTTTAAAAACAGTAAACAGCACTAGACCCACAATGAGCCACACACCGATTTTTTGCAACATATTGCTATTCAAAAGGAGACCTTTGCCGGATTAATCCGGGAGTTAAAGCGGATTGCTATACCTAAGTATTTGATTCTACTACCAGCCTTTTTCAAGGGCTGAGAGCTGATTTATTTAATAAACCCCTTCTTTTAGGGGGTTATTTAGGTGGTTTGAGGTCTCGACCAAGTAAAAAGATTTCAGAAGACTTCGCTCTAGACGCTTTTGGCTTTCTGGAGGCTACTGTTTTAAAGACCTTTTTAAAGGATTCCACGATTTGGCTATAGCCGCTACCGTTGAAACACTTAATCAATAAGGCGCCCTCAGGCTTGAGGTGCTGCACCGAGAAATCCAGGGCAATTTCCGCCAAGAAGGCCATACGAGCAGCGTCTGCTACCCCAACCCCAGATAGATTAGGAGCCATATCCGACATCACGAGATCGACTTTTCCGTCTGCATTGGCTGGCAAAAGCGCCTCTAAGGCCTTTAGACCTTCATCCTCACGGGAGTCTCCCTGAATAAAGGAAACGTCCGCAATATCCTCCATCGGCAGAATATCGATCGCAATGATGATCCCATCGGGCTTGCCAGATTCAATATTGGGATTGTTTTTACCAAGCTCAGTCAGGCGATTACGAGCGTACTGAGACCAGCTCCCAGGAGCGCTCCCAAGATCCACAATAGTCATGCCTGCTTTGATCAGTCGGTCTTGCTCATCTATTTCGCTCAGCTTATAGACAGCTCGTGCGCGATAGCCCTCTTTTTGAGCCATCTTCACGTACGGATCATTCAGATGATCCTGCAACCAACTTTTATTAAATTTATTCTTTGCCACAACTTACCCACTTTCGGCGTCCATTTTCCTTGTTTATGCCCTACAAGGCAAAAGGAATCGACGTAAAACATCTTGATATAAGCCTATATGAGGCCGAAAGCCCTGTTTTACAAGCCCTAATGCTCTATCATCGAGCCCATGACTGCACTTACTATTACCCCTACACAACGCAAATCCCTCAAAGCTGACGCTCATGGACTGAGCCCAGTCGTCATGATTGGTGGCGATGGCCTGACCCCTGCGGTCATAAAAGAGGCTAAGTTAGCTATTTCTCATCACGGCCTGATTAAAGTACGTGTCTTTGGTGATGATCGCGATGCACGCGTTGCGATCTATGAGGAGCTTTGCGACAAACTTGGCGCAGCTCCGGTTCAGCACATCGGAAAGTTACTCGTACTTTGGAAGCCAATTGATATTGTTGATGCGGCCCTCTCCAATTTAGGAAGATCTAGCAAGCAAACCAAGAAATCATTGCAAGCGCCTCGCACTAAGCGTCAACCGAATCGGGTTGTCGCAAAAGCTGGTGTACGCACTAGTACCTCCGAGAGATCGGATAGACGTTCTGCAGCTAGCAAGTCACCTTTTGAAAGAGTTGCAGCTGCAAAGAGCGCCACTCCGAAGAAACGCGTTTTACGCGCTGATGCTGCCGAGTCAAAGATTGGTTGGTCATCTCCTGGCTACCGCAAAGCTGTTGCAGCACCTGCGCCAATTAAGAAACGCAAAGTACGTATGAGCAGCACGAAGAAGAAATCCTTAGGTTCTTGATGCAGAGAGCATCAAAGAGTTTTAAAAAACGCCGCTAGTCGGCGTTTTTTATTGCTTACTTATTTTTATTACCACTGACCTTACCTCTTAGTTAGTCGCCAAACTAAGCTGATACCCAAAAGACTCTGCAACATAAACAGAATGCTGGAGACTCCGTGTAGCCTGCCAAACAAAGTGGCTGATGGAGAAAGCATGACTGGCATGCCTTGAGCTAAAGCATTATCTCTGAGGGTATTCATCCAAGGGATGAAGATAAAGGCGGCTGCAATCGAGCACAGGAGCATTGCTAATAAGAGCCAACGAATGAGTCTGAATTGATTGAGGCCGCGATTAACCAAAAGATTGGCCAACACCATCAATCCGATACATACAATTAAGCTGAGGTAAGCCTCTAACTTGAAAATACTGCCAGCCACCATGCCGGCAGCTTGACGATCAGTCATCGTGCTGAAGATAGCTGGAGCAACTAAGTAGCCCACAGCAAGGAGACTGCCCACCCATAAACCCGCAATCAAAATAAAGAGTCTTTGAGCCCCCATATGATTTGGAGCCTCTAGAGTCTGCATATTAATTTGGGTTTATTAGATGTAACGAACCGCGAGAATTTCTACTTCGCGATTACCACCAGGAGCCTGGACAGCCACGACATCACCCTCTTCTTTGCTGATTAAAGCACGGGCTATTGGGGAGCTAATGGAGATCTTATTAAATTCAATATCGGCTTCGTCGTCACCAACGATCTGATATGTGAGCTTAGTGCCATCTTCTAAATCTTCAAGATCCACAGTCGCACCGAATACGATGCGGCCATTAACGTCTAACGTTGCTGGATCAATGATTTGCGCTGCAGACAGCTTGCCTTCAAGCTCCTGAATACGACCTTCAATAAAGCCCTGCTTCTCTTTAGCAGCATCGTACTCAGCGTTCTCAGAAAGATCGCCCTGCGCACGCGCCTCAGAGATTGCATTAATCACTGATGGACGCTCTACATGCTTTAAGCGATGCAACTCTTCTTTGAGGAGCTCTGCGCCACGCTTAGTAATAGGGATTGTGTTCATGCTTCTTACCTAACTTAATTTAATTGAGAGTCTTATGCAGATTCTGCAATGAATACACTTCAAGAGACTCTTTATTGCCATTTTGCGATGTCATCAAACCATCCATTACGGCACGTGCTGCACTAATCGTGGTGTAGTAGGTCACGTTATTGGCTTGAGCGCTTGTACGAATAGATCGGGAATCTGCAATCGCAGTACGGGTCTCATCAACGGTAGTAAAGACCAGTGAGATCTCACCATTCTTGATCAAGTCAACAATGTGAGGGCGACCATCTTTCACTTTATTGACTACGCGCACTGGCAACCCGGCAGCTTCAATCGCTGCAGCAGTTCCTTTGGTAGCCACCATTGGGAAGCCCAACTGATGCAAGAGCTTAGCTACTTCAACTGCTTTTGGCTTATCGCTATCTTTGACTGTTAACACCACAGTACCGCTCTTAGGCAATTTAATGCCAGCGCCTAGCTGAGATTTAAATAAGGCTTCACCGAAAGTTTTACCTACGCCCATCACTTCACCAGTAGAACGCATCTCTGGCCCGAGAATTGGATCAATGCCTGGGAACTTGTTGAATGGGAACACCGCTTCTTTAACGGAGAAATACCCTGGCTTCACTTCAGCTTTAATGCCCTGCTGCTCTAAGGTCTGACCCACCATGCAGCGTGCTGCAATTTTGGCTAACTGCAAGCCGGTTGCCTTAGATACAAATGGCACCGTGCGAGAAGCGCGTGGGTTTACCTCAAGAACATAAATCACATCTTTGCCATCCACGTTCTGGATCGCAAACTGCACGTTCATCAAGCCCACTACGTTTAGGCCTTTAGCCATTGCCGCTGTTTGACGCTTAATTTCTGCAATCGTCTCATCAGAGAGGGAGTACGGTGGCAATGAACAGGCAGAGTCGCCAGAGTGAACGCCGGCTTGCTCAATATGCTCCATCACACCACCAATGAATACATTCTGACCATCGCTAATACAGTCCACATCGCACTCAATCGCATCGTTTAAGAAGCGATCTAGCAAAACTGGTGAGTCATGAGATACCTTAACCGCTTCACGCATATAACGCTCGAGATCACGACCGTCATGAACGATTTCCATGGCGCGACCACCTAATACATAGGAAGGACGAACTACCAATGGGTAACCAATTTCTTCAGCAAGTTTCAATGCCTCATCTTCCGCACGAGCGGTACGGTTAGGCGGCTGACGTAAGTTCAATTCATGCAATAACTTCTGGAAGCGCTCGCGATCTTCAGCTGCATCGATCATGTCTGGTGATGTGCCGATAATTGGAACGCCATTTGCCTCGAGATCTAATGCCAACTTCAAAGGTGTCTGACCGCCGTACTGAACGATCACACCCTTTGGCTTTTCAATTGCAACAATCTCTAAAACATCTTCCAGAGTCAATGGCTCAAAATACAAGCGATCGGATGTGTCGTAGTCAGTGGAAACCGTTTCTGGGTTGCAGTTCACCATGATGGTTTCGTAACCATCTTCACGCATTGCTAAGGCAGCATGAACGCAACAATAGTCAAACTCAATACCCTGACCAATACGGTTTGGACCACCACCCAGCACCATGATCTTGTCTTTAGTGGTTGGCTGTGATTCGCACTCGCCATGCTCTGCTTCGTAAGTAGAATACAAATAAGCAGTGTTTGTAGAGAACTCAGCCGCACAGGTATCTACACGCTTGTATACAGGCACTACTTTGAGGCGATGACGTGCTGCACGAACAGAGGAAGCATCCACTCCCAATAACTTCGCTAAGCGACGATCTGAAAAACCTTTTTGTTTGATGAAACGCAACTCTGGCGCTGACAAGCTATCGATCTTGCGCTGCTTGAGCTCGGTTTCCATGGTGATGAGTTCTTCAATCTGCTCCAAGAACCAAGGGTCTATCTTGGTCTCGTTGAAAATCTCATCTAATCCCATGCCCATACGGAAAGCATCTGCCAAATACCAAATACGATCTGGGCCTGGCTCGCCGATTTCTTGAATGATGTCATCTAGATCTGTAGAAACTTCATCTAGACCGTCAACGCCAACCTCTAAACCGCGCAATGCTTTTTGGAATGATTCTTGGAAAGTGCGGCCAATGGCCATCACCTCACCTACAGACTTCATTTGCGTTGTCAGACGAGAGTCTGCTTGCGGAAATTTCTCAAACGCAAAGCGAGGAATCTTTGTGACAACATAGTCGATCGATGGCTCAAAGGATGCTGGAGTAGCGCCACCAGTGATGTCGTTCTTCAACTCATCCAAGGTATAGCCAACCGCGAGCTTTGCAGCAATCTTAGCGATTGGGAAACCAGTCGCCTTAGAAGCCAAGGCAGATGAGCGTGAAACGCGGGGGTTCATCTCGATGACGATCATGCGACCATCAACTGGGTTAATGGAGAACTGAACGTTTGAACCACCAGTATCTACACCAATCTCACGCAATACCGCAATTGAGGCGTTTCGGAGAATTTGATACTCTTTATCCGTCAATGTTTGCGCTGGGGCAACAGTGATTGAGTCGCCGGTATGCACACCCATTGGATCTAAGTTTTCGATTGAGCAAACGATGATGCAGTTATCGGCACGGTCACGCACCACTTCCATCTCGAACTCTTTCCAACCCAAGAGAGACTCTTCAATCAAGAGCTCACGTGTTGGTGATAAATCTAAACCGCGTTTGCAAATCTCTTCAAACTCTTCGCGGTTATATGCAATACCACCGCCAGATCCACCCATAGTGAAAGAAGGACGAATCACGACTGGGAAACCTAGGCTGCCAGTTTCCTTCTGAATACGTTGCTGAACTTCATGCGCCTCATCCATTGAGTGCGCAATGCCAGACTTCGCAGAACCGAGACCAATCTTGGTCATCGCATCTTTAAACTTTTGACGGTCCTCTGCTTTATCAATCGCCTCTGGTGAAGCGCCAATCAATTCACAACCGTATTTCTCGAGAACACCATGGCGATGCAAATCAAGCGCGCAATTCAAGGCAGTTTGACCACCCATCGTTGGCAAAATCGCATCCGGTTTCTCAGTAGCAATAATGCGCTCTACTACTTCCCAAGTAATTGGCTCGATGTAAGTCACATCCGCCATCTCTGGGTCAGTCATGATGGTCGCAGGATTGCTGTTCACCAAAATGACTTTGTAGCCTTCATCACGCAAAGCTTTACAAGCTTGCGCGCCGGAATAGTCAAACTCACAAGCCTGTCCAATGACAATCGGGCCTGCACCAATAATCAGGATGCTCTTAATGTCGCTACGCTTAGGCATTATTTGCCTCCCTTATTGCTAACAGCGGCAGCATTCATTAGCTCCACAAAACGATCAAATAAATAGGCGATGTCATGAGGACCAGGTGAGGCCTCAGGGTGACCTTGGAAACACAAAGCAGGCTTATCTTTCCAAGCCAGGCCTTGTAGCGATCCATCAAACAAAGAAACATGCGTGACACGAATATTGTCTGGCAAAGTTTTAGCATCCACTGCGAAACCATGGTTCTGAGAGGTAATCGCTACGCGCCCAGTATCCAAATCTTTTACAGGATGGTTTGCACCGTGGTGACCAAACTTCATCTTCAAAGTTTTAGCGCCAGCAGCCAAGCCCATGATCTGGTGGCCCAAACAAATACCGAATGTTGGAACACCCTTTTCAATGATTTCTTTTGCAGCAGCAATCGCGTAATCGCAAGGACCAGGATCTCCAGGGCCGTTTGAGAAGAACACGCCATCTGGGTTCATCGCTAACACTTCAGCGGCGCTAGTTTGTGCAGGCACAACCGTGAGTTCACAGCCACGCTCTGTGAGCATGCGCAAAATATTGCGCTTCACACCAAAGTCATAAGCGACGACTTTCTTGATTGGCTTGCTGGCGTCTAAGGTTCTATAAGTAGGCTTACCGTCGGGGCCATGAAGATCCCACTCGGCTTCGCGCCATTGGTATGGAGATTTAGTCGTAACCACTTTAGCTAGATCCAAACCTGACATACCGGGGAAGGCTTTAGCTAGCTCCAAGGCTTTCTTACTGAGAGTCTCTACATCATCACCCATCTTGCCAGCGACGATTGCACCTGACTGAGCACCTTTATCTCGCAGAATGCGAGTGAGCTTGCGGGTATCGATACCAGAGATACCCACTACGCCCGCCTTAGTCAGGTAGCTATCGAGAGTTTCTTCAGAGCGGAAATTGGATACACGCTTAGAAAGGTCTTTTACGACCAAGCCAGCAGCATGAATTTGATCCGACTCAGCATCTTGACCATTCACACCGACGTTGCCGATGTGAGGATAAGTCAAGGTCACGATTTGGCGTGAGTAACTAGGATCAGTAATGATCTCTTGATAGCCAGTAAGTGCGGTATTGAAAACGACTTCGCCGGTAGTTTCGCCAGGGGCGCCAATACTAAGACCGGGAAATACGGTGCCGTCGGCTAGAGCCAACACGGCGGGAGGAAAAGAAGGAAGCAAGGGTGACAAACCATCTCCAGTCCCTGCTCCATCCGACGCTCAACACCCCAAAAAGACCAACCCAGGACTGTTTGTGCGGGAGGTGAGTGTCTTTAAGCGCTAGGGTAATTTATTAAGTTTTGAACCTAGTAATGATACCAGTTTTGCGTATAAACCCTTGGATTCCCAGCCAATTGGGCTTGGAAGGTAATAAGCCACCAAGTCATGCGACCGAGGGGCTTATTTTGACTAAAACTACCCTAGATTTAGGACTTTGCGCTTTGCTCGATGATGGTCTTAATTTGAGCCAAAACGCCTTGATCTTCCATGGTGCTGATATCACCAGGATCGCGCCCTTCAGCCACAGCCTGGAGCGCACGACGGACAATCTTGCCGGAACGGGTCTTGGGCAAAGCGGTAACCACATAAACACGGCCTGGGCGGGCAATCGCGCCTAATGTGGTGTCTACAGTCTTCATGCACTCTGCTTCTAAGGTGGCTGTATTTGAGGAGTCCTTTGGGATTACAAAGGCAATCGCTGCCTGACCCTTGAGTTTGTCCTCAATACCCACCACTGCCACTTCTGAGATATTGGGGTGGCTAGAAATACTCTCCTCGATTTCACGAGTGCCTAAGCGATGGCCTGCAACGTTGATCACGTCATCAGTACGGCCTAAGATGAAGAAGTAACCATCTTTGTCTTTAATACCCCAGTCAAAAGTGGAGTAAATGGTCTTGCCCGGGATAGTTTCCCAATAAGTGCTAACAAAGCGTTTGTCATCACCCCAAACAGTTTGCATGCAGCCTGGAGGTAAAGGGCCTTCAATTGCAATAACGCCCTTCTGATCTGGACCCAACTCCTCTGAAGTTGCATCATCAAGCAACTTCATGTTGTAGCCGAATGAAGGGACGCCTGGTGAACCAAACTTATGCGGCATCACTTCTACGCCACGCTGAATTGCCAGCATTGGCCAACCTGTTTCGGTCTGCCAGTAGTTATCCACGATTGGCTTCTTGATCGCATCATGAATCCATGTTGCTGTTGGCTCATCCAAAGGCTCGCCTGCCAAGAACAAGGCGCGTAAGCTCGAGAGATCGTATTTAGTTAAGAAAGCGGGATCTTGTTTCTTGAGAACACGAACTGCCGTGGGCGCAGAGAACATCACTGACACTTTGTACTTCTCAACCAATTCCCACCAGATACCCGCATCCGGACGCAATGGCGTTCCCTCATACATGATGGTTGCCATGCCATTGAGCAATGGCGCATAAATGATGTAGCTATGACCCACAACCCAACCAATATCTGATGTGCAGAACATGGTTTCGCCAGGATTCCCGCAGAAAATGTGCTTCATAGTTGCAGCCAAGGCAACCGCATAACCACCAGTGTCGCGTTGAACACCCTTCGGCTTACCAGTAGTGCCGGAGGTATACAAGATGTATGAAGTATGAGTTGCATCAACCCACTCGATTGGCACCAAATCATTGAGATGCTTCTGGCGCTCAGTCGCGTAATCTAAATCACGGCCAGCAACCGTTGCGAACTCAGTCAGACCGCGGTTCACAATCAATACTTTCTCAGGTTTATAGCTCGCAAGCGTAATTGCCTCGTCGAGTAAAGGCTTATAAGGGACCGCTTTACCGCCACGTGCGCCTGCTTCTGCAGTCACAATCATTTTTGGTTTTGCATCGTCAATACGTGATGCCAGGCTGTGGGAAGCAAAGCCTCCAAAGACCACAGAATGAATTGCACCAATGCGTGCGCAAGCGAGCATTGCGAAGCAAGCTTCAGCAATCATCGGCATGTAGATCAATACACGATCGCCCTTGTTGACGCCATTAGCTTTGTAGATAGCGGCCATACGATTGACTTCTTCGTAGAGCTCTTTAAATGTGTAAGCTTTTTCTAAATTGGTTTCTGTTGAAACAGCAACCAGTGCAATTTGATCAGGGCGATCTTTGAGATGACGATCGACTGCGTTGTAGCAAAGATTAGTTAGGCCGCCTTCAAACCATTTCGCAAATGGGGGATTTGCATAATCCAGAACTTTATTGAATGGCTTTTCCCAGTGAATGAGTTTTGCCTGCTCTCCCCAGAATCCATCTGGGTCTTTAATGGAGCGTTCGTGTTCTGATTTGTAGGACATGGTTAACCTAAATAAGTAAATAAAGTGTCTGGACTTACTGAATCTTGCTAGCCCCTTTGCTATTGGAAACCTTGGCAGTTGAGCTAGATGCATTCGCAGACCCATTTTTCGCAGATTTTGCAAGCCCTGTCGATGCGGATTTATGCTGAGATGCAGCATTATTTGCAGAAGAATTACCCTTAGAAGCCCCTTTTACAGGTTTTGCTACCGGGCATTTGGCCCCTTTTGCACATTTTTTAGGCGCTGGTGGCGCTGGCTTGTCGAGGCTAAGGCTGCCATTCTCAGCCATCGCCAGAGAAATATCGCCAGGTCTACGGCTGGTCTTTGGCACTAGAACGGTAGATCCAGAGCGAATGCGCATCCCCTTTGGAATGCCATTTACCTCTCGCAGAGTGTCAGCATCCACACCCAGAGTTTTGGCAGCCTGGTCAACTGACTCTGTCTTAGTGACCTGAACGGCAGCCCAAGATGAAAGCGGTTTGTTGTACTGCTTGAGGTTTGCTTGGAAGATTTCCGCATGACCGAACGGCAGCAAAATCTGCTGGTTAGCATTACTCAAGATGACTGGCTTATTAAAAGATGGATTCAGACTATGAAACTCATCTGGTGGAATCTCGGCCAACTTAATCGCCAGATCAACGTCGATATCACTACCAACATCTACCGCTACAAAGTAAGGATGGTTTTCTAGTTCAGGCAAGACAATGCCGTATGCCTGAGGATCCAACACAATCTGTCGATAGGCCATCAACTTAGGCACATAGTTACGTGTCTCATTCGGCATCTTGAGACTTAGATAATCCGTCGGCAGTCCTGCCGCTAAATTACGTTTCTGCGCTTTAGAGACATTGCCCGCGCCCCAGTTGTAAGCGGCTAATGCAAGCTCCCAACTGCCAAACTGCTTATACAAACGTTGCAAGTAATCCAAGGCAGCATCGGTTGACTGCAATACATCTCTGCGCTCATCTCTAAAGACGTTTTGCGTTAAACGAAAATCTTTGCCAGTCGCCGGCATAAATTGCCACAAACCCATTGCCTTAGCGCTGGACTTTGCATTGGTGACAAAGGCACTCTCCACAAAAGGCAGTAAAGCGATCTCCGTTGGCATATTGCGCGCATTGACTTCCTGCACGATATAAAACAAGTAACGAGATGAACGCGTCATCGAGCGATTCACATAATCAGGACGAGCGCTAAGCCAACGTACTTGTTCGATTTCTAGAGGCGTATTCATCGGCTCCATCTCAAAGCCATCCCGAATACGAATCCAGAGATTGCTTGAAGGAGCGTATAAGTCACTGACCGATTGATTCTTAAGATTGACGCGCTTTGCTTTGGAGGCACGCGGATCCTGACGCGTCGGCGTATCAGAAGACCAATCTCCAGTACTTGCACAACCCGAGAGTGCGGCAATCAGCAAGATCGCCGCATAGCGCCACAACATCAGAACCGATCCTTCCAAGCCCTGATCACCGCCAAGACATGCGCGGGCGTGGGCAATGATTTCTCACCAGAGACTTCAAGTGCGGCATCAATGACGGCCTGTTGATCACAACGCATGAATGGATTGACTTGCAGCTCTTGTCCGATAGTCGTAGGCAAGGTTGGGAGATGTTGATCCCGCAGAGCCTTGGCAGTCTCCGCCCAAGTAATGAGGTTCGCATTATTTGGCTCAACCGCTAATGCGAAGCGAATATTGGATAAGGTGTATTCATGAGTGCAATACACCAGGGTATTTTTTGGCAAGGCAATAAATTTAGCCAGGGACTGGCTCATCTGTGTTGGGGTGCCCTCAAACAAACGACCACAACCTGATGCGAATAAGGTATCGCCACAGAACAGCATGGGCTCAACCACGTTGGCCTGCATGTTTGCAAAGTAAGCAATGTGAGTCAAGGTATGGCCTGGCACTTCGTACACCTCAAGGCTAATACGTGGTGCAGCTACCTCAATCTTGTCGCCTTCCATCATGATATTCGTGCGACCAGGAATCTCAATATTGGCGGGACCGTAAACTGGGACTGATCCCAGTGCCTGCAATAGATTGAGGATGCCACCCGTATGGTCAGCATGGTGATGGGTAATTAAAATACCGGTCAGAGTGAGATTTTTCTGCTCAAGGTATTGCAGTACTGGGGCAGCATCACCTGGATCCACAATCAAGGCGGATTGCCCATCATGGATGCACCAGATGTAGTTGTCGTCAAAGGCCGGTATCGGCCAAACCTGCAATAAAGTATTCTTCACCATAGACCGATGATACCAACCCCACCCTCCCCATCTCAGATGCCTGCACCACCATGGAGTTCATGGGAAAAGTGGCTGCAATCGCCTCCTGGACGCTATGTGCTTGCCTGGGAGCAGAAATGCTTCAATCAAATCGTGGCCGATGTCTTTGGTTTTTACGCTGTACAGATCGGTTTGCCACAAATCAATACCCTGGCAGAAAATCGCATGCCTTTGCATGCCCTGCTGATTCATTCAAATGATCGCCAAAAACACGCTAGTGAATTTAACTGGCATCAAGTAGAAGGTAATGCAAACGAGCTACCTTTTGCATCGGAAACCATCGACCTATTAGTACTCCCACATGTCTTGGAATTTGCCGCTGATCCCCATCAAATTCTGCGAGAGGCTGAGCGCGTGCTTCGCCCGGAGGGTCGTTTGATTATTTCAGGCTTTAACCCAGCCAGCCTTTGGGGAATGCGCCAATATCTCAGCCGACTCATCGGCAGCCCCTACTTACCGAGGGATGGCCAATTTATTGGTCTCCTGAGAATTAAAGATTGGTTGCAACTGTTGAACTTTTCATTAGATCGCGGTCATTTTGGATGCTACAAACTCCCCTTAAGCGGTGAGTCCGGCATGGGCAGAATGGACTTTATGGAGCCTGCTGGTAATCGCTGGTGGCCTATTTTTGGGGCCGTCTTCTTGGTTTCCGCCATCAAACGCCAACAAGGCATCCGCCTCATTGGGCAGGTCCAGGGATTGCGTATTCCAGCAATTACCCAACTAAGCCCAGCCGCTGAAAGTCGGCAGAACCTAGCAAATCACCAAGACCAAGTAAATTAACGATATGCCACACACCAAATCACTCCCACATATCGTCATTTATACCGACGGAGCCTGCAAAGGTAATCCCGGTCCAGGGGGTTGGGGTGCCGTTCTACGCTCCGGGGGGCATGAAAAGCATTTGCACGGGGGTGCTGAGCACACCACCAATAACCGCATGGAAATCAGTGCAGTCATTCATGCATTACGGGCTCTGAAACAAACCAGCTCGGTTGAGCTATGGACTGACTCCCAATACGTCCAAAAAGGCGTTACAGAATGGCTGGAAGGTTGGAAAAAAAGAGGTTGGAAGACGGCCAGCAAGGATCCGGTCAAAAATGCCGATTTATGGCAAGAATTGGATGCCCTCATCCCTGATCACAAGATCTCTTGGCATTGGGTGCGTGGTCATAATGGCCACCCCGGAAATGAGCTCGCAGACCTCCTGGCAAACAAAGGCGTTGAGGAATTTCTGCCTTAAGCTGGATGGGTGTTGGCAAGCCCGTTTTTGACGGTCTTATGAGAGAATGAGTGCATTCAGAGCTGGTACAGAATTCACCGCTAAACCCATATAGAACCAAGAAAAACGCCGAGACCGTGTCCAAAATTGAATCAGCCTTAGATAAAGCCGTTGCCAAATTACCCGCACTGAAAAATTCGGTAAAGGCGCGCCTATGCAAGCTTTGGCAAAAGCTATCCCCCTACATCGATAAAGTCAAAAAAATAGACTACGCGACAGCGAAAGAATTCACCCTTAAATACAAGTGGCGCATTTTGATGGTGTTGGTTGTTTTGTATGCCGGCTCTAAGGCAATTGATTATTTTTTCCCTGCCGCAGACAAGGCCGGTGGCCCTGTGACCGTAAGCACAATCGTGGTGGACAAAAAAGAGATACCTTTGGTGATTGAAGCCACAGGCACGATTGTGAGCAACAGCATCGTGGATATTCGTCCGATGGTGACCAATACGGTGGCGAAGATTCATATTAAGGACGGAGAGGAAGTAAAGCAAGGTCAACTCCTATTTACTCTCGATGATCGCAATGACAAGGCGAACTATGAGAAATTAAAAGCCCTGGCTGATGATTCTCAAAAGCAGTATTTGCGTGCCAAAGAGTTAGTCGCAAAAAACTTTATCTCTAAAGCAGGCCTAGAGACTTCTCTTGCGAATGCTAAATCAGCTCAAGCAGCAGCCCGCTCTGCTGAAGTGCAACTGTCATTTGATTCGATCCGCTCACCAATTGACGGTCGAGCCGGAATCATTAACGTATTCCCGGGATCCTTGGTGCAGGCCAGCAACGTAGTCACAACAGCTACCAGCTCTACCGCCACCTCGAGCGTTGGTTCGATGGTAACCATTACCCAGCTCAACCCTATTAATGTTCAATTCGTCATTCCAGAAAAAGATATCCCCGTCTTGCTGGAGAATCAATTGGATGGTGAACCACTCACAGTAAAAGTAACTGTTGGTGATGCCAGCAAAAGAACCTATGAAGGCAAAGTCCTAGTTATCGACAACCAGGTAGACCCCTCAATTGCAGCTGTTCGCGTTAAGGCGCAAATTCCAAATGATGCGATGACACTTCTACCCGGACAATTTGCGCGCGTGTCACTTGTCGCCAATAACTTGAAAGATGCACTAGCTGTTCCATCCCAGGCCATTGTGATTAGTCCACGCGGCAAGCTGGTCTACACGGTAGATAAAGATGGCAAAGCAGTTTCAAAACCAGTTAAGGTTGTTTATGAATACCAAGGCTCTTCAGTCATCACTGGGATTGAGTCTGGTGATCGTGTAGTGGTTGAAGGTAAGCAGAATTTACGTCCAGGTAGCAAAACCAAAGAGGCTAAAGAAGTTAAAGGTGCAGCTCCAACAGCTGCACCCGCAACTCCCGCAGCACCAACTGCAGCAGCGGCCCCCACACCAGCAACCCCTTCTGCAGTAGACAAGAAATGACCTTATCCGAATTATGTATACGCCGCCCGGTAATGACGGTGCTGCTTTCTGTGGCAACTGTCATTGCGGGAACTGTTGCTTACCTCAATATTCCAGTTGCGGCTCTTCCTAGCTTTAATACGCCAGTTATCTCTGTTAGTGCATCTCTTCCAGGCGCATCACCAGAAAATATGGCATCAGCAGTTGCCCTGCCCTTAGAAAAAGAGTTCTCCACCATTGATGGTGTGAAGATTATTAGCTCCACCAACTCCTTGGGTAGTACTAGCATTACCTTGGAGTTCAATAATGATCGCGATATTGATAAGGCAGCCGTAGACGTTCAAGCAGCCTTACTACGAGCACAGAAACGACTCCCAATTGAAATGACGGTGCCGCCGTCCTACCGCAAAATTAATCCAGCTGACACGCCAGTTCTGGTTGTAAGAATGCAGTCGCCTTCGATTAGCCTGTCTGAGCTCAATGCTTATGCTGAAAATTTACTATCGCCAAACTTATCCACCATTAGTGGTGTGGCGCAGGTTCTAGTCTATGGCGCCAAACGATATGCCGTGCGAGTTCGCGTTCATCCTGATGCACTAGGTAATCGCAATTTGACGATGGATGACGTTGCTACAGCAATCAATAAAGCAAACTCGAATAGTCCAGTAGGCGTGTTAGATGGTCCCCGCCAGTCGATCACTATTTATGCCAACCCCCAGTTAGTTCGCCCAGAAGAATTTGGCAATCTCATCATTAGCCAGAAAAATGGTTTGCCAATCTACCTCAAGGATGTAGCTGAGGTTGTTGAGAGTTATGAAGATGTGAAGACCTTAGCCAGCGCTAATGGTGAAAGATCAATCGCGATTGCCGTACTGCGTCAGCCAAATGCAAATACGGTTGAGGTAGTAAAGTCAGTCAAAGAATTACTTCCCCAACTTCAGAAGCAAATGCCTGACTCCATCAAGCTACAGCTTTTGAATGACCGATCCCTTTCCATTATTGAAGCGATCCATGATGTCAATATCACTCTAGCTTTAACTGTATTACTCGTTGTTTTAGTGATCTTCCTGTTCCTCAAGCACATTTCAGCAACTATCATTCCCTCGATCAGCTTGCCGATCTCTTTGATTGGCGCGTTCTTTTTACTGTATTTCTTAGGCTATAGCCTAGATAACATTTCCCTATTGGGAATTACGCTTGCAGTGGGCTTGGTAGTTGATGATGCGATCGTAGTCTTAGAAAACATCATGCGCTATGTCGAGCAAGGCATGGATCCACTCAAAGCCTCGCTAAAGGGAAGCAAGGAGGTTGGCTTTACGATTATCTCGATCTCAATCTCTTTGGTAGCCGTCTTCATCCCGCTCTTCTTTATGCCAGGGCCTATCGGCCTCCTCTTTAGAGAATTTGCAGTAGTCGTGTCCTTGTCAATTCTGGTTTCAGCGCTCGTATCACTCACAGTGGTGCCGATGTTATGCAGTCGCTTCCTACCAAAGCCTGGGCAGCACGCAAAAGAATATGCGATCAATAAAAAGTTTGATATCTTTTTTGATTGGATGCTCAAGACCTATATTCATTATTTAGACTTGGCGCTACTGAACCGCAAAAAAGTATTGTGGGGTGCCCTATCTACCTTTGTTATTACAGTTGTTCTGTTTGTTAATAGTCCTAAAGGATTTTTTCCAGAGGAAGATATTGGGCAAATCCTCGCAACAACCGAAGCCTCCGAAGATATTTCTTTCAAGGCAATGTTGACACTCCAGGATCAAGCTGCAGCACTAGTCAACACAGATCCCAATGTGGCCAGCTCCATCTCAATAGTAGGTGGTGGCAATAGCTCGGGCAGCAATACCGGTCGAATCTTCATCATTCTGAAACCCAAGAGTGATAGAGCAAAGATGGCGAAGATTATGGAAGGTCTTCGGGCTAAGTTCAAAGAAATCCCAGGCCTCCAGGTTTACATGCGCCCCGTACAGAACTTACAGCTTGGCGGCAGAAGCAGCAAGAGTCGCTATCAATTTACATTGCAAAGCGTTGGCTTTGAAGGCGTAAATGAATGGGCAGATAAGCTGATGCAAAAGCTACGTGCAGACCCTATGTTCCGCGACGTCACCAGCGATTCTCAATTAAAAGGCTTGAATGTCAAAATTGATATCGACCGCGAGAAAGCTGCGAGCGCCGGTATCACCATTACCGATATTCGTTCTGCCTTGTACAACTCCTTTGGAGAAAAACAAGTCTCCACAATCTACACGCCAGTAAATACCTACTACGTAATTCTTGAGGCAGCAGAAGAAGACCGACAATATGAAACCGATCTCAACAAGATTTTTGTGCGTGGTCGCGCTACTGATAAGCTTATTCCGCTCTCCAATGTGGCCAGCTTCACACGAACTATCGGCCCTACTGCAGTAAACCATCAAGGACAGATTCCGGCTGTAACGCTGTCATTTAACTTGGCGCCGGATGTCTTCTTGGGAGATGCAACCAAAAAGATTGAAGCCTATACCAAAGAAATTAACCTGCCATCCTCCATCATCACTAGTTACGGTGGTGATGCGGCCGTCTTTAAGAGCAATCAATCGGGTCAGTTGATTCTGATTTTTGCTGCACTGGGTGTAATTTATATTCTTCTGGGGGTTCTGTACGAGAGTTATATTCACCCGCTGACTATTCTTGCGGGTCTTCCATCGGCTGCGATTGGTGCCATCCTGGCGCTACGCATCTTTGGGTTTGAACTCACCATCATTGCTTCGATTGGCATCTTGCTGTTAATTGGTATTGTGAAGAAGAATGCGATTTTGATGATCGACTTCGCTTTGGATGCACAGCGCAATCAAGGCATGTCACCAGAGAAAGCGATTCGTGAAGCCTGTATCTTGCGCTTCCGCCCCATCATGATGACTACCTTTGCCGCTTTAATGGGGGCACTTCCTATTGCATTCGGAATTGGTGCTGGCGCAGAACTTCGCCAGCCACTCGGTATCAGTGTGGCGGGAGGTTTGATCTTCTCTCAATTTGTAACCCTGATTATTACGCCAGTCATTTACCTATATCTTGATAAATATGCCGGCACTGGCCCCATGGAAATCCCCCCATCTGTTTTAGAAGGCACCTAATGCGTCAAGTTATTCTCGATACTGAAACTACCGGACTGAATCCCGCTACAGGCGACCGCATTATTGAAATCGGGTGCGTTGAAATGGTGGGTCGTCGATTAACCGATCGCACCTTCCATTACTACATTAATCCTGAGCGTGATATCGATGCGGGTGCTTTTGCCGTTCACGGACTCTCCCGTGAATTCTTATCCGACAAACCTGTATTTGCCAATATTGTTGAAGAGTTAATTGAATTCGTTGATGGCGCTGAAGTAGTCATTCATAACGCAGCGTTTGACTTGGGATTCTTGGATAACGAATTTGCTTTGCTTAAGCGCCCTCCTTTTAGGGGTCTTGCATCTAAAGTGACCGATACCCTTTTGGATGCTCGTCAAATGTTTCCAGGTAAGCGCAACTCCCTAGACGCCCTCTGCGAACGATTTGCTATTAGCAATCAACACCGTACTTTGCACGGCGCTTTACTTGATGCCCAGCTATTGGCTGAAGTCTATGTAGCAATGACACGTGGTCAAGAAGATCTCTCGATTGATCTGATTGATTACACCGTTGGCACAGATGCATCCGGCCAAATGAAAGCCCTACCTACGAAGCTCAAACTCATGACAGCTAGCCTAGAAGATTGTGAGCTCCATGAAAAGATTTTGGGTGAAATTGCCAAGGCAAGTAAAAAGGACCCCGTTTGGAGTCCTTCTGCTGTTACCAGTTAAGTTCTAACTAGCTAATGGCGCGGCGGATTTCATCTGCCTTTGGTTTTGAGCCAGTAACAGATTCTGTATCGTGCTCGGTCGTATTTTCAATCGTTTCAATAACCGCCTCTTGCATCCGAATATTGTCTTTCGGGCAAATCGGAGCTCCATAGGTAGCCCACTTCTTTAATAGCGTTACTTCATATCCACACTGACCGCATTTGGCCTTATTGCGACTTGCGTTGCTTGGTCTTGGCGGTGGAAAAACAATAGCTTGATGTGGATATGGGCCAAGCTCTTGACTAATCATCATCAGACGCACCATCAACTCTTCAGTAGCATGTGCCATTCTGGCGGGACCTTCTAGGCCAACAGTCTGAGCAATACCTTTAAAGTCTTCACCATGACCGCTAAAGCAATCATCTACCGCGTGGCATAACTCATGCACTAAGGTATCCAATAGCTGCACGGGATCATCTAACTTGGGCGAAATGAAGATCTCATTAACACCCCCGCCAGAACGCTCGCGAGGCCAGCACTGCCCTAGCGTTGTTCTAGGACTACTGGAAGCTGGAAAGCCACAAGACACTCTCACTGGCGGAATGGCATACCCTGCTTTTGAAAACACAGGCTCTAGATGTCTAACGGCGTCTTCCAGCCAGGATTCTCGTACAGAATGTTGCTTCATGAATGACTCATTTATGTTTTTAGTTCAAAGGCTTGTTGCTGGGTAAGACTCTATTATCGCTGCCCTACTTTGACATCACCAAATATGGCTTGAGCCTCGCGCGGTAAGCAGCGCCAGTAACGCTCATTAGAGGGCACGGTACCACCTAAAGCTGCAGCCGCTTCCCAAGCCCATCTTGGCTTATATAAAAATGCTCGGGCTAAGGCAATTAGATCCGCATCCCCTTTTTGCAAGATATCCTCTGCTTGCTGTGGCTCGGTAATCAAGCCAACTGTCATTGTGGGCAAACCTGACTTGTCTTTTACGATCTTGGCAAATGGCACTTGATAGTTTGGACCTATTGCAATCTTCTGCAATGGTGAAATGCCTCCTGATGAAATGTGAACAAAATTACATCCGAGTGGTTTGAGGCGGGATGCAAAGTCAGCAGTTTCTTCTGGAGTCCAGCCACCCTCAATCCAATCGCTTGCAGAGATCCGAATGCCTAATACGCCTTGATAAGCCTTGCGTACTGCTGCAAATAATTCCAAAGGGAAGCGGATGCGATTTTCATATGAGCCGCCATATTCATCGGTACGTTGATTAGCGATCGGCGATAAGAACTGATGCAGAAGATAGCCATGCGCCCCGTGTAACTCAATACCATCGACACCGACCCGCTTAGAACGCTGCGCTGCAACAACAAATGCGTCAATCAGCTCAAGCAACTCCGCTTTGGAGAGTTCATGCGGTAATCGCTCATCTTTGAGCTGTGGAATAGCTGAAGGAGCAACCGTCTCCCAGCCACCCTGCTCTTTAGACAGTAATTGACCGCCATCCCAAGGGGTCGCGCTGGAGGCCTTCCGACCGGCATGTGCTAATTGGATGAAAACGGGGGTTTCTGGCGCCAACTTACGTGCTCTGCTGAGCTTGTCTTTGAGGGCTGCCTCAGTACGGTCATCCCATAGTCCCAGGCAAGCAGGGGTAATACGACCCTCTGGCGTCACTCCGGTAGCCTCAATAATGAATAGAGCTGCCCCGCTGTTGAGGAGGTTGGCCCAGTGCATTAAATGCCAGTCCTGAGCCTCGCCATTGACAGCTGAGTACTGGCACATTGGGGCCACTACGATGCGATTAGGGAGCGTTAAATCGCCCTTGGGAGAGCTAAGCGTGTAACTAGAGAATAAAAGACTCATGGGGGGCTCTGGGATCCTGAAATGCGTAAAAGTGATGAAAGCGATAAAATAGAAGGAGTAGGATAAACGAGACCATACACTTGTGCGATTCCGTCGCAATACAAGTCTATTGAACCTAAAACTAGACAATTATTATTTAAGCAAAATACTATGAGCGCACCACAAGCCTTTGAATCAAAAGCAGATATTGGCCACTTTGTTGGCGGCAAAGTCGTCAACCCGAAAGACGGCCGTTTCGCCGACGTATTTAATCCCTCTACTGGAGCAGTTGCAAGACGGGTTGCTTTAGCCAGCCGTAAAGAGGTTGATGATGCTGTTGCTGTGGCGCAAACCGCTTTTCAGACTTGGAGTCTGACCCCTCCACTGCGCCGTGCGCGCATCATGTTTAAGTACCTTGAGCTGCTCAATGCCAATAAAGATGAATTAGCTGCCATCATTACTGCCGAACACGGCAAGGTATTTACCGATGCCCAAGGTGAAGTGAGCCGTGGTATCGATATCGTGGAATTTGCTACTGGTATCCCTGAACTTCTCAAAGGTGATTACACCGAGCAAGTATCTACTGACATTGATAACTGGGTCATGCGTCAGCCTTTAGGTGTTGTGGCTGGCGTTACACCATTCAACTTCCCAGTCATGGTTCCAATGTGGATGTTCCCAGTAGCTATTGCCTGTGGCAACACCTTCATTCTTAAGCCAAGCCCAACTGATCCATCAGCATCCCTGTTCATGGCCAAGCTTTTAAAAGAAGCGGGCTTGCCTGATGGCGTATTTAACGTGGTTCAAGGCGACAAAGAAGCTGTTGATGCTTTGATTGAAAACCCAGATGTCAAAGCAGTGAGCTTTGTGGGCTCCACTCCAATTGCAAACTATATCTATGAGCGTTGCGCACACTTTGGTAAGCGCTCCCAAGCCTTAGGTGGCGCCAAGAACCATATGGTAGTCATGCCTGATGCAGATATCGATAAAACAATTGATGCGCTGATTGGTG
Source organism: Polynucleobacter sp. MG-27-Goln-C1 (assembly GCF_018881905.1). Classification (GTDB taxonomy): domain Bacteria; phylum Pseudomonadota; class Gammaproteobacteria; order Burkholderiales; family Burkholderiaceae; genus Polynucleobacter. The sequence goes on from NZ_JACVPM010000001.1 coordinate 686,461, forward strand.
CTGCTTACGGATCTGCTGGTGAGCGTTGCATGGCGATCTCTGTTGCAGTATTGGTTGGTGACGTTGCAGAAAAAATCATGCCAAAGCTGATTGAGCGCACCAAGACGCTCGTAGTGAAGAACGGCATGGAACTCGATGCAGAAATGGGTCCAATCGTTACGAAAGCCTCTTTAGATCGAATTACCGGCTACATTGAGAGCGGTGTTGCTTCAGGCGCTAAGTTATTGGTAGATGGCCGCGGATTAAAAGTTCCAGGACATGAAGATGGCTTCTTCATCGGAGGCACCCTCTTTGATGGTGTTACTCCTGACATGAAGATCTATCTTGAAGAAATCTTTGGACCAGTCTTATCTTGCTTGCGCGTGGCGAACTTTACTGAGGCATTGGATCTAGTGAATTCCTGTGAGTTTGGTAACGGTGTAGCCTGCTTTACTAGCGACGGCAATATCGCCCGCGAATTTGCTCGCCGCGTTCAAGTTGGAATGGTCGGCATCAACGTACCTATTCCAGTGCCAATGGCTTGGCATGGTTTTGGTGGCTGGAAGAAATCCCTCTTTGGCGATATGCACGCCTACGGCAAAGAAGGTGTTCGCTTCTACACCAAGCAAAAGAGCGTGATGCAGCGTTGGCCTGAGAGTATTGCTAAAGGCGCAGAGTTTGTAATGCCTACCTCCAAGTAATTAGTATTACTAAGCTTCATAAATAAAAATAGCGGCCTTCGGGTCGCTATTTTTTTGTGCTTCAACTAGCAATACTCAAGCAGGAATAAAGTAACGCCTCTCAATGGCTCTGGCGAATAACACAATTACTGATACCAGCGCTAAGTAGACTAAAGCGGCCAATAGATAGGCCTTGAAGAATTGGAAATTCGTTGCGGCCAGCTCCTGCACTCGAGCGAAGAATTCGGTGTACTGAATCAAGAAAGCAACTGAACTATCTTTGAGGTTAGCAATAACTTGATTCGTTAGTGCAGGAATAGAAAGACGAATCACTTGCGGCAAGGTAATCAATTTAAAAATCTGGAGCGGGCTGAAACCTTGAGCGCTAGCTGCCTCCAGTTGACTCTTATCCAAACCATTAAAGGCAGTCTTTAAATAGGCGGCGTTATAAGCTGCTACGTTGAATGTGAATCCAATGAAGGCAACCGTAAATGGTGAGAGTCGAACGCCCCACTGCGGCAATCCGTAATACATCAAGAACAATAAAACGATTAAGGGCATTCCAATAAAGAAGGAGATGTAGCCATTAATTGCGCTGCTGACATACTTGTTTTTACTCAGCGTGAGATAGAACACCACAATTCCTAGCAGCAATCCAGACACGCTAATCAAGCCTGCTAATTGCAGAGTCTTCACAAGCCCAGCTAAGATCAAGGGCATCTGCTCCGTGAGATCACGAATAAAGGATGACCACCCTCCCATTAGAGCTTTTCCTCGGACGCAAAAAAGGCTTTAATTTCTGGATCGGAATGCTTGCTCAACACATCGATGCGATCATCGGCCCGAATCACGCCGCGATCTAAGAACATGACAGTATCCGCAATATTGCGGGCCAAGTTGAGATCATGGGTAACGCAAATCATGGTGATGCCTTCGCTATGCAAGCGATTAATGAGATCAGCTACATCCCTAGACATGACTGGATCGAGTGCAGAGGTTGGCTCATCGAGAACAAGGACTGCTGGATCCATCGCCAGCGCCCGAGCTATAGCAACTCGCTGCTTCTGGCCACCCGAGAGTTGTGAGGGGTATTTATCTTGATGAGGCGTCATCTCAAAATGAGACAACTCCAGTAAGGCCTTCTCTTTAGCCTCAGCCTTACCCATCTTATGCAACTTACGCAGACCCAATGAGACGTTATCCAATACTGTGAGGTGACTATAAAGAGCGAATTGCTGAAAGACAAAACCAATTTGCTTGCGTAACTCACGCACATCAACACCGGGCCCCAATACTTCTTGCCCCCTGAAAATAATTGATCCAGAGGTGGGCTCGACTAGTCGATTGAGACAACGCAATAAAGTGGATTTGCCAGAGCCAGAGGCGCCCATCAATACCCGAACATCACCCTCTTTTAAATCAAGATTAATATTCGACAAGACAGTTTGCCCATCAAACTCTTTGACCAAATCCCGTACTTGAATTAATGCCACGAACTTGCCTCTTTAGATAATGTCATATTGATAATCATGCAGGAGCCATTCCTGGAATTTGATAACGCTTAGTCAGCAGTTGAACGCCGAATAAACAGATTCGGTAAATCACGAAATACAAGATACCCACTGCGAGGTATATCTCTATGCCGCGAAGCGTTGTTGAGGTCAGAGTCATGGCCTGCTTAGTAATCTCTGGGATTCCGACCGTATAGGCAAATGGCGAATACTTTAAAACTGAGGTGAACTCGTTGACCATGCCTGGAATCGAGAATCGCAACATCTGCGGCAACTCAATAAACCGGAGAACCTGTATACGTGTCATGCCCATGGCCTGAGCAGCAATTACTTCCACTGGATCGACAGAGTTAAACGCACCTCGGAATACCTCGGCCAAATAGGCGGATGCTACTAGACCTAAACTGAGTGCCATTGCCATTAGTGGCGGAACCTTGAAACCAACTCCTGGTAAGCCAAAGTAAACCATGAATAGCAAAACCAAAACTGGCACGCCCCTAAAGACATAGGTGTAGAAATCAATTGGCGGGATTAGCCAAGGAATATCGAGGCGACGCAGGCTGGCTAGAGATAAACCCACTACCAAGCCCGTCAGTGAGCAAACCAGCGTTACTAAAACCGTATAAGAAATGCCCTGAGCTAACTGGGCAAGAATATCCAGAAAAGTCACAGGGCAGGCTTTCGACTACAGATCAGTAGGTTTAGTGGTGATTGCTTATTTCATCCACTTATCAAGAATAGCTTTGATTTTTTCTGGTCCAAGCTCATTCAGATATTTATCAAAGTCATCACGTAGCTTGGAACCTTTGGCAAAAGCAAAGCCAAGCTTATCAAAGCCCTTGAAGACATAACTACTCTGAATCGGCAGCTTGAGTTTATTTTCATAATTCAGAAATACAGGCTCTTCAATGAAAGCCAAATCTAAATTGCCATTCTGAAGATCGGTAATCACTTCAGCGTAAGAAGGATAGAGTTTGACTTTGCTTAAGGAGTAATAACCTTTTGGCTCAAGCTCATTCTTAATGAGATCGTCATAAGCCATGCCACGTGGATAGCCAATGGAGTATTTCTTGAGTTGATTCAAATCGGTAATCTGAATATTTTTATTCTTCATGCTCACTAAATGCCAAGCATTGTCATAGTACGGCTGTGAAAAATCCATTACCTCTTTACGCTTATCGGTAATTGAGATTCCTGAGAAGGCAACGTCAGCCTGACCACTAGATACAGCGCCCAACATGCCAGCCCAGTCATACGGCGTTACTTTAAAAGTGCAGCCACGAGATTGGCAGTAGCCCTGAAAGATATCCATATCAGCACCTACGATCTGACCTTTGTCATCAAACAACATTGGAGGAGATGCGGGTGATACGGCAACCTTAATTTCTTTGGTATCAGAGGACTTGGAGCAAGCCACAATGGTGAGTGCCAGAACAGCGGCAAACAATGCCAGAAAAAAGCGTTTCATGGGTATTTCTCCTATCCTAATAACTTAGTCATACCCAGGCTCTGGGTGCACACCAAGTATAGGGGAATTAGAGGAAAGCTGGCTACTGCAGCGTGTTTTTAAAGGCGGGCATCATGGGCATTGCCATGACTTCAATCCCCTCTTCACGCAAAGCTTCAGCCTCATCCAATGTAGTTTGGCCACGAATACTCCGCTCAGGAGATTCCTTATAGTGAATTTTGCGAGCCTCTTCAGCAAAAGAAGTTCCAACATCCTCAGAGCGCCCCATCAACTCACGCATACCCTTTAAAAAGGCCGCCTGTACCTGCGCCTCCAATTGAGAATGATCGCTTCCAGTCAAGGCAACAACATCGCCAGTCAGCCCACCACTCACGCCAGAATTATCCGTTAACGCAGGGCTAGCAACAGTCAACTCAGTTGAAGTTGGAATATCTTTGCTGGAGCTCGATTTAGCAATATGTGGAGCCGATGGCATCCGCGTAATCTCAATACTGTCGCAAATAGGGCACGCCAGCATCCCCTTGTCTTGCTGGGCAAGGCAATCCTCCTCAGAGGCGAACCATCCCTCAAAGCGATGATCCAGTGGGCAAGCGAGGTTATAAACTTTCATAAGACCTATATAGGGGCAAAAATACCAAATTCAATAGCCCTATTTTAATAGGATTACGGAATTAGCCTGGAATGGGCTTAGGACTCACTAAGCCGCGGCGATAGCGGTCCAACCAATAGGCTGCAATTGTTGTTTTGACATCCGTAATTTCGCCCTGCTCTACCCACTCTAGTAATTGATCCAAAGGAGCGGCGAATACATCCAAAAACTCTTCATCATCTAAGTGGCTTTTGCCAGAGACCAGGCCTTCAGCAAGATAGATATCAATAAACTCCGTCGAATACGAAATTACTGGATGGATACGACGGATAAAACTCCACTTACTTGCGGAGTAACCTGTTTCCTCTTCCAATTCTCGCTGAGCGCATACTAGATGATCCTCTTTGGGATCCAACTTCCCTGCAGGAATCTCCAGGCAAGCCTTTGCAACAGGGTATCGATACTGACGCTCCATCAGCACCCTGCCATCATCCAAGATCGCCAAAATGGCAACTGCGCCAGGATGAGTGAGGTATTCACGCACCGCTTGATTGCCATCAGGCAAGCTGACTTGATCGCGCTTCATATTCAGAAAGATTCCGCCGTAGATATCCTCACCTGAGAGACGCTCCTCTCTTAAATGGGCATCACCAATGGGTAGGTCTTTGAATGATTTTTCAGTCATAGCGCTCTTTCATTAATTGAATATCCATCATACAAAACTCAGATGACAGAAAAGAGAAAGGCTCCCATTAGGAGCCTTCATCAAAAGTCAGTAGAGATGCTTACTTATGAGCCCAATAAAGTGCGGCGCATTGCATCAAGGCACACCGCCATCAGCCCGGCCGGGAAAATCCCCAAAGCCAAAACGAATATCGCATTCAAGCTCAATAATCCACGAGCAAATCCTGAGCCAGTGATCTCGGAAGCATGCTCTTCTTTAGGCTCATCAAAGTACATCACCTTAACTACTCTGAGGTAGTAGAAAGCACCAATCAATGAAGCGATCACAGCAATGATGGCCAAGAATGTATGCTCGCCATCGACTAAGGCTTCGAGTACACCTAACTTCGCAGCAAAACCTACTGTTGGTGGAATACCGGCCAAAGAGAACATCATTACCAAGCCAATAAAGGCAAACCATGGGTGGCGCTTATTTAAACCCTTGAGATCATCGATGGTTTCGCAGTCATGACCTTTGCGTGACAACATCATCAAGAGACCGAAGCTTCCCAAGGTAGTCAATACATAAGTGATGGCATAGAACATCGAAGCGCTAAAAGCATGATCATCAAATATAGACAGCATGCCTAACAACACAAAGCCCATCTGCGCAATCGCAGAGTAAGCCAACATACGCTTCATATTCGTTTGCGCAATCGCAGTGACGTTACCAACAACCAATGACAAGACGGCTAACAAGACCAACATCGGCTGCCAGTCACCCAAGAGTGGCAATAGAGTATTAACAAGCAAGCGGAAGAGCAAGGCAAAGGCTGCAATCTTCGGGGCCGCAGCAATCATCAGAGTTACTGCAGTTGGCGCACCTTGATAAACGTCAGGTACCCACATGTGGAATGGCACAACACCCAATTTGAAGGCTAAGCCAGAAACAATGAATACCAAACCAAAAGCCATTACCAAATGATTTACACGAGGATCGGCAACTGTTCTGAAAATTTCGATTAGATCGAGGGAGCCAGTGACGCCGTACAACATGGACATGCCGTAAAGCAGGAAACCAGATGCTAATGCGCCCAGAATGAAGTATTTAATACCCGCTTCAACACTCTTCTCATTGCTATGGCGCATTGCTACCAAAGCATAGGTAGGCAAGGCCATCAACTCCAGACCCAAATACAAAGTCAACAGGTTGGCACCAGAGATCAACACACACTGCCCTAGCAAGGCCAACAAAGCCAAGACAATAAAGTCTGGACGGAACAATGCGCGATCTGTGAGGTATTGCTTTGAATACACCAAGCTCACCAATACAGCGCCGCATGAACACGCCTTCAATAGGTTTGAAATAGGATCTGACTGAAATAAGCCATTCATGGCAACAACAGAAACATCTCCGATGCGCCCGACAAATGCAAAGATCAAGTAGACCAGCAAAATGATGGAGAAAAAGTAAACAAAACCAACACCACGCGGTGTATGGAAAATATCTTGCTCGACACCAGGGGTCGCTGGCTGATGCTCGGGAACATAAACGCTTGCTACCAATAAGAGGCAGGCGGCTAGGAGTAAAACGAGTTCCGGCAGGACGGCGTATAGGTCAAATGCTTGCATTAGCTTTTACTCAGAGTTTGCTAACAGCAACGTGCTGTAGCAGATTAATCACGGCTGGATGAATGATGTCAGTAAAAGGCTTTGGATAAACACCCATACCGATCACACAGATGGACAACACTGCCATCATGAAATACTCACGCGCATTGAGATCTTTTAATTCCTCAACATGCTTGTTAGTAACCGCACCAAAGAACACACGCTTCACCATCCACAGGGAGTAAGCGGCACCAAGGATTAATGCAGTAGCTGCCAAGATGCCGATCACGAAGTCGTAATCAACTGCAGCGAGGATCACCATGAACTCACCAACGAAACCAGAGGTAGCAGGTAAACCGCAGTTAGCCATTGCCATCAAGACTGCAAATGCCGTGAACGCAGGCATACGATGGACAACGCCACCGTAATCAGCGATTTGACGGGTATGCATGCGGTCATACAACACACCAATAGAAAGGAACATCGCACCGGCTACAAAGCCGTGAGAAATCATCTGCACAATACCGCCCTCAATACCCAGAGGGCTAAAGAGGAAGAAGCCAAGAGTTACAAAGCCCATGTGCGCCACTGAAGAGTAAGCAACCAACTTCTTCATGTCTTTCTGAACCAAGGCTACCGCACCGACATAGATAACAGCCACCAAAGATAAGAAGATTACAAATGGGCCTAGATACTGACTTGCATCTGGGGCGATTGGTAATGAGAAGCGTAAGAAGCCATAAGCACCTAACTTCAACATGATTGCAGCCAACACAACTGAGCCGCCGGTTGGCGCTTCAACGTGAACATCTGGCAACCAAGTATGCAAAGGCCACATTGGCACCTTCACAGCAAAGGCCATGAAGAAAGCAAAGAAGAGGAGGATTTGCTCAACGATATCGAGGCGTGCATTGTGCCAAGCCAAGATATCAAAGGTATTCGTTACGTTGTACAGATACAGCATGGCGATCAAAGTGAGTAATGAGCCAAGCAAGGTGTACAAGAAAAACTTAAATGCTGCGTAGATGCGGTTATGACCGCCCCACACACCGATGATGATGTACATCGGAATTAAGGTTGCTTCGAAGAAGACATAGAACAGCAATGCATCTAGAGCAGCGAATACACCAATCATTAATCCAGAAAGGATTAAGAAGGAAGCCATGTACTGCGAAACCTTTTTATCAATCACTTCCCATGCTGCAATCACCACAATAATATTAACGAATGCGGTCAATACGATGAACCATACAGAAATACCGTCGATTCCTAAGTGGTAGTTAATGTCGTAGCGTGGAATCCAGCTGAGTTTTTCAACAAACTGCATACCTGGGTTAGCAATATCAAAGTGAATCACCAGTGGCAGAGTTGCAATGAAGCCAAGAACGGAGCCAACGAGGGCCAACCAACGAACACCGGCAGTCGGCTTCTCCGAACCGTAGAACAAAATAATGATGCCGAAGAAAATCGGGATCCAGATGGCGTAAGAAAGAATCATGATGGCTACTTAAGTAACAAAGGCCTAGCGAACAAAAGGCAGGTAAGCGTACAAAACCCAAGCCAACAATACCGCCAAGCCCGCAATCATTGCGAAGGCATAGTGATAGAGATAGCCGGATTGCAAATGGCGAATAACACCGGAGAAGCGCCCTACTGCATGCGCACTACCGTTCACCAAGAAACCGTCGATAACCTGCTGATCGCCGCGATGCCATAAGACACCACCGATCCACAGCAAGCCCTTAGCGAAAACTGCTTGGTTTAAATCGTCGAGATAGTATTTGTTATCCAATAGCTTCTTGATTGGTGCGAATGCTTGCGCAACAACACCCGGCAACTTCGGTGCCCAGAGGTAACCAATCGCAGCAGTCAATACGCCCAGCACAACTAATAGCAATACTGGGGACGTCAATGAGTGCATTGCCATGGCAATCGGGCCATGGAACTCTTCAGCAAGTTCCTTCATAGCTGGGTGCTTGCCAATATCCACAAAGATCGAATCGCCAAAATAAGTGCCAAACAACAAAGGCGTAATTGTGTAGTAACCGATGATGACGGAAGGAATAGCCAACAAGATCAATGGCAAAGTCACAACAAATGGTGACTCATGTGGTTTTTGACCGGGAGCTAAACCATGATGTGCATGATCGTCGCCCTGCTCCGCATGATCATGGTGGTGATCGTGCGCATGAGCATCATCATGACCCCAGCGTGCTTTACCGTGGAATACATAGAAGTACAGACGGAAAGAATACAAAGCCGTTACAAAGACGCTAGCCATTACTGCAAAGTAAGCAAAGCCTGAGCCAGGAATATGGCTAGCAGCTACCGCTTCGATGATGGAGTCTTTTGAATAGAAGCCTGAGAAGAAAGGTGTTCCGATCAGGGCTAAATTACCTAGCAACATCATGAGGCAAGTAATAGGCATGTATTTCCAGAGACCACCCATCTTGCGCATATCTTGCTCGTGATGCATACCCAAAATCACGCTACCTGCGGCGAGGAATAATAGCGCCTTGAAGAATGCGTGTGTCATCAAATGGAAGATAGCTACTGGATAAGCGGATACACCCAAGGCGACAGTCATGTAACCCAGCTGAGACAGTGTTGAGTAAGCAACCACCCGCTTGATATCGGTTTGGACAATGCCCAAGAAACCCATGAAGAGCGCAGTGATCGAACCAATCACCAAGATGAAGCTTAATGCTGCATCAGACAACTCAAACAATGGTGACATACGTGACACCATGAAGATACCGGCAGTCACCATCGTTGCAGCATGAATCAATGCAGAAATTGGGGTTGGGCCTTCCATTGAATCAGGCAACCAAACATGCAATGGGAATTGGGCTGATTTACCCATCGCACCAATGAATAAACAGATACAAGCAACCGTCACCAGATTCCAACTCGTACCAGGCAATGTTTGCGCAGCAAGTGCTGTGTTCTGGGCAAAGATCACGTCGTAGTTCATGGAGCCAGTGCTGGCTAAAAGCAAGCCAATGCCAAGAATGAAGCCAAAGTCACCAACACGGTTAACTAAGAAGGCTTTCATATTGGCGAATACAGCAGATTGACGCTCAAAGTAGAAGCCAATCAGTAAATAAGAAACCACACCCACCGCTTCCCATCCGAAGAAGAGTTGCAAGAGGTTGTTACTCATTACCAACATCAACATCGCGAAGGTAAAGAGTGAGATGTATGAGAAGAAGCGGTTGTAACCCTCTTCGCCCTGCATGTAACCGATCGTGTAGATATGGACCATCAAAGATACAAAGGTCACCACACACATCATGGTGGCTGTCAGCGGGTCAATTAAGAAGCCAATATCCAGATTGAGTTCACCCAATTGCATCCAGCGATACACGGTACCATTGAAGTAGAAGCCATCCATCACCTGAACAAGCACGAAGCAGGACAAGACGAAAGCGATCATCACACCAAGGATAGTTACGAACTGGCAAGCGCCGTTGCCGATGCGGTTACCACCTAATTTGGTGCCGAAGAATCCAGCAATCGCTGAGCCAAATAATGGCGCCAGCGGAATTGCGCAGAGAACAGGAAGAGTTAAGGTCAATTGCATGACTAGCCTTTTAGGTGGTCAAGGTCTTCAGCATTGATGGTGTCTACCTTACGGAAGAGAACAACCAAAATTGCCAGACCGATTGCTGCCTCAGCAGCAGCCACAGTCAAAATAAAGAATACGAATACTTGACCAGCCATATCACCCAAATAATGAGAGAAGGCTACAAAGTTTATGTTCACCGAGAGGAGCATCAATTCAATTGCCATTAAGAGCACGATGATGTTCTTACGATTCAAGAAGATGCCGATCACGCTAGTCGCAAACAAGATTGCGCCAAGCACTAAGTAGTGAGCCAGAGTAATAGTCATTTCTTCTCTCCGCGTGTATCTTGCTTTGCGGCCATATCTGAACCCATCTTCACGATACGCATGCGATCCGCAGAATTTACGTTCACTTGCTCGTGAATATTCTGGGACTTCGAATCTTTACGATTACGAAGAGTTAAAGCAACGGCAGCAATAATCGCAACCAAGAGAATGACACCGGCAACTTCGAAGGCATACACATAGTCAACGAAGATCAACATACCTAAAGCCTGGGTATTGCTTGTAGCCATCTCTTCGAGCATCGGCTGTACTGGCGCATTGGTACCAATAAAGCTGCGAATTAGGACGATGGACAACTCCAATACGATGACCGCACCCATTAAGAACGCTACAGGTAAGAATTTCTTGAAATCACGACGTAAGTGCTCAAGATCAAGATCAAGCATCATCACTACGAATAAGAAGAGCACCATCACAGCGCCAACATAAACGAGGATCAAGGCCAAACTCAAGAACTCCGCCTTCAACAGCATCCAAAGGCCGGAAGCGCAGAAGAAAGCCAAAACCAAAAACAGTGCGGCGTGCACTGGGTTACGAGCAGTAATCACGCGCAAAGCTGAGAGTACTAAAAGGCCAGCAAAGGCGTAAAAGAAAGCTGCAAATAATGTAGAGGTATCGAATGTCATATGTCTTTGTGCTTTATTCGATTAACGGTAAGGCGCATCAGCTGCGCGGTTAGCGGCAATATCTTTTTCATACTTATCGCCAACTGCCAAAAGCATTTCTTTAGTGAAATACAAATCGCCGCGCTTATCACCGAAATACTCAAAAATATTGGTTTCAACAATCGCGTCAACTGGGCAAGCCTCTTCGCAGAAGCCACAGAAAATGCACTTTGTTAAATCAATGTCGTAGCGGCTGGTGCGACGTGTACCGTCATCACGCTCAGCGGTTTCAATCGTAATTGCGTAAGCAGGACAAACTGCCTCGCATAATTTGCAACCAATACAACGCTCTTCCCCGTTTTCATAACGGCGCAAAGCATGTAAACCACGGAAGCGGACAGACTGAGGAGTCTTCTCTTCAGGGTATTGAACAGTAATTTTTGGTTTGAAGAGATAACGACCGGTAATCGACATACCGACCAAAATATCTCTGAGCATCAAGCTATCGAGGAATTGGGAAATTTTCTTAAACATGATTAATCAACTTATTTCCAAATATTCAATGGGGATACAACCCATGCGCCAACGACAACTACCCAGAATACGGAGATGGGAATAAAGATCTTCCAACCCAAGCGCATGATTTGGTCGTAGCGATAACGTGGCAATGTCGCACGCAACCAGATAACGCAAGACAAGAGGAAGAAGGTTTTAGCAAACAACCAGAAAAAGCCTGGGATATCACGAAGGATTGGCAAATCAACGATAGGCAACCAGCCGCCTAAGAACATAGTAGATGCTAGTGCAGCGATCAAGATCATGTTGGCGTATTCAGCCAAGAAGAACATCGCAAAGGCCATACCGGAGTACTCAACCATGTGACCCGCAACAATCTCAGACTCACCCTCCACCACGTCAAATGGGTGGCGGTTAGTTTCAGCAACGCCAGAGATGAAGTAAATCACGAACATTGGGAGCAATGGCAACCAATTCCAAGAAAGGAAGTTCAATCCCATGCTGGCGAAGTAGCCCTGCTCTTGTGAAGCCACGATCGTGCTCAAGTTCAAAGAGCCAGAAGTCAACAACACAGTAACTAAGGCAAAGCCCATAGCGATCTCATAAGAAATCATTTGGGCTGAAGCGCGCATAGCACCAAGGAATGGGTACTTGGAGTTAGATGACCAACCCGCCAAGATCACGCCATAAACACCAATAGATGAAATTGCCATTACATATAGCAATCCAGCATTGACGTCAGCCAAAACCATTTTGGCCTGGAAAGGAATCACAGCCCAAGCAGCAAATGCCGGCATGATCACCATCACCGGTGCAATGAAATACAGTACTTTGCTTGCTTGAGTTGGGGAGATGATCTCCTTCATCAAGAGCTTCAAGGCATCAGCGATTGGCTGCAGCAAACCTAAAGGGCCAACGCGGTTAGGTCCAAGACGGATATGCATCCAGCCGATTAACTTACGCTCCCAAAGCGTCATATAAGCAACGGCGCCAAACATCGGCAACACGATGATCACAATACGCACCAAAGCCCAAACAAGCGGCCATAGTGAGCCAAAGATGGCCTCACCCTGGGTGGTAACGAGGTTCAAGAAATTATCCATCTCGTCCCTTATGCCTTGCTAACTGTTACAGGACCAAACATCGATCCCAATTTAGCGCTAGCCATAGTGCCCGCAGAAATTCTGACAGCACCCTGAGCTAAGTTCGCCTCTAATGTGACAGGCAAATCTACGGACTGACCACCTTGGGTCACTCGCACAGCATCGCCCTCTTTCAGGCCCAACTCATTAAAGAGTGCCTGACCTAATCCAACTTGATTGCCACGCTTAGCATCACGCGTTAACTGCAAGGCAGATGAACGGCGTACGATTTGATCGCCGGCATAAATGCCAACGTCAGATAAGCGCTCTAAGCCTGCTGATGAAGCTGCGTTGCCATTAGTTAAGCCAGAAGCTGTAGATTGATTTGACAACTTAGTGCAGTAGTTTTCACCCAACGCTTCACCCAATACTTCTTCAGGCATGTTGTAGAGGAAACCATCTAAATTCAATAAACCACCTAGAACACGGAGAACTTTCCATGCTGGACGTGAATCGCCCAAAGGTTTTACAGCTGGCTGAATCGTTTGCGCACGGCCTTCTGAATTAACAAAAGTAGACACTGTCTCTGTGAATGTAGAGATCGGCAGAATCACATCGGCCACCTCAAGGAGATCAGCGCTCTTATAAGCACTTAAGGCAATCACTGTATTAGCCTTAGCCAAAGCAGCACGAGCTTGCGCAGGGTTTGGCAAGTCGGCATCTGGCTCGATATTCATCAAGATCACAGCGCGGCGATCACCGGACAACACGGATTCAACACCAGCACCGTTGGCATTCACCAAGCTAGCACCAACAGCGTTACCGCCAACAGGCAAGAAACCTAAAGTTGCACCAGTTTGCTCGGCAATAAATTGCGCTAAAACATGCAAATCAGATGCTTGTGGATGTGCGATTGCGGCAGAGCCCAACAATACTGAAGCAGATGTACCGGAAAGCAAGTTATCCGCAATCTTTTGCGCAGTAGCGGAAATTGGTAAGTTAGGCGTGCCGGTAGGAGCAGTAGCAGATTTCGCTTTGGCTATAGCCAATGCAACTTCACTCAAAGTATTGAGCCATGCGCTTGGAGTAGCAGCAATACCAGTATTAGGAATTAACCAATCGTCGCCGCCCGCATCAATACGTGAAACCTGTAAGCCACGCTTAGCTGCAGTACGTAGACGCGCAGCAATCAATGGCTGCTCTTTACGCAAGAAGCTACCGATTACCAAAACACGATCCAACTCACTTAATTTGCTAATCGGCATACCCAACCATGGGGCAGAGGCAGCACCCTTCACGTCAGTTTGACGCAAACGAGTCTCAACCTGCTTAGAGCCCAAACCACGAATCATCTTCTGGAGGAGATACAACTCTTCAGTACTAGAGATTGGATGCGCTAAGGCACCAACAGCCTGCGGTCCACTCTCGGAGGAAATAGTTTTAAGTGAATGCGCAACATAATCCATTGCGGACTGCCAATCTGTCTCCAACCACTGACCGCCCTGCTTCACCATTGGTGTAGTTATGCGATCAGCACTATTCAAGCCTTCGTAGGCAAAGCGATCACGGTCACTAATCCAGCACTCATTGACAGCATCATTTTCTAAAGCAACAACACGCATGACTTTGTTAGCTTTGGTTTGAATAGTAGTGTTCGCACCAAGACTGTCGTGCGGACTTACTGAGCGCTTGCGACCCAATTCCCAAGTACGCGCTGCGTAACGGAATGGCTTGCTTGTTAAAGCGCCAACAGGACAAATATCAATCATATTTCCAGATAACTCTGAATCAATGGTTTGACCTGCAAAAGTAGTGATTTCAGAATGCTCGCCACGGTTGACCATACCCAATTCCATGACGCCGGCCACTTCTTGACCAAAGCGTACGCAACGGGTGCAGTGAATACAACGTGTCATCTCTTGCATGGAGATGAGTGGACCTACATTCTTATGAAATACAACACGCTTCTCTTCTTCGTAGCGTGAATTCGATTTACCGTAACCAACTGCTAAATCTTGTAACTGGCACTCACCACCTTGATCGCAAATTGGGCAATCTAAAGGATGGTTAATCAGCAGGAACTCCATAACAGAACGCTGAGCCTCAACTGCTTTAGCAGAATGCGTAAATACCTTCATGCCTTGAGTCACTGGAGTTGCGCAAGCTGGTAAAGGTTTTGGAGCCTTCTCTACTTCCACCAAACACATACGGCAGTTAGCAGCGATAGATAATTTCTTGTGATAGCAGAAGTGAGGGATATAAGTACCGATCTTGTTCGCGGCATGCATCACCATCGAACCTTGCGGAACTTCTACAGCCTTACCATCTAATTCGATTTCAACCATGCTCACTTTAAGATGTCCCGTGCTCAATGTCTTATAAAGGTTTCGCAGAATCTAAGCAGCGCTTATGTTCTACGTGATACGCAAATTCATCCATGTAATGCTTCAACATGCCACGAACTGGCATTGCAGCTGCATCACCCAAGGCGCAAATAGTGCGACCTTGAATATTGGCTGCTACATCATTCAATAGATCCAAATCCTCTGGACGTCCTTCGCCATGCTCAATTCGACTCACAATGCGCCATAACCAGCCAGTACCTTCACGGCATGGGGTGCACTGACCGCAAGATTCTTCGTGATAGAAATAAGACAAACGCTCTAAGGCGCGAACCATGCAGCGTGTTTCATTCATGACGATGACTGCCCCAGATCCCAACATCGAACCTGCTTTCGCAATGCTGTCGTAATCCATTGTGAGAGTCATCATCTCTGCACCAGGAACGACCGGTGAAGAAGATCCGCCAGGAATTACCGCTTTCAATGGAATGCCGTCACGCATACCGCCGGCAAGCTTTAACAACTCAGCAAATGGAGTGCCCAAAGGAATCTCGTAGTTACCTGGATAAGTAACGTCACCGGAGATAGAGAAAATCTTCGTACCGCCATTATTTGGCTTGCCCAACTCTAAATACGCTGGACCGCCAATAGCCATGATGAATGGCACAGCAGCAAATGTTTCAGTGTTATTAATCGTAGTTGGCTTGCCATACAAACCAAAGCTTGCAGGGAATGGTGGCTTAAAGCGTGGCTGCCCCTTCTTACCTTCAAGCGATTCTAAAAGTGCTGTCTCTTCACCGCAGATGTATGCACCCCAACCTGGAGCAGCATGCAACTGGAAGTTGAAATCACTTCCCATGATTTTGTCGCCAAGATATCCAGCAGCACGGGCTTCTTCAAGAGCCTCTTCGAAACGGGAATAAACTTCCCAAATTTCGCCGTGGATATAGTTGTAACCCACAGTGATGCCCATAGTGTAGGCACCAATAATCATGCCTTCAATCAAAGCATGTGGGTTGTAGCGCATGATGTCGCGGTCTTTAAATGTACCCGGCTCACCTTCATCACTATTACAAACTAAATATTTTTGGCCAGGGAATTGACGGGGCATAAAGCTCCACTTCAATCCCGTTGGGAAGCCTGCGCCTCCACGACCACGCAATGATGAAGCTTTTAGTTCAGCAATGATCGCATCTGGCGCGATCTTGTCGTTGATGATGCGACGCAACTGTTGATAGCCACCGCGGCTTTCGTAATCTTTTAAACGCCAGTTCTCGCCATTCAGTCCAGCAAGAATTAAAGGCTTAATGTGTCTATCGTGCAAGCTGGTCATGCTGCTTTCCCTTCTGCACGGAGCTCATTTAAGAGAGCGTCAATCTTTTCATTACTCATGAAGCTACACATGCGCTTGTTGTTCACCAACATCACTGGAGAATCACCGCAAGCACCCATGCACTCACCCTCTTTAAGAGTGAACCTGCCACAAGGCGTTGTCTCGTTATAGCCAATGCCAAGAGTTTCTTTTAAATACGTTGCAGCAGTTTCACCATGCGTTAATTGGCAAGGTAAGTTCGTGCAAATTACCAACTTATATTTGCCAATTTTCTTGGTGTCATACATATTGTAAAAAGTAGCCACTTCATCTACTGCAATCGTTGGCATTTCTAAAATTTGCGCGACTGTTTCAATCACCTCTGGTGAAACCCAGCCTACTTCAGTTTGGGCGGCAATCAATGCAGCCATCACAGCAGATTGCTTTTGTTCTGGCGGGAATTTCGCGACATTGCGCGCAATGTCTGCGAGCGTCTTGTCTGAAAGTTGAAGAGTTGTTGTCATGAATTAATCCTTGGCGCGCTGTATTAGCGGTCAATCTCCCCGAACACGATATCTTGGGTACCAATAATGGTTACAGCATCAGCCAACATGTGGCCACGTGACATCTCATCCATTGCTGATAGATGCACAAAGCCTGGCGCACGAATCTTCATGCGGTATGGCTTATTCGCACCATCAGAAATTAAGTAAATACCAAATTCACCTTTTGGATGCTCAACAGCAGAGTAAGCCTCGCCGTTAGGAACGTGCATACCCTCAGTAAAGAGTTTGAAATGGTGAATCAACTCTTCCATATTGGTCTTCATATCTACACGCTTCGGTGGAGATACTTTGTGGTTGTCACTCATGACAGGACCGTCGTTTGCTTTGAGCCAAGCTACGCACTGTTTAATGATGCGATTGGATTGACGCATTTCTTCCATGCGAACTAAATAACGATCATAAGAGTCGCCATTTACGCCAACTGGAATATCAAAGTCGAGTTTGTCGTAAGTTTCGTAAGGTTGCTTTTTGCGCAAGTCCCACTCAATACCAGACCCACGCAGCATTGGACCAGTGAATCCGAGCTGTAAAGCGCGCTCAGGAGTGACAACACCAATACCCACCAAGCGTTGCTTCCAAATACGGTTATCCGTCAAGAGATTGCAATACTCATCTACGTTAGCGTCAAATCCATTGGCGAATTGCTCAATAAAGTCTAGCAATGTACCGCTACGGTTTTCATTTAAACGCTTGATTGCTGAAGCACTGCGAATCTTCGACTTGGAGTACTGAGCCATCTCTGTTGGCAGGTCACGATAGACGCCACCCGGACGGTAGTAAGCAGCATGCATACGAGCACCAGAAACGGCTTCGTACATATCGAAAATATCTTCACGGTCGCGGAAGGCATACAAGAACACGGCCATAGCACCCACGTCTAGACCGTGGCAACCAATCCACAAGAGGTGATTCAGTAAGCGAGTTAACTCGTCAAACATCACACGAATATATTGCGCGCGCTCTGGTACGTCTACTTGTAGCAATTTCTCAATCGCCATTACGTAAGCATGCTCATTTGCCATCATCGATACATAGTCCAAACGATCCATGTAAGGAACGTTTTGAATCCAAGTACGTGTCTCTGCTAATTTTTCTGTAGCGCGATGCAGTAAACCAATGTGCGGATCTGCGCGTTGAATTACCTCACCATCGAGCTCCAACACTAGACGTAATACGCCGTGGGCCGCAGGATGCTGAGGACCAAAATTGAGGGTGTAGTTTTTAATTTGTGCCATGACTTAAACCGGACCTCCGTACTGCTCTTCGCGCACGATACGCGGCGTGATTTCACGCGCTTCAATCGTGACAGGCTGATACACCACACGCTTTAACTCGGGGTCATAACGCATTTCTACGTTGCCAGAGATTGGGAAATCTTTTCTAAATGGATGACCGATAAAACCGTAATCAGTCAAGATACGACGCAAGTCTTCGTGACCATCAAATAAGATGCCGTACAAGTCAAATGCTTCGCGCTCAAACCAGTTAGCAGCAGCCCAAACCGGTGTTAGTGAAGCAACTACTGGATAAGCATCTTCGGGTGCGAACACGCGCACACGCAAACGCCAGTTGTGGGCCAAAGATAAGAGATGGGTCACAGCAGCAAAGCGCTGACCACCCCACTGCCCCTCGCGGAAATCCTGGTAATCGACACCACACAAATCAATCAGCTGCTCGAAAGCCAATGAAGGCTCATCGCGCAACAAGATGGCGGATTCAAAATAGGTGTCTGCATTAAGAACTGCAGTCACTTCACCCAAAGCAATCTCAATTGATTGCGCGCGCTTACCTAAAACTTTTTCTAGATTGGCGGCGAGTTGAACTAAACGATCTGACATGGTTTAAGCCTTCCGCGCAATCGTGCTGGTGCGAGCGATCTTGGATTGCAACTGAATGATTCCATAGATCAACGCTTCTGCAGTTGGAGGGCAACCAGGAACATAAATATCGACTGGCACAATGCGGTCGCAACCGCGAACTACTGAATACGAGTTATGGTAATAACCACCACCATTGGCACAAGAACCCATTGAGATAACCCAACGTGGCTCAGGCATTTGGTCATAAACCTTGCGGAGCGCTGGGGCCATTTTGTTGCACAAGGTGCCAGCAACAATCATGAGGTCCGACTGACGTGGAGATGGACGGAACACCACACCAAATCGATCTAAGTCATAACGGGATGCGCCTGCATGCATCATCTCTACAGCGCAGCAAGCGAGACCAAACGTCATTGGCCATAAAGAGCCATTACGCGTCCAGTTAATCAACTGGTCTGCAGTAGTGGTAACAAATCCTTCTTTGAGAACGCCTTCTAATGCCATATCTATCACTCCCAGTCGAGAGCGCCCTTTTTCCAGATATATACAAAGCCAACGATGAATTCCAATAAGAAAATCACCATAGAGGCGTAGCCGAACCAGCCGATATCACGAAGAGCCACACCCCATGGGAATAGGAATGCAGTCTCTAAGTCAAACAAGATAAACAGGATGGCGATGAGGTAGTAACGCACGTCGAATTTCATACGCGCATCTTCGAAAGCTTCGAAACCACACTCGTATGGAGACAGTTTTTCAGCGTCTGGCTTCGAAGGAGCCAAGATTTTTCCGAGGAACATGGGGACTAAACCCACCCCAATACCTACGAGGATAAAAAGAAGAACAGGAAAGTAATTAGCGAGATTCAAAATGGCCCTGAGTCGTTCGTCTGGTAAGTCCTAAGAAGCTACAAATTATCAATTATTCCAGCAGATAAATCCTTGATTTACAGCATAAACCTTACAGTTTTTACAATTTGGTGCCGACGGCGAGACTCGAACTCGCACAGCCTAAGCCACTACCCCCTCAAGATAGCGTGTCTACCAATTTCACCACGTCGGCATCTTGTAAAACCTGTCAATTCTACTGCATTGCACCACTTGGCTACCCCAAAAATAGGGGTAGAAAACGCTTAAAACCTACTTTTTTACTTTGGAACCGCTGGCTTCGTTGGGTCTTGAACTGGCGCAGCTGGTGCGGCAGCAGGAGCTGCGGCAGGAGCAACGGTGCCAGACAAAACACCGGGACTAACTTCCTTCTTATTGCCAATCCAGGTAATCCCCAAAGTACAGACAAAGAAAACTGCCGCAAAAATGGCGGTTGTGTGGGACAAGAAGTTAGCTGAGCCGCTGGCGCCAAAAAGGCTACCGGAAGATCCTGAGCCAAACGCAGCGCCCATATCAGCGCCCTTACCCTGCTGAAGCAACACAAGCAAGATCACAGCCAAAGCTGAAATAACCTGCAAAACGATCAATAAAGTCTTAAACCATTCCATGGCTTATCTCCAAATAAAAAATCTAGGCCTGACAAATAGCAAGAAAGTCCTGAGGGTTTAAAGAGGCACCCCCAATCAATCCGCCATCAATATCTGGCATTGCAAACAGTTCAACGGCATTGTCAGGTTTGACGCTACCGCCATACAAAATTCCCACATGGGAAGCTACATCTTCATCAAATTCCGCTAACTGCAAGCGAATTGCTCGGTGCATGTCCTGAGCCATCTGAGCGCTTGCCACCTTTCCCGTGCCAATCGCCCAAATAGGCTCATAAGCAATGAGACAGTCAGCCAAACGATCTTGCAAGACAGCAACCTGTCTTGCAATTTGACCTCTAACTACTTCAACCTCGCGACCTGAGTTGCGTTCATCCGCAGACTCACCAACGCAAATCACCGGAATCATACCGTTATCCAGCACCTGAAGGGCCTTCTCAGCAACCTGCTCATCAGTCTCCTGATGATGTTGACGACGCTCAGAGTGTCCAACAATCACGTAAGTGCAATACAACTCTTTGAGCATGGATGCGGCAACTTCGCCGGTATAGGCACCAGCAGCATAAGCCGATGCATCCTGAGCGCCCAAACTTAAAAAAGCGAGGGAGCAATCTTGAATCAGCTCACCACACTGCGACAAATAAGGCGCTGGAACGCACACTGCATACTTGCGACCTGCAGGCATTCCCTGCTCCATGCCACGGCAAACGGTCTTGACCCAGTCTGCATTGCTTGCAAGACTGCCGTTCATTTTCCAATTGCCGATAACAGTGAGTGGACGCATTAAATCGAACTCAATACTTAAACAGTTAAAACAATCTTGCCAACGTGCTCAGAAGACTCCATCAAACGATGGGCATCAGCAGCTTGGTCCAAGGTAAATGTTTTATAAATCACCGGCTTTAACTTGCCCGCATCTAATAAAGGCCAGATACGCGCATGCAACTGCTGGGTAATTTGTTTCTTAAATGACACTGGACGTGGGCGCAGTGTAGAACCAGTAATAGTTAAACGACGACGCAAAATTTGCCCAGTATTTACTTCCGCCTTCGATCCGCCCATGATCGCAATGATCACGATACGGCCATCATCAGCCAAACAATCAATTTCTTTTTGTACGTAAGCACCAGTGACCATGTCGAGCACTACATTGACGCCTTTACCATCTGTGGCTTTCTTAACTTCTTCCACAAAGTCTTGTGTCTTGTAATTGATCGCCAAGTCAGCACCGAGTGCAACACAAGCTGCGCACTTCTCATCAGTGCCAGCAGTAACAAATACTTTATGACCTAAAGCTTTTGCAATCAAAATGGCAGTGACACCAATACCACTCGAGCCACCTTGCACCAACAAAGTTTCACCTTCAGACAACTCACCACGCATGAAGACGTTGCTCCACACAGTGTAAAAAGTTTCAGGCAATGCAGCCGCTTCTTGATCGCTAAATCCTTTTGGGTAAGGCAAGCATTGCGCAATAGGAGCAGTACACAATTCTGCGTAACCACCACCCTGCACAAGCGCGCACACCTTATCACCAACTTTGAGACCAAACAGATTATCGGCGTGAGCTAAATCACCACCGACAATCTCACCAGCTACTTCGAGACCAGGAATATCAGATGCACCTGCAGGAACTGGGTAATGGCCTTTACGTTGTAAAACGTCTGGGCGATTAATCCCGGCAGCAATTACCTTAATCAAAATCTCACCCGTACCAGCAGCCGGAGCTACTGGATCAGGGCGAGTGGCAGACACCAGCATTTCTGGTGCGCCAAATTCTTTGATTTCCATTACGCGCATATGAACTCCCGCTCGCTGACTTTACTTAAGCAGATTCGCCGGATGCAGGAGCAGCTTCAGCAGTAGCTTCAGCACCCGCCAAAGGAGCAATCGTGCCACCCTCATCAGCCATTGCAGCTTTCAGAGATAAACGCAAACGACCGCGCTCATCAGCAGCCAATAACTTCACGCGAACCACTTGGCCTTCTGCTAAGTAGTCTTTAACTTCTTTTACACGCTCATTAGAAATTTCTGAGATGTGCAAGAGACCGTCTTTACCTGGAAGGATGTTTACCAAAGCGCCAAACTCAAGCAACTTCACTACTGGGCCTTCGTAGATCTTGCCTACTTCAGCTTCAGCAGTAATGCCTTCGATGCGTGCTTTTGCTTCAGCCATGCCTTCAGCAGAAGTAGAAGCAATAGTTACTGTACCGTCGTCTTTAATATCGATACTGCAACCAGTTTCTTTGGTCAAGGCTTGAATTGTTGCGCCGCCCTTACCGATCACTTCACGAATCTTATCTGGATGAATCTTGAAAGAAACCATACGTGGAGCATGTGCAGACAATTCAGTACGAACTGAACCCATTGCTTCTTGCATCTTGCTCAAAATATGCAAACGGCCTTCTTTAGCTTGGGCCAATGCAACTTGCATAATTTCTTTAGTGATGCCTTGAACTTTAATGTCCATTTGCAAAGCAGTAATACCGTTAGCAGTACCCGCTACTTTGAAGTCCATATCGCCTAAGTGATCTTCATCACCCAAGATGTCTGTCAATACAGCAAAACGATTGCCATCCAAGATCAAGCCCATTGCAACACCAGCAACGTGAGCTTTAACTGGAACACCAGCGTCCATCATTGCCAAACAGCCACCGCAAACGGAAGCCATGGATGAAGAACCATTGGACTCAGTGATTTCTGAAACTACACGAATGCTGTACGCGAAATCTTCTGCGCTTGGTAATACTGGAATCAATGCACGTTTAGCCAAACGACCGTGACCAATTTCACGACGCTTAGGGCTACCTACGCGACCAGTTTCGCCAGTGGCGAACGGAGGCATGTTGTAGTGGAACATAAAGCGATCACGGTACTCACCTTCGAGCGCGTCAATGATCTGCTCGTCACGTGCAGTACCTAAAGTAGCTACTACGAGAGCCTGTGTCTCACCACGGGTAAACAATGCTGAACCGTGTGTACGTGGCAATACGCCATTGCGAATTTCGATCGGACGAACAGTACGTGTATCACGACCATCAATACGTGGCTCGCCATTCAAAATTTGGCTACGAACAATCTTCGCTTCGATTTCAAACAAGATGTCGTTAACGGCAACAGCGTCAACATCACCCTCTTCTTGTAACTTAGCTACAACTGTCTTAGTGATTTCTTTGAGCTTGTCTGAACGAGCACCCTTTTGACGAATCTGATAAGCCTCGCGCAATGGCGCTTCAGCTAATGCAGTTACCTTAGCGATGAATGGCTCATCTTTAGGTGCAGCAGTCCAATCCCATTCTGGTTTGCCAGCTTCAGTCACTAATTCGTTAATTGCATTGATTGCAGTTTGCATTTGGTCATGACCATATACAACTGCACCCAACATGATTTCTTCTGACAACTGATTAGCTTCTGACTCAACCATCAATACAGCAGCTTGTGTACCAGCAACAATCAAATCCATCTCGCTAGTAGCTTGCTCTGTACGAGTAGGGTTCAAGAGGTATTGACCGTTAGCGTAACCAACGCGTGCTGCGCCAACTGGGCCAGCGAATGGAATGCCTGAAACAGCCAAAGCTGCAGAAGCGGCGATCAATGCAGGAATATCAGCAGGAACGTCTGGGTTGATAGACAACACATGAACAACAACTTGAACTTCGTTCAAGAAGCCTTCTGGAAATAATGGACGCAATGGACGATCGATCAAACGGGAGATCAATGTCTCGCCTTCTGATGGACGACCTTCACGACGGAAGAAGCCACCAGGAATTTTTCCTGCGGCGTAAGTTTTTTCGAGGTAATCAACAGTCAATGGGAAAAATGACTGGCCTGGCTTGGCTGATTTAGAGGCAACTACTGTGCCCATTACTACTGTGTCATCCACATTAACGATGACAGCACCACCAGATTGACGAGCAATCTCGCCTGTTTCCATTGTTACTTGATGGTTGCCCCATTGAAACGTCTTTACTACTTTTTTAAACATAGTCATTCTGATCTTCTCCAAATTGTTCACGTAAAAGCCACATGGATTTCACGCTTGCCGTGGGATAAAGCAGTGTCACGACAACACTGGAGCGTTTGAAGATCACAAGGGATGCCATTCCAGGGAGACACTGGATTTAATGATCCAGAAACTCATTGGAATGACACGATCCCCTACACAAATAATCTTGAAGCGCTCAAAAAACATGCCATCTGCTTAAGACTGATTCTGTTACGAAACAACCCTAAGAAAGATGGCATTGCAATACCGATAAGAATTACTTACGGAGACCTAATTTCTCGATCAATGCGCGATAGCGACCCAAATCCTTGCCTTTGAGGTAATCCAAAAGGCGGCGACGGCGTGAAACCATCTTCAACAAACCACGACGGCTGTGATGATCTTTAGCGTTAGCTTTGAAATGGGGGGTTAATTCATTGATACGGGCTGTTAGCAATGAAACTTGAACTTCAGGGCTACCTGTATCGTTTGCGCTGCGCGCGTTTTCTTTGACGATTTCCGCCGTTTTAATATCAGCAACTGCCATTTTCATACTCCTTACTTGCGAACACCTGAGCTTTCACCCAATCCGTGTCGTGCATTTATTAATCAAATAAAACAAAAAAGCTTTAAAAATCAAAGCCATCGAATTGTAGCAGATCCACCTTAAATGCTTCACCCTAAGGCTAGACGCCTTGGGGAGCTTTAAGCAGTAAAAATCACCTAAACAATTGATTTAATTGATTATTATCATAAAAATGAGCAAAAATGCCTATTTTTTAGGCAATTCCTCATCAAACCCCCGCTTGTAGCCTGGAGGATACTTTTGCCACTCCTTGCCACTAAGGCCCTGTTTGTAGCCGTAATCAAAAAGAGCCTGCATATAAGCCGTATCAAACTCAGTCTTATGGGGGAATTTGAAGTCTGGACCGATGTAGGCCAAGTTAAAACTGACGCCATCAAGCTGGGTGGTGTGATAGATACGATATAGATCACCCAAGCCTTGAGTCTGAATGAGGCTGGCAATAGCGCGCTGAATGATACTCAAGGTACCCCGCTCCGTCTCTCGCCACTCAGGGTCTAAGCGGGCATTTCGAATAATGTAGGCGTTGCGCTGCTTTTGCAGATTGAGCTTTAAGTCTTTAGCGCGTTGGGACAATGCGCTGGGATACAAAAATACCTGGGTGATGGCCCCGCCATCCACATGCATCTCATGAAAGCTTTGACCAGACACCTCAAAGTCAAACATCACCGGAGAAAATGCACCCGGAATCGACGCAGATGCCAGCATCACTTTTCTAAACAACTCAAGTGCTTCAGGAGTCCCGATACTAGCGATCTTGCCCATATTCCAGACCACTGGCACACCCGCATCCAGGTTGGTGGTGCCAATTAACAACCAACGATTTTTGGTCGTGTACTCGCTTGCCACCTTATTCAAGAAGTCTTGATCAACATATTTAGATATCAATTGAAATAATGGCGTTGTATCGGATAGTCCATCACTCAAAATGCCGGAAATCAATCCACGCTCAATAAAAATGTCTTGAGGTCCTAATTGCGTATAGACCTGGCGTAAGACGGGGTCGTATTCCTTTCCAACAAAGGCAAAAGGAGCAATCAATGCGCCAGTGCTAATCCCAGTTACCAAGTTAAATTGCGGGCGATCGCCACGCTCAGACCAACCGATGAGCAGGCCAGCGCCATAAGCGCCATCGTCACCTCCACCTGAGAGTGATAGATAGTTCGCTGCAGAATTCAATGTCTTCTGATCTCTGACCTTAAATCCCGCCTGAATATCCATGGCCATCTGGTCTACGCTAGCTTGACTAGCCACCATATAGCGCACCCCAGTGAGGCCTGCTATTTGAGCCTGTCCCATCTGCTGGGATGGCACTGCTGCTTTGCGCTGCAAGCTGCCACACCCCGCTAACGAGAGCGCGAGGAGAATGCAGCTGAGACGAATAAGTGAATGCATAGTGGATATCAAGGGGTCAATGAGGCTGATTGGAGTATAAAGATGGAGTTCATTGATTGCGAAAAATAAAGCGAAGGAAAATTCATGCAAGCCAAACTCATTCACGTATTAGCTTATGGTCTATTAGCTCTCTCTCCTGCACTGAGCTATGCACAATTTTCAAATCCCTTTGGCCCACAAAAAACAGTTGCACAACAACGTGAAGACATTCTTAAAACGAGTACTTCTACTCTCAAGGCCCTCTATCAGGTTCAGCCTAAGGCAAAAGAGTTGATCGAGAAATCTGTTGCTTATGCCACTTTTAGTAACTTTGGAATGAAGATTCTGATTGCTGGTGGCGGCACTGGCAGCGGTGTTGTGATTGCAAAAGATGGTGCTAAGCCAATTTACATGAACATGGCTGAAGTTCAAGCTGGTCTAGGTCTAGGAATTAAATCCTTCCAAAACATTTTTGTTTTCCAAACTCAAGCAGCTATGAATGACTTTGTTAATTCCGGTTGGACTTTTGGAGGCCAAGTAACGGCTGCAGCCAAGTATGAAAATAATGGCGATGCTTATCAAGATGCAGTGGTGGTAGCACCTGGTGTACTGATGTACCAATTAACTGACTCAGGCCTTGCCGTAGAAATCACCGGCAAAGGCACCAAGTATTACAAGAGCACAGATCTCAATAAGTAAACCGATTACGCGGATACTGCAGATGTCGCCGAGAACTTCTTAAGGCGTCATCTGCGCATTGAGCTTAGCCTGACTAGGATCATGCAATTTATTCAGTGCAGATAAGTAAGCTTTTGCTGATGCCGCAATGATGTCTGGATCAGTACCAACACCATTGACGATACGCCCACCCTTAGCAAGTCGCACAGTAACCTCACCTTGAGATTGCGTGCCTGAAGTGATCGCATTCACGGAATAGAGCAACTGTTCCGCTCCACTCTTCACAATTTCTTCAATCGCATTCAAGCTAGCATCAACTGGGCCATTACCCTCAGCCTCAGAGCTCGCTTCTTTATCCCCAACTCGGAAAGTGACCTTAGACTTTGGGCGCTCACCCGTTTCAGAATGCTGGCTCAAAGAAATAAATTTATAAAACTCACCCTCTTCCGCTGCTGCAGAGTCTGACATGATGGCAATAATATCTTCATCAAAAATTTCTGATTTTTGATCAGCTAATGCCTTGAAGCGAACGAATGCTTCGTTCAAATCAGCTTCAGCTTCAATTGCAATACCCATCTCTTGTAAGCGCTGCTTAAAGGCATTGCGGCCAGACAACTTGCCCAACACAATCTTATTGGTTGCCCAACCCACATCTTCTGCGCGCATGATTTCATAGGTATCGCGATTCTTCAAGATGCCATCTTGGTGGATACCGGAAGTGTGCGCGAAAGCATTGGCGCCAACGACTGCCTTGTTTGGCTGCACTACGAAACCAGTAATTTGAGAGACCAACTTCGAGGCAGGAACAATTTGGGTAGCATCAATACCGCACACCATATCAAAGTAATCTTTGCGAGTACGTAAAGCCATCACAATCTCTTCTAATGCCGTATTGCCAGCGCGCTCACCCAAGCCATTGATGGTGCACTCAATTTGACGGGCACCACCTATCTTGACACCAGCCAATGAATTGGCAACAGCCATGCCCAAGTCATTATGGCAATGCACGGACCAAACCGCCTTATCTGAATTCGGGACACGGGTGCGTAAGGTCTTGATGAATTCACCGTACAACTCTGGTGTGGCATAACCTACGGTGTCAGGAATATTGATGGTGGTCGCACCTTCGTTGATAACCGCCTCCACCACTCTGCACAAGAAATCCATTTCTGAGCGGTAACCATCTTCCGCAGAGAACTCGATATCCTCAGCTAAGTTTCTGGCAAAGCGGATAGAACGTTTAGCTTGCTCTAAAACTTCTTCTGGAGACATGCGTAATTTCACAGCCATATGCAATGGGCTGGTAGCCAAGAAGGCATGAATGCGTTTTGCGTTAGCCGCTTTCAAGGCATCTGCAGCGCGAGTAATGTCTTTGTCGTTGGCGCGAGCAAGTGAACATACGATGGAATCTTTCACGGCCGCTGCTACAGCTGAGATAGCCTGAAAGTCGCCCTCAGAACTCGCAGCAAAACCAGCCTCGATCACATCAACCTTGAGACGCTCCAACTGGCGAGCAATGCGAACCTTTTCATCCTTGGTCATTGAGGCGCCAGGCGATTGTTCACCATCACGTAAGGTGGTATCAAAAATGATTACTTTGTCACTCATCACTACTCTCCGGTTCAATATTGCTTAATTATGTTTGCTACTCAATTGCGAATCTAGAAACAAAAACCCCAGCAATTTGCTGGGGCTGGTATGTCGTGGCTAATGAATTACTTTAATCTCATTAACTCAGGCCTTACCTGCCCCAAGCTGTAGGCTTAGTGCTAGTAGAAGCAGGTTCGAGATAAGTGAGAAATTCATCAACATGGATTAAATATAACCTAAATATTCCAAATTAGCTAAAACGGCGGCCACTCAGATGCTCCCAAGCCCAAATGACATAGCCTGAGATGGAATACACCACAAAGAGACCAAATAGGGTTAAAGGCGGATTGGAAGAGATCAAAACAAAGGTGAGGATCATTAAGACCATCACGCCAAAAGGTACGCGGTAGCGAACATCCAGGGCTTTGCCGCTGTAGAAGCGTGCATTAGACACCATGGTCAAGCCAGCATAAACGGCAATAAAGAAAGTAATCCAAGGAATTGCAGTGTCACGGACCGGGATCTTATTGTCATCAGCCAGCCAGATAAAACCAGCCATCAAAGAACCGGCCGCAGGGCTTGGTAAACCTTGAAAAAACTTCTTATCAACAACGCCGGTATTGACGTTAAAGCGGGCCAAGCGCAAAGCAGCGCCAGCACAATAAGTAAAGGCAGCCAACCAGCCCCACTTACCTAAATCTTTTAGAGCCCACTCATACGCAACTAAGGCTGGGGCAACACCAAATGACACCATATCGGCCAAAGAGTCATATTGCTCGCCGAAGGCGCTCTGGGTATTAGTCATACGTGCTACGCGACCATCCATACCATCCAAAACCAAGGACGCAAAGATGGCAATAGCGGCCATCTCAAACTGGTGGTTCATCGCATTAACAATGGCGAAGAAGCCGCAGAACAAAGCTGCAGTTGTAAATGCGTTAGGGAGTAAGTAGATTCCTTTGCTGCGTTGACGCGGTTTATCCGCATGCAACTCTTCTACCTCGTAATCAACGTCATCAGCAAGGTCTTCTGCCCACTCATCTTGAGTGCGATCAGTGCGGGTACGCGCTAAGCGACTGCGATCAATACGGCCACGACGACGAAATGTACTCAAAGAATGTTCCCAGTTAAAGCGGCTTAATTAATCTAAGCCGGGTACGCGAGCTAATGCAGTGTTCGTAGCAAAAACTTTATCACCAACACTGACCAAAGGTTCAGCTGTTAATGGCAAATATACATCTACACGGGAGCCAAAGCGAATAAAGCCATAACGCTCACCTGCCTTAAGTCTATCGCCAACATGGATATAGCAAAGAATGCGTCGCGCAATCAGGCCTGCAACCTGCACTAAAGTGACGATTTGGCCGTTGGCATCAATCACAACCGCATTACGCTCATTCTCAGTGGAGGCTTTATCTAAATCGGCATTCACAAACTTGCCAGGGAAATACTGAATCTCTTTTACCAAACCGTTCACTGCGCTGCGGTTGGAGTGAACGTTAAACACGTTCATAAAAACACTAATCTTCAAAGCTTCACGACCGGCATAAGGGTCATTGGCTACTTCCACTACGACGATACGACCATCGGCTGGAGATAAAACTAAATCACGACCAAGAGCGGCAATGCGCTGTGGATCGCGAAAGAACTGCAGAACAAAGATAAAGATGATCCACAAAGGCCATGACCATGCAATGCCACCAAGATAGTGGACTAGCAAAGTAACAGCCCCCACCAATGCCAAATACGGCCAACCTTCTTTCGCAATAATGGGGTGCGGATACATCATCTTTGTTCTGAGCCTTATTTAATGAACTACTTATTTCGTCGATTAACTATCGTCTTGCTTAGTTCTTAGTTTGGTCAACTAACTTGTTCTTCGCAATCCAAGGCATCATGGCGCGCAACTTAGCACCAACCACTTCGATGTCATGCTCAGCATTCAAACGACGACGTGAAATCAAAGTAGGCGCACCTGCTTTGTTTTCCAAGATGAAGCTCTTAGCGTACTCACCAGTCTGAATGTCTTTCAAGCACTGACGCATTGCGTTCTTAGTATCTTCAGTAACAACACGTGGACCAGTCACATACTCACCGTACTCAGCGTTGTTAGAGATAGAGTAGTTCATGTTGGCGATACCACCTTCGTAGATCAAGTCAACAATCAACTTGAGCTCATGCAAGCACTCGAAATAAGCCATTTCAGGAGCGTAACCAGCTTCAACCAAAGTTTCGAAACCAGCTTTGATCAACTCAACCGCGCCACCACAAAGAACAGCCTGCTCACCGAACAAGTCAGTTTCAGTTTCTTCACGGAAGTTAGTTTCAATGATGCCGGCACGACCGCCGCCGTTTGCTGTTGCATATGACAGAGCAACATCACGAGCAGAGCCAGATTTATCTTGGTACACAGCGATCAAATGGGGAACACCGCCACCTTGAGCATAAGTACCACGAACAGTGTGGCCTGGTGCCTTAGGAGCGATCATGATCACATCTAAGTCAGCGCGTGGCTGAACTTGACCGTAGTGAACGTTAAAGCCGTGAGCGAATGCCAATGCAGCGCCCTGCTTAATATTGCCATGAACTTCTTTGCTATATACATCAGCAATTTGCTCATCAGGCAAGAGCATCATCACTACGTCAGCATCTTTAACTGCTTCGCCAACTTCTTTTACTGTCAAGCCAGCATTTGCAGCTTTGCTCCAGGAAGCGCCATCTTTACGCAAACCAACAGTAACGTTGCAGCCTGAATCTTTCAGATTCAATGCGTGTGCGTGACCTTGTGAACCATAACCAATGATGGTTACTTTTTTGCCTTTAATGAGGGACAAATCAGCGTCTTTATCGTAAAAAACTTTCATGCTCTTTCCTTGTTTTGAAAATGTAGTTAATTCAGTAATCAGTTAAAAAAATTAAACCTTGAGGATACGCTCGCCGCGCCCAATACCAGAACCACCCGAACGGACAGTTTCCAGAATCGATGCACGATCAATCGAATCAATAAAGGCGTCTAATTTGGCACCATCACCAGTTAATTCAATGGTGTAACTCTTATCGGTCACATCGATGATGCGACCACGGAAGATATCCGTTGTACGTTTCAACTCTTCACGCTCTTTACCTACAGCGCGAACTTTAATCATCATGAGCTCACGCTCAATATGAGGACCTTCAGTCAAATCAAAAACCTTTACCACTTCAACTAAGCGATTTAAGTGCTTGGTAATTTGCTCAATCACATCCTCAGAACCAATCGTGACAATCGTCATGCGAGAAAGAGATGGATCCTCAGTAGGTGCAACACTTAAGGTTTCAATGTTGTAACCGCGTGCGGAGAATAGGCCAACAACCCGGGACAATGCGCCTGGTTCGTTCTCTATTAATACAGAAATAATATGTCGCATTAGAGATCCTCGCTACCCAAAAGCATTTCAGTAATACCCTTACCTGCTTGAACCATTGGCCAAACGTTTTCTTCGGGGTCAGTCTGGAAATCCATAAACACCGTGCGATCTTTCAAGCGAATTGCTTCTTTAAGGGCGCCTTCAACATCAGACTTCTTCTCAATACGCATACCAACGTGACCAAAAGCCTCAGCCAACTTCACAAAGTCTGGCAATGAATCCATGTACGAGCTGGAATAACGCTTGTTATAAGTCAGCTCTTGCCATTGGCGAACCATACCGAGATAACGGTTGTTCAATGACACGATCTTTACAGGCGTGTTGTACTGCTTACAAGTGGATAGCTCCTGAATACACATCTGAATAGAGCCTTCACCGGTGATAGCAAATACATCTTTATCCGGGAAAGCTTTCTTGATGCCCATGGCGTATGGCAAACCAACACCCATAGTTCCGAGACCACCAGAGTTAATCCAGCGACGTGGCTTATCAAACTTATAGAACTGTGCAGCCCACATTTGATGTTGACCAACGTCGGAAGTAATGAATGCATCACCACCAGTGAGCTCCCACAACTTTTGAACCACATACTGTGGCTTCACAATCTGGGATGCCTCGTCGTACTTTAAGCAATCTTTTTTACGCCACTCATTAATCTGCTCCCACCATGCGGCTAACTTAGCGTCATTCTTGCGTGGGCCAGCAGCTTTAAGCTGAGCTGTCATCTCTTGTAAAACTTCTTTGAGATTGCCAACAATAGGAACGTCTACCTTCACCCGCTTAGAAATCACAGATGGGTC
Source organism: Polynucleobacter sp. MG-27-Goln-C1 (assembly GCF_018881905.1). GTDB lineage: Bacteria > Pseudomonadota > Gammaproteobacteria > Burkholderiales > Burkholderiaceae > Polynucleobacter. Next base: position 719,026 of record NZ_JACVPM010000001.1, read on the forward strand.
GATATCAATATGAATGATCTTACGTGGATGACTTGCAAAGTGCGCAGTATTACCAATCACGCGGTCATCAAAACGTGCACCAATCGCAATCAACACATCACTGTGCTGCATCGACATATTGGCTTCGTAGGTGCCGTGCATACCAAGCATGCCCACAAACTGTGGACTGGTACCTGGAAAACCGCCAAGGCCCATCAAGGTATTGGTCACTGGGTAACCCAACAAATCAGCAAACTCTTTTAACTCTGGAGCGGCGTCAGCCAAGATCACACCACCACCGGTATAGATGAATGGGCGCTCAGCTTCTTGCAATAAAGAAACCGCTTTACGAATTTGTCCGCTATGCCCTTTTACAACTGGGTTGTATGAGCGCATCTCCAATGTTTCTGGGTAGACGAATGGTCCTTTAGCTGCAGAGACATCCTTAGGGATATCAATCAATACTGGGCCTGGACGACCTGTCTGCGCAATATGAAAGGCCTTCTTAATTACCAAAGGTAGGTCTTTAACATCCTTCACGAGGAAGTTGTGCTTTACCACCGGGCGAGTGATACCAACGGTATCAGCCTCTTGGAAAGCATCTTCACCAATTGCGTATGTCGGCACGTTACCGCTGATGACTACCAGTGGTATGGAATCTGTGTAAGCAGTAGCAATTCCGGTAACCGCATTGGTTACACCTGGACCTGAAGTAACTAGAGCGACACCAACCTTACCGGTTGCACGCGCATAGCCATCGGCCGCATGAACTGCTGCTTGCTCATGACGAACAAGAATGTGCTCAAACTTGTCCTGCTTGAAAATTTCATCATAGATAAAGAGAACAGAACCGCCCGGGTATCCCCAAACGTATTCAACACCCTCTTTGTGCAAAGCCTGTACCAACATCTCGGCGCCAATCATTTCAGGCGCATTCGCTGTGGAATTTGGATTTGCTGTGTCTTGGTTAGCTTTAGAAGCTAAAAATTCGGCGCTGCTTGTATTCATTTTCTTTCGTCCTTTGCAATTTTCGGCAAAAAATTGTTTGGTCTGTTCTGTCTCGTGCTTGTGGCCTGAGTTCGAACGGCGCTGCTACCGGAAAAAACCACTTCTTGAATGAGATTCTAGGTAGTAAGCCCTATATTCTATAGCAATCACCTAAAATAGACGAATTCCATCTGATTCAGGTCTAATCTACTGAATGGCTTCACCCCAAGAACTTTCTGACTTTCTAAGCAGTGTTGAGCAGCGCGCTTTCAAGCAGGCGGTCTATGCTGTGCGGGATGACGATGCTGCCCTGGACATTGTTCAAGATGCCATGATCAAGTTAGCTGAAAAATACGGTGATCGACCCGCAGCTGAATTACCCCTTGTTTTCACCAGAATTCTGCAAAACCGTATTCATGACTGGTTTAGACGTCAAAAAGTCCGCAATACCTGGGTCACCCTATTTTCGAATATGGGCAAGAAATCGGATGAAAACGATGATTTTGACCCTCTGGAGTCACTTTCAGCCCCAGACGACAGTGAAATTCACCAAGATGGTGCGTTTAAGTTGGAACGCAGTCAGTTATTGCAGTCACTGGAGTCAGAAATATCAAAATTGCCTGCCCGTCAACGAGAAGCCTTCCTGATGCGTTATTGGGATGAGCTGAGCATTACTGAAACTGCCCTTGCCATGAGTTGTAGCGAGGGAAGCGTCAAAACCCACTGCTCAAGAGCCACCCAGGCTCTAGCTAAAGCATTGAAATTAAAAGGAATTACGCTGTGAACCGCAATGAAGACATCCTAAGCCCAACAGAAGCAGATCAATTTGGTCTGAGTGCTGCCGCCCTGCTCCGCCAAGGATCCCAATCCTTGCCAACAGGCATTAAAGACCGTCTATATGCAGCGCGCCTCAAGGCTATTTCTGTCAAAAAACCAGAAAAAGTACGTGTTCAGCAGCATGTTTTGGCCAGCCCCACTGGGACCTGGTCTTCAGGCTCACGATCTTTTTGGGATAACGTGGGTTGGGTTGCCCCGCTGGTTGTCCTCGTATTTGGTCTGATTGGTATTGCTCAATGGCAGCAAGACTCCCGCATTAACGATATTGCTGAGCTGGATGTCGCCCTCTTAACGGATGACGTACCTCCAGATGCCTACGCTGACAGCGGCTTTATGGGATTCCTCAAAAATGGTCCTTTAGCTGAATCCGATCAAGATAGCCTTGATTCGGCCAAGTCACCTTCCTAAAGCGAATAACGAATCCTTTAGCGAATGCTGAACCACCCACGATCTTTAAGTGCCCTACTCAGCATCAGCATGATGTTGGTGCTGGGCACATTCGGATCGGTACAGAGTTCAGGCGCGCTTGCTCAAACACCTGCAGGCGCTCATGGAAAAGCCACTGGCATTCCGGAGAAAAAACCGGATGGTACGTGGGAAGGTCTTAAGCCAGAACAACAGAAAATCTTAGCCCCACTGGAAAGTGACTGGGATTACATGCTCCCTGAGAGTCGCAAGAAATGGATTCAGGTTGCCAATCTCTATCCTAAGATGAGTGAGACCGATCAACAGCGACTGCAGTCTCGCATGACTAGCTGGTCCAATCTCTCTCAAAAAGATCGTCGCCTAGCGCGCGAAAATTACCTTAGCAGCCTCAAGTTCCCTGCAGAGAAAAAAGCAGAGGCTTGGAGTGCGTATCAAAAACTGAGTGATGAGCAGAAAAAGAAATTGGCTCAAGCGGAGGTGAATAAGAAAAAGCCAACAGCCGCAAGCGCACCTACATTGCAACAGCACCCCATTACGCAAAAATCAAATCTAGCTCCGACCCTACCGGCAAGTAGCACACCGACTCCAGAATCCTCGACTCCGAGCACAAGCTCGGATACCAGCTCAAACAATCCTTAAGCTGTGATTACTCCCGCTGAATTAAACGCACTACCTGCCCCGCAATTTTGGCGGAGAGTCTCCTGCGGTCTCTACGAGCAATTGGTTCTATTGGGCGTCATCGCACTAACATTCCTAGTTCCCAATTTAGGTCTAGGCATGCTATTTGGATTAGCCCTACCAAGCTGGCTCACTTTTCTTTATCTGTACCTTGTCCTGGGTATTTACTTTGTTTGGTATTGGACCAAGTCTGGTCAGACCCTGGCCATGCAAACATGGCGGGTTCGCATGATTGGTCCTGGTGGTTACAACCTAAACCGCAAGCAGGCAATCTGGCGCTATGTCTATGGATCCCTGTGGCTGATACCTTGCGTCCTACTGCAATGGCTCTTTGAGTTGCAGAAGTGGCAAATTATTGAAATGCTATTTACGGTAGCTTTATTTCTGTGGCCGCTCAGTATTTACTTTGATCGCGTTAGCCCTCTACTACGCCAAAGTCTGCCAGACCGTTTTTCTGGAAGTCGTTTAGTGGAATTGCCAAAGAACTTGGTGACGCTCACGTAAGAGCGGCAGTACGTGAGCCCTAGATCTCGCGCAAGCATTCCATAGCGGTAGCGGTTTGAATTTTTCTCTGAAAACGAAAACCTGCCAAGAGACAAGCAATTACCCCAAAGCAAATTCCCATCGCCAAAGACTGGGCGAATGCATTGAACTCAATCTCCAACACAAAGCGCCCAAGTGCCCATGCGGCGATTCCGGCGGCTAGTCCAGCTAATGCGCCTGCCAGCACCCCAATGATTAAGAGTTCAGCTAAAGCAATCTTCCTCAACAAGGCACGTGATGCACCTACCGCCTTGAGTAAGGCTGCACTTCTAAAGCGCTCGTCTTGCGTCGCTGCAATGGCAGCCACTAGCACCAATATCGCTGCAGCAATCGTGAAAGCAAACAATAGACCCAGCACGGAAGATAGTCGATCCAATACATCTTGTATTTGTCTCAATGAGGTCGCGACATCAACAATGGTCAGATTAGGATAAGTCTGTGCAAGCTGGTAGTCCAATCCCTCAATTGCAGCGCTTTGGTAATAAGAGGTAATCCATGATTGAGGCATTTTCTCAAGCATGGCAGGCGGCATGATGACGAAGAAATTCACCTTCATGGAACTCCAATCCAGCTTACGCAAGGAAGTAATTGGCGCAGTCACTTTTTCACCGGCAAGCTCAAAGGTCATTTGATCGCCCAGCTTTAACTTCAAGGTTTTCGCAATCCCCGCCTCCAAAGAAACCCGTGGTGCGCTACCTTCAATCCATTTTCCAGCAGTAATCCGATTGCCCTCAGGCAATTGCTCGGTATAGGAGAGGTTAAATTCTCGATCCACTAGGCGACGCGCATTTTCATCAACATAATCATTGGGGCCAATGGTCTTTCCATTCACTTCAACCAAGCGTGCACGAACCATAGGACTAAAGCTGGGCTTTGCCACACCCGCATCGAGCAGTGACTGAGTAATGCTTGGCTTTTGATCTTCCTGAACATTAATCATGAAGCGATTGGGGGCATCAACTGGAATGTTTCCCTGCCACGTGGATAGTAAATCCTGCCTAAGCAAGAGAATCAGCAGCAAGGCCATCAAGGCAATACCGAGAGCGGTAATTTGCATAACTGCAAATCCTGCGCGTCGTGCTTGTGCAGTTAATGCAAAACGCAAAGCAAAGTTCTGAGCGCCCCACTTAGAAAACAGAATATTGAGAATTCGTAGCGAGCTCCAGGAGACCAGAGTAAAGAGTGCTACGGCTGCGCCAAAGCTCGCAGCAACCCAAGAGGCTAGCTTCCAGTCTTGCGCTGCAATCGCAATTAAGACGAGACAGGTAATGAGCCCAAAAAGCGCCACCCAGATCACTTTGATACTTACCGAACCCAACTCTTTGCGAATGAGTCGCACCGGTGAAATCATGACCAAACTTATTAGAGGTGGCCCAGCGAAACCTATTAACAAGCATGAGGAAAACAAAACACTCCAGGCCAAAGGCCAGAGGGACAACGAGGGCAAATTGGCAAATACCAGGTTACCCAAAATACGAATCAATACTTCTTGCACACCGTAAGCAATGGTAGCCCCCATGATGGCTGCCAGTAGACACAAAGCACCCAATACTTTGACTTGATTTACCAGAATCATCTTTTGGCTTGCGCCAAGGCATTTCATCACAGCACAAACATCAGCTTGCTTCAAGACATAACGACGTGCCGATAAAGCAATGGCAACTGCAGCTACCATTGCAGTCAGCAAGGCAACCAAAGATAAGAAGCGCTCTGCCCGCTCTAAGGTTTTACGCATCACGGGCTGCGCATTCTCTAAGGTCTCAATGCGCAATCCCCTCAGGCCTTCGGATTCAATCCATTGCGTTGCCCACTTTTCATAATCAGAGATTGCTTGATCCTTGCCCGCTAGCAGCAGACGATAAGTCACGCGACTACCTAGACCAATGAGACCTGTTGCAGGTAAATCATCAAGCGACATCATGACGCGTGGCGCAAAGTTCATGAATCCAGCACCCCGATCGAGCTCACGCTCCAAGACACCGCTAATCAGGAAAGTCTTATCCCCCAATGACATGCGATCGCCCACCTTAGCTTGCAGTGCGTTGAGCATTCCAGGATCTACCCAAACCGAACCAGACGGCGGAGTTCTACTTGCTTGTTGAGGTGATACTTGTAATGAGCCGCGTAAGGGATAGGCACCACTCACCGCCTTCAGAGACGCCAACTTGCTTTGAGTGCCAACAGTGGCCATGCTTGGGAAAATAATAGTTTGAGCTGAACTCAGCTGCAAGCTCTTGGCCTCTTGAATAAAACGTTCAGGCAAAGGCTGATCAGCAACCAGCAATAAGTCCGCGGCCAGAAGTTGGCGAGCATCAAACTGAAAAGCCCGCTGCATTCGGTCCGCCAAGAAGCTTACGCTAGATAAGGCTGCGACAGAGAGCGTCAGCGCAACCAGTAAGGCTACCAACTCACTAGAGCGAAGGTCTCGCCTAGTGGCCCGAAGAAAGCTTGCTAACACGGAGATTAAATTGCCTGAATCTGGCCACCATCAACACGGATCACTGACCCAGTGATAAAGGAAGCGTTTTGACTAGCTAAAAACGTTGCGGTATCACCGTACTCTTGTGGGTCCCCATAACGCCCCATCGGAATCTGCTTCAGGCTGGCCTGCACGACAGAGTCATAGCTGACGCTTTCTCTTTGGGCACGCGCTTCATCTAATTGACGCAAGCGATCTGTTGCCACGCGACCTGGCATGATGACATTGACTGTAATTCCTTCGGCGGCTACTTCTGCTGCTAAGGTTTTAGACCAAGCTAGCAGCGCAGCTCGCAAGGTATTGGAGATCGCCAAGTTTTTGATTGGGGCAATCGCCCCTGAAGTGGTGCTCGTAATGATGCGACCCCATTTACGTTGACGCATTCCTGGAAGGACTCGATCAGTAATGCTGATGAGCGACAAGACCATATCGTTAAAACTCTTTTGCCATAGCGCAGGGTCTTGCCCGGTTGCCAGGGTTGGAGGCGGTCCGCCAGTGTTATTAATCAGAATATCAATCGGTCCGAGCTCTTGCTCTACTTTAGTCACTAACGCATCAATGACCGAGCTGTCCGATAAGTCCCAGCTTAAAGCTAACGCTTTACCGCCAGCCGCCTCAATCAACTCCACTGATTTTTTGAGACCTTCAGCATTACGTCCAGTGACGGCAACCTTCACGCCTTCACGCGCTAATGAAACGGCCATTGCCTGACCTAAACCGCGACTAGATGCCATTACTAAGGCAACCTTACCTTTGAGTCCTAAATCCATGTCTACTCCATTATTTTTATAGGCACTGCAATTTCAATATGACTACTGGCCAAGAGGTGGCGGCAAATTACCAGCGTACTTATAGAGCACTACCTCGTACTCCTTCAGAATTTGCGCCAAGGCCTCTTGCTGACCTAGCACCAAGGCTTGGGGTGTATTGTCTTTAAGAGCAATTCTCTTGGTATAGCGGTTTTTACCAATCACGGGGTTACGTTTTTGAGGATCTGTCGCGGTCAGGAAAAACTCGACAGTGACCACAGCCTCTGGACGAACTCGGTAATCGCCATAAAACTCCTCTACAGAAGCCTGCAGGATGTAATAAGGAAAGAAGCTGTTGCCCTGCCCCACAGTCATGGAGAAGATCTGAGCATTATTGAGCCACTGACGGGTCGCATTGCTCACCATTTCATTGGGTAGCGCAGAATAAATATTATAGAAATCCTTTTCATAACGCTGATCGCCCAAGCGGTAGACCAAAGACTTGCCATCAAAAGGTGGGGTTGTTGAGGCAGGTCCCATCTTGAGCCACAAATCAGTACGAGGCTTATAAGGTGTGCCTGTACGTTCTGGTGCCACCATCCAGCTGGTTGTCTCTAATGCTGGTCTTTTAGGTAAGGAGCAGGCGCTTAATGCGGCCACAACAAATGTGAAGGCAGCGAACTTAATGAGGCGTGAGTTTTTCATCATCTGAATTTTCATTGATGTCATTTCTGAGCTCCATTCATTGGAGGCGTAATGCGTGCAGGCGGGTCACCCCAAATCAAAGTAGACGGTGATTGACTTGCTACGCGAGTGAATTCATTGAGCTGCTCACTAGCCTGACGGATATTCTCCAAGGTGGCAGTGGTATCGCCCTGAACACTTGTAACGGTTTGACGTAAAGACACCATGGTTGCTACCAACTCCCGCATCAGAATATTAAGCTGATCCTTATCGGTCGCCTTAGCAATGCGATCCAGTATGCCGTTCAGATCCTTAACCGAACTAATCAGACCGGCATTATTCTTTCCATCGCCAGCCATCAACTGATTAAGATTGCCTAACAGCGCATCAAATTTCTTTTGAGTTCCATCGACATCTAAGCCGTTTAGGGCGCCAATCAACTTCTGGATACCAGAAATAATTTCATCCGCTTGGTTTGGCATCGACGGTACTACCGGATACTTAGGCGACCATGTATACGCTAAAGGCGAGTACTGACTCGCGCTAGAGTAAAAATCTAACTCAACGTAATTGACGCCCGTAATACCCATAGACTTAATACGAGCACGAAGATTGTCTTTGAGGTAGGTTTGTAAATGATCGAGCTGAACTTTATCGCCAAAAATTTGCATCCTCACCACAACGTATTCATGGCGCTGTGGCATTGGTACTTCGCTTTCGTACACATCACCAGACAAATTAATAGAAGTTACCTGGCCGATCTTGACACCCCTAAAACGCACAGCAGCACCAGCATCTAATCCTGTCACTGATTGCTTGACGTAGGTCTCAATCATGAAAGACTGCTTAAAGAGCTGTCCCGAACCAAATATCAAAATAATGGTGAGCAAGACGCCGATTGCCGCCAAGACAAAAAGGCCTAAGCGGAAATAATTGGGATTGGAGTTATTACTCATGCTGCGTCCTTACTCATGATGCGATTAAAGAATTGATGTACTCGGGGATCTTTGCTAGTGTCTCTTAATACCTTAGGGTCACCCTCAGCAATAATGCCCTTGGCATCCTTGTCTAACATGATCACCTTATCGGCAATGGAATAAATACTCGCTAATTCATGGGAGACGATCACAAAGGTAAATCCCAAGTTTTTAGAGAGATCCAAAATCGTACTATCTAGGTCAGCTGAAGTGATGGGATCCAAGCCTGCTGATGGCTCATCCAAAAATAAGATCTTCGGATCTAGAGCCATGGCGCGGGCAATCGCAGCCCGCTTTTGCATGCCGCCGCTAATCTCGCTCGGCATATAAGTTTCGTATGGGAGTAGCCCTACTAGATCTAATTTGCAGCGAGCCAATAGATTCATTTGATCCCTAGTCAGCTGGGTGTACTCCTCCATAAAGAGTGTCACGTTATCCAGCAAATTCATGGAACCAAATAAGGCGCCCTGCTGATACATCACCCCAAAGCTTGTCATAATTTTTTGACGCTCTGCGCCTTGGGCAGTAGTGATGTTTTGACCTTCGATCAACACATCTCCAGAAAGCGACTGATATAGGCCAAACAAATTCTTTAGGAGGCTCGATTTGCCGCAACCGGATCCACCCAAGATAACAAAGATCTCTCCATTTTTGACAGAGAAATTGAGGTTCTGCAAGAGTACTTTTGAGCCATAGCCCACCGTGAGGTTTTGAACGTCAATTGCGTTATCAACTGTACTCATCAGAAACCCGTCCTGTAAGAGATGTACGCAAAGATGCCGTCTACTAAAACAATCATGACAATACTGCTCACTACCGCGCGGGTTGCTGAGATACCCACTGCTGCTGCACCAGTACCCGTTTGCATACCGCGCAAACAACCCATCGCAGAAACCACCACACCAAATAAAGTGGCCTTCACTAAGCCAGACAAAACATCCTCAACATCCACAGCAGCCAACATGCCGTTGTAGAAATTAATGAATGGGACCCCATAGATTTGCATTGTCAGCATCGAAGAAAAGATACTGACGACATCAGCAAACAAGGTCAAGATTGGAGCTACCAAGATTCCCGCCAATACTCTGGGCACCACCAAGAATCGAATTGGACTTAATCCGCCGGTAACCAATGCATCGACTTCGCTATTGACTGTCATGGTGCCAATCTCGGCAGCAAACGCAGCTGATGAGCGACCAGCGAGCAAGATCGCCGTAATGAGTGGTCCCATCTCGCGCACGATCCCCAGGGCAGCGAGTGGCCCAACAAATGAAACAGCGCCAAACTGCTGCATACCAATGGCTGCTTGGAACGACAGAATCACACCAATCAAAAAAGCAACCAGGCCAACAATTGGTAGTGCAGAGATGCCTGCCTCGACTGCGGCGTTCACAAAATCACCCCAACGCACTTGCTTAATATTCCGCATTGACCAAACTAAATCAGAAGATAGATGGCCGATAAAAGTAATGAGTCCACGACCATCATCGATAAGATCTTGGGCGGCCATTCCAGTGCTCACCACAAAGTTAGGTTTTTGCTTTTGACCTGGAACTGGAAAGAGATTTGTAATTGGATCGAATTCATGCAAGAGCGGCTGATATTTCGGATCTAGCCCCTGAATATCAAACTGTCCACCTGCTTTTTTCTGAGATTCTTCGACATCAATCAAGAATGCAAAAGCAGATCCATCCAGAGAGACTACTTTAGATGCATCAAAAACTAATGAGTGAGCTTGAGCATTCCCCGGCCCGAGCCAAAGGCTTTGTTTTTGTCGAATATCACTCCACACACCCGCCAAGGAATACACATTGACGACACCACTCAGAGTCACTTGCGCATGCGTTGCGTCAGTTTGCGACCAAATAGCGACCGGAGCTGGTGAATTCGTGGAATTAGCGTCTGAAATGCCCATAGGCAAACTATAAGGGATTCGTATGAAACCGCCATGAAACGGCTAAAAAAAGAAAAAGGGCCCAGTTTTTCAACTAGGCCCTGAATGGGTTGGTGCGGCTGGCAGGAATTGAACCCACGACCCCTTGGTTCGTAGCCCCTACATCTGAGTGACACTTTATCTATATAAATCAATGAGTTACAGACTTGAGATTGTGCAATAGAATTGAGTACTGATCGCTTGTAACCCCTTGTTTATATTGGTTTAGCATAAGTTCTATTGCACAAATTTAGGGTCGAATTTTCTCACTGCCTTCGAGTAAGTGATTGCCGGATTTAAGAATAATTTTCAGCTTCAATCTCGCCATTAATCTCTTCGACAAATCACAGGTGCGCTGGACTCCTTTGAGGCTCAAAGCAGTCTGTCGCCCTACTTGATCACGGATGACTGAGCCCGACCCATAAGAGACAATTGATGACAAAGAAAAACCACCCGAAGGTGGTTCAAAATAAATAATAGCAAGCGTTAATGCCCAAAAGGCTCAAGATCTCCTGGCTTACGAAGCATCTTATTTACCTCATCCAAATGTAGCTCCTCTTGGACAATCATCTCTCTTGCGTACTCTTCCAGCAATATCGAATGAGTTTCTTCGGCAACTTTAAGTAGTTCATAGTACGCAGACAAAGCTACTTTTTCATGCGCAAGGCTCTCACGCAATATGTCGCCGATGTCGTGCTGCTCTGTTTCCAGCAAGGATCCAATCTTAAGGGATGGATGCCCACCCAATAAAGTAACCAACTCTCCCGCCTTGTGCGCATGAACAAGACTCTCGTCAGCATTTCCTTTTAACCAAGAAACAATAGGAATGCGGTTGTAGCCATAAACCATTAGGGAGTAGTGGGTGTATTTAACGACTCCCGCCAATTCAAGCTCCATGATTTTATTTAAAGCTTTGATAGATATTTCGTTGCTCATATTCACTCCTTAGTTGTTTGAGATCTCAATACGTTTTTTGGGTGGAACTACCCAATTTTTGTCTAAATGCCCATTTTTATCAAATTATTCTAAATAAGAACATTTCTCATTTATGATATATTAATGCAAATGATTCTCAATAACTTTTAGACAATATCCATCAATTTATGAAGTTCACCATCAAAAAAGCAGTCTTTGTTTTAGTCCTGCTAGCTACTGCACCCTACTATTCCTTGGCGAATGCAGGAGAAGGTGCATTTGGCTGGATCTACACCCTAGATCTTCAGCCCAAAGGAGAGCTAGAGTTCGAGCAACGACTCCAATTAACAAAACAACAAGCCGCAGGATCCTATAACGCTTGGGTCTCAAGATCTGAGCTGGAGTATGGGGTCACCAATGACTTTCAGGTAGCGGGATATCTGAATGCTTATTACGTCAATGCAAATCAGAACTACACTAACCCAGAGGCGTGTGGTGATAGTCCTACTTGCACCGGGGGGCAACCGGTTCCAGCGAGCCATAATCCAGCAACACCTTACAGAAGAAGTGGTGTCGAAGGCGGATCACTGGAGGCAATTTACCGCATAACCAATCCAGTAACCTCCCCTGTTGGAGTTGGCCTTTATTTTGAGCCAACTATTGGTGTAAATAAAAATGAACTTGAGGCTAGGTTGCTACTTCAATCAAATTTTATTGACGATAAGCTTATCTTAGCTGGCAACGTTGTTGTCGCAAACGAGCAATTGAAATTTGTAGGTAATGGCAATGTCCCAGAATCCATGATGGATTTTTTAGTTGGGGCAAGCTATCGATTTGCACCCAAATGGTTTGGGGGAGTTGAAGCGCGGTTTCATAATGATTACTCAAGCTATAACCTGCAAAACCAAACCCAAAAAGCCACCTTTGTTGGCCCAAATTTACATTACGCAGCTAAAGATTGGTGGTTTACCGCTGCATGGCGCTATCAACTTAAAGGCAATTCCTGCATGGGAGATGGAACAGCAGAATGCTCCAATGCCCGCGTTTGGGACTCCCATGGGCTTAATGAGTTTATGTTCAAGTTTGGCTTTCCGCTAACTAAGCTATAAATCTCACAATATTCTAAGGACATCAAATGGAATCGCAAAATTTATTAATTGCAGCATTGACCTATATGGTCAGATTTCAAGCTACGCATTGTGAAACCGCAAAAGAAAGAGCGCTAATAATGTTTGATGCACTAGCGGAATTAAAGGGCTGCAGTCCGGAGCTTGAGTTCTTATGTAATGAAGCAAATCAGCTATTAATAAGTTAAACCTACTGTAGCTGAAGGAAATAATAATCATGAATTGGAAGCCAAATCCTCTTTTAGTGCTAACTAGCATAGCGCTTACAAGCGCTCCACTAGTCGCATATTCCAAGATATACGTTAGCACTGAGCAAGCGCAGCAGCTTATTTTCCCAGGCAAAAAATTTATATCAGCACCTATGGTCATCACTGATGACCTTCAAAACAAAATGAAATCCGCTTCTAGTGTCAGTGAGCCCCTACAAGGAAATCGAATTTATAAAGCTGCCGATGGAAGCTGGCTCATCGTTGATGAAGTCGTTGGTAAACACGAAATGATTACTTATGCGATTGGAATCTCACCAAGTGGCGCAGTCCAAGGCATAGAAATCATGGAATACAGAGAATCCTATGGCTATGAGGTAGCAGATCTTAGCTGGCGTAAACAGTTCTTTGGCAAAACAGCCGCTGACCCTATAAAACTAAACAAGGATATTGAAAATATCTCTGGCGCCACCCTATCAAGCAAGCATTTAACTGATGGTGTAAAGCGTGTTCTAGTGTTTTATGACTTAGCCCTGAAGAGTAACAATCAAAAATGATTCGCTGCAAACCCTTACTTGGAACTTATGTTGAGATCTCTGTTGATCAGGGCTCGAACGAAGCTATTGAGAATGCGTTTATTGCTATTAAACGAGTTGAGTCTTTAATGAGCTTTCATAACCCAAATTCTGAGTTAAGTCAGATTAATGCCCGTTCCCATTTTGAGGCTGTAGAAATTCATGATTGGACTTTCGAAGTGCTATCGATTGCAAAGGATATCCATCAAGCATCTAACGGCTTATTTGACTGTGGTGTGGGTGCCAAATTACAAACTGCCGGCCTATTACCGAACCATCATGACAATGAGTCCACCGAGTATGGCGGCTTAGAGGATCTAATCTTAATTAAACCAAACATAGTTAGCTCAAAAAAACCTCTTCAGCTAGATCTTGGTGGTATTGCAAAAGGTTTTGCGGTTGATAAAGCCGTTGAAACACTTCAAGCGGCTGGCGTGAACTCAGGCTCAGTTAATGCAGGTGGAGATTTAAGGGTATTTGGCTCGATACCACAAGCAGTTACAGTTCGCCATCCGAGTAATTCTAAAGAGCTTGTAAATGCAGGCACGCTTGAAAATGGCGCGATCGCTAGTAGCGGCCTCTATTACACACATTCTCATCTAAGCCACATCATCAACCCTGCTGACATGCAACATATTCAATTTGGTGAGTCGTATTCAGTTGTAGCTCCGCAATGTGTACATGCAGATGCTTTAACTAAGGTGATTGCGATTTCGCGCAACATGGAACATTCCTGCCTTACTCAATTCTCTGCTCAAGCACTAAGGATTGCCGCATGAGAAAACATGGGCTTGGGAAAATGCCAATATGGCAGCGCTGGTTCACAATCACCAGCCTTAGCATTTGCTCCTTATCTGGAATTGCATTTTTAGTTGGGCATGAATTCCGTATTTCAAAGGCAATGCTGGGGGATCATTCGGTATTGGCTCTACATGGAATCGCAGCAGCCTTCGCGCTCATGGCCTTTGGAACAGTGATGCCGTTTCATATTAAGGCCGGCCTTAAGGCTCGCAAGAACTTGATAAGCGGAATTTCGCAATTAGCTATCTTGGCTATATTAGTGACTACCGCTCTTTTACTTTATTACGGCCCAGAAGAATGGCATGAAGGCAGTGAGCTTACCCACTGGGTGCTTGGTCTGGCCTTCTTTGGCTTCTTTGTATTTCACATCATTAGCCGACCACCAAAACAGTAGCCGAAATGGAACCCTGAATAAGAGGCTATTAAGGTCGCTTATTGGCCGCTCTCTGCCAGTCAGAATCAATAAGGAGAGGCCTTTTGAGTGGCCGCAATAGGCATGTAAGCAGTCAAATGTAATGATGCTTGCAGAGCACAACAACCCAATTAAGTGATGGTGATGTGATTGCGAAGAGTCAGACTAATGACAAAAGAACGAATTAACTCTATTGCACAAGCTAAAAATGCGGGCTAAAAGGTAGGCCCTTATTCTATATGGCTCTGATGGCGGTAAATTTGGATAAATAACGATAAAAACCTGATTCTATTGCACAAATACAGTTCTATTGCACAAATAAAAAGGGCCTCCCTGACGGGAGACCCTTATGTAGCTTGGTGCGGCTGGCAGGAATTGAACCCACGACCCCTTGGTTCGTAGCCAAGTACTCTATCCAGCTGAGCTACAGCCGCAACAGCCATAATTATGCCATGGAAGAGAAGAACTACATCACACCCGCTGGTCACGAGCGTATCAAAAGTGAGCTTTTACAGCTCCTGAACCTTGATCGGCCTGAGGTTGTCAAGGTTGTTCACTGGGCGGCATCCAATGGCGACCGCTCAGAAAATGGGGACTATATCTATGGAAAAAAGCGACTTCGGGAGATAGATCGCCGGATTCGCTTCCTAAATCAGCGCCTCGAATTTGCCGTAGTAGTCGATAACCAAGCCCGAAAATCGGGGGATGCTGATGCCGAGCAGGTCTTTTTTGGGGCTACTGTCACCTATGCCAGTCTAGAGGGGCCTGAGGCAGGTAAAGAGACAACTATCACGATTGTGGGAGTTGATGAGGTCGATTTGGACTTAGGTCACGTCAGCTGGGTCTCGCCAATTGCCAAAGCGTTAATCAAGGCGCGCTTGGGTGATTGCGTCAAAATCCAAACCCCTACCGGCCCTAGCGAAATTGAAATCCTAGACGTCCAGTACCAGTAATTGCACTGAAAGGAATTTAGCCGACCCGCACCCGGGTCACGCGCATCACATCATGATTGGTGCGCAAGCTACGCATCACCTTGGAAAGGTGCAAGCGATCTGATACTTGGATCGTAAAGCGAATAGTGACGGCATCTTCTTTGTAGCGATCATCCATCGACACGTTCATGATGTTGGAGTCAGCAGCAGTCACACTACTGGCCACTCTAGCCAATACACCTTTACCTTGGCGCGTATCGATTGCGAGATCAACTTCAAATTCTCGATTAACCTCTTTGCCCCACTCAACCTCTACCCACTTATCACTATCCTTGGAGAGCATTCTGAGGGCTACTGGGCAGTCATTAGTGTGGACCTGTAGGCCTTCACCCTTTCCGAGGTAACCAATAATATTGTCTCCCGGAATCGGATGACAGCACGTTTGGAAACTAATTGAGTTACCTTCGCGTCCATCGACCAAGATAGCCTGACGCTGATGATGGTGCGAGGCAATTTCTTGTTGAGGAGATACCCAGTCTGCCGCGCCCAAGCGCATTTGCTCTGCGCCGCCCTCATCATCAATCAAAATCTTCAAACGAATTGCCAACTCCTGAGCGGATCGACGACCCAAAGCAATATTGACACAGGCTTCTTCACGCGTTTTATCGCCAGTCCAATGCAATAACTTTTCCCAGATCTCTGGGGATAGCAGTCCAGCATCAACGCCCTGCTGTCTCAAAGCATTAGCTAAGAGACGCTCGCCCAATTGCAGAGACTCAGCGTAGTGTTTGGTCTTGAGTGAATGGCGAATGGAGGCACGCGCTTTACCAGTTCTTACAAATGCTAACCAGCCGGGATTAGGCTGAGAGTTAGATGAAGTCACAACCTCGACAATGTCGCTATTTTTTAATTCGCTACGCAGAGGTAATTGCATGCCGTTGATCTTCACGGCTACACAGGTATTACCTAAATCACTATGGATGGAGTATGCGAAGTCCAAGGCAGTGGCGCCACGCGGCAAAGCTCTGATCTGACCCTTCGGTGTAAAGACATAAACCGCATCCGGGAACAAATCAATCTTGACGTGCTCTAAGAATTCTTGCGAATCTCCACTGCTATCCTGGATATCAATCAAAGATTGCAACCATTGATGCGCGCGGTTTTGCACCTCGCTCATATCTGGAGTGCCATCCTTATAAGCCCAGTGTGCAGCAACGCCTGCCTCAGCAACTGCGTGCATATCACTCGTACGAATCTGAAACTCTACCGGCACACCGGATGGACCTAATAGTGTGGTGTGCAGCGATTGATAGCCATTGAGCTTAGGAATCGCAATGTAATCCTTAAACTTACCAGGCATTGGTTTATAGAGTGCATGCAAAATTCCGAGAGCGCGATAGCACTCGTCAATCGAATGTACCGTGACCCTGAATGCATAGACATCTAGCACCTGAGAAAAACTCAAATGCTTGCTGCGCATTTTGCTGTAAATACTGAAGAGGGTTTTTTCTCGGCCTTGCAGATCAACTCCGAGATTGGCTTTTGCAAATGCCATCCGCGCATTCTGCAAAATCTTCTCGACCATTTCTTTGCGATTACCACGCGCCCGCTTCACTGCACCCTCAATGACTCTGAAGCGCATTGGCATGGAGTAACGGAAACTCAAATCTTGTAAGTCGCGATAAATAATGTTCAGGCCGAGACGGTGTGCGATGGGGGCGTAGATCTCAATCGTTTCAGCGGCTACCCTGCGACGCTTCTCCATTGGGACAGCATCCAGCGTCCGCATATTGTGCGTACGATCAGCCAACTTCACCAAAATGACGCGCACATCTCGCGCCATCGCCATAAACATCTTGCGGAAGCTTTCAGCCTGCGCCTCGGCATGGCTTTGGAATTCCAACTTATCGAGCTTGGTTAGTCCCTCAACGAGCTCTGCTACTTTGCTACCAAACTTACCAACTAGGTCTGCTTGAGTACAACCCGTATCTTCAATCACATCATGCAATAAGGCCGCCATGATGGAGGAAGCATCTAAACGCCAAGTGGCGCAGAGTTCAGCTACTGCTACGGGATGGGTAATGTAAGGCTCGCCACTATGCCGGTACTGACCAAGGTGAGCAGCATCAGCAAAATGAAAGGCCTGCTTAATGAGATTAACCTCATCAGACTTGAGATAGCCTAATTTAGAAATGAGGCCATCAATAGAAACAACTTGATGCTTTAAAGGTAATGTTGGCGCAGAGGTGGGGCCAAATAAATGTCGGCTCGACTGAGCCAACAAGGTGGCGATGATGGAAGACTTATCGCTCTTAGCAGTCTCTTTAGGCGAGACCTGACCTTTGGATTCCGAAGTGTTTGGGTCGCCTAAGGGGAGCTCCACAACGGAACCCCTGAATTACAAAGGTACTTTGGTCAACATGTCACGGTCAGTTACACCAGCAGCAACTTCACGCAACGCAACAACAGTTGCTTTATCTCTGGACTCAACACGTGGGGAGTGACCTTGAACCAATTGACGTGCGCGATAAGTCGCGGCCAATACCAGCTCAAAACGATTTGGAATAGTTTTTAGACAATCTTCTACAGTAATACGGGCCATGCTGAACTCACTTAAATTTAGCTTCAATACCTATAGGATAACTGATTAGACCCCAAGACGCCTTAAAAGCGCAGGGTTGCGAGCCATAATCGGCCCTGAGCGCAGGCGGCTGGCTGCAACCACGTGGCGTAAATCAATTAATGCTTGCTCAAAATCGTCATTGATAACAATGAAATCCGCCTCATGGGCATGCTGAAGCTCTAAATGGGCTGCAGCTAACCTTCTCTGAATGGTTGCCTCGTCATCCTGCCCTCGTTTGCGCAAGCGCTCTTCTAGAGCCTCAAACGATGGTGGGAAGATAAAGATCCACTGCACTTCCGGAATGATTTGGCGAATCTGCTGAGCACCCTGCCAGTCGATCTCTAACATGACATCGCGCCCGGTTTTCATCTGGGTTTCGATCCAAGCTTTGGAAGTGCCGTAAAAATTACCGTGCACTTCTGCATGCTCCAAGAAATTACCTTGGTCGCGTTCAACTATAAATTCTTCTCTTTTGATAAAGCGATAGTCCTTGCCATCAACCTCACCCGGCCTTGGTGCACGCGTTGTAGTTGAAAGAGAAAGTTTGAGTGCTGCATCTTCTTGCAATAAAGCATTCACCAAAGAAGATTTGCCAGCGCCTGATGGGGCAACAATCATCAACATGCTGCCTTGGTAGGCAGGGGATAAGTTAGCTTTAGGTTTGGGACTGGCCATAATAATTTGTGTGAATATCAGTTACTCTAAATTTTGTACTTGCTCACGCATCTGCTCAATCAAGAGCTTAAGCTCTAAAGCAGCTTGTGTGCATTCCTCTGAAACCGATTTGGAGCTTAAGGTATTGGCTTCACGGTTCAACTCCTGCATCAAGAAATCCAAACGCTTACCTACTGGTCCTTTGCCTGCAAGCGCAGTGTCTACTACCTGCAGATGGGTCTTTAGGCGTGCAAACTCTTCCGCGACATCAATACGAACTGCATAGAGCACAACTTCTTGACGAATACGCTCCATCAACTCAGTACCAGATCCACTGCTACCTTTGCCTTGCTCTTGAGCAGCCAATGCTTCCGCCAGACGCTCAGTCAGCTTCTCTTGATACTGGGCGACATAGACAGGAACCTTAGGCTCAATCACCTTAACAATCTCACGCATCTTGGCAGTGATGTTGGTAAGTACCGTAACCAAGGCTTTACCTTCTGCATGGCGACTATCCATGAGGGCGGCTAAAGCAGCACGACCTGCTTCTACTGTGGCAGCAATCCAGCCTTCTTCTTCGCCTCTGGGCTCAGAAACAATTCCGGGCCAGCGCAAAATATCAGCGATACGTAATGCTTCAGCATTCGGAAACGCGACTTGAGCATGTTCCTGAAGGGTGTAGAGAGCATCTAGGCGATCTTTGTTTAAGGCGCCTAAGGCATGGGGGTTAGCTTTAGCAGCCCCAGCAGCACCCGAATTAACACGCCAGGCAGCCCGAAACTCGACCTTACCCCGAGAAAGGCTTTGGGTAGCCATCTCTCGTAAGGCAGGCTCAGCCCCGCGACACTCGTCCGGAAGACGAAAGCCCAAATCCAGAAAGCGGCTGTTAACAGCCCGACATTCCACTTGCAGATCAGCTACAACGCCAGCTCCTAGGGAGACTTGGCGAGAAGCGCTGCCATAACCAGTCATGCTCGATATCATATGGACATTGTAGATCTTTAGGACCACAGCCCATGACTCAGCACAACATCACCCGCCCTAGTGGCCGCACCCCCACTGAATTACGCCCTGTGAGCATCAGCCGCGCCTTTACCAAGCATGCGGAAGGCTCAGTCCTGATTGCCTTTGGTGACACCAAGGTGCTCTGTACGGCCAGCGTTCTGGAAAAAGTGCCGCCGCATAAAAAAGGCTCTGGCGAAGGTTGGGTTACTGCTGAATACGGCATGCTCCCCCGCTCCACCCATACCCGTAGCGATCGTGAAGCGGCTCGCGGCAAACAATCTGGACGCACACAAGAGATTCAGCGCTTGATCGGTCGCGCGATGCGCAGCGTCTTTGATCTAAAAGTCTTGGGTGAAAGAACTATTCATTTAGATTGCGATGTCTTACAGGCTGATGGCGGAACAAGAACCGCATCGATTACTGGCGCCTATGTAGCAGCGCGCGATGCAATTAATACCCTCTTGCAAAGTGGTGCACTTAAAGCCGATCCGATTATTGATAGTGTTGCAGCGATTTCTGTTGGCATCTATCAAGGCGTCCCTGTACTTGATTTAGATTACCCGGAAGATTCTTCTTGCGATACCGATATGAATGTCGTTATGACAGGTAAAGGCGGCATGATTGAAGTGCAAGGTACCGCTGAAGGCGCTGCCTTTTCCCGCACTGAATTAAATGCACTACTCGATTTAGCAGAACAAGGCATTGCGGATTTAACTCAACTACAAAAAGAAGCGTTTAAATAAAAGATTAAAGGTAGATGGTGCAAAAACTCGTTCTCGCCTCTAACAATGCCGGTAAGGTTCGGGAGTTTCAGGAACTCTTGGCGCCTTTTCGCTTTCAGGTTATCCCTCAAGGCGAGTTAGGCATTCCATCGGCAGAAGAGCCGCACCATACCTTTGTTGAGAACGCGCTGGCTAAGGCACGTCATGCCAGCGCTGCCAGTGGCTTACCCGCACTTGCCGATGACTCAGGAATTTGTGCTCATGCATTAGATGGCGCTCCAGGAGTCTACTCAGCTCGTTATGCAGGTCTTGATGGAGACAGTGCGGCTAATAATCAAAAGCTGATTGCATCATTACAAGGTAAAGCGGATCGTGGAGCGCATTATGTCTGCGCACTCGTCATGGTCAATAGCGCTAATGATCCAGAGCCGCTGATTGTGCAAACCCGCTGGTATGGCCAAATCATTGATGACGCCAAAGGCAGCCATGGTTTTGGTTATGACCCCCACTTCTTTTTACCTGAAATAGGGACTACCGCTGCTGAACTAGAGCCTTCCGAGAAAAATCTCATCAGCCATCGTGGCCAAGCATTGCGCGAACTGATCGCCGAACTTCAAAGCCGTGCTCAATCCGCTTAATCCGGTTTTGGCGACACAGCCAAAACTCACCGCCCTTCCTCCGCTATCTTTGTATATTCACTTTCCGTGGTGTGAAAAGAAGTGCCCTTACTGCGACTTCAACTCGCATCAAATTAAAGATACGGCCGAAGGTGGGAAAGTTTCTCAAGGATTTGATGAGGCGCGCTATATCAACGCCCTCATTGCTGATCTTGAGACAGAATTACCTCGTACCTGGGGTCGTCAAGTACATAGCATCTTTATTGGTGGTGGCACTCCAAGCTTGATGTCCGCTAATGGCATGAATGAACTCCTCTCAGCCATTCGAGCACGTGTGAACTTAGAGCCTGATTGTGAAATCACCATGGAAGCTAATCCCGGTTCAGTCGAAGCAGAAAAGTTTGCTGGCTTTGCTAAAGCAGGTATCAATCGAGTCTCTTTAGGTATTCAGAGTTTTCAGGATCAGCAGCTCAAGGCCTTGGGACGCATTCATAACGGTGAAGAAGCCAAGCGCGCGATTGCGATTGCCTTGCAGCACTTTAAATCTGTCAATCTGGATTTGATGTTCGGTTTACCGAACCAAACTTTGGAAGCTGCTAAAGCGGATATTGAAACCGCCCTCTCGTTTAAGACTCCACACCTATCCTTTTACAACCTCACACTAGAGCCCAATACTTACTTTGCGAACTTTCCTCCGAAGCTTCCAAATGAAGATGAGATTGATGCAATCTTTGAACAGAACTTGGCACTATTAGAAGCAGCAGGTTATCGGCGCTATGAGGTATCTGCTTATGCTAAAAAAGATCAGGAGTGCAAACACAATCTCAACTACTGGCGCTTTGGGGATTACATTGGGATTGGCGCAGGTGCACACGGAAAGATTTCCTTCCCAGACAAAATCACCCGCCAAGTGCGAGAGCGTCATCCAGAAACCTATATGCAGGCAATGGAAAATAAAGGCAATGCCCTAATTGAAGCAAGAGAGATTCCAGCTAAAGATCTTCCATTTGAATTCATGCTCAATACATTGCGCCTGACGGACGGCGTGGATACCGTTACCTTTAGCGAGCGTACTGGCTTGCCACTGAACGTGGTTTCAAAAGGATTGGAAGAAGCTAGTAAGAAAGGTTTGTTAGATCCCAATCCAAACAAACTCAAGGCCACTGAACAAGGTTTGCGCTATCTCAACAATCTGCAAGAGATGTTCTTATAAGTCTAAAGATTGTGTTTGCGGGCCAGGGTTACTTTCCAGCCCAGACAGGTGGCTGGCCATCCAAGAATGCAGAAACACCATTCTTAAAATCTTCACTGCCATAGCATTCCCGAATGAGATCGCTGCAGTCTGGTAAATTATTTTTAATCAATCTAGCTAAAGTCAACTTGGTCGATTTTTGTGTAATGGGCGCTAATTTTATTAAGCGCTCAGCCAATTGATTAGCCTCAGCCTCAAGATTCTCAGCTGGATAAGTCGCCAAGAGATAACCTTGTTTAAGCAACTCAGGCGCAGTAACTAGCTCGGCCAATAACAACATACGCTTAACGATATTGATGCCTAGATGCGTAACGAGCCAAGCAACGTTACCGGCAGATAGGCAATTGCCGAGTGTCTTTGCAATCGGAACTCCAAAGCGAGCATCTGATGAAGAGATCCTGAAATCACAACAACTGGCGATTGCTAGGCCCCCACCGACTGCCATGCCATCAATCACCGCAATCGTCGGGATAGGCAATGTTGCCAGGGGAGCTAAATATTGATCGATACCCTCTTCATACGAAATCCCGTCCTCACCAGAAGTAAAGCTAGAGAACTGAGCGATATCACTTCCAGAGACAAAAGACTTCCCACCAGCACCACGCAAGATAGCAACTTTGGCCTTAGAGTTCTTGGCTAAATCTTCACAAATGGATTTCAGGCTCTGATACATCCCTACTGTCATTGCATTACGAGCAGCAACGTGATCAAAAGTGATGTACGCAATATGATTGCGAAGCTCTAAGCGAACTTCAGCAATACGTTCTGGAGTGGAGTTATTTTCTGCTGTCATGAAATAAAAACCCCCCCTCATTCAAGAGAGAGGGTCTGTAAATACTATAACTGAATAAGCCGATTCTAGAAATTATTCAGACTTGATGTTCAGACTCTTTACCAAGCGCTGATACTTTGCCAACTCACCCGCCAAGAACAAGCTGAAAGCAGCTGGTGTTGTTGGGCCTTCAGGCTGTAGACCCTGAGCATCCAAAGTTTTCTTAATCTCTGGATCATTCGTAGCTGCTTTAACTGCTTGGTCAATCTTATTGACTACAGCTGGATCCATGCCTTTTGGCCCCATTACGGAGTACCAATTAGTCACATCAAATCCAACGATGCCTACCTCGTTAAATGTAGGTACGTTTGGTAGTAGTGCCAAACGCTTTGGTGTTGAAATTGCTAATGCCTTCAAGTTACCCTGCTTAATTTGCTGCAAATTGGGTGGCAAGGTATCAAAGTTCATAGTGATTTGACCACCTAGTAAGTCCACAATCGCTTGACCACTCCCCTTGTAAGGCACGTGATTCATTTCTACACCAGCAATCTTGGAGAACAGGGCACCAGCGAGATGCTGCGTACTACCAATACCGGATGAGCCATAAGTCATCTGACCTGGATTCTGCTTGGCCAAAGAAATTAATTGCGCTACCGAGTTCACTGGAAGTGTAGATTTAACAACCAAGACGTTTGGCACATAACCCAAATAGGTGATTGGCGTAAAGTCTGTTGCTGGGTTGTAAGGAACGTTCTTCAGAACATAAGGCGAGATTGCATTGGAGTTGGAATGCCCCATCAATAATGTGTAGCCATCTGGATTGGATTTAGCAACGAGGTCTGCGCCAATAGTTCCCGCAGCACCAGATTTATTTTCAATGATGACGCTTTGACCCAAAATCTCGCCCATCTTTGGAGAGATAGCGCGAGCCACAATATCGGTACCGCCACCAGGAGCAAATCCGACAATTAAACGAATAGGTTTAGTTGGGAAGGCCTGTTGCGCGCTCGCAGAAAATGGCAAGGCACTACAAATACCTAGGGCCAAAAAAGCGAATCTACGCAAAATCCTTTTAGGGGATTGATTGGTCATACGGTCTCCATTTTTTGTTTTATATTCAAGGCTAGTATTTAGCAGATCAATATAAACATATAAAAACAATTGAGACAATGATGAAAACACCTACCGGCAAGCCTTTACCCCTGGCTGGCGTCCGAGTTCTTGACGTGAGTCAAGTAATGGCCGGACCCTACTGCTGCATGTTGCTTGCGGACTTGGGTGCTGATGTCATCAAAATCGAACCTCCTGGTACTGGAGACCAGACTCGTGGCGCAATGGGATTCAAGATGAAAGGTTCAGACAGCATGGGCTTTCTGAATATGAATCGCAATAAGCGCAGCGTGACGCTCAACCTCAAAACTGAAGCTGGAAAAAAGGTATTTTTTGAGCTGGTTAAAACTGCGGATATTTTGGTTGAAAACTATCGCCCAGGTGTCATGAAAAAACTGGGCATTGATTACCACTCATTAAAAGAGATTAATCCAGGGTTGGTCTATGCCAGCATCTCTGGATTTGGGCAAACGGGTCCATGGGCAGATCGCCCTGGTTTTGATTTGATGGCACAAGCGATGTCTGGCGTCATGAGCGTGACAGGCTATCCGGATGGTCCTCCTGTAAAAGCGGGTGTTCCAGTAGCCGATATTGGTTGCGCCCTCTTCGCAGTCTATGGAATTTTGTCAGCCTATATTGGTAAAACCAAATCCGGCGAAGGTCAATTTATTGATGCATCCCTATTTGATTCCGCCTTGGCTTTCTCCATATGGGATACAGCGCAATATTGGGGCACAGGTGTTGAGCCATACAAACTTGGTACAGCCAATCACATGAGCGCCCCCTATCAGGCCATGAAAGCCTCTGATGGTTACTTTGTAATGGGAGCCACCAATCAAAAGCTCTGGAAACTCCTCTGCGACAAGATTGGTCGCCCAGAATTATTTGAAGATCCGCTGTTTATCACCAATCCACTTCGCTTAGCCAATCGCTTAATGTTGGCAAGCGAACTTGAAAAGACCTTCGTTACCAAAACTAGTGATGAATGGGTTGATCTCCTCTTGGCGGCAGGTATCCCGGCTGGGCCAATCAATACCTACCCCGAAGCTTTTGATAGCGAGCATGGTCAGTACCGGAAGATGCGCATGGAGATTGATCATCCAATCGAGGGCAAGGTTCCCAATATTGGCTTTGCAGTCAAGATGATGGGTACACCACAACAAGTATCTCGCCACCCTCCTTTGCTTGGTGAGCACACTGATGAGGTGCTTCAGGAATTAGGTATCGCCGGCGCTGAACTCAAGGCATTAGAAGAAGGCGGGGCCTTTAATCCCTAGAGGAAAATTCTCAGTTTCCGTGCAAAGAAAAAGGACTCCGTAGAGTCCTTTTTCTTTGCAGGTAATTTACTTACTCACCAGCTGTAATAGCCAACTCCTGCGCCTCGAATGGATCTCTATTGGGCTTAACAGGTGCAGCCTTTTTAGACTTTGTACCAGGCATTAATTCAAAGTCTGGGGTAAAGACAGTCAAAGTGCCTCGCAACTGTTCAAATACTTTGCGATCACCGTCAAACTTAACCTTACCTTCAGCCTGCAATTTATCAAATGTTGTTTGACCACCCATGACCTGCTCAAGATCGCTGCGATTTAATGTAACAGTCAGGTTTGGATTTTTTGCCTGCTGACCTTTGATATTGGTCAAAGCAGAGTTACTCATCTCCACTACAAACTTCTCACCATTGTCTGGGGTAACAAGGTTGATAGTGAATTTCATATCCGCCGCTTTTTTGCTATCCATACTGATTGCCAGCGCATTGAGCCAAAGCTCAGTTGTCATGCCTTTGATCATGTCAGGACCATTTGACTTTGGAGAAGCGCCTGAGGGCATGCCATGACGAAGCTCATAAGCCGCGCCCAAGAAACTATTGCGCATACTTGGACTTTCTTTTTGATAGCCAATCTGCTCAAAAATATCTGCCAATAAATCTTTTGCAGCGGTGTTATTTGGCTGGGCATATACAAGCTTATTCACAATCTCCATCGCCTCACGGTATTTACCCTGCTGATAGAGCTGCTTACCTTTGGCCATGATCTTGGCAGAACCACCCATCATCTCAACATATAAGGGAGCCGAATCTTTCGGAGATAAGGGAGCCAGAGTTGCTGGATTTGCATCCCAATAACCTAGATAGCGATTGATGACCGCGCGGCTATTGTGCTCTTCAGAACCGTGATAGCTGTGCGCAGCCCATTGCTTTTTCAAGCTCTCAGGTTGTTTATAGACGTTCTGAATTTCATTAATGGTGACGCCATTGTTAGCTAAATGCAGAACTTCATTATGTAAATGCGCATAACTATCGCGTTGAGTGCGCATCACCTCTTGAATACGTTCATTACCCCAACGTGGCCAAGTATGAGACGCAAACATCACTTCACTTTCATTGCCATAACGATACAAAGCATTATTAATATTCTTTGACCAAGCCAAAGAGTCGCGCACTAAAGCGCCGCGCAATGTGTAAATGTTGTGAATCGTTCCGGTAATGTTCTCTGCTGCCCAGAAAGCCTTGAACTGCGGGAAATAGGTATTCATTTCAGCAGGCGCTTCAGTACCCGGTGTATTTTGGAACTCCATTTCAACACCATCTACTGTCATCTTTTCGAACGGCTGATTGATGTAGACGTTAGGCTCGATCAAGCCTAGGTTACCTGCTGCAGTATTTTTACCAATCGATTGGTCTACGTGACCAAATGGGCTGCGCGGCAGGAGCACGCCATATTGGAAGTACATACGACGGGTCATAGCATTACCAGCATAGACGTTTTCAGCAATCGCATGATCCATAAAGCCCGCAGGTGCGATTATTTTTACTTTGCCACTCTTTACATCGGCCTCGTCCACGACCCCGCGCACACCACCGAAGTGGTCGCCATGGGAATGGGAATACACCACCGCTACCACTGGACGCTTTCCTAGCTTCTCGTTCACCAACTCAAGTGCTGCACGAGCTGTCTCTTTTGCCGTTAATGGGTCAAACACAATCCATCCAGTATTGGTTTTGACGAAGCTAATATTGGCTAAGTCAAAGCCACGCACTTGATAGATCTTTCCCGGTACAACCTCATAGAGGCCATAACCCATATTAAGAATCGCTTGGCGTTGCAGGGATGGGTGAACGCTATCAAAGTCTTTACCCTGCAATAGGAACTCGTAACTACCCATATCCCAGGCAACGTTACCTGCATCAGCCATGATGGTCTTATAAGCAGGGGCAGCGATAAATCCTTTTTTAGCCTCTTCAAAGTCACGCTTATCTTCAAACGGCAGGGTTTTGCGCAAACCGTTTTGTAACTCTACCGTATAGGTGGATGGTGACTTACCCTTAGCGTCAAAGTGCTTGCCTTGCATTGCACCTGGATCAGCAACTACTCCCCCGCCTCCAGCAGCTAAAGCAGAATTGCTAGAAAGGAGTGCAATGGAGATTGCAATGAGCGTAAGTTGGGTTTTCATAGAAGCCTTAAAGTGTTGCGAGTATTAGTAAAACAGCTACTTTACGAATTTAAAGAGAGGGTTACCTTTGGGCAATTAGCCTTAGGGCTAATATTTAACTAATGAATAGAGGGTAAAAAGATGGCAAATTGCGCACCGCTACCCGGCGCATCCTCATACCGAATGCTCCCACCATGACGAGCAATGATGTGCTGGCAGAGCCATAAGCCCAAGCCCATGCCCGATTTTTTATTACTGCCAGCAAGCAATTCAAATAGATGGGATTGAGTTTCCACCGGAATACCCAAACCATTATCGGTAATCAGCATTTCAACTCCTTCTACAACATCATGACTTTCAATCTTCAAAGTTTTTGCGGTAGATGGCGATTCAGCAAGGGCTTGAATGGCATTGTTAATTAAATTCAGAAGGACTTGCTGAATCTCAGTTCGATTGACATTCACCAAAACGCTCGATGAGAGACTTAGAACAACTTGGATATTTTTTGACTGAATTTCAGGTTTAGTAATCTTGAGAACGGATTCAATTAACTCGCCAAGCTCTACTTGTTCGGCGCCAATCTTTCCATCTGAAAAGATTGATCTGAGTGATCGAATAATATTTGCAGCTCTCTGATTGTCTGACAACAAAGCCGATAAGACCTCCTGGCTCTGCTCAACACTTAAACTGCCCTCCGCA
This sequence comes from Polynucleobacter sp. MG-27-Goln-C1, assembly GCF_018881905.1. GTDB lineage: Bacteria > Pseudomonadota > Gammaproteobacteria > Burkholderiales > Burkholderiaceae > Polynucleobacter. Next base: position 747,149 of record NZ_JACVPM010000001.1, read on the forward strand.
AGCTTCTTCTGCAAAAATTGAATATTTAAGAAAGAGGCGCCTAAGGGTTGGTTCAGCTCATGAGCAATCGAGGCTGATAAGGCTCCAGTAGCAACGGTTTTATTAGCCTTTAGAAGTCCAGATATCAAACTCTCCCGCTCCGATAGGAGTGCCTTAATTTCCTCATTCTCACTTTTTGATTTTGCGTTTGCCAAGGCGACTCTTTCCGCCCAATAACCACCTAAGGCAATATAAGAGAGTGTATTAATAACTAACTGCCCAATAGTCAGCAATATCAACAGTTGCGGGATTTGCTCTACCTGACTAATGGTGAAACCATTTGAGGCCAATACCCCTAGACGACCCAAGGCAAAGAACAGTTCGACTGCAGTCGCATATTGCAAATACATTAATTGCTGTGAAGGCTCTGAACTTCTTTTACGCCTAAGCATCCCAATTTGCCACGAGAAAAATATAAGAGAGATTACACACATAAATGTCGTGCGAATTTCGTAGTTTCCGTAAATACGAAGAAACTCAAAAGTTGGCACAAAAATAATGACGGAGAGTGCGAATCCATATTTAAAACGTTTGCTAATGGGACTAATTAGGGATTTGCAAAAGAGGAGCTGAAAGACGGCAGCAATATAAAACAGTGAATTAGCAACAGTGAAATTAAATTCAGGCTTTTGCAAGCCCTGAATCACTAGTATTCCACCACCAAAAACAAGCAAGGCAAGGATATTCACTATCAATGAACTCATCCAGTATTGATTTGGCCTGAGCTCGCCTTGAGAGCGGTGATAGTGATAAAGACCCAATAGCAGGCCTAACTGAATCGTGGCCAGAATAAAGAAATACAGGGCAATCAGGAGCTTCATGCTATCTATCGTACAACGAGGAACAATGCCTGGGAACTACATCCCCATCAGGTGAGGCATTTACTGTGTCAAGCTGGGTAAGCCACCACTCAAGGTTAGATAAAAGAAGTAGATAGCACCTAGAAAAATCAAAGATCCAATCAGGTACTGGGGATATCGAATGCCCTGCTCTGGCATTCCGAGCTTTTTCCCATTGACCATGGACTTCACCAGATTTTGCCGCTCCAATACGCTCATCAGAATAGCGGCGCAAATATGAAGAATCACCAGAGCCAAAGCTAAGCTAGCAACTGCTTCATGCATCTCAGATGCAAAATTACCGAAGAATTCCTTAACTGTCAGGTAACCAGTAAATCCGATCAAGAGAATCAGGAGCATCAGCACAAACATCACTAAGCCACCTGCTGGATTGTGACCAACATCATGATGGGGGCGCCCTCGCAACATCGCCATGAAATGCTCCATGACTGCCTTAGGGCTTTTAAGAAACTGGCTGAATCTGGCATAGCGGGTACCAATGACACCCCACACCAATCGAATGAGCACAAGCAAGCCTGCGGTATAGCCAAATGCATAGTGAATCATGGCCAAGCGCTCGCTCTCTGAAGTGAGCCAAGCGCCAGCAAAACAAATTACCAATAGCCAATGAAATACTCTCACTGGCATATCCCACACCAAAATGGATTGCCTCAACTTCCCAGTCGCACCAATTGTGTCGTTTACAGATGTATTCATTTCGCAGGGATCCTAATATTATTTTCGCTAAAGACACCCTTAGCGGCATCAATATGACATGCTCCACAGTTAGCAGGACTCTTAACCCCCGCCCTCTTCCAGATATCCGGCCTCACCTCATCATGCTTCCGAATAAACCAAGATGTTTTGGTGATGCGATTTTCTGGGGCAGTCTCGCTATATTTTTGACGAGTAGCAGCATTCTTAATTAACCAGCTCGTGATCTCAGCCTGAGTCTTTGCATCCACGCTGGCATCGGTCCCAAAGTGTTTCGAGAGACTAGACATCACATTTTTCCAGCTTTGCTCGCTTAATAGTCCTGGCGGATAGGCCATATGGCAACTTGCGCACTCCGCCTCATAAGAAGTTGGTGCATCGGCAGGCATCGACATCTTGGCGGCAAAGCTAGCAGACGCGAAGAAACATAAGCAAAGGGAAAGGTAAAACGTGTGGTGGATTTTCATAGGGATTTATTTGACTGTCATTAACCAGGAGAGGACATCCGCTTTTTCTTGCGCGCTACAGTCCCTGCCAAGTACATCATTGCAATTACTCTTAAACCACTTATCGGCTTTAGCTTCATCAGTGAATCGCGCAGGATTGGCGCTAGGTGCTAATGGCTTAATTACCTTGCCAGTAACAATATGTTTGGTGTCGTGATTGGGGGGATTCTCATGGCAGGAGGCACAGCTCCACTCTTTGCCATGTTTGGCATTAAAGAACTGCTCTCCACGAGCTGGCGATGCCTTACCGGATTGAGCCTCATAGGACTTCAGCAAATCAGATGGCGTTGCGGCACTGACAGCAAGCGCCAGAACCATCAAGACCATTCCAGAAAAGTACTTCAAAAACATATTTACCCCTTATAAATTTCATTGATACCCTATAACTAGTATGCGCCTTTGATATGACAGTGCTTTTTGATAGATAAGCAAAATAGTCAAGTATTTCAAGGGGATTGGGTCGATTTAGACCTGCAATCATTCCGATAACTAATATGAGTAATACAATCATCACAATTGCTATAAATAGCTTTTACCAATTAGCCCATGAATTTTTTAGAAGGGCTGTGCATTAACCCACTTAAGGACCAAAACCATTATGAAAAAAATCATCATTGCCATTGTTATTGCTGCTATCGCAGTTGGCGCATACCTTTTCCTCACTAAGCCAAAAGCACCTATCGCTGGTGTAGCTGCTCAAGAAGCTGCCCTCATTTATGACGGCGAAGTAACTAAGATTGATGCTGCTACTCGCACTGTTACTTTAAAAAATAAAGACGGTGAAACTTCTATCGTTGCTGGTCCAGAAGTAAAGAACTTTGCTGAAATCAAAGTTGGTGACCGTTTTGACGTCGTTTACGAACTCGCTGTTGCTATTGAGTTGGTTAAAGTAAAAAATCCAGGCACAACTAGCGAGCAAGTTACTACTAGCACGACTACTGCTCCACAAGGCGACAAGCCAGGCATGATCACTACTAACACTGTTACTGCTACTGCCAGTGTTGAAGCGATTGATACAACTAAGAACATCGTTTCTTTAAAAGGCCCACAAGGCAACATCTTCAAAGTTAAAGTTCAGAACCCTGACTTGATGAAAGATATTGCTGTAAACGACCAAGTTAAAGTGGTTTACACAGAAGCTATTGCTGCAGTAGTAAGCGCACCAGCTGCTAAGAAGTAATGCAATAACGCTTTCTAGCTACTAGAAAGACAAAACCCCAGCAAGTGATTGCTGGGGTTTTTTTAATTTTAAGCGAGTCGTTCTCAGACTTATCTCGAATAATTCACTTAAATAATTCCAATGGATTTAATTAGGCTCCCAGCATCAATTGGTGCCCATTTAGTACCAATGCTCTGTATATGGACTATTCCCTCAACCAAAAATATGTATACTGTCTACTACTACTCCTCCCTAACCAGGTCATTTAGTTGACTCCGGTCTGGGACGAAAAAGCCGCTCTAGGGCGGTTTTTTCATTTCTAAAAGCGATTCTTATAGGGAAACATGCAAGAAACGTCGCAGGCCTTGAGAACCGCTATCTATATCGATGGTTATAACCTCTACTATGGACGTCTTCGCGATACTCAATACAAATGGCTTGATGTAGTAGCGCTTTTTAGTCAAATTACCCGGTCCATAGAGCCACACTCGCAAATCATTTCCGTGAAATTTTTTACGGCGCCCGCACTCCCAAAATTTTCCAGGCATGGAGAGGAATCGATGCGCGCTCAGAATGACTATCACCGAGCACTCGAAGCCAAGTACCCAGATAAATTTGAGAAAGTTCTTGGTTCACACGTTTATGAAAAGGATGGGACCAGGATGCCTTTATATGTTGAAGGCAAACCCTTTGATAAAGGTAATACAGTTCGGGTATGGCGTCTAGTTGAGAAAAAAAACGGATGTTAATCTTGCATTGTCGATGTATCGAGATGTCAACAGAGGATCTTTGGATCAAGTTGTTCTCATTTCAAACGACACCGATACCGAACCAGTCATTAATGCGCTCATAGAAGACTTTCCCGCTTTAAAGATTGGAATGATCATGCCCAGAGGCCCTCAAAGTAGCGGCAAAAAGGGGCGTCCTCCAAGTAGCAGCCTGATAAACCTTGCCCACTGGTCACGGTCTTATATAAATGATGAAGAGCTCATTGCTGCGCAACTACCTGAGCAGGTGTCCACGAAAAAGAGGCCAGCCAAAAAACCGATCCACTGGTAGTAGAACATTTTGCATTCGATTGAATGTCGAATACCAACCACTGGCTGAGCGCTTCTTATGTGTATCAACCCATACTTAGTCGCATCCCAGGCATGATCTTCGGTATCAGTATCCACGTCTCCAAGGCAATGTTTTGGTAGTGGGTGGATCGGTGGCCAAAAAAGCTCCAAAAAAAAGAGCCCCGTAAATAGGGGCTCTGCTTTTATATATGGCGGAAGAGGTGTCTAGATTTTGCCCCTCCAATAAACTCTACCATTATCCATAAGCCCATGAATTATATGGCTTTAAAGGGTAGCCCTACTCCCATGTAAACCACCTAAATCCACCTGAGACTATGTCTTGCTGATGGGTGAGAAACGGGAAAAAATCATCGTTAGCGCATAAGGGAGTTGCGACTGCCGAGCACTTAAAAAAAGGTGTGCTTTTTAAGATTTTTTTATCTGTTTTAAGTTTTTTTTATTTTCATGGTGGGTACAAAGGGGGGTTCAAACTCCATCATTAGACCCATCATTAATATGGCTTCCATGTAACCATGCTCCCGTGTAACCCATTGAGATTCAATAAAATATGTTGATTAAAAATGAGTTCAAAAGGGTTAATTTTTGCTTGAGTTTAGGATGCCGAATGTCGAATAAATTTAGCCTTACGGCACGTCGTATTGCCAATCTCTCTGAGCCTGGTTTTTACCACGACTCAGAATCTAGAGGGCTGTATCTTCAGGTGATGACGGGGGTAAATAAAATCATGCGAAGTTGGATATTTCGCTATACCAGCCCTACTTCATTTAAACGTAGAGATATGGGTTTAGGCCCACTTGAGGTCCGCTCACTTGCTGATGCTAGACGGAAAACGCTTGAGCTTCGTAAATTAATTCTAGATGGTGTTGATCCGATAGATCAGCGCAATAGGGTTCGGACCGAAGCTCTAGCCGCCACAGAGGATGGAATTACCTTCTCAATTGCAGCAGAGCGTTGTATTGCAGCTAAACGATCAGAATGGAAAAATGCGAAGCATGCTGATCAATGGGTAAACACCATGGCTACTTTTGTTAATCCAAAAATTGGGAAGATGCGGGTTGATCAAATCAATACCGGTCATATCGCCAAACTTCTAGAACAAGAAATCAAGAAGAAGTCTGGTGAAGTTGAAGGCCCCTTCTGGAATGTTCGCACCGAAACAGCTACTCGTGTACGACAACGAATTGAAGTGATCCTTGATTGGTGCAAAGCTCATGAATACATCAAGGGAGACAATCCAGCGCGCCTTAAAGGCGCCCTAGCCCATCTCTTACCTAAAGCCAACAAGATCCAGAAGAAGAGTCACCATCCCGCCCTGCCATTTCAACAAATCGGTGAGTTCGTGCGAGAGCTGCGAACTAAGAGCGGATTCTCTGTGCTTGCCCTTGAGTTCTTAATTCTTACGTCTACACGTACGGGTGAAGTACTTAATGCCAAATGGGATGAGTTTGATGTTGAAAATAAGGTTTGGACTATTCCTGCCGAAAGGATGAAAGCTGGTAAGGCGCATCGCGTGCCATTAAATTCGAGGGCCTTAGAGATATTTGAATACCTCTCTAAACATCGCGTAAATGAATCCTTATTTCCAAGCAAGCGTTACAACAAAGAGAATATGTCCAATATGTCTCTAATTGCCATCATGAAGAGAATGCCGGCATACTGCCAATATGTTCCACATGGCTTTAGATCTACATTTAGGGATTGGGCAGCAGAAACTACCGACTATCCGAATGAGACCGTAGAGCTTGCTTTGGCTCACACTATTAAGAATAAGTCTGAGGCGGCGTATAGAAGGCAGGATCAGTTAGAAAAACGAATTTTATTAATGGAAGATTGGAGAAGATACATCGAATTTGATAAATAAAGCACTATGGACGAACCGTAAGTCCTGATAACCACTTATCAACCTCCGTTATGCATAGGCACTCATCATTTCCATCCGCCTGTGTAGCCCCCTCTTGAGCAATCCCTATAACCCTAAAGGATGAGTCAATTAATGGTCCACCGCTATACCCCTTTCTAATGGCGCCGGAAATTTCTATTCGATTAAATAACGATCGAAAAAATCGTATCACGACGGACACGGGCAACAGGTTAACTCCCCGCCCCACTGTCCAATTTGGAAAGCCGACTAAAGTACATTGCTCATTTCGCAATATTGGCCTTTCGGCGCTAGAAAAGTACCTATTTCCCACCACACCATCAACAAACTCCAAGACTGCGAGATCAAGATGTCGGTCCCGATGAATAACTCGAACCGGTAAGCTTTTGGCCAACAAAGGATTGCAAACATAAAGTTTCTTATTCAAAATCCTATCTGAATCAATGTCTACAGAAACGTCAACTCCGCCTATCCGCAACATCGAGCTAAGAACGTGGTCACAAGTTATTAGACCAAAATCCTTATATATAAACGCAGTACCCTGTGCACCAACAACCTCAGTATGCTCAGGTGAAGCCTCATTCAATATGTAATCTCCGCTCCACTCCAAAACAAAGACGGCGGACTCGATATCATTTGCATTTCTTACTATGGGTTCAATTGGAAGTTTTGGGGCAAAAATGAATCCTTTGCCGCTTTCTTTCGCACATAAAGTATTATATTTTTCAGCCAATCGTGTGTAGATGGGATCGCCTCTGGAACGAATCATTTTTAGATGCAACAACTTACCCCACAAATAATTTTTAAGCTGTGGGGCATACAAATTCCTGGTTTGACGAACCTTAACTGCTACATTATTTTTTTCTATCCACCGCTTTTGAGCCGCCTCATACCCATGCACATCCCAGGCATGAATGGCGCCCCGAATTTGATCGACATAATTACGACGCACATTGGGGAATTCATTAATAGTAAGCCCAGTAACCTCAAGTCTGTGTTTTCGAGAGCTAATACGACTCTTCTTTTCATTCAATTTAAAACTATTTTTCTCAATAATTGAAAGCAGTTCATTGCCGATATGTAAATTTCCACCATCAAATTCACAAATATTTTTTGGTAATCCAAGTGGGGTGCGAGCTGAAAAAGAAAAGGTTAAATCATCCGCATATCTTGTATACATGCCTCGATGGGATTTTGCCAAGCGCATCAACTCTCCATCCAGTGAGCGACATATTAAATTGGATAGAAAAGGTGATGTTGGGGCTCCTTGAGGTAAACGCCCATTGAAAGTTGAAAGCTGAGCTAGAACCGTTGAAATTTCGTAAGAAAAGTTATAAGGCTCACCCTGAAAAACACCTCTTATTCGATAAAAAGTGATGCTGTGGAAAAAATTTTCAATATCAACGTTAAGCAGATAACTCGTTTTAGAGCTGCAGTGTACCCGTGCATTCGAAAGAATGCTTCGCTCCTTTATAAATCCATGAACACAGACTTTGGGAGTTGAAGAGTTTCTAGATAGGTAATCTAAAAGCTTGTACTGTAATCGTTTTAATTTTCTGAAAGGCTCTTCAATTACCCTGGGCGTTCCGTCGCGCTTAGATATAACAAAAGCTTTGTATCTTGGGGAAGGGTATATTAATTTGGCTAAATCAGCATAGGACGTGGAGAAAATATGCTTGGACATATAGTCAACATCGCAACGAATAAGTATTTCATGAAAATTCACAGTCAATGAAGTGCCCAATATTTATTTATGCAAATTGTCACCCCGAACTCTTTTACCAATACATTTAGCGCGCAATATTACGTAAGACTATAGCGGCCATAATCGGGGTTACTATCCTACAAGGTTCACGTTAACGTAGACCAGATTAAGTTTTTTTCGGGGTGACACCTAATTCTACCTCCACCCTCTCAAAATGCGGCACATCAACAAACCCCTTAAAATTCCCTCCCCACCGATTCTTGGGACTTAGGCTCTCCCAGTATTCCCCAACGGTTCGGATGAGCTCTTTATCCCAGACCAGCTTTCCATTCCAGAAAAAATTGAGATCAATTGCGCAGCGCCTTAAGTGGTTGCTATTCATAGTTTTTGATCTACCGCTTTTGAAGTAGATTTCCTGCTGCTCCGGTGAACGCCAAAGCTCTCCTCCAGTGATAACCCACCCTTCTGCCGTCGCAAACTGAATAAGCCTACTGACGTCAATCAAAAATGCTGCTTGCTCCGTTACTAGACCGCTCATTACTCTTCTTTTTTATTTAAGCCATGCATACGCATCTCAAAGATCTTCTCGACTGATCTACCGCCAAAGTAGGCCAGCATGACTAACTGCCCCCATTCGCCGAGGAGCTTCACATAGGCCTCATTGATATCAATACCCATAGCCGAGAGTAATGCAAATAATAGATAGGCTGTGAGGATATAAACCAGCGTTCCTGGACGAATATTCTTTGATAGCTTGGAGTCACTGCCCATATCGGATTGCCAGCGATTGGTAGCGTTGCCCTGTGAGGCTCGATGCATCTCAGCTAGAAGCTTTGATTCTTCTATCTCGAGCTCTTTTTGTTTAAGAGTGTATTGCAGTAGTAACTGCTCTTGCTCGATCTCAAGCTGTTTAAGCTTGATGAGATCTTCTTGACTGGGGTTATCTGGAATGCGCGCCCCAATCTTGCTCTCAATAAATTCCTTACCCTTAGCTTGAACCGCGCCCGCAAGTAAGCCAAGGCCATTGACGGCCAAGGTTTGTACTAGAGAGGTAATTATTGGAAGCATGTAATAAGTTCTTTTCTTGATGCTTGGAATATGGAAGTCCACCGCCCCACTACCGCCTAGGCTTTTAATTGGTGTTGGCAGTGGGGCGCAGTTACGCGCGCCCACACACCATGGTTACTTCAACACCCGCAGCCGCACCCAAATACCTGCTGCTAGCGGTGGCCTTCCCTTCTGCTAGCGTTTCTTGGCTCCTTTGGTTTCTGATGGCTCTTGCGCAAGAGTTCCTTCTAATGCCTTCTCTTGAGCTGGGAGTTGACCTTCTTTCATCAAGCCTTCTACGATCTCCATTAGCCGATCACCATCATCCTCACCAAAGACTTTGGCTACGACCTCATGGCCATACTTTGCACAGAGGCGGTCGTACTCTTGTTCTGGCGTAATGGTGGTTTTATTGGGTCTCTCAAATACCGTGACGTTCTCGCGTCCAAAGAGGTTTCGGAGGATGTTGGTCTCATAAGGCGGTACATGCACATGGATGGTTGTGAACGCATCCCTGCGCACCACTGCTTCTACTTCTCGTATTTGATAATCACTATGTACTAGCTCCTTATGGCTTATTTGATTGTTTTGCATGTCTTCCTCCTTATTGAATAGCTAATACCGCATGGGCATTAGCTCTTGAGATGGATAAAGCACAACGTAAGTTCACCATGGCGTACATAGCCAAGGTATCGTGCGGACGTATTGGGGCAACGATGTCTAAGTCATCATCACGCAGCTTCATAAAGCGGGTGTTGAGGAAATAGCAACGCTTACTCCACTCCACCGTACGATTAGCCATGGCATCGAGTTCATCAAACTGGGGATCCCAAATGATCTCTACCCCCTTGAAGGCTAAGCCAGTGTTAACACCAGCACCTACGCCTGCATCGATGTACTTGGTCTCGCCTGATCCAGCGATATGGGTCACCGTCACTTGCTTGCGATAGGTATCAATAAACTTACCACCAGCGATGATGAAATCCGGGCTACCGCCATGTTTAATACATTGGCGCCATGCGGTCTCCATCTCACCTACTAAGTTACCTGGCGATGTTGAGGCAATATCTTTGACGGCATAGTTACGCCAGTAGCTTGCTTTGGCTCGATCGATGCCACCCACAGTGCCAGCATCAGGGGCTAAGCTCACCAAACTATCTAGACCTACTACCGCATCTGCGCCGTGTGAGCCGTCACGGTGTAGTTCTAGGTCTAACTTATTCAGAAAGCCCTCCCTCAAGACTTCAAGTTGCTCATCCAAGAGGTTGATGAGTTGTACACGCTCGTTGTATTCGAGCTGAAAACCTCGAGCCCCGCCTTCACGCACTTTGATGCCATTGCTAAATAGGCGGTCATAGTCAATATAGAGGCCATCGACTGCTCTACGCCATGGGAAGGAAGCTTGCTCGGTTGTATTACGTTTATTGAACTTGACCGTCTCTTCTCCAAACGCCCAGCTAAAGTTACTGCCATGCTCTTTACGGATGTTCTCGACTACGTTCTGTTTTGCGCCTAATAGGCTTTTGCGCCCTTCCATGAGTTTTTTAAGGAAAGGTCGCTCTACCGCGATTTGGTCGACTGGTAGATTGCGCAAGTACTCATCTAAGGAAACCTTAGCTAGCTCTTGCAAGTCTGTATTTGAAATTGGCATATGCCACCCCATCAATAGTTATTTAAGAAATTGGTGGCTTCAATACCTGGTGATGGAGCGTGAACCCATCCATTGCTACGCTACTAGGCGCGACTCTAGCTTTAACGCATTGGTCTGAAGCAGTAGTTAGAGTATTTAGCTCTCACTACATGAATTGATTATTGGGGCGGTTTGTGTAGGGTTTGAATATTTCTGGGGTTTTTGTTGTTCGCGAGTTGTCTTTATGCCCAATGTGTCTTTCTGCCACCTTGGGCATAAAAGAGCGTTTCTTTACCTCTGGCCGTCAAGGGTTCGCAAGCCACCCCTTTGGGGTGCCCTTGACGGAAATAGGCTCCCTCAGTGCGGGGATTGCACACTAGAAACATTGAATTTCCTCAAGAATTTCAATCTATGAGACAATATTCATACCAATTTATTAGATTACTAATATACATATAAAACAATAGGTTATGAAATAAATGGACGATTTAATTATATCTTCAGAAGAATTCGCCCAGATTGCGAGGCTGGCAATTGGCGGCCAACAGGATGATGCGCGCCTATTTGTTGCAAAGATGGTTCGGAAGCACCGGATTGACAGCCCAGACTTTGCTAAACGACTGGAAGATCTGCTTAAAAGTCTACGTACAGCTCGCTCCAGCCCACTGCTACGAAAAGAAAGCATCACCAAGCCTCAAGCCCCCCTGCCCGTTGACGATGAGTCACGCCTATCGCTATTTAGGCGGTATGAAGATCAAATAGAGCAGCTACACCCTTTATTGAGCGCAAATCTAGAGCAATCTTTCTTTCAGTTAATACAAGAGCGCCAACAAGTGCAGCGCCTATCCGAACTCGGCTTACGTCCAACTAAATCAGCTTTTTTTCTTGGGCCGCCAGGCGTAGGAAAGACGCTAACGGCGCGGTGGCTAGCCGCCCAATTAAATGTGCCATTACTAGTTCTTGATTTAACAACAGTTATGAGCAGCCTACTAGGTAAAACTGGCGCCAATTTACGTGCAGCCCTTGACTACGCAAAGAGCACCCCTTCAGTCTTACTTCTCGATGAAATCGATGCGATAGCAAAACGAAGAAGTGATGACTCTGACATTGGCGAACTCAAAAGGCTGGTTACTGTAATGCTGCAAGAAGTAGATGATTGGCCCTCCTCCGGCCTCCTATTGGCAGCCACCAATCATCCTGAACTAATTGACCCTGCACTTTGGCGCCGCTTTGATCTTGTATTGGAATTCACGCTTCCAGAAGCAAAACAGATTAAAAAAGCCATTGAACGCTTCGCGGGCGACGAAATGCCTTACATGGAAAGATGGTTGGAAGTGCTTACCTATGGATTCCAAGGCTCTTCATTTAGCGATATTGAGCGAACATTGCAACGCTTTAGACGCGCCATGGCGCTTGGCAGGTCCCGACTTGATGAGTTGGTGGAGGACTTTGTTCGCACTTGCGTGCCGAAATTAGACAAAGATCAACGCAAGGCATTCGCTGTTATTTTGGCTGATAAAACAAAGCTGTCCCAGCGCACAATTTCAGAAATCACGGGCCTAGCGAGAGATACGATTAGAAGAGCACGTCCAACTCAATAGACATCATCAGGGAGGAAAAATGGCGCAAATGAATTTTTTAATCGGACGGGGCGAGTTGCTAGCTCAAGACATTGTCATCAAAAAAGGTGGTGCTACAAAAAAAGATTCGTACACCCTCCTAGAGGCACGTCAAGCACTGGCGCCACAAATCACAGCTACTTCAGAATCACTTTCTCAGCTACCCGATGAAGCATGCCCTAATGATATGGCCGTTGCAAGGCTCACACTTCATCCAGAATATATTGCCAAATCCTATTTCCCCGTGGGATTTTTAAGAGCAAATGCGTTACGTTCCGTTGGTAGTCGCACAGTCACAATAACACCCGAAAAATGGAGCAGAAAAGGAGCGCCTCGGGCCGTCACCACTACTGAACTATTTATAGCTGGTGCTCGAGATAGCTTCAAGGATTTAAATCATTGGGTGCTAAATAACCCAGACAATGAACCAGCAACTAACGAAATACTCAGAATAGAGCGATTCAATAGTTTTGAGCCAGAAAATCGCTATAAAACTCTCGGCTCTGACTCGCTGCGCTTCTTTGAAGTTGGCATTCATTTACTCGTGAATGAAGAATCTAACTTTATTCAATCCGCCTTCACCGAATATGCCAATACACTCAAAATAAAAGTTCATGAGCAATTGGCGATGCGGGCAGGAAGCCTTTGGTTTGTTCCTGTAGAAGGGTCATCCACGGCCATGAAAAAACTTGCAGCTTTTTCGTTCATTCGCGTGTTGCGCCCCATGCCACTATTGCGCGGCATTCGACCGGTTAGTAGAAGCTCACCCATTTCTATGGGCTGTCAATTGCCAAATGAAATGCCAATTTCAAACGAGCCCCGAGTTGCTATTCTTGATGGCGGCTTACCAGAGCATCACCCTCTCTCGCCAATGTGGCTTAACTCTTACAAAATCAGTGACCCTGCAGCAAAAGACCAAATAGATGCTCTCGAGCACGGACTAGCCGTATCTTCAGCATTTTTATTTGGGCCGCTCACGCCCGGTGGTGTAGCTCCGCGACCTTATGCACCTATTAATCATGTTCGAATCTTGGATGATCATGCCAACACAGAAGACCCCCTTCAGCTATATAGAACTCTAGGTCACATAGAAGAAGTATTAATGTCTCGTCAGTATGATTTTATTAATTTAAGTCTTGGACCAGACCTACCAATAGAGGATGAGGATGTTCACTCGTGGACCTCGGTCATCGATGATTTGCTTTGCGATGGCGACACTTTCATGACGGTGGCTGCAGGCAACAACGGCGAAGGCGATCACCTACTAAAATACAACCGGATACAGGTACCCTCGGACTGTGTCAATGCGGTAGCTGTTGGTAGCGCCAGCGATATTGGTACCACATGGAATAGAGCCAGATATAGCGCAATTGGACCCGGTCGAAGACCGGGAGTTGTCAAGCCAGATGTCCTCGCTTTTGGCGGGGATGCTGCAACTCGCTATTTTCATGCACTATACCCAGGAAAAGAAGCTACCCTAACCCCGCTTCAAGGCACAAGCTTTGCCGCCCCACTTTTATTACGCAATGCAGTCGGCATACGTGCTGTATTAGGTCAAGATCTAACCCCTTTAGCCATTAAAGCACTGCTTGTACATAGCGCAAAACAAAATGGCAATGACAAAAATGAGGTTGGCTGGGGCAAAGTACCTGAATCTCTTAATGAAATCATTACGTCACCCCCTGGTGTGGCTCGCATTGTTTATCAAGGGGAGCTAAAACCAGGAAAATATCTCCGAGCCTCTATTCCCATCCCTAAATCAGGGCTAACTGGACGCGTAAAACTCAAGGCAACTTTTTGCTACGCATCACCGGTGGATCCCCAGGAAGCCTCTTGCTATACCCAGGCCGGATTAGAAGTTACCTTCAGGCCAAACCTATCAAAATTCAGCAATGATAAGACCACTGGAAAGGCTAAATCACAGCCTGATACCTCCTCTTTCTTTGAAACAAATAGTTATGCAACTGAAGAAGAGAGGCGCGCTGATTGGGGAAAGTGGGAAACCACGCTTCATGCGGAACAAGGCTTTCTTGGAACTACACTCAACGCACCAGTGTTTGATATTCACTACAATGCTCGTGAATCAGGAGCTCCAACAGTAGGGGCGGGGAAAATTAAGTACGCTCTTGTAATTACTGTCGAAGCATCAAAGCACCAAGATCTCTATAACGAAATCTTGCAAAGCTACGCATCAATACTTATCCCAATACAGCCAAAAGTTACCATTCCAATTAATGTCTGAATAAGGCGCCCTTGACTTTTATGCCCAACGTGTCTTTCTGCCACCTTGGGCATAAAAGAGCGTTGCTTTAATCGTGGCCGTCAAGGGTTCGCAAGCCACCCCTTTGGGGTGCCCTTGACAGAATTACTCTGGGGATTTTTGAATCAGCCCACTACCTTCGCATATTCAACCTCAATAGCATTAAATATTTCTTCAGGTACTGTTGTTGTAAATTTCTTACGACGGTTAGCCGATAGTTTTCCGTTTTGCTCCATGCAAGCCAGAATTAATGAATTGAGATCTTTGCCTCTGATGTCGTACTGCCCATCAATAGCGCGGTAAATGAGGTCGTACTTTGCCAAGAACTCAGTCTCTTCTCTTAAGTCCTTTTCTAGCGCCTGCTTGGCCATCTCCAATCCAAACTCAACGCAGGCAGTGGCATTCCAATAGCGATATAAGGAATCATCTGATTTGAAGGTCATTTGATATTCATCACCATCAATCCAAATGACTTCCCAGCGCTTGCGAGCAGGCTCAGAAAAGCTCTTTAGAGCTGCTAGGTATGCGTCTTCATTGCGCTTCATCGCAATGGATACTGGCAGCAGTAATCCCCTCTGCAGCAAGCCAGACTGGCACAACGCATGATGAAATAAGAATCGAGATAAACGTCCATTGCCATCCATAAATGGGTGGATAAAAACAAATCCGAATGAAACAATCGCAGCAGCAATTAAAGGATCGATCTGCTTTGGTGCGGTATTGGCAAAATCTACCAACCCCTTCATCAAGTCATTAACGATTTCAGGTGGCGGTGGAATATACGTTACGCCAGCAGCACCACGCAATGGACTGCTTAACCAGTTTTGTTGGTGGCGATAGTTAACTGCTCTATCCAAAGGATTGGTAATGGCGGTATTCTGCAAGCCAACTAAGTACTCTTCATCTAGCTGGGTAGTCAGATGAGCTTTTTTAAGAAGCTCTACAAATGCCTCTGCTTTTGTGGCGCTTGGTGTCTCATGCTCAATTTCAAAAGAACTTTTGGTCTCACTTAAATAAGCCCAAGACATTGCCCTATCGGATGCGGCCCCACCTAGTTCTGATAGAAATTCATTTGCTTTCTGGAGGATATTAGATTCAAGCAGGCTATTAATACGTGTGGTTCGCTCAACAGTTACGCAGTAATCCAAAGAACCCAAGCCATTGAAGTTAACTCGCCATTTGGCATTGCGTATGCTTGGTCCTGTAATGTATTTTTTGGGGTCAAATAAATTAACCATTGGCCCCGTAATTACTGGTACGCCCTTTAACTCTTGCTTATTAAAGGCTTCCCACAAAAAACAAGCCGTACGAATGTAAACGCCTGTTGGCGATTCGCTAATTGCGGCCAGCATCTCTTGGGCTGGGATTTTTCTTAAGGCCTGCGATAACAATTGGAGATTAACTCCTTCATGCTTTAGCGCAAACAACAGGTGGCTTAGTGGGCGATCATCTTTGGGAGCCACCTTTGCGGGTATCAACAACTCGCCCTGGGTGGGCGTTACACTGGTTACCGAGGCAAGGCGTGCGGGTACAAGTGGGTCAAAAGCACTGAGATCAAGCTGACTTTTTACTTGTGAATAGCCTATATCGCCCATATTTCCCTCAAGCCCCACTTTTTCGTTCGAATGGCTATTTTCCCACACTTTTTCTTACATATACACACTTTTTCTTACGATTACACATATTTACACACTTTTTCTTACATATTTCAATAGATTCCTACATTTTTAAACATATCCTCACTTTTTCTTACGAAATAGCAGTTTGAATGTTTTTTGCTGACTAGCTTCAAAAGCTAAATTCACTTGGAATAGGCAGATTTATAGACAATAACTGCGATTATTAGCAGTTTTATTGACATTCCAGGGCAATTTAGCCAGAAATATGCAGCTTTATTGAAATGTCACCCATTAGGAGCGACATGTCAAAAAACACCTTAAATTCCCATATTGCCTAAGTGTTGCGCAATCCGATCCATGGGATTACCTGCACTAGCTAACGGCGCTCCTAATGCTGAAGTTCGCGCCCGAATCGGTTGAGGGCTATGGATTGCCATAGGTTTAACACTTGCAAAGCTTGGCTCCGGCCTTCCTATTGCCTCATAGATAGACTCAATCATGGTCTGCCACTGCTCTTGCTGATTGCTCTGCACGAAGACTTGCATGTAGAAAGGGTCTGACATGTATTTGTTAAAGCAGATCGCCTTATCGGTGTGATCAATTTCATCTGAGCGGGTATTTAAGAACTTGAGCATTTGCAGCTTTGCTTCCGAAACCAATTCAGAAGGCTTTTTCTGGCTATCGGCGAGAGTCATCACATTGCTGACAAGCTTGCTTTCTATTTCATATTTACGAACCGCATCCTGAAGTGTGGCCACCATAGATTGCAAATCTATAACCTGCTTTTCTAGGTCGCGTTTTTCGTTAATCACTTTCTGAATACGTTCACACCCTCGCTTTGATTTGATGCCACTAGAGGATTCTGTATTAACACTAGGCTCGGCATCGGGACTGAAATCCGTGGGCCCAGGGTTCAAAGCCCGCTTCATTAGCTCTTCAGCCGTTTCGGTTTGAATTTCGGCTTTCGGAAGTGTATCGACGGTAATGGCGACTGGTGCAGGCAATATTTCACCCAGGTCATGGGCTTGTGGTGCTGTCTTAAGTTCTGAAGTAGGCATAAAGGCTGGTACATGCACCTCGCCCTTTACAGGCGTAAATATAGACTCAGGCTCTAGAGCTTCCGACTCTTCTTCTAATACTTCGCCCTCATCAATGTCCTCGGATAATTTCGCAAGAGATGCATTAGGGGTCTTACTTAAATCATCTAGTAAGTTGGTTGCTTGGCTCAGACTCTGACTCTTACGTTCTGCCTTTTGTGTTTGTTGTATCTGAGCGCTACGCTCCTTATCCAATTGAGCTTCTGCCTGCCTAGCCTTTGCTTGCGCTATCAATTCAAGCGCGCGCTCTTCCCTTGCCTTATTACGCCTGGCGGCGCTCTCGGCGGCGTGCTTTTCATAGGCTTCTTTTTCAAGCCGCTCGCGCTCTTTCTTGGCCTCTCTATCCTGCACCCTCTGAATTGAGCCACCCTTGCTTAGTACCTCCGATTTAAAACCTTCCACTTCATTTGCTACTTGCGTCATTACCTGTCTCCTCTTTTAATAAATTGCTGCCGTAATTCATTTCAGCGTTTGTCTTTTGCTTTCGTTCCGAAAACCAATTCATTCCTAAGTTTGGGTCGTCATCGCGTAACCATCCCTCCGCTTGCTTTTCTACATTCGGTATAAATAGATTTGAATCGATACGATCGTCATATCGCAAGAGGGTCTCGTGTAGGAGATTACGGATATGCTCGTAATCCATTCCTCTGGCTTGTAGGTTTTGTATCTGAATTGATAGATTCGTAATCATGGGTAAAACCTTGAGCCAGCTCTCTTTGTCTTCTATCCCGTCTGGTGCGCCGGTAGTACCTGCACGTATTCGTAGATCAACCATGTCAAAGATTCGGTCTTTGGTGAGTTCTGGCCAGTCATAGGTTTTCTCCATAGTCATGACTAGTTCGCCATTGACCATGGTGGTCTTAGTACTTGGTGGCCCCATGTAGCGCTCTACTTGCTCTTTGGCCAGTTCTTGTAAAAGTACCTGGGCGCTATATTGCGCGATCTCTTGTAGCCAATCTTCTATCTGGTCTTTGAATTCAAATACGCGCCCTGATAGCGCTCTTTGTAAGATGTTCGCTTCTGTGGCCGTCTTGGGTCTGACTACTGTTGAGCGCGCAGCGTCTTGCAGTCCGGTAACCTGCTCCCAGTCATAACGCACCGCACTGGTGTCATACACAACTGGGTCGATCTTGGGATGCCCCCTGGGAATAATGACTTGATTAAGCGGCTTGCCTTCGGTATCGACAATGGTGATTTCGCCGAATCTTGAATCCGAGCGCTTCTTAATAGTCTTTTCATTAATATCAGCTGATGCTACCCACCCAGGGATACATAGGTCTCGATGTTGATTGAATCGATCCCTTGCTTCGTTGTGCTCGTCTTGTAGACGCTCGGTTAGGTCTACCAAACTTGGACCAACAAACTGGCCATCTACTACCTGATATGGCAATAGAAAGAATGGATACCAGCGTTCTCCTGCTCTTGGAGGTGAGTAGGGTTCACGTAGCCATTCAGTCGCACCCTCCACCATGGTGTAAACACGCTGGGTAGCTCTGTCCCAGATCTCTAGCACTGCTATTTGCTGATCATCAGTCACTGGAGCCGATCCCGCATCCATCTGCATTGAGGCTAAGCGTTTGGCTTTCTTATATGATGGCTCGCCTTGCCCGGGTTGGTAGATCTTGGCATTGGCTAAGTTCTTTTTATAGAGGGCTTCTGCTTGACCACGCTTCATCGGGATGATTTGGCAGATCCAATCGGCATCGGTGTAGTCCCAGAACTCGCAGATAGATGGATCGATGAGGAGATTTTCCGTGAGAACTCTATCGATTACTAAGCCTTCGGCAGATTGCACTTCTGATTGCTCTTGTAGTGACTTGATGAGCTCTTCTAGCTCTGCCCTCTTGGCATCATGATGATGGACTTGATCATTGTCATGAAGGTCCCTCTCTAGTTCATGAATAGCCAGGAGGTTTTCTTGGACATCGTTAATACGACCTTGGATATATCCATCCTTACTTGGGTCTCGTTGATACATCACTTTCAGAATTCCAAAGCTACAGGTCAGCGCCGCCCTTACAGTGGACTTGGCTCGATTCTTAAGCTGAGCGTGCTCTAGCGCCCTATTGGTGACCTTCTCCAATGTTTTACAGAAGAGCTTGATATCCGCGCCCGAGTGTGTGGGTGTTGTCGATATTTCTGGGTTGCGTGCATACACATTAGGTAACACTGCGGAGATGGTGCCGTGTATAAGGTTGGCTCTCAGGCTGTAGAAATCTTTGCCAGTAGGATCAGCATTCCAATTAAAGCCGGCTACTGTATTGCGGTTGTGCCTTACGCGCTTATGAAATGTTGCCCAGTGAGCGCGCGCATGCGTGATGCGGGCGGTCCATTTTTGTTGGAGGGCTTGAGAGTCTTGGGGCACCCATTAGTTATATAGCTAGGTTAAGACTAAGAAGAATTTATTTTGAATTTGAATTACTGAAGGCAATCATAGGCCTCTATCAAATAGATCATCAATTTCATCAATGGAAATTTTGACCGGCCCCTCATACTCATGATCGCAATCATCATATGCGTTCATAAGATATTTCTCAAACTCATAGGGTATATCCACTGTTTCAATGATTTGATTGACATCCTCACCCGTGAATTCAAGACCTATATTACTTAGCTCCCTTTCAACAATTTGAGCCAAAGAGTCCTCGGCCTCCTCATCACCACCATCCCGGGCATTAGAGAAGGCCTCATTTAAATCAATAAACTCTGAAAAATTATCCGCAATTTGCTCTATGCTGCTTATTTTTACAAGTTCAAAAATTTTAGAATAATTAGGTTCAGAGTTTGGAATGCTTGCCAAGAGTGACTGGACTGTCTTCATTTGCGTATACGAATAAATCGAATTCGCTGAACTCTCAATAAAACTAAGCGTTGCCATAGGTTCTATGATGCCCCGCTTAAGACCCCACTCAACCACCTCAAATGAATGATCCGTGATTTCTGCGCCATTGTTTAGAATGTATAACAAGGTGCAGCTTATCTCATCGATGATCTTGCTATCTTCGCGCAAGCAATCTTTATATAAAGCGCATAGCGCTGATATATATTCAGAATCCACATTACCAAATTGGTCTTTTTCGAGATCTTTAATAAGCTTCTCGCAAATATTATGTACATCATCTTGAGATAAATATTTATCAGCCCATAGACTACGGATCGTTATCACGGAACGCAATGTCAGCAAGCTCTGAAAACAACGTTGAAAGGTGTCAACATCTCCAGAATAACGTTTAAGAATGTAATCCCCAATAGATGGATTAAATAAGTCAATAAGCGACCTTCCATCCGACAAAACTG
The DNA here is from genome assembly GCF_018881905.1 of Polynucleobacter sp. MG-27-Goln-C1. GTDB lineage: Bacteria > Pseudomonadota > Gammaproteobacteria > Burkholderiales > Burkholderiaceae > Polynucleobacter. The sequence goes on from NZ_JACVPM010000001.1 coordinate 767,638, forward strand.
TCCGATTAAAAAATGACCCCGTTAACAAACGTATGCTGGATTGAAACTCATGCCTACCTTTAAAGTTGCGACACCTGGGTAAAAGCAAAAATCTATGATAGGCCTCAGAAAGAATTTTTTCCTCGATTGGCCCGCCGTTTAAGACCATTAGAAGTATTAATAGACGACCATAATCATCTTGCTGCGCATTAAATGGGTTTTCCCAAACTTGGGATGGATTTGATAGGGACTGAGAAATGAATTGCCAGTAATTAGCAGCAGAATTTGATTCCAGCCTTGTGGCATCAGTAATATAGCTAATTAGACGAGGATTAAAATTTTTGTGCGCAATCACATCTCTGTATCTTTTATTAAGATATAACTCTTCTATATATGAATCATCTAAATTTGAATACCAGATATGGTTATATAAAATATGAGCTTTATCGATATCTTTAAGAGATTTGATGCGTAACTCATATTCATTTTTTTGTGTATTTCCGTGATCAAAGTTATCGATCAAGAATTTTCCTTGATTTAATATGGTGCTTCTTGAAGTCAAAACAAATCTTTTATTTTTATTTGATGCAACACGTCTCATAAACATTGTTATTTGATTTCCCTCATGACCCCCCAAGGCTTCTAGATAATTTCTACCTAAAAAATCGTCAAAATAAAATACTTGCTTGCTTTCAGAATCAAAGGCGGACTCTGCCTCGCGAATATCGTTGACTACCCTGAAGTAGGCAAACCCTTTGGCAACATAGTGAAGGCATAAATGGTCCGCGAGGGTAGTTTTTCCTACGCCGGGCTCACCCGCAATAATCACCACCCCCAATCGATCTAAGATCTGCAACGCTGCCTCGTGGTTTGTAGTCACAACATAACGCGAGCTAGATGCAATAATTTCCTCAAGGGAATGTGCACTTCTTCCCAATATTGCATTGTTATAAATTTGCTCTAGGACTGCAGTACTATGCATCCAGAGCTTATAGTGTCGCTTCTCAATTTTAGGTCTAGCGCGAAGAAGATCATTAAGATCCTCCATGCCCAAGATATCGCTTTCCGCCTGAATATACGGCGCCAGTAAATCTGAAATTTGTTTTTTATTGTGTCTCGATAGTGGGTGTGAGATTGCTAACAGATAACGTTTTGGCTTTAGCTTATCAAGCTTGATCTTTTCATCGCTACCAAGCTTTTTGATAAGCTGGGCTAAAGATGTGCCAAGCTGATGCTTGCATTGCAGAATTACCTCATCCCCATCTGAACTAAAATATCGCCCATCTACTCCGCCATCTTTACCAGGTTTAAATCTCTCAAAACGTTGGCCATGAGAGTCCCCAATCAAATCAGAGCAAAAAATCTCAAATTCTTTATCGTTAAGCGATCTAAAATCATAGTCGGACATAGGCACCATCTCAAAATTAAGTGCGGGTTACCATAGGGGCCCGTTCGTATTTAAGTGTATTACAGTAGTACAACTGCGCTACACATAGCCTTGTCTGCTATTAGAGAATGCTTTCCTAAAAATAAGCCCGGTCACCGCGCGCAATAAATATATATCAACCCCCTTCAGTCAATGACCGCCGCCTCATTAACCCATACCTAGTGGCATCCCAAGCATGGTCTTCGGCATCGGTATCCACATCTTCGGGGTTTAGTGAATCTGGCGGTAACTGAGGGATAGTTCTAAGCCAATGCTTGCAATTGTTAAATACCTTTAACCTTCCTTCAGCCAATAGGCGGATGATTTCTTGTGCGCCGTTGACTCTGCTTCTGGGAGCGTTATAGGCCTCAGTCCATTTCACACCCTTATCTCTGAAGATTTGTCCGATGGATCGCTCCGCTCCAATCTTAGAAAAGATGGATGGGTCAGCTAGGTTCATGCGGTATTCGTAACCAAGTCGTTGATCATGAATTTCGATCTTCTTGATCTTCTCGGCTACTACCGTTGCGTCTTCCCTGGTGCCCGCATTTTCTTTATCTCCATATCCATAGAGTTCTCTCCATAGGTAATAGACTCCATCATTAGATAAGGCAAACCAATAGACGGCATACGGCCTGGCATAGCCCCAATCCATGGAGCGCCATACCTTCCATGTCGGCGGTATAGCAAAGGGCTCTACAACATGTTTAGAGGGCTTCCATACACCTTCCAAGAAACTTCCCACGTGGATATCCCAATCACCTTCTAACCAGGCTCTGCGCCTGTTTGGATCGCTTAGTGACTCTAGACTCATCAGGTAGTTCGGGTCGTTTTTTAGGAGATGGGTATTCTCATAAATCGTTGAATGAATTCTCACCCTTGGGAGCGCACCCTCCTGCCTAATGATTTGTCCAGCAGGAATGGCTCCAATCTGAAATCGCTCCTTAACTGATGCATGCCCCACTCCAAATGGATTGCATGTTGCCCTCACCATCCTAGGCATTCCAGGGTGCGATGACCTGCAGGTGGAATGCATTGCTTCGTAAAAAGATAGGTTGCGCCAGTTGGTGAGCTCTTCAAACCCTAACCAGGGATACTCGTGACCGTGGTAATTCCAGTAGTCACCCTCATTAGCCCCATATCTGAAATACAGCATCTCTCCTGTTGGCCACTTCCAGACGTAGTCTGATTCATTGAACTTGGCGCCTGGGAAGATTTGATAGAACCAGCGCTTACTCTTTGCCACTACGTCAGCTAGTTGGGGATAGGTCAATCGAAAGAGTGTGCCGCGCCAATGATCCCCGAAGCCTCTTCCTACGTGTTGGGCATAGCTCATGAGTAAGGTATCAGTCTTACCCCCTCCTCTGGTACCTTCAAGCAATACCTCATATACAGGGCATGTCAGGAATAAGGTCTGGCTACCAGGCAATGGTGCCCAGATGGTTTTCATGGGCTAGTGTTTTGGCTGGGCAGCTTGCTCCCACTCATCCATACTCATGGCACCAGGTACCACCAAGACCCCGCTTTGTAATGGCGCCCCATCTTTGCCTGTGTGCTCAATAGCCGATAAGCGAGGATGTACATAGGGCGCAGCATGTCTGGCGATGGTGGCGGCCATGTTCAGCAACTTTATGCGGTTCTCAGTGATCATGGTGCCATGACCATCATCATGTTCGTTAGTCTTATCACCATGGTCATGATGATCGCGACTGCAATTACCCGCCTCTTTGTAGAGCTCCATCATCGTGCTCATCATGACTTCTAAGGGGGTGATGCCCTGAGCAGCAGCTACCTCAGCAATCTCACGAGTACGCTTGCTTAGACTGCCCTCCTTGCGGCCAGCTCCAGGTCTTGCCCCTCCCTTGCTTTTGCTTGGTGCTGGTTTCTTTGATTTCTTTTGATTGATTTCAATCATGGGTTTTTGATCAACCGTAAAAGATGGGGTTGCAGCGCTACCGAATCCCCAAGAGGTTCATCAAATTCAATGATGATTCTTTGGAATAGGTCATGGCGGCTTTGGGCTCCACGATGTTTGACCACGGTACCTACGCGCCCACTTGGGGTCTTTACCTTTGATCCTATGGGGAAGTCTTCCATGTCTAGGCGATCAATGACTCCAGCTATGGCGTGATTAGTTTGCATTGGGTTTCTCCATCGCTTCTGCGCGCTCTTTTCGCTTATGTAGTTCGGCAAAGATTCGGGTTTTAAAGGATTCGTAGCTTTCGGAGCCTTGAGCCTTCATCGACAACTCCCTGCCTTTGGCGTCTATGCCCTCATTGGTCTTCCACCAGGCCTCTTCTTCTGCGCTAGCAGCTTCTGCCTTCTTGCGCGCTCCTTTGAGTATTGCCAAGACATAACCTGCATTGATGGGGGTTGGGTTTGAGACTTTTATTCGGGTTTCCTTGGCTGTGGCAATCGCCTCTGCCACCTCAGCTTCGGTAACCCCGAGATTGACGATGTCCCGTATCCGGTAGTCGTCTACGGCTATAGCTCTACCCTCCTTGCTGATCATGGCTGCGAAGCTTTTATATTTTTCGATACGCTCTTGAAAAACTTTTTCTTCATCGGATGGCTTTGTTGGCTCTTGGGGAATTTTTTCCTTTTCACCCCCATTGTTTTGTTTGCCTGGTGTATGGAGATTGGTTACTGGTGACTGGTGTTTGGTGTCTGGTGAGCAATGCGTTCGCATTGCGGTCGCATTGCGAACGCATCCATTGTTTGATGGATTTTCTGCTGATGAATCATCATTTGGAAATGATTGCCACCTGCCTTCTGCGCTCCGCCTGGCTTTGAGTTGCTTATCTTTGAAGCGGGCTATTTCATGATCACAGCGCTCTTGTCTCCAGCCATCATCAGTGAGAGTAAAAAATTCATTAAGGACTGAGACCACTGCATTTTTTTCCTCTTTAGATCGTGCGTTGATCAATCGTTGCACTAGTTTGATTTCGATAGGTAGCGGTTTTTCTGTGGCGTAGTACTTTCTGATGAGACGGCTGTAAGTTGCATCCTCTATGAATGTAAGATGCGCGGTTGCTTCGGCGTAATCTCCAATGTGATGCTCGTAGTAGTTCATTAATACTGTCTCCGTGTAGTTCTTTTTCTTGCGAGTAATCTTTTTTGCAAGAGATGAATCTAACAATCGGAAAGCGTATCGTCAAACGTGTTTTTTCTGAATTTTTCTTTAATTTATTTATTCATCATTTATCTGTAATCCATGTTTGAGATATTCGTGAGAATGATTTTCTTTGTCTGAAGTGTTTATTGATCTACGCGTGTCCACCAACCTCTTTGTGCTATCAGAAACTTCTGACAAGTCTGTAGCCATTTATTTATATGGCTTGTGACACTTCTATGAATAAATATTTTTTTGTAGTCAAAAATTAATATGCGTCTTCAAAGTGGGTATTGACATTTGATTGACCACCAAAATTTCATTGACTACATTGCACTTCAGCAGCAGACAAAATGATGCAAAACAAAACACAATAGGAGATTAAATTAAATGGTGGCATTTCGTTTGTATAGCTTGTATCGATCTTATGGATACACAAAAATGAGTTCTGCAAAGATGGCGTTGCAGGTTTATCGTAAAAATGTAAAACGCGCCCGCTAAGGAGATGGTGATGAGTCAATCCAGCCCTCAAATCCCACCAATCACCTTGATGAGAATTCCTCAAATATTGAAGGTGATGCCAGTTTCTAAATCTAAGTTTTGGTTAATGGTTCAGAAAGGTGAGTTTCCCAAACCAATCAAGATTGGAAGATCTTCGTTTTGGACGATTGAACAGGTTCAGGCTTTTATTAGAGAAAGGAGTGGTCAATCCACCAATTGAAACATGGACATCTCCTGAGCTTATGCTATCTATCCTACGGAAAAATCAGGAGATGATTATGCATGCAGTGAATTTATCCAAACCACTTAGCGTTGAGGTCTTTGACCATAACCGCCCCATGGATCAGAGCGCCTGGATTCAAATTGGGGATTACGAGGATCTTACAGATGCTGTGGATGCATGCAGGAGAGTAATTGATCGGGTCTTATGCAAACCGCGATATTCATCTCTCGCTAGACACGCTTTGATGCAAGAGTATTTAAATTATGGTCCGGTCCCATGCATTCGTGGGGCTGATAATCTGGATGCCTTTAACCCTTATGAGTATCTCGAAAGTAAAGCCAAGTTAGGCAGGCAACAGCACCACGAAAATGTTCTAGGCCTTGGTCTTTAAATAACGGACAACAGTCTCCCAATCGGGAAACTCAGGGGTAGCAAAGTGAATATGCTCACCCTTAAACCTATCTACTCCATTCTTAAGACGATCATCCACCAAGAAATCTCCATCATTCAGATTCTTATGGTGACTTAGGATTAAGCGTTTATATGCTGGCTTACCTAGATAGTCTTTTACCCACAGCAATTTATCCGACCAAGCGCTTGGATTGCCCCATGGGGCTGTTGAAAGGATATAGGTGTCGAACATGGTAGCCAACTCTTCATAGGCGGCAATTGCCCCTGGAATTGGATCCATTAAATAGAAGATGCCTGGAACTTCATCCAATCGGTCTTCATACTGGTCTTGTATATGCTCAGGGGTTCTTGCTATTCCTGATGGGAAATCCACCAATACGTTATCCATATCTATGTAGAGTGTTTTCATATCTGGTCTAGTAATTTCATTCAAATTAGGTAAAAGTCACACTAATACTCGATTTAGCATTAGATGCCATTAGCCCATGCCCTCTATAAACGTATCAATAAATCGGGCAATCGCATCCCCAACCCTTACTAAAGTTGATTTACGCTCCAAAATTTTGGGCTTTTGCTCCAGGACTTCAATTAACTCCTCCGACCTTGGGGCTTGGTTTGTAAATTCATAGCCTTCTAGTAAAGCTTGAAGTTTCTTTCCATCAATCTTCTCGGACTGACATAGCGCATCAAAGGCAGCCTTCTTCTTCTTGGCCCAAAACACTTCAAATTCTTCTGCAACCCCATCAGGAGATAGGCCACTGAGGCTTTCTTCAATAAACTGCTCAATCAGGACTCTCTTAGAGCGCAATTGAATCTCACCAGATAGATAGTCATCAATCTGCTTTTTGATTCCCTCGCCCTTTTTACCATTGCCACCATTCTTTAACCATTCGGTTAACAGCAAGATGATGTACGCAACATTAATTTGATCTCGATGAATGAGAACAATCTCAAAGTCCACGTCATTCAGAATGGAATCTTTCTCTTTGGCATTCTCATGCTTGACGCGTTCATAGATATCGAGGTACTTAGACTTGTAATCTTCAAAACCTTGCTCAGTAAGAGCCAGATCCCCCTCCTTGTAGTCAGTAAACGAAGTGATTACATTCTTTAACTTAAGAAGCTCTCTAAAGCGCGTTACAAACAGTAGCTGCTCATTCTCATCCTGTAAATCATCCACCGATGAAACGGTTGGAGTTAAGGCAAGGAGTGCTTCAACCGCTAGGTTATATTTTTCAACGTAATTCTCATAAGGCTCTAGCAGCACTGTTTCCTTAGCATCCTTATTGGAGAATAAGGCAATCGCTTCATCCGTCTTTTCCTTTAGATTTCTAAAGCAAATGATATTGCCCTGTGATTTCTTATCGTTCAGAATGCGGTTGGTTCTAGAGAACGCCTGAATTAGGCCGTGGTACTTTAAGTTCTTATCAACGTAAAGCGTATTGAGTCTTGGACTATCAAAACCAGTTAGGAACATATTGACTACCAATAGGATGTCCACTTGCCCCTGGCGTACGCGCTTAGCAATATCTTTGTAGTAGTTGTAATAGTCCTGGCTATCTTTAGTCGAGAACTTAGTACCAAACATCTCGTTATAGTCATTGATGTATTGATCTAGCTTGTCTCGGCTATAGGTCACCTTTTCAGGAGTTACGCCATCATCTTCAGGAATTACGCCACCAGTACCATCAGCCTCAGGATTAGCCTCATTCTGCTGATAGCTAAAGATGGTGGCAATCTTTAAGTCTGAGCCCGTTTCTGCGATTTTCTGTTTGAATAAGTCGTAGTACCGAATCAATGAATCTACACTGTCAACGCAGAACATCGCAGTGAAATCTGGATGCTTTGTCTTTTGACGATGATGGTCAATGATGTAATCAGTGATCTTATTAAGCCGGTCGTCAGCCTCCATCAACTCCTTGGTATCGATTGACTCGACGTCGATATCCAGGTGGCTACCATATTCTTTTTTCTTGTATCGCCCGACATATTCAACAGAGAAGCGAAGGACGTTCTCATCCCGTATTGCATCAACAATAAGATATTTATGCAGACAAGTACCAAACAGATCGGCGGTTGTTTGCTTGCGCCCACCATGGGAAGATGCGTTCTTCTCCAGAATCGGCGTTCCAGTAAAGCCAAACATTTGGCAGTTACTGAAATACTGCTTAATGTTTTTATGGTTCTCGCCAAACTGGCTACGATGGCACTCATCAAAGATGAAGATCACCCTCTTGTCTTTTAGACCGTCCATCTTGATGGCATGCCTATCACGGGTGATCGCGTTATTTAACTTCTGAATCGTTGTTAGAACTATCTTTGAAGTTGGGTCATTGAGCTTCTTGACCAACTCCGAGGTATTGGGTGCGCTATCGACTGAACCCTCTTCGAAATGGTTGAATTCCCTCTCCGTTTGATAGTCCAAGTCTTTTCTGTCCACGACGAAGACAACCTTATCAACTTCTGGTAATTCAGCAACGATTTGACTGGTCTTAAACGAAGTTAAGGTTTTGCCTGAGCCGGTTGTATGCCAGATATAAGCATTGGACTTACTGGTTTTTACCTTTTCAATTAGGGCCTCTACTGCGTAATACTGGTAAGGGCGCATTACTAAAAGCAACTTGTCTACTGTCAGAACCATGTAGCGAGAAATCATCTTCGCTATATGGCAAGGCTTTAGGAATTCAGCACTAAAGTCATGCAGGTCTGAGATGCGCTTATTTTCTTTGGTAGACCAGAAGAAGGTCTGCTTGAAGGTGAACTCTTTAATGCTCTTATTGTTAGAGAAATACTTGGTATTGACGCCATTGCTAATGACAAAGAGCTGAACATACTGAAATAAGCCATAGCCCGCATCATAGGACTCATGCTTGTAGCGAATAATCTGGTCAAAAGCGACCTTTAGATCCATACCGCGACGTTTGAGCTCGATCTGGACTAAAGGCAGGCCATTAATCAGAATCGTGACGTCATAGCGATTCTTACGCTTACCTTCTGTTGATATTTGGTTGGTGACTTGGAACTCATTCTGGCACCAGTCAACATGGTTTAAGAAGGTGATCCAGATAACATCCCCGTTGTCACGCTTTAAGGCAAATTTATCTCGAAGGATTTCTGCGCGGTCAAAGACATTACCGGTGTTTAGCTTATTAAGGATCTGCTCATATTCCTTATCGCTAAAGCGAAGATTGGGAATATGGTGAGTGTTTTCGTTGTGGAGCTCAAGTTGGCGCCTCAAGTTAGCCAACATGGCAGACTCATCCAGAATCTCTACGCGGGAGTACTCCATTGACTGGAGTTGTTTAATTAGCGCTTCTTCTAGCGCGGCTTCAGATTGGATGGTCATGTTAGATAAACATCTGCTGGAGTAGGCCTTGTTTATATTGCTTGGTTAGCTCAAGTTTGGATTTAATGATTTCAATTTTTTTATCAATCCCAACCGAAAACTCTAATATTTTTATTTGCTCATCATGATGGGGTAACGGTATTGTGATTTTTGAATACTGTGATATCCAATAACGCTTATGCTCATCACCCCCTTGAAAATCAATTCGACACATTGCTTCATAGATATACCTAAGACAGTTATCTGAATTGATATTTTTTAGCATCTTCATTGCGGATGACTTAGCCTTAAATGGAAAATCAACAAATTTAAATGCCGTGGTGAAGTCATCGAATATGATGACTGGTAAATCTGTATAAATACCGTTAATTTCGTCCGTGTAGCCCAATAAAAATGTCTTACCTGCTGTTAGAACGGGAGTATCAAAGCCATCAGAATATTCAGTGGATGAAACAAGATAGCGGCCCGGCTGTTCATAATCCAGCACTTCCTCTAACGGCACATATTCCCAGCCTGGAAAATCTTTTCCTGCGCTATCTTTAAATCGAATTTCCTGATTAAAGATTTTCTGCATGACGCCATTTTTGTATTGAATAAGCAGCTCATGCTTCTTGGTTAAACCAGATATTTTCTGGTCAATTTTTGACAAAAATAGGCCGACTTTTTGCTGCTCCTCAATAACTGGTGCGGCAACCTTTAAAGGTCTCAAAACTTGAAGATTTATATTTTTCTGAGCATTTTGAGTGGCCTTTGAATCTAACTCACCCTTTCTTGTATCCAAAAAATACTTTAACCAAAAAGGGTCTGCTTTATTTGAGTAGGTTTTGATGGCTACTACACTATCAGTACAGGCAACAGGCTCTTTTGCGATTGCTGTATCCCCAATATTTGCAGCGATCGTTATAAACACAGTACAAGCAGGAAATTGCTTGCTTACAGCCAAACCTTCCTCATTAAGAAATTGAGTATATTTCTCCACATACAAGGGTGCATTAACAATATCTCCTGTTTGGACAAAAGGAATATTTCCCCCAATAAAATATTTCGGATCATTTCTTGGGCGGGGAGTAAATCGCCCCCGCTGAATCTCACCCAAGCTCGCTAACTCACATTCTTGATATTGTTGATGGAAGGATTTGAATCTCAACTTAGGCGCAGTCATTATTTTCGACCTTCCCCGAATGGCAGCTTGATACCAAGCTCCCCACAAAAGATCCCTATCTCTTTGTCAATGCTAGCCATCTCTTCGTCTAGGCTAGTCAGCTGAAGCGATAGTTCAGCAAGATCAATTTTATCTACCACCTTAAAGCTATCAACATATCCTGGAATATTCAAATTCCAGTCATTTTCTTTAATTTTCTCGATTGAGGCTGTGGCACTGTATTTCTCCTCAACTTTACGTGCCTTGTAGGTCTGAACGATCTTATTGATGTGTTCAGGGCGCATTACGTTTGTAGTTTTTACCTTCTCAAAATTCTTACTTGCATCGATAAAAAGGATGCTGTCATTCTTCTTGCGGCATTTACGCATCACTAAAATACAAGCCGGAATAGCGGCACCATAAAACATATTTGAAGGTAGGCCAATGACTGCATCTAAGCAGTTCATTTTCTCAATCAGGTATTGACGAATATGACCTTCTGCCCCTCCCCGGAATAGAGCTCCATGAGGTAATAGGACTGCCATAGTGCCCTCTTCAGATAGGTGGTAAACCATGTGCTGCACGAAGGCTAGGTCAGCTTTGCTGCTTGGCGCTAGTTTGCCGTATGAGCTAAAGCGGTCATCACTCATAAACATCGGATTGGCAGACCATTGCGTTGAAAATGGTGGATTGGCCACAATCGCATCAAACTTCATTTCTAGATGCTGAGGTTTTTCTAGTGTGTCCTCATTCTTGATATCAAACTTACTAAAGTGCACGTCATGCAAGATCATGTTCATGCGTGCTAAGTTGTAAGTGGTTGGATTTCTTTCTTGCCCATAGATGTGCCCAACAAACTCTGCTTGTCGTTTTACGCGTAGCAGGAGTGAGCCGGACCCACACGTTGGGTCATAGACATTTCTGAGTTTTGGATTATTCAGAGTTACCAGTTCAGCAAGAAGTTGTGAGACTGGTTGTGGGGTATAAAACTCCCCCGCCTTTTTTCCTGCGCCACTGGCAAATTGACCAATTAGGTACTCATAGGCATCGCCAAGAACATCAGCCGTAGCATCGCGCAATTGGAAATTAATTTCATTTAGATGAACCAGCACCTTGGCAATAAGATCGTTTTTCTCATCCTCTGACTTGCCTAGCTTGGCCGAGGTGAGGTCTATATCGTCAAATAGGTGCTCAAACTCTTCAGCACTCTCGGTTCCCAAAGTGCTTTGCTCAATATTTTTGAGGACCTTTGTTAAGTCACCGAGAATGAAGGTGTTGGAGCCTAGCTCCCCGTTGCCTTTTTTAGCCAGATGATCAAACATTTCGCTGGGTGCAAGGTAGTAGCCAAGCTCTTCTTTACAGGCCCCTTCGATCGCTTCTAGGTATTTTTTACCTTCAGCAGACTTTTCATCAAGACTTTCAAACGTTAGCTCTTCACCCTCTAATTGATCATTAGCAAAGTTGGCAATTTTTTCTGATAGGTACTTGTAGAAGATAAATCCAAGGATGTAATCCCGGAAGTCGTCTGCGGACATCTTGCCTCGCAATGTATTGGCAATATTCCATAGCTGTTGCTGTAATTGACGACGCTGCTCTTCTGACATCTATTTCCCTTGATTTGGGGCTTAAAGCTCCAGATAACTAAATTACCAAAATGCTATTACTAGCGCTAATAATGATATTTTTTAGTTTAACTTAGCCCCAACCTTCCTCAGGTCAGCGTTATTTAGCCCGGGTGAGGAATTGATTCTGATTTGCTTAAAAATCTGCAAGGCTAGGCCTTTAAGCATGATTTCTATCCAAGATGACCTTCTCTGATCCATGCAAGGGAATAAGCTCAGACAATGTTTTGGTGGTGGGTAGAACGGTGGGTAGAAGAGCCCCAAAAACAAAGAGCCCCATGGTTAGGGGCTCTGCTGTCGTATATGGCGGAAGAGGTGAGATTCGAACTCACGGAGGACTTTCATCCTCGCCAGTTTTCAAGACTGGTGCATTCAACCGCTCTGCCACTCTTCCTTGCGATTTGAGTCCTAGATTATAAAGAACTTTTGATTTGCGCCTCTAAATGCTGGGCAATCGCCAAACAGGAGGTGAGGCCTGGGGACTCAAAGCCATAGAGATTGAATAAGCCCTGGAGTTGATGCTGCTGGGGTCCCTCAAAGTAAAAGTCTCCTGCTGGGGCGTTTGGCGGGACGATTTTGGCTCTCACGCCAGAGTAATCGGCCTGCAATGCGCCGTCTTTTAGGCCGGGCCAGTACTGCCTGACTGCCGCATAAAAGCCCTCTCCCCGCTTTGCATCAACCGTGTAGTTAATCTGGCTTTCCTCGTTAATATCTAGCCACTCCACATCTGGACCAAACTTGGCCTGACCACCCATATCGAGAGTTAGATGAACGCCCAGTCCACCCGGTTCCGGGATGGGGTAAATCAAATGGCTAAATGGTGATTTGCCAGATAAGGAGAAATAGTTACCTTTAGCGAAGTAGGCTTTGGGTATGAGGTCTTTTGAAAGCCCTTCAATTTTTTGAGCCAGTGCTGGGGCGCTCAGTCCCGCGCAATTAATCAGCAACTTCGTCTGAATGGTCATACCGTCAGCGCCACCAATGGTGAGCTCAAAGCCACCTTCAGAATTTGCACCGATTGGTTTAGCGCCAAGCAAGGGAGATTGATAGGCAACCATACCGCCCGCATCTTCAAAGCCGCCAAGCAATGACAACATTAATCCGTGGCTATCCACTACCCCTGTTGAACTTGAAAGCACTGCAGCTTCACATTGCAACTGTGGCTCCATCGCCTTAGCCTGCGCCCCTGAAATCATCTTGATATCGGGGACTTGATTATTTTGGGCTTTATACAAAATACCCTGAAGATCATCCAACTGATTAGTGTCAGTCGCCACAATGAGTTTGCCGTAAGCCTGTGTACTCACTTGATGGCTGCGGCAATATTCATAGAGGAGGCGATTGCCTGCTACGCAGAGTTTGGCCTTGAGAGAATCCTTTGGGTAATAAATTCCTGCATGAATGACTTCACTATTGCGAGCACTACTAATGGTTCCAAAGGAATCCTCGCGCTCGAGCAAAATAGTTTCTCGGCCTTGTAATGCCATCTCGCGAGCAACCGCCAAACCAACGACCCCAGCGCCCACTACTACGCAATCAACCTGCTCCATTCGGCTTTTCCTGACCTGATTTCAGATATGTCTCAATTTTGTAATGACTTTTGCCTAAGCTAAAGCCTTTATATTGCTGAAATCGTAACATTTTCAGTGTTTTAAGGGGATTTTGATGACCTTATTGATAAAATCTAGACATGTCTGTGCAAGCCCAATTAGCTAACCAAAGTATTCATTCAGCCCTTGATATGGTGCTGGATACCGCCTATCAAGGAATTGATGTGGCCAATTGGAAAAAGCTCTTTGCCGGCGCACGTCAATCGCAGTTAGAGCAATTCATTGTGGATATGTTTGCTGGTAAGCACATCAACAATAGTGAAGATCGCCCTGCCCTCCATTCTGCACTTCGCAATCTGAGCAAAACGCCAGTGTTGATCGATGGTAAAGATGTCATGCCAGCTGTATCTGAAGTTTGGCATCGCATTGATGCGCTTTGTAATAAATGGGTTGGCGTAACTGACGTCATTCATATTGGTATTGGTGGATCTGATTTTGGCCCTCGCCTTGCTATTGAAGCCTTAGCCCATGTTCCCGGTATTGAAAGCCGTGGCATGCGTATGCATTTCTTGGCCAATATTGATACTGCTGAACTTGCTCGTATCTTGGCTCGCGCTCAGCCCCATAGCACTCGTGTGATTGTGGTCTCGAAGTCATTCACCACCCTTGAAACGTCCATGAATGCCAAAGCAGTTGTTGCTTGGCTTAAAGATAGTGGTTGTACTCACAGTCAAATTGAGCATGCTTTATATGCTGTGACCGCCAACATTACTGCCGCCAAAGACTTTGGTGTCAGCGAAGACAACATCTTCCCATTCTGGGATTGGGTTGGTGGTCGTTACTCAGTCTGGTCAGCAGTAGGTCTACCAATAGCCCTGCAATACGGCTTTGAGACATTCAAACAGTTTCTAGCTGGTGCTGAAGCGATGGATTTGCATTTTAAGAATGCACCTCTAGAAGAAAACCTACCCGTCATCATGGCACTCTCTTTGCTGTTTCAGCAAGAGAAACATGGCATCAAAGCCTATGCAGCTATTCCGTATGCGGATGCCTTGGATTGGTTTCCGAAGTGGTTACAGCAGCTTGATATGGAAAGCAATGGCAAGAGCGTGGATCGTGATGGCAAGCCAGTGAAGCATTCTTCCCCAGTAGTCTTTGGTAGTGCTGGCAGTAATGCGCAGCACTCTTACTTCCAACTCTTTCACCAGGGTACCGAGATCATTCCGATTGATTTCATCGCCGTACGTGAGCCCATGAGTGATCGGCCTGAGGCTGTAGCGCATCACCGAATTCTGCTTTCCAATTGCTTGGCACAAGCGCAGGCATTAGCAAATGGCAAGACTGCCAGCAATCCGAATGATGTTTATCCCGGCAAGCGCCCAAGCAATCTTTTGTTGCTGCCAAAACTCAATGCTTTTTATCTTGGCGCCCTACTCGCTTTGTATGAGAACCGCACTGCGACATTAGGCGCCCTGTGGAATATCAATAGCTTTGACCAGCCCGGTGTCGAATACGGCAAAGTTCTGGCCAAGCCGATTGAGAAAGCCCTTGCAAGCCATCAAAATAATATTGCTGCCAGTGCAGATATTGATGCCGTTACTGCTACCCGCATTAATCTATTAAATTCAAATAACTAGTTACCACCCAAGCAATTCTTGGGCATCTTTACTGAAGGATCTGTAATGCAATTGTCTCCATCCATTTTTAAAGCATATGACATCCGCGGCATTATTGATGAGACATTAGATCCCTCTATCGCCAAACTGATTGGTCAAGCATTTGGCACCGAGATGCGTGAGCTTGGTGAAACCGATATCGTCATCGGTCGCGATGGCCGCTTATCTGGCCCTAGCTTGATTGAGGCTTTGACAGAAGGCCTGCTCTCCACAGGCATTAATGTGATTGATCTAGGCATGGTGGCAACACCTATGGTGTACTTTGCTGCTAACCACACCATTGATGGCAAGACTCCGAAGTCCGGCATCATGATTACTGGTAGCCACAATCCCCCGAACTACAACGGCTTCAAAATGGTCCTGGGTACATCGGCTATTTATGGTCAACAGATTCAGGATTTGCGTAAGCGCATTGAAGCCAAGAAGTTTGCTACCGGCCAAGGAACAAGAAGTACTTTTGATATTTTCCCGATGTACATCAACTATATCGTTGGAGATGTGAAACTGGCTCGCCCCATGAAGATTGCGGTAGATTGCGGCAATGGCGTTGGCGGCGCATTTGCAGGCAAGTTATTTAGAGCTTTGGGTTGTGAAGTCCAAGAGTTGTTCTGCGAAGTTGATGGTCATTTTCCAAATCACCATCCCGATCCAGCGCATATTGAGAACTTACAAGACCTCATCAAGAACCTGCAGACTACCGATAATGAATTAGGCCTCGCCTTTGATGGCGATGCCGATCGTTTGGGTGTTGTTACTAAAGATGGTCAGGTGATTTTCCCCGACCGTCAAATAATGCTGTTTGCCAAAGATGTACTCTCCCGCAATCCGGGTGGACAGATTATTTATGACGTGAAGTGCACTCGTAATCTAGCGACCTATGTCAAAGAGCATGGTGGCGAACCCATCATGTGGAAAACAGGCCATTCTTTAGTGAAAGCTAAGCTCAAAGAAACTGGTGCCCCACTCGCTGGTGAGATGAGTGGTCACATCTTCTTTAAGGATCGCTGGTTTGGGTTTGATGATGGCCTCTATACCGGCGCGCGCTTGCTCGAGATTCTCAGCAAGGAAAAGAATCCGAGCGACACCCTCAACAACTTACCGAATGCGATATGCACTCCAGAGTTGCAGCTGGCTTGTGCTGAAGGTGAACCTTTTTCATTGCTTGAAACCATCAAGGCTAACGCCAAGTTCCCAACATCAGAATCAATCAACACCATTGATGGTGTGCGCGTGGAATATGCTGATGGCTTTGGTCTGGCTAGACCATCTAATACCACTCCAGTCGTAGTAATGCGTTTTGAGGCTGATAGCGAAGAGGCTATTAAACGTATTCAGGCAGAGTTTAAGGCGGTGTTGTTGGCTGCTAAGCCAGAAGCAATGCTACCCTTTTAGTGGACGGAGGGTTTCCTGCCCTCATTCACACCCTCAGCAGATTCACCAGCCTCAATGACCCGAGGTACATCACCCCAAGCAGCATACTCTCGCAATTGATTTAGCAAAGCGCACATAGCTTGCAATGTTGGCCCTGCCATCTGGAGATTGATATTTGCGCCACCCGGCAATACAAGATCTAAGGAGAGTGCTTCTTCTGCGCCCTCCTTCTTCAAGGTGCATTTAGCATCCATCACCAGCAATGGGTCTGCACCCAGCGGGTAGTTCTCTGCAGGTTGATACGTGCTGACCTGAGAAACACCTAGGATATCGGGATTAACCTGCATTGTCGCTTTACTAAACTCAGCAATTGCCTTGGCGGCTTGAGGTGAATGGACTTGCTCTAGATTTTTAACAATAAGATGCTGGGTCGCAGCCAGAATGAATAAGGTTACTCGGCGAGTAAACCAGAAACGGAACTCGGCATTCTCGAGTGTATTGAAACGAAACAGCAAACGATCGTCAGGTGCAATATAAGTAGCGTTGAATTGCTTAATTGTCATGGTGATTTAAATTAAAGACACTCAGGTTGATCCTCATCTTTACCACAAGCATTGGCACTCTGTTTGCGATCCTCATCACGAACATTCTCATCCATAATGACATTAACGCTCGACTCATCAGATATATCTCGACTCATCCCAAACTGTTTACCAAATTGAGCGGTGGCAGTTAGATTTCCGCCACCCGCTGCTGCAGCAGCAGCAGCGGCAGCAGCTGCCTCTTGAATTGGGAACCCAACCGCAGTCAATCCAACTCCCGTACCAGTAAAGTTAGTCAAGCCATCAATTACTACACGAGTAACCCCAGTTGCTGAACCTAAATTCATTTGGCCACCAACCATACTCAGGTCAAAGTTAATTGTTCCAGGTTGAGAAGATCTAAAGGTTGCTATAGGGTTATTTGAATCCAGGCTCACAGTCATTGCATCTGTGCTGTAGCTCTGTGTAGCAATAGTCTTCACACCCATGGTGCTAATTTTTCCTGCCAACATAAATAGATCTCCAGCTTGCAATGTCTGGAAGTTAGTTGAATAGAATGGGTTGATGTTTCCTACCAAACCATCAAAAATGATTCTTGGCTCTTTGCTAGCGTCGCCATTGACAAATCCACCATAGATCGCAGCAACCACAAGTGAATATGTGCCCGCCGCATCAGGATTCACTGTTCCCACAAAGCGAACCATAGGATCAGTAGAAATAAAGGTGCGGGTATAAATCGGGCTTTGTACGGCAAATGTAGTAACTGGGCGGGTCTTTCTAATAAATTCAGAATATAAGAAGCCGGCTGCACCATTGCTACCTATATTGATGGCACCAACATAGGTTTGCTCTTGATTTGTTAAGACATCCGCTAAGAGCTTGATACTGCCGCCAACAACATATAGATTCTGCAAAGGTGTTATTGAGCCAATGCTATTTCCAATAGTTGCGGTGCCAGTACCTGCGTCAATTTTTAGCGAAGCACTCTTAGCAGCAATTGCATCGATAGTGCTATTGAAGGTGATGGCGCTATTAAGCGAGCTTAGCTTGATACCTGCAGCTGTATAAGATGCGCCCGCATAATTTTCCATATCCACGGTTACGCCAGTAGCTGGAGCGATGGTTACTGCGCCATCGTAGATCTGTGCTCCAGATGTCTTAATGTGGTTCGTAATGGTAACCGGGCCAGTCACATGCAGACTGGAGAGAATGATTCCATCAGCCAATTGCAAGTTACCGCCACTTGAAACAACAGTGCTAGAACCTAGTGAATTGGCATTATTTAAAATTAACTGCGAAGCATTCAGGATGGTACTGCCTGTATAGGTGCTGCTACCAGCCAAGGTCATAGCTGCAGTACCAGTCTTGATCAATGAACCACCGCCAGCAAATGTCCCGTCAAATGCAAACGCATTATTGCCACTACCCACAGTTAGATTCGCGCCTAGAACTACAGAACCATTACCAGTCACGGTACTAATCACATCTGCATTTCCAATAATGTAGGTAGCTCCACTATTAACGATGATATTTGCTGAATCGACCATGGTTCCTGTGGAGTTAATAGCTCCAGCAGAAACGGTTGTTGTACCGGTGTAAGTATTATTTCCACCCAATACCAAGGTACCTGCCCCACTCTTAGTCAGATCACCTGTGCCGGCAATGATGCCGTTATAAGTCAATGTGGTTGCGCCATCCACATTGATGTTGCCGTTACCAGTCATGGCAATGCCACGATTAGCATTTAAGGCAAAGGTAGCAGTGGTATTGAGGGTTCCGCCGTTAAATACGATAGAGCCTGGTGTAGCAGATCCTGGCACAGCGCCTAACTGATTATCTGCAGAGATGGATAAGGTGCCACCGCTAATCGTCGTTGTTCCGCTATAAGTGCTGGCGCCTGACAGAGTCGTTGTACCGCTACCAGCTTGAGTCAGGTTTACGCTACCTGCCAAGATGGCTGATACTGTTGCACTGGTAGTGTTGTTAAAGGTGTAGCTTGAACCGGTGAGTACGCCAGTAGTACTGGTGATAGAACTG